>JAZNPT010000049.1:0-30265 GCA_045589815.1 Acutalibacteraceae bacterium
AGCATAAAATTAACCCATTGAGGGGTAGCTGAAAAAGGAATGCGGTCGGCAAACCTTTCAGCGCCCCTTAAGGGGTTTCGTCCGTATAATGCCCTTATAGGGCTTAATCAAGCCTCCGGCTTAGCCGGAGGTCCTGACTTATACATTATCCAGGCTTGCGCAGAAGAAATCAAGCGGGAACCAGCTTTGGGCAAAAGCCTGCTGCATCTGAGTTCTTTCCTTTGAATAAAGGCCGCTGATAAAATGGATTGCATCGTTATGGGCAAGCTCAATATCGGGTTCTCCCGATGCTTCGGCAACGCTGACATTGTTGTTGCCGTCAACGGTAACGGCAAGGAATTCGTCACGCTTTGTGCCGTGAATAAGCAGCTTTAATGTTCCGGGGCAAAGCTTCATGCGGGTTGCTTTAACGGCAAGAAAAGCTTCAATAAATCTGCCGAAATTGAAAATATTAATCATTTCGGGGGTTCCGATTGAAACTCCGCCGCAGTTTCTGTTCATATAGTCGCAAAGCTCTGTGTCAAAAGCGGGAACGTTAAGAGAGGTGCTTTCCGTGTTCATGGTTTCCAAGGCGCACATAATAATTTCAAGCGTGTCATCAATATTAACCGCTCTCATTTCGGCAATGTGATTGCCGCCCTGAAGGTTAACCGAGAAATATCCCTTGAACTCTTCGCCGTCAAAGGCGGCAAAAGGAACATTTTTCCAGGATTTGAGGATATCAATATAGTTTTCCTCGCTTCTTTCCGCATGCGAAGGCAGAGCATCGTTCATCGCTTTGATTTTTTTGATTATTTCGCCGTCATTTTCCGTGATTTCTCTGACAGTAAAGGAGGCTTCCGCTTTTCTGCCCCAAACACGTCTGATATTGCCCCTGTCAATGTAGAAACGGTATTCAACACCTATGGGTTCATAGCCGAAAAAGCCGTATCTCTGCCTTTGGCCGCCGAGGAGCGAATAATCAAAGTCATCGTTTTTCATGATTTCAATTGCCTTGTTCATCAGCTCAATCATGTAGCCCTTGCTGCGGGAATCCCTTGCAACGGCAACGTTTCCGATGCCGAGAACACGCATTTTTCTGCCTGCCGCAACAACATTGAACGGGAAGCAGCCGACAGCAGCTTTTATTGAATCGCCCTCTTTAACGATGATGTTATTATAAGCGGGAGCGTATTTTTCTTTGTAAAGCTTGGGAAGAAGGGTGAGAAAAGCAGTTTTTTTATCCTCATCCTTGTTTTCGTTTTCTTCAAGGAAGAAAACATTATCCAGCATATCAATAAGCTGTTTTGTTTCTTCAGCTTTGGCTCTGCCTATATATTTTTCCATAAATCAATCACCTGATATTCATAAAATCATTGTAGTTAAGAACGCGGTAGCTTTTGCCGCTGACGGGCTTAGCTTTGTCTTTTTTGCGTCTGAAAATTATTAAAATTATGAGAACGGCAATTATAATAATTGCTGCGATTCTGAAAATCCAGTTTGAAAATATTTTTTTTGCGATTGTTCCTATAAAAGCAAAAATGCTCATTTTGATATCCGTGTTGGCAACAAGGTCAATCTCTTTGATAACTCTGCCTGCATACATAACTTTTGCACGGCAGATAACCTCGCCTTTTTTGACGGGAGCATTAACGGATTCGGGCATTGTGTCCGCAATCGGCTCAACAAGCAGGCTGCCGGATTCCGTGCCCGACGGCACAAGGCTGTAGACGGTTTCTGCAGGGGAAAGCGTTATGTAGTCCGTTCCCTTTGCGTAGTTAACACGAACCTGACCTTCAATCTTGGTTGTGTCTGTAATGGCAACAAGCTCGATGTTTTTGAATGCCCATTCAAACATCTTTTTGCAGTCAAGGAAAGCTCCGTTTTCGTTAACGCCGTCGTTATCAACGTCGCTGAATGTTGAATTGAGAGCAACGCCGACATAGTTGTAGCCGTCGTTTGATGCAACGGCAACAACGCAGCGCCCTGCGATTGAGGTTGAGCCTGTTTTGCCGCCCTTGACATATTTGCAGTAGTAATCTTTATATGCGCTGTTGAGCAGATAGTTTGTTGAATAAAGCTTGCGTTCATCCTGAAGGTTGGTTGCGGGCAGGGTGTAGCTTGTCATGCCCACTATTTCCGCAAATGCGGGGAATTCCATGGCATAAAGAATAAAGGTTGCCATGTCTTTTGCGGTAACATACTGGTTCTCATCGTCAAGGCCGTGAGGGTTAACAAAATGGCTGTTCTCGCAGCCGAGCCTTTGGGCGGTTGAGTTCATCATTTCAACGAATTTTGCTCTGTCGCCGCCTGAAATAAAGTCTGCAAGAGCGGTTGCGGATTCGTTTGCGCTCTTGAGAAGCAGGCAGCAAAGCAGGTCATAAACGCTCAGCTGCTCGCCTGCCTGCAGGCCGCCGAGGGAGCTGCCCGTGCCGCTGAGCTCATCAATGCAGGATTCGCTGACCATGACCATGGTTGAAAGGTCAGAGCAGTTTTCAAGAACAACGATTGCCGTAACAACCTTTGTGAGGCTTGCGGGCGCAGTCTGCTTGCCTGCATTTTTTGCAAAAATAACCTCAGAGTTATCCGAACTCATGAGCAGAAGGCAGTCGGAATATAATCCGAGCGACTTCATAACATCGTCATAGGAGGCGCTTGCGTTAACGCAGAACAATGAGCTTAAAAGAACGGCCAGAACCGTTAATATACTTAAAATCTTTTTCATATCACAACACCGTTTTTAAAAAATATAACTCAAACAGTATATCATACTTTTGTGAATAAATAAATACCCCAAATTAATTTTTAAACAATTGATTAAAAGCGTTTTGTGCGCCTTGATTTTTTCTCCGTTTTAGAGTATAGTAAAAATGATTATGAGAAAAAAGGAGCAATTCCATGGTTTATATAACAGGCGACATGCACGGGGATATTTCCCGTTTTGATTCTCCTGCAATAAAACAGCTCAAAAAGGGAGATACTTTGATTGTATGCGGCGATTTCGGCTTTGTTTGGGATAACAGCAAAATCGAGCAGAAAATCCTCAAAAAGCTGGGTAAGAAAAAATTTAACATCTGCTTCATTGACGGAACACATGAAAATTTTGAGCTTCTCAATGCATATCCCGTCACTCAATGGAACGGCGGCAAGGTTCACAACATCTGCGGCAATCTTTACCATCTTATGAGAGGGCAGATATTCAAAATTGACAATATGACCTTTTTCACGATGGGCGGCGGCGAAAGCCCCGATATTGACATCCGTTTTGAAGAAAATGCTTGGTCAAGATATGAGTTCCCCAGCCGTGAGGAGCTTCTTGAGGGCGCAGCAAACCTTGAAAAAATCAACTGCCGTGTCGATTATGTTATCACTCACGAGCCACCTGTCAAAATCAAGGGCTTTTTAAAGCTTAAGGACAGCGAAACGGCAAGCGTTACGGGCCTCAACACTTATCTGGAGGAGCTTTCCGAGGCTTGCATGTTCAGACGCTGGTTTTTCGGCTCCATGCATCTTGACAAATATATTTCAAACTCCCATGTTGCGGTGTTCCAGAACGTTATCAACGCAATCACGGGCGAAGTTCAGCGATAAAAGCAGGCGAAATTATGTTTATTGAAAAATTGCAGCAAAAGCTTGACAAAAATCAAGCGTTTTTGATATCCTCACCCGAAAACAGAAGATATCTGACGGGCTTTGCCTCATCGGACGGCTATGTGCTTGTTACCAAAGAGGAATCAGTATTTTTTATTGACAGCCGATATATCGAGGCGGCGCAAAATGCCGCAAAGGGCTGCAAGGATATTGTGCTTCTGACATCACTCTCCGTGCAGCTCAAAGAATATATTGAAAAGCTCGGCATCAAAATCGTTTATACCGAGGCACAAAGGCTCAGCGTCGGTGAATTCAAGCGTTTTTGCGAAATACTTCCGTGCGAATGCCTTGCAGAAAAAGCGGACGAAGAATTAACTGCTTTGCGCCGTGCAAAAGCAACAGAAGAAAAGAACAAAATTCTTTCCGCCCAGGCGATTGCCGAAGAAGCGTTTGACCGCATTCTCGGATTCATAAAAGAGGGTGTCACCGAGCGTGAAATTGCGTTGGAGCTTGATTTCTTTATGCTCAAAAACGGTGCTGAATGCGTTTCTTTTGAAACAATTGCCGTCAGCGGCAAAAACTCATCAATGCCCCACGGAGTTCCGAGCGATAAAAAAATCGAAAAGGGCGATTTTATAACAATGGATTTCGGCGCCGTAGTTGACGGATATCACAGCGACATGACCCGCACGGTTGCCGTTGGCGAGGTGTCCTCAAAGCAGGCGCAGATTTATGAAACTGTTCTTGCGGCGCAGAAAAAGAGCCTTGATTCCCTGAAAGCGGGTGTTTCCTGCAAAGCTGCCGATGCTGCCGCAAGGGATATCATCGGAAATGCGGGTTATGGCGAATATTTCGGCCACGGCACAGGCCACGGAGTGGGGATTGAAATTCACGAGCAGCCGAGAGTTTCGCCCAAAAGCGAAGAAATTCTTCAGGTTGGTGATATTGTGACGGTTGAGCCGGGAATATATCTGCCGGGCGAATTCGGAGTGCGCATTGAGGATATGGCATTTATCACCGAAAACGGCTGCGAAAACCTCACAAAATCCCCCAAAAACCTCATAATTCTTTGACAAAGCGTGTTTATTAAAAAAAAGACTTGAAAAATCATAGTGAATAGTATAAAATAACTGTGAAAACATATAAACATTGTAAGGAGAAATATTTTTATGGTATCAGCAGGCGATTTCAGAAACGGCGTAACCTTCGAAATGGAAGGCCAGGTTTATCAGATTATCGAATTCCAGCATGTTAAGCCCGGTAAAGGCGCTGCTTTCGTAAGAACCAAGATCAGAAACGTTATCGGCGGTGCAGTTGTTGAACGCACATTCAGCCCCACCGAAAAGTTCCCCACCGCTTACATTGAGCGCAAGGAAATGGAATATTCCTATGCTGACGGCGATCTTTACTATTTCATGGATCCCGAAACCTATGACATGGTTCCCATCGGTGCAGACACTCTTCCCGATAACTTCAAATTTGTTAAAGAAAACGAAACCTGCCGTGTTCTTTCCTATAAGGGCAGCGTTTTCGACGTTGAACCCCCCACAACCGTTACTCTTCAGGTAACAAAGACTGACCCCGGCTTTGCAGGCAACACTGCTACCAACGCAACAAAGCCCGCAACTCTTGAAACAGGCGCAGAAGTTAAAGTTCCCCTGTTCATCGACGAGGGCGAAATGATTGTTGTTGATACACGCACAGGCGAGTATCTCAGCCGTGGCTAATTAATAAATTATTTATATTGGAGGACAAAGAAATGACCGTAACAGAAAAGGTTGCATATCTCAAGGGTCTTGCAGAGGGTCTTGCTCTTGATGAGGCTAAGCCTGAGGCAAAGATTATCAAAGCTATGCTTGATGTTCTTGATGAGCTTGCTCTGACCGTAACCGACCTTGAGGACGGCATGGATCTCATCTCCGAGCAGCTTGACGCTGTTGACGAGGATCTTGACGAGCTTGAAAGCTTTGTTTATGAAGAACTCGACGATTGCTGCTGCGACGATGATTGCTGCTGCGACGACGAAGAAGAATATTATGACGTTGAATGCCCCAGCTGCGGCGAGGTTATCTGCGTTGACAGAGATATTCTTGAAGACGGAAGCATCAACTGCCCCAAGTGCAACGAGCTTCTTGAGTTCGAAGTTGATTGCGACTGCGATTGCGACGATTGCGAATAATTGCAAATTTAAAGGGTGTACCGTTTCGGTACACCCTTTTTGTATGTTTATTGAATTTTGTCGGGAGCGATGAAATATCCGTCAAGCTCGCTCCAAGGGATAACGTGGCGGTATGCTCCGCTCAAGGTTGTGTCAATCACATTTCTGCTGAAATAAAAGCCCATACCCTCTTCGGTGATATAAAAGCTCTCCAAGTCAAAAGCGGTTTTAATTTTATCAATCTGAGCAGGAATGAGGCCCATGCCGCTCGGGTAGAAATCATAAGGAGCTTTTTTCTGAATATAGGCAACGGCAAAGTCCGTTGCTTCTTCTTTTAATGAAATATCCTCGGCAAAATAATCAACCGTGCAGGAGCGGCCCTTTTCTATATCAAAACAGAGCGTGGAATAGTTTGCATCGTTGCTTTCCGAACCGACAAAGGAAACTGTTTCACCGATGAGGAAGCAAACAAAACGGCTGCTCAGATATGTTGTTTCAAAGAAGATTGTTTTTTTCTGAGGCGAGCCTGCAAGCTGCGCAAAAGCCGAAGCGGATTCAATATTTTTTTCTGTGTCGGTGCAGGTGTCCTCAAAATATTCGTTTGTGACTTTGTTAACAAAATCCAGGATTTTCTTCTCGCAGTTTTCGGAAATCTCGGGCAAAACGACATCAATGATATAAACCACTTCGCCGTCGCTGTTTTTGAACTCTCTGCTCTGCTTGTTTTCTTTAACAACAGGAGGGGGTGCGGTTGTGGTTGTTGTTGAAGGAACGGTTGTCGGCACCGGTCTGTCGTTGATGTTAGTGCATGCCGCAGCCGAGAAAAGCAGGGCAAAAACCAATAATATAGTTAACGAACGCTTCATTGAATCATCCTTTCTTTTATCCTATTTTATCAGCAAACAGGTTGCCAATCAAGAGCATAAATATAAATTTTTATTGCAATTTGAAACAGAGTGATATAATATTAAATTAATAATGTAAAAGGAGACTGCCATGAAAAATATATTCAATGCTCAATGGGTAAAAAGCCCCAAGGGGTCAACCGCCTGCGAGGTTTGCTTTTCAAAAAGCTTTGATTCAAAAAAAGAGCTTGTCAGCGCAAGCCTTGAAGTGACTGCGCTTGGTGTTTATGTTGCAAAAATCAACGGCGAGCGGGTAGGCGACTCCATTCTTGCTCCCGGCTGGACTTCATATCGCAAGCGTTTGCAGGTTGAAACCCATGACGTAACAAGTATGATAAAAGCAAGCAACGAAATCTGCGTTGCCGTTGCACCGGGTTGGAAAGAACAGACCTATAAGAACAGGCAAATCGGCGATGCCCATCTTGGCGGTGCCGAAATGGCGATGCTTTGCGCACTGACGCTCAAATATGCTGACGGTGAAACAAGAATAATTACCAGCGGCGGCGATTGGACATGCGAAAACGGCAAAAATGTTTATGCAAGCTTTTATAACGGATATATTTATAACACCGCATTCAAGGATATTAACCCTTCAAATGCTCTTGTTATTGTTCACGGCAAGGATATGCTTATCGACAGGCAGGGCGAAAAGGTTGTTGAGCAGGAACGCCTTTCACCCAAGGAAATCATCATAACCCCCAAGGGCGAAACCGTTATTGATTTCGGCCAGAATATGACGGGCTATGTTGAGTTCAGAATCAAGGGCAAAAAGGGCGAAAGAGCTGTTATCAGCCATGCCGAGGTGCTTGATGCCGAGGGCAATTTTTACACGGAAAACCTCAGAAGTGCAAAAGCACAGGCAGTTTTTATCTGCGACGGCGAGGAGCACGTTCACAAGTCCGAGCATAATTTCTTCGGCTTCAGATACATAAGGCTTGAAAATTGGAGCGACGAGGTTAAGGCGGAGAATTTCACCGCCATAGTTGTTCATTCCGATATGAAGCGCACAGGTTATTTTGAATGCTCCGACGAACGTATAAACAAGCTGTTTTCAAACATCATCTGGGGTCAGAAGGGCAACTTCCTTGATGTTCCCACAGACTGCCCGCAGCGCGACGAGCGTCTGGGTTGGACGGGCGATGCGCAGGTGTTTGTTAAAACCGCATCATATAACTTTGACGTTGAAAGATTTTTCACAAAATGGCTTGCAGATTTGCGTGCGGACCAAACTCCCTGGGGTTCTGTTCCTCACGTTATTCCCAATGCCTTCGCCCCCGATGACAACTGCTCCGCCGCATGGGCAGACGCTTCAACAATCTGCCCGTGGCAGATGTATCTGACCTATGCAAACAAGGAAATTATCAAAGATTCACTTGATTCGATGAAAAAATATATCGAATTTATTGAAGAACACAGCTTTGACGGAATCTGGTGCAACAGCTGGCATTTCGGCGATTGGCTTAACCTTGACGGCAGCAGCCCCGAGGACTGCTCACATGGAACGGAGAAAAATCTGATTGCAACCGCATACTACATATATTCAAGCGAAATTCTGATTAAGGCGATGGAGCTTTGCGGCGAGGACGGCTCGGAGTATGCCGAAAAACGTCAGAAATCCATAGCTGCATTCAGAAGAGAATATATGAAGGACGGCAGAATCATTCCCGAAATGGCAACGCAGACAGCCTGCGTGCTTGCCGTTCATTTCGGCATCAGCGACAACATTGCCGAAACCGCAAAGCAGCTTAACGAGCTTGTTACCGAGTGCGGCCACCTTAAAACAGGTTTTGTCGGCACTCCGTATCTGCTCCATGCGCTCAGCGACAACGGCTATGAAGAAACGGCATACAGCCTGCTTCTGCGTGAGGAATATCCCTCATGGCTTTTCTCGGTTAAAATGGGTGCAACAACAATTTGGGAGCATTGGGACAGCATGAGAGAGGACGGCTCAATGTGGAGCACCTCCATGAACTCCTTTAACCACTATGCCTACGGTTCGGTTGCCGACTGGCTTTACGGCGATGCGGCGGGCATCAAAATCGACGAGAGCAAGCCCGCATTCGAGCATATTGTTTTTGCTCCGATTACCGACAGCCGCCTGACCTATGTCAAGGCTTCGATTGAAAGCCGCCGCGGCCCCGTTAAATCCGAATGGAAAACAGAGAACGGCAAAACAACATATATTTTCACCGTTCCCGAAGGCGCAACGGCAACAGTTGTTCTCGGCGGAGAAAAGACTGAAATCGGCGCAGGTGTGACGGAAATCGTAAAATGATAATAAAAAGAGACCCCGCTGCAACGCAGCGGGATCTGACTGTTTTTATACAAGTTTTTTCTTGTCGAGTTTAAAAATTTTGCCGACAGCCAGCAAGCCGATAACGGTTAAAACAAGCTCGATTGCCATATATGAGCCGTTATAGAAGAATGAATACAGCGCAACCGCCATTCCTTCGGGTGTATAGCCTCTCCAGATAGTAACACCGCTTATAAAATGGCAGATGAACCTGATGATGCAAACCACAGCGCCGCCGAGAGCCAGCTCGGTTGTCTGTTTTCCGCCGAATCTGCCCCTGAACATTCCGCCAAGGCCGAGGCAGCCGAAAGCGATAATATAGTCGGCAAATGCAACGATAAGGTATGCAGCAAGTCCTGCAACATAGGTGAAATTTTTGTAACCCATAATCATTTCAAACATTGCAAGAACGCTGCTTGCCGCAAGGCCGTTTTTGATTCCGTGGCGGTACGAAACAAGGATTATCGGCACCTGCCCGAAAAGGCTGAAGCCGCCGCCATAGGCATAGGGCCACGGCAGCATATCCGAAACGGTAAAAACAGCGATTGAGAGCGCAACCATAATTGCGCTTTCGGCAAGGATTTGGGTTTTGTTGAGTTTTTCTTTCATTTTTGACAAACTTCCTTTCCTTATTTGAAAGGGGATGCAGAAAATAAAAAGCCCGACGTTTTGATACGTCGGGCGTGTTGACTGCCGATAAAGTCGTCAGACCATGAACAAAACCTGTTTCAGTTTGTTCATTCGGTGTTTTTTCTCCTCTCGACGTACCTTTGTACGCCTTCGGTCGAAGAAAACACCGTCTGACTTCCTTTCTCAACAGTCACTTCATTTTAGGGAAAAGAGTTTTGCTAAAATGAAACGCCCGACTATACGTCGGGCGTAAAATCTGCACTGAGCTTTTTCCTACGCCCGCATTACCGGGATCAGGTTTGAGGGTATAATCTCAGCCGCCGTAAGGCAGCACCCCTTTGTCAACGTTGATTGTATTATATTTTTTCAGACTTGTCAAGAGCAGCTTTTCCTTCAGGAGTGTCGCGGTAAAACTGGGTTTTGGGATTCGGGTGAGTTGTTGAATTCCAAAGCTCCTCGGCAACGGGCGCCCATTCGGATGCAAACCTGTCGCACTTTGAGCAGAGCGTTTCCGCACTTTCAGGCTCAATAAGGTCGGTTGATTTTGCGCCTGTTTCCGCAATTATCTTTCTCAGACACTGCGGATTCTCAAGCATCGGGCAGGGGCGCAGATGGTTGTCATTGAAAGGCTGATTGTGCCAAAAAGCCTGGAAAAGCGGGTTTTTAAGACCTTCAAGGATTGTGTGAGTTCTGATGTTTGAATCCGAATAGTGGATGAAAACGCAGGGCTCCATGTCGCCTTCGGAATTGATGTGGAAATAATTTCTGCCGCCTGCGATGCAGCCGCCGACGAATTCGCCGTCGTTCTGGAAATCCATTATGAACATGGGCTTGCCTGTTTTGCCGTTTCTGGCGGTGCGCAGCCATTTATACATATATACTCTCTGCTCGGGGGTGGGGATAAGGTCAACAGCGGCATCCTTGCCAACGGGCATATAGTTGAAATAAAGACCGAAGCGAACGCCCTTTTTAACCATGAGGTCAAGGAATTCATCGCTTGTGACAAACGGGATGTTTTCTCTGGTGTAGCAAACGGAGATGCCGTAAAGCAGGCCGTATTCCTTGAGCAAATCCATTGCATCAACGGTTGTTTTGTAAGCGCCGCCGCCTCTTCTGGCATCGTTGCTTTCTTCGGTGCCTTCAATGCTCAAAGCAAGTGAAAGGTTGCCGACCTCTCTCATTTTTTCGCAGAAATCGCGGTCAATGAGGGTTGCGTTTGTGTAGGCAAGGAAAGCGCAGTCGGGGTTTTCCTTGCAAAGGGTCAGGATTTCGTTTTTCTTGATAAGCGGCTCGCCGCCCGTGAGCATGTAAAGATGTGTGCCAAGCTCTGTGCCCTGGTTAATTATGCTCCTCATTTCGTCAAGCGTAAGGTTTGACTTGTGGCCGTATTCGGCGGACCAGCAGCCCTTGCAGTGAAGATTGCAGGCGCTTGTGGGGTCAAAAAGCATGAGGAAAGGGATGTTGCATTTGTATTTTTCTCTGTTTGCACGGACAGCCTTTGTGCCGTTAACGCCTGCACCGAGTCCGAGCGCAAGCAGCATTTTTTTGATAACACCGCCGTCACATTCGTTGATAATGTTCATTGCGAAGGTGCGCCAAACGTTTTCGGGGTCCTGAATTGCATTGCGGAACATATCATAATTCTTTTCGGGGAAGGCTCCGCCCATGAGCTTCTGAGCCAGGTCAATGAGCTTGAGAATGTTTTCTTCGGGATTTTTTTTGACATATTTATAAATACCGTCAAAAGCCACGGAAGCAGAGGCTCTTTCCAACTTCTCTTTTACTGTCATCATAACAGCACCCCTCCTTATCTAAGAGTTCTATATAAATAATATAAGAAGTATGTTTAAAATGATATACACTCTAGTGTATCACAGAATTCCGTTTCTGTCTACAAAAAATTTTTTAATATGATTTGTTTTTCTTGCTTTAACCGCTGATTTGGAGTATTATTCAATTATAAGACACAGTTTTTGGAGGGATTTGCGTGAAAAAGTCACTTCTGAGAAGCAGGCATGCAGTCGGGCTTGCGGCAAGAATTATTGTTTCGGTTTTTATTATTGCCGTAATTATATGGAAATATGACGAATTGAAAAACGTTGATATCAGAGCCATTGTTGATGCAAGCTCAGGCGTTTTTGCGGCTGTTGCCGCAATTCTGGGGGTGTATCTTCTCAAATCGGTTGTTTTTGTTGTGCCCGCATCGCTTGTTTATATTGCCGTTGGCATGGTTTTTCCTGCGCATTGGGCGATTTTGATAAACGCCGCAGGGATTCTGCTTGAAGTTTGCGCAACCTACCTTTTCGGCATCATCATGGGCGGCCCCTACGTTATAAACAAGCTTGAAAAAACAAAATACGGCGATAAAATTCTTTCGCTGCATGAGAAAAACAAGCTTTCCGCAATATTTGCCATCCGTTTTCTGCCCGTTTTTCCGATTGACCTCGTGAGTCTTTTTCTCGGTGCGGTCAGAATGAAATTTTTGCACTATCTTCTTATTTCCTTTGGCGGAATTATGCCGAGAGTCATACTTTTCACCATTCTCGGCGACGGAATATACGACTATTTTCCAATGCAAAAAATCGTGCCTGTTGCTGCGATTCTGCTGGCAGTTGCTCTTGTTATCTGGGTTATCAGATATGCAATAAACATGTCAAAATCTGAGGAGGCGCAGGATAAGTTTCCGTTTGAGCCGATAAAGGACAGCCGCCGGAACGTTATATTTGACACGGATATCGGCCCCGACTGCGATGATGCGGGGGCAATGGCTGTTTTGTTTGAGATGGCAAAAAAATATGAGGTCAAAATTCTCGGAGCGGCAAACTGCACCTCCAACCCCTACGGCAACGGAGCGATACGCGCGATTGCCGAGCATTTCGGATATGAGGATTTCAACGTGGGCTGCCACAAGGGCTATGAGCTTTTGAAGGGCTTTGATAAATACAACAAGCCTGTCACCAAGAAATATATGAAATATGCAAACAGTGCAATTCATGCCGATGATGCGGTGAGCTTCTATAAGAAAATTCTTTCAAAGGCAGAGGATGATTCGGTAACGGTTATCGCAACCGGTCCGCTCACAAACCTTGCGGAAATTCTTGATAAAGAGCCCGAATTATTCAACAAAAAGGTTAATTCGATTGTTGCAATGGCAGGCAGATTCCCCAAGGGAAAGGAGTTCAATGTTGAATGCGACCCGCAGGCTTCAGCCGCCGTTTTCAATAAATTCAAAAAGATTATTGTTTGCTCGGGCTTTGAAGTCGGCAGCAAGGTTATGACAGGGTTTTCCGCCGAACAGGAAAACAATCCCGTTTTTGACAGCTACAAGCTTTATTCGGGCAAAAAGGAGCCTCCTTATCTTCGTGACAGCTGGGATTTAACTGCCGTTCACTATGCGTTTGAGGGCGAGGGTGAATTCTATTCCCTTTCAAAGGCAGTTAAAATAACGGTTGATGATGACGGCGGGATTAAGGCTGAAAAAGATAAGTATTCCAAGAGATATTATCTGATAAAGAAGGCGGAAAACAAAAAATTGGAAGAATATCTTAACGGATTTCTTGAAAAACAACCGTGTTGACAACAAAAACGAATATCTGTATAATATTGGTAAAAAATAAAGACACAACGAATCGAGGTTGATAATATGATTAAAAAGATTTCTGCGTTTTTATTGGCTTTTGCCATGCTTTTTGCTTTTGCAGGCTGCGGAGAAACAGGCGGCAACGGCGAAACCAAGTCACCCGAAACAACAAGCCATATTCGAGAGGTCAAAACCAAGGTTGCCGCTCTCAACGGCCCGACAGGCCTTGGTCTTGCAAAGCTTGCGGCTGACCGTTCTTATGCCTATGATGTTGAATTTTATTCAGACCCGCAGGAAATTGTTCCTCTTATCACAACGGGCGAGGTTGATATTGCTGCCATGCCGATAAACCTTGCCGCTAACCTTTATAAAAAGACTAACGGCGGCATTCAGATTCTTGCAATTAACACGCTCGGCGTGCTTCACGTTATTGAGAACGGAAAAACCGTTAAAAGCATTGAGGACCTTAAAGGTAAAACGGTTTACGCAACAGGTCAGGGCTCAACCCCCGAATATATCATTGACTATGTTCTTTCACAAAACGGAATTGACCCCGAAAAGGATGTTGATATTCAGTATCTGAGCGCTCACAGCGAGCTTGCAACCCTTGCCGTTGAGGGCAAAGCGGATATCTGCATTCTCCCCGAGCCTTTTGCAACAAGGGTTATTGCCAAAACCACTCCGGTTGAAACAACAGCCGCTTCTGAGGAAGCTGCAAGTCAGACTGCTGCCGCAACACAGACTGAAAGCGAAGATAACGGCGTCAGACTCAGACATGCTCTTGACCTCACGGAAGAGTGGGATAAGGTTTGCGACACCAAGCTTGCTCAGGGCTGCGTTGTTGCCAGAACGGAATACATCAATGCAAATCCCGAAATAATTACCGAGTTTATCGGATTTAACGAAGTGTCCGTTAATTTTATCCTCGGCAATCCCGAGTCGGCTGCAATTTTCCTGACAGAAAACGGCTATTTTGAAACAAAAGCGCTTGCTTATAACACCATTCCCAACTGCAATATAGCTTTTATTGAAGGCGAAGAGATGAAGGCTGCAGCAAAGGGCATTTTTGAGATTCTTTATCAGGCAAACCCCGCTTCGGTCGGCGGTTCAATTCCTGATGACGGTATCTATTATGGAGCATAATTCAAAAATTAAAAAATTATTTTTAAAAGCAGGAGTCATTTTAATATGGCTCCTGCTTTGGCAGCTTTCGGCAATAATAGTCGGCAGCAATTTTCTGTTCCCTTCGCCGATAACGGTTGTTAAAAGGCTTGTTGAGCTTGCAATGACGGCCGATTTCTGGAAAGCGGCTGTTTTTTCGCTGGGCAGAATCATGCTTGGCTGCGCTTCGGGCATTTTGTTCGGAACGCTTCTGGGTGCATTGACAGCATTTTTCAAGCCGCTTTATGAGTTCTTCAGCCCGCTGCTGGTAACAATCAAAACAACGCCTGTTGCATCGTTTATTATTCTGCTGCTTGTTTGGGTCAAAAAAAGCGGAATTCCTGTTGTTATTGCATTTTTGATGGTTGTTCCGATTTTGTGGGCAAACGTTGCCGAAAGCATAAGAAATGCGGACAGGCAGCTTCTTGAAGCGGCAAAAGTATTTGAGTTTTCCCGCCGCCAAAAGCTGAAGGCGATTTATGTTCCGCAGGTTATGCCGTCTTTTGCTGCGGGATGCACAACGTCAATCGGTTTTTCGTGGAAGGCAGGCATAGCTGCGGAAGTTCTTGCCACTCCGCCGGATTCGGTCGGATATAATCTTCATTATGCCAGAATAAATCTTGAATACGACGACCTTTTTGCCTGGACAGCGGCTGTTATTGCCATGAGCTTTTTGCTGGAAAAGGCCGTTGTCAGATTGCTTAAGAAATAAGGAGAGGTTATGCCTGTTATTATAAAAAACATATCCAAAGCCTTTGGAGGCAAGCTGGTTTTGAACAACCTGAGTTTTGAAATCCCGGACAAAGGCGTTTTCGGCATTTTCGGGCCGTCGGGCTGCGGCAAAACAACGCTTCTCCGCATACTCTGCGGCCTTGAAAAAGCGGATAGCGGCGAAATAAACGGCAAAAAGAAGTTCTCCGTTGTTTTTCAGGAGGACAGGCTCATGCCTGCCATGACGGCACTTGAAAATGTTGCCGCCGTTTCCGATGAAAAAACAGCCCGCAAATGGCTTGAAAAGGTTGGCTTGGGCGACAGCCTTGATAAATTTCCTGCCGAGTTGAGCGGAGGAATGAGCCGCCGTGTTGCAATTGCAAGGGGGCTGGCATTTGATGCGGATGCGTTGATTCTTGATGAACCGTTCAAGGGCCTTGAGGCCGAGCTTAAAGAGAGAGTGGCGGCGCTGATTTGTGAATATGCCCAAAAGAAAGCGGTTGTTCTTGTTACTCATGACGAATTCGGGCAGTCACTTTCAGAAAAAAATATTACTTTAACATGATTTTAACAGCAAGCACTAATTTTATGCTTGCAATTATAATATTTTTATATTATACTTATTGCATACGCGGCCTACGGACATATTCGGTCGAATTCTGTCTGAGGCGCACTAACCCTAAACATACATATTAGGAGGAAAAACCAATGTCAAAGAAAATTATTGCAATTCTTCTCGCTCTCACATTTGTTTTTGCTTTCGCAGCATGCGGCGGCAAGGGCGACGACGAAACAACAACAACCGCTCCCGTTGAAACAACAGCTGATCCCTTCGCAGAAGAAGACACAACCGCTGCTGTAGTTGAAGATACAACTGCTGCTGCAGTTGAAGACACAACTGCTCCCGCTGTTGATGACACAACAGTTGCTTCCGGCGAAACAACAGTTGCAGGCGAAACAACAACAGAGGCTGCAAAAGCTATGCCTCAGAGCAAAGAAGAAATCGTTGCTTATTTCAACACAGCTATCAACAACGCAAAGAAGAACTCCAAGAGCATCACTTCAAACTACATGAAGCATGCTGTTGCAGGCGAAATCACAGGCATTCCCAGCGCTCTTGATTCAATCGGCCAGAGCCTTATCAAGGATAACATGGGCGAGGATGACAGCAAGAAGAACGTTACATGGTCAACTGCTGAAGACAAGAACGCTTTCTTCCCCGTTGAAACAGAAACTTACGCAAGCAAGCTCACAGCTGCTGATGTTAAGGAAGCAAAAATCGTTGAAAAAGACGGCAAATACGTAATCAGAATCACAACAGTTGCTGACGCACGTTCAGAAGGCCACAAGCACGGCGCAGGCCATGCTCCCAAGGCATTCAACGCTGTTCTTCCCGGCATCATCGACGGCTATATCCCCGGCATCGCAAAGAGCCTCTTCAGCGTTGGCACAGTTGCAACAGCTTATCCTTCAAGCACAGTTCAGGTAACTGTTGATGCTGCAACAGGCAATGTTGTTTCCGCTAACTATATGCTTTACTGGACTCTCTATATCCCCCTGAGCGGAACAGACGTTGTTCTTCCCTTCTCAACAGAGAATGATTACACAATTAACTGGTAATTAATTTTAACGGTGACCGTCTTTTTGGCGGTCACCATTATTGTGTCAAAAAATAAATTATATAAAAAGGTGATTATCATGAAAAAGGAAGTTCTTGTTGAAACTTCAGCCCGCCATGTTCATGTCAGCCGTGCTGACCTCGACGTTCTTTTCGGCGAAGGTTATGAGCTTACACACAAAAAAGACCTTTCACAGCCCGGTCAGTTTGCCTGCGAAGAAAGAGTAGGCGTTGTTGGTGAAAAGGGCAGCTTCCCCGCTGTTTCAATTCTCGGCCCCATCCGCCCCTCAACTCAGGTTGAGCTTTCACTCACAGATGCCCGCAGCATCGGCGTTGTTGCTCCCGTCCGTGAGAGCGGCGACATCGCATCAAGCGGCAAGTGCAAGCTTGTCGGCCCCAAGGGTGAGGTTGAAATCGACTGCGGTGTTATCTCCGCAAAGAGACACATTCATGCAACTCCCGCAGATGCCGAGAAATACGGCCTTGAGGATAAGCAGATTGTTTGCGTTAAGGTTGAATCCGACGGCAGAAGCCTCATTTTTGACGATGTTGTTGTAAGAGTTAACCCCAACTTTGCTCTCGCAATGCACATTGACACAGACGAATCAAACGCAGCAGGCGCAAAGCCCGGCATGATGGGTGAAATCCTTTAATCAAAACAAAAAACAAGCGGCTTGCAAAGCTTTGCAGGCCGCATTTTTTATAATTAAAACCCTTTGTTTTTATTAAAATTTATGCTATCATATTTGAGAGGTGATAAATAATGTTTGCGAAACCCTATGATACTGAAATAAGAATTGACTATAACAATGTTGATGCTCTCAACAGATATCCGCAGGATTTGAAAACGGAATATATCCAGTCCATGGAGGAAGGGCTTGATGTTGAGAAATATAAAAGTTTGTTCGATGCTGTTGATGCGCTTGAGCCCGGTGATTATAAAACACGAATGAGCGATATAATCTATGAAATGGTTATGAATGCGGATATGCAGCCGGATTATAAATATAACGAGCCGTCATCTCTTAAGGAGATTAAAGCTCTGAGAAAGCCCCATGAATTTGAAAGGAAGATGTCCGATGAGGAAACTCTTCGCAAAAAGCTGCTTGGCGCCTGGACGGGCAGGGCTTGCGGCTGCCTCCTCGGCAAGCCTGTTGAAGGAATCCGAAGCGATGAATTGATTCCTTTGCTCAAAGAAACGGGCAACTACCCCATGCACCGTTATATTCTCAGCGCCGATATTACCGACGAAGTTTGCTCGCATTATAAGTTCTATCTCAAAAACAAGCCATACGCCGATACTGTTGACGGAATGCCCGTTGATGACGACACAAACTATGTTGCACTTGCGCAGAAGATTGTCGAAGATTGCGGCAGAAGCTTTGATTCGGAGGATGTTGCGCTTGCATGGATGAAATATCAGTCGATATTTTCATATTTTACGGCGGAGAGAACAGCTTTTGTTAACTTCACAAACTGCATTCAGCCGCCTGCATCGGCAATGTATAAGAATGTTTGCCGCGAATGGATAGGTGCGCAGATAAGAGGCGATTATTTCGGCTATATTAATCCCGGAAAACCCGAAGAAGCGGCAAAAATGGCATTCACGGACGCAAGAATATCCCACGTTAAAAACGGCATTTACGGCGAAATGTTTGCCTCAGCAATGATTGCATGCGCAGCGGTTACCGATAATATTGAAGATATAATTCTTGGCGGTCTTGCGGAAATTCCGTCAACATCAAGACTTTATGAGGCGGTTATGAAAATTCTTGACGGCTATAAAAACGGAGTTACCGTTGATGAATGCTTTGATATTATTCATGCAGCTTATGACGAACATACGGACCACGGCTGGTGCCACACAATTTCAAACGCGATGATTGTTGCCGCCGCTTTGCTTTATGGCGAAGGCGATTTCGGAAAATCAATCTGCATAGCCGTCGGCATGGCATTTGATACAGATTGCAACGGCGCAACGGTTGGCTCGGTTCTCGGAATGAGAAACTCAATTGACGGAATTGACGAATACTGGAAAAAGCCCGTTAACGGCAAAATCCACACCTCAATTTTCGGGGTGGGCACGGTTGATATCGAAAAAGCGGTTGACAAAACAATGGAGCATCTGGCTTAACAAAAAATTCAAGCCGTTACATTCTGCCCGATTGGGTGAGAGAGTAACGGCTTTTTTTAAAAGATTTTTTCAAAAAGATGCTTGACTTTCAGTTTAATAAATCTGAAAGCGCTGAAGAATATTTCTGACGGCTTGCTTTCAAGGATTTTTATTATCAGCTTGCTTTTGTTTTTATAAACCGAATTAACAACATTTTTTTGCCAGAGATAAAGCCCCTCTTCATCGGCTTTTCTTGTTGAAAAATGAAGCAGGGAACAGTCCTTGAACTGTTCGCCGTTTTTATCGGTAACGTTAAGCCTGCCGTTTCTGAAATCAATCAAATCAATGGTGTAGCCTGAGGGGAGGGACATGCATTTGCCAACCCGCGGCTTGGCGGTGCAAAGAAAACCGTTCTTTTCCATCGCCAGGCTTAATATCGGGTCATCGCGCAGCTTTCCTTTGCAAAACAGCACGGAATCCTCAGAAAGTATCGGGTCATTTATTATCTGCTCCGCCATATCTATGCAGTCCTGATACATTTTTTGCGTTTTTTTCGAGCGCCTTATAAAGAAATATCCCGGATTAAACAAAGGGAAAGAGCTTATTTCAGGAAGATATTTTTGGATTTGATTGCGAGCTTCTTCCGTTTTAAACCAGGCGTCAATCGGCGTTGAGTTCCAGCCGAAAGCGGAAAAATCATGCTCGGAGGAAAGCACGTCCCAAAAAAAGTCAAGGCTGCGGTAAATCAGGCAGTCAGGCTCGATGAATATATTCTCATCATAGGGCAAATCAATAAGAAGCCTGAATTTATCCTTGTAATTCCCCTGAACATTGTCAAGTATGATTACATCATCAAACTCGCCTGTATATTTATTTTTTCTGTCGCACAAAAGAGCCATTTTGGCATCGGGATTATGAACCTTGAAAGAACGGAGCATGCTCAAAGCCATTTCATAATATTTTTCGTTTCCCGTTGCCAGAGTAACAAAACCGCGAGTCACTTTTGCATCACCCTACCGATAAGAATTGTTTAAAAACCCCGCATCGTTGATGCGAGGTTTTTGATGTTATTATTCAGCTGTTGTTTCGGGAACAGTTCTGTCGATTGTGTACTTAACAGCGTTTCTGTAGCGGAAGGTTACGGGAACGGTGCCCATGTCAGCAAGAGAACCGGAGCCTGTAACTTCTGTTTCAACGTCGATGTTCTTGACATATTCGATTGAAAGAACTTCGTCGGTTTCAACGTTTGCTGTGATGATAATCTGGCAGTCCTTGTATGTAAGGGTGGGCTTTGCAACAGTCATGTATTTCTCAGCCTTCTGGAACTCGGTGAGAACTTCGTCAACATTGCCCATGTCATAAGCCTTTTCAAGAGTTGCGGGGAGGGTGGGGCTCTTGAGGTTAACGGTGATGGTTCTGATGAGTTCGTTATCAACGCATGTTGCGCTTTCAACGTCAGCAAGTGTGATTGCGCTCACATAGCTCTGGCCCTTAACAGGCATAAAAGCAACAAGGTCCTCGCCGTATTCAGCCTTTGCACCGTCCTCGTGGAGCATGTAGCTGTCAAGAGTGGTGATAGCGGCGTTGAGATATTCGTTTTCGCTCATGGGGAGGTCGTTGCCCTCAGCATCCTTTGCCTTTTCGATGCTCTTGCTCTGGCTCATTTCAACAGCAGCCTTTGCACCCTTAACCTCATTAACATGGAGGTTGAAATATTCAAAGATTGTTGCAGTGTTTGCAGCAAGAGCTTCTGCGGAATAGGTTGTGTCTGTGATAACCTGGCTTTCCTCGTCAACAGATGTTGTTATGTCGGTGGGAAGCGGAGTTTTAACGTTGATTGTTGTGGTTGTTGTTTCTTCTTCAGCCGAATTTGAGGAGCAGCCTGCAAATCCGAAAAGGAAAGAGAAAACAAGAACAACGCTGATTAATGCCAATATTTTTTTATTCATTATAATGTCTCCTTTCGCAACCTTGCGCAGTTACGGATTATAATGGAAATATTATATCATATTAAATGATAAAATACAGCCAAATTTTGAGAAATAAAAATTTTTGTTGAAAGTGAAAAAATTATGCTTGCTTTGTTTGTTTAAAATGCATAAATTAAACGTTAAGTCCCTTTTCGTCATAGAGGAAGGCGGTTTCAAGGCAGATGCCTATGCCTGCCTCAATGGTTTTGAGGTCAAGGTTTTCATGGGTGTCAAGCCTTGTGTGGTAATAACGGGCAGGCTTGGGGTCCATTGCAACAAACGAAGCCGCCTTGATTGAGCATTTGCTCTTGCTGACTGCTGCAGCGTCAGTTGAGCCGAGGGGGATTGTTTTGAACGGGATATTATCGAAGCCCGCAATTTTGCCGCCCTCACGGATGAGGTTGCAGACTTCGGGGCTGTTTTTAACCGTGCCTGTCATATCCTTATTATATATCGTCATGTGTTCAAAGTCGCGAATGGTGTCAAGTGAAACAAAAACGGTTTCAACATCGGAGAAATCCTTGCCGTGCTTTTTGCAAAAATCCTTTGCGCCACGCAGGCCGACTTCTTCGGAGCCTGTGCAGAGGGCAACAACCTCGGTGTTTTCAAGGCGGATATCGTTATCCTGCATGAATTTAAGAATTGCGATTGAGGAGAAACAGCCTGTGAGGTCATCGTTTGCGCCCTCAACGATGCGCTTTTTATCATAAAAGAAGGATGCACCGATATAGAAAACGATGAAGCCGAGCATTATATAGCTGAGAATGTCAACGGTTTGGGAGGAAACAAACTCGGGGTCTGTGATGCTCTTGACGGCAGCGATTATGCTGCAAACCGTGCAGAAAACAACGCCGATGAGTGCGCCGCCAACAACGGGATAAAGGAGCTTTCCGTTGGCATAGTAGGTGAAGCGCCATTCCATAGCGGAGTCGGCATGGCCTGAGAAAATTATACGGCGCTTTGTTTCGCCCGAAGCCTTGCGTATGCCGTAGGTGTTATATGAAGTTTTCTTCGGAAGAAAAGCATCAAGAGTTTCTTGGTAGAAAAGGAATTCGGTAACAATAAAGAAAATGCAGATTGCCGCAAACGCAACCGGAACAAAAAACAGGGGAGCGATTTCAAACTGCTGCGCAACAAAGAACAGCACGGATGAAACGGTCATCAAAACAACCGATAAAGGAATCCAGCCGAGGAATGCCTTGGGATGAACGGAAAAGGAATCGATTTTAACATCGTCGCAGCAGGTTTTGAACTCCTCAGCCATGTATTCAACCGCTTTTTTCTCCTGCTCGGAGCCTGAAAATCTGGGGCCGATTTCTTTGCACACCTTTTTTATGCTTCTTGCGGTGTAGTTGGCATACATCCGCCTTTCGGATTGATAGTTTTTAACGCTTTCGTTTGCTTTCAAAAACAAACACTCCTTTCATTTTTTGAAAATCTTTCCCGAAGAAAAGTAATAAATTTATTAATAATGCGGTTTTTATTTGACAACCGCCTGAATTCGGATTAAAATAGACAGGTAAATTATTTTAAGAGGTAATACTGATGAAAAGAAAGCTTTCTTTAATTCTTTTCGGCATCCTTGCCGTTGTTTTGATAGGATACGGCATTTCGTCGCTTTTTGTTGAGGATGATTTGCAAATTGCTGACGGAACGGTTGCCGATTTTTCAAATATCGGAGAAACTGCCGCGCAGGTGTTTGCTCCGGCAACCGATGTGCAGGTGTTTGCTCCCGTAACCGACGGTCAGGCAACAACACAACCCCATACTGCGAAAATCGAGGGCTATAAATATGCCTATGCGGGCTTTGAGCCTGCCTATGCAGATGTTGACATTGATGATTGGAAAATGCTTCTGGTCAACAGGGATTATATTCTCCCCGAGGATTTTGAGGTTGAGCTTGCTCCGAGCATAACATCGGACCCTGACAGCCTTAAGCTGGACTATCGAGTTGCTCCGCACTATAACGAGATGTATCTTGCGGCTCTTGCGGACGGCATTGAGCTTACGCCTGTTTCGGGCTATCGCTCGGTTGCACGCCAGAAAAGAAATTTTGAAAATAAAATCGATAAATATATGAATCAGGGCTACGGTAAAATTGAAGCCACGCAGATGGCGGCAACAATCATTCTGCCCCCCGGAACAAGCGAGCATAACGCAGGCCTTGCAATGGATATCTGCAGCCTGGAGCAGAACTTTGAGGAAACCGAGGAGTTCAGATGGCTCAGCGAAAACGCCGCGGATTACGGCTTTATCATGCGATATCCCGAGGATAAGCAGGATATAACAAAAATCATTTATGAGCCGTGGCATTGGAGATATGTCGGAGTTGAAACCGCAAAAGCAATGAAGGCAAGCGGCCAATGCTTTGAAGAATATCTGGGTATAGCGTAATAAGTGAAAAGTGAATAATGAAAAGTGAAAAGTTAAGGGTGGGCGTTGCCCACACCCATTGTATTAATCGGTCATAGGCGGAGCCTATCCGAAACTCTTCATTCTTCACTTTTAACTTTTCACTTAATTAAACCTTCCTTTTATTATTCGGTTCGCCGCCCTCGGTAATATTTTCTCTTTTGAGAACAACCAAAACGGTTTTAAACAAAATTTTAATATCGAAGCCTATGCTCTGTTTGTCAATGTATTCCTTGTCAAACAGGGCTTTTTCTTCGATTGAAAGCATGTCTCTGCCGTTAATCTGCGCCCAGCCGGTGATGCCGGGGCGCACGGAATAAACATTGTATTTTTTGCGAAGAGCACGGATTTCCTTTTCTTCGGGGATGAGCGGGCGGGGGCCCACAAAGCTCATGTCGCCCAAAAGCACGTTGACAAGCTGGGGAAGCTCGTCAAGGCTGGTTTTGCGAAGGAATCTGCCGCTTTTTGTTATAAGCTTGTCGGAATCCTTGAGGTCGGCGGTTGCCGCATTTCTTGCATTTCTGCGCATTGTGCGGAACTTATAGATATAGAAAAGCTTGTTATCCTTGCCGACTCTGTATTGCCTGAAAATAACGGGTGTTCCCGCATCAATAAGCACGATGAGGCTTATAAGCACAAACAGCGGAAACAGAATTATGATGAGCAAAAGGCTCACCGTGAAGTCAAAAGCTCGTTTCATTTCACACCTCGGATGGAATTTGCGGCATTTTGTCACAAATTGATGTTATGAACGTCCGGACCAGAAAATATAGTCCTCAATTAAAACTGCTCTTACGGGAGCGCCCTCAAGCCCGTCATAAAGAACGGGAGGGGCAAAAAGAAAATATTCGCCAGGCTTAACGCCTGAAAGATCCAGCCCTTCAAGAACTGCAACGGAGTTTTGCAAAAAGGCTTTATGGGGGCCTGTTTGGTTGCCCTTGCAGCCGACGGAGAGGGAGTCCGTGCCGATAAGCAGCAGCCCGCGCTCGGCAAGCTCCTGTGCGGAGGAATCCATGAAAAAGGCTTTTCCGCCGCCTTTAATCAGCAGCCGTTGGCAGTCTTTCGGGAAATGGCGGTCAACATATTCTCCGGTTATAACCCCGTCGGGCACCTGCAAAACGGTGCATGGCCCTATGTAAGGCTCAAGCGGCATTTGGTCAATTGTTTCACCGTGCGGAATAAAATGGAGAGGGGCATCCGCATGGGTCGCTGTGTGCGAGCAGGCATGAACAACGGTCAGGTTGCAGTCGGATTCTTCGCCGATTTCGGCAATCTGTTCAATTTCGGGTTTGGGGTCGCCCGGATAAACATCGCTTGAAAAGAATTTTCTTGAAATGTCAATCAGTTTCATGCGCTCACCACGTTTCTTTTAATTTGCGTTATCCTTCAATGATTCCATTTTAAGATATGCGTTGATGAAGCCGTCAATATCGCCGTCCATAACAGCATTGATATTGCCCGATTCAAAGCCTGTTCTGTGGTCTTTTGCAAGGGTGTAGGGCATGAAAACATAGGAACGAATCTGGCTGCCCCATGCGATTTCTCTCTGCTCGCCCTTGATATCGTCAATCTTGTCAAGATGCTCTCTTTCCTTGATTTCAATAAGCTTTGATTTGAGCATTTTCATTGCAACATCACGGTTCTGATGCTGGCTTCTTTCAACCTGGCAGGCGCAAACGATGCCTGTGGGGATGTGTGTAATGCGAACGGCGGAGGAAGTTTTGTTAACCTTCTGGCCGCCTGCGCCGCTGGAGCGGTAGTAGTCTATCTTCAAATCGTCGGGGTTGATTTCAACTTCAACCGTGTCGTCGATTTCGGGCATAACCTCAAGCGAAGCAAAGGAAGTGTGCCTTCTGCCAGATGCATCAAACGGTGAAACACGCACAAGGCGGTGAACGCCCATCTCTCCCTTGAGGTAGCCGTAGGCATTTTCGCCCTCAAAGAGAAGAACTGCGGATTTAAGGCCTGCTTCGTCGCCGTCAAGGAAGTCAATCATGCTGACCTTGAAGCCGTGCTTCTCGCCCCAGTGCTGATACATTCTGACAAGCATCTGGTTCCAATCCTGCGCTTCGGTTCCGCCTGCGCCGGCATGGAAGGTGAGAATGGCATTCTTTGCATCGTATTCGCCTGAAAGCAGGGTGCTGAGAGTCATGGCATCAAGCTTTGAAACAAAAGAGTCAACGCCTGCCTTGCACTCGTCAAACATATCCAAATCTTCTTCTTCATTTGAAAGCTCAATAAGAACAAGCGCATCGTTAAATTCGTTTTCAAGCGAATTATATGCTCCCACCTTGTTTTTGAGCTGGCTTATTCTTTGCTGAACCTTCTGGGAATTTGCAAGGTCGTTCCAGAAGCCCTCTTCGGCTGTTTGAGCCTCGAGAGTTTCAATTTCTTTATTCATATCGTCAAGGCCGAGTGCTTCGCGAAGCTGCTTAAGCTTTTCTTCATAATCGAGTAGCGAAAGTCTTAATTCTTCAAATTGAACCATAAAAAATCTCCTGATGCATAATTTTTCATTATATATTATAACTAAAAATAAAAGAATTGTAAAGAAGTTTGAATATTTTTTAATTAATAATTGAAATTTTACTAACAATTAGGTAAAATATAAGGGATATTATTGTGGTGAAAGAGGTGATTGCCCGTGAATTACGAAAATCAGGCCTGCCCGCATTGCGGCAAACCGCTTGCGGAAGGCGAGGATATCGTTGTTTGCCCCGTGTGCGCAACTCCGCAGCACAGGGAGTGCTGGATGCAAAACGGCCATTGCGCCAACGATTCGCTCCATGCTTCGGGCTTTGTTTGGCAGAGAGAGAAAATAAGTATTAATAATGAAAATGCGGCCGACGGCAGAGTTTGCCATATCTGCGGCAGCGAAAACCCCGCAGACAGCCTGCATTGCGGCAATTGCGGTGCCCTTTTCGGAGAAAGCGAAAGCGGCCCGAAGCGCTGCGCATATTGCGGCCAGGAGAATGACAGCGATGCTCGCCATTGCAAAAACTGCGGCGCTCCGCTGACCGGAAATGCAGGATTCTTTTCAAACAATCCTTATCTTGCGGGCACGGGCATTACCGAGGATGAGCTTATCGGAGAAAACAAAGCGGGCGATGTTGCCCTTTTTGTTCAGGCAAGCGCACGCAGATATCTGCCCAAATTCAAGCGCTTTGCAAAAGGCAAAAAGCTTTCGTTCAACTTTGCGGCATTTTTCTTTGCTCCTTATTGGTTTTTCTACAGAAAGCTTTATAAAGCGGGAGCGTTCTTCATTGTTGTTTTTGCAACGGTTTCGCTGATGCTTTCAGGTGTTTCAACCCAAATAACAGCCGCAGCAGATGAGTTTGTTAATGCCTACGGCGCATTCGACTATACTGCAGCAACCGAGGCGGAGATAGCGGCCTTTGAGCAGGAATTCGAGAAGGCAAGCGAAGAATTCTATGAAAAAATCAAAAAGCCTGCGCTGATTTCGGGCGGTGTAACGCTTGTGCTCAATCTGATTTGTGCGCTTTGCGCCGATTATCTTTATTATAAAAAGCTTGTTGCGGATATGAAGCTGATCAACGATTCGGTTCGCGAGGATAATCTTCGCAAGGTCATGATAACAAGGCGCGGAGGCCTTTCTCCTCTTGCTTTTGCGGCAAGCCTGTTCGGATATAATGCATTCACAAGTCTGCTTGTTTATGCGGCAGATTTAATTATAAACACTTTTTAATTTGGATTTTGGAGGATAAATTATGAAAGTCAGAAAAGCGATTATCCCTGCCGCAGGGCTGGGAACAAGAGTTCTTCCCGCATCAAAATCAATCCCCAAGGAAATGCTCAATATCGTTGACAAACCCGCAATTCAGTATATTGTTGAAGAGGCTGTTGCAGCAGGCATCGAAGATATTCTGATTATCACAAACAGGGGAAAGGGCGCAATTGAGGACCATTTTGACCACTCATTTGAGCTTGAAGCAGGTCTTGTGGGCAACCCCTCAAAGGCAAAGCTTTATGAGGATATCAAGGCTGTTGCAAATCTTGCCAACATATATTTTGTCCGTCAGAAAGAAACCAAAGGCCTTGCCCACGCTATATTATGCGGCAAAAGCTTTATCGGCGATGAGCCGTTTGCGGTTCTTTACGGCGACGATGTTATCATCTCAGAGGATCCTGTTACCGCTCAGCTTACACGCTGCTATGAAAAATACGGCAAGGGCGTTGTCGGCGTAAAAGAAGTTACCAGAGAGCTTATCAAGCTTTACTGCACCCTTGATGTTTCTCCCATTGAGGGTGAGGACAGAGCAATGACATGCCGCCAAATTATTGAAAAGCCCACCGATGAGCAGATTCTTTCACTTTTCGCAATTCTCGGCAGAGTGGTTCTTCCTCCCGAAACCTTTGAACTGATTGAAAAGGGTCTTGCTGCAACACCCGAGGGCAAGGAGTTCTATCTGACCGATGTTTTCACGGAGCTTGGCATGAATGACAAGCTGCTTGCCTATGATTTTGACGGCAAGAGATACGATATGGGCAACAAGCTCGGCATCATGAAGGCAAACTGCGAGGTTGCCATGAATCACCCCGAAATAGGTGAGGATTTCAAGGAATATCTCAAAGACCTTGTTAAAACTTTCTGATACACTAAATAAAGAGCCGCTGAACTTTGATGGTTCAGCGGCTTTTCTTCTGTTATTCTTCCATCTGTTTGCCCAGAAAGGATGAGGCAATCTGAGCGAGCTTGGTTTCTGTTTGGGTGGGGCATGAGCCGTTTTCGTTGAGCAGCATCACAAGCGCACCGGAAACATCGCCTCCGCCGATAATGGGGAATGCAACGGCGGCTTCCTTGTCAACGCCTTCGATGGGTCGCATGCGTTCGCTGTCAACGCAGCAAACGTAGTTTTCCCGCTTGTCCATAATGTTTTCGAGGCTGGGGCTTACCCTGCGGTCAAGAACCTCTTTTTTGGAAATGCCTGCGCAGGCAATAACGCTGTCGCGGTCGGTAATAATAACCGCAAGCCCCGTGCCGCGCGCCAAAACCTCGGCATACTGAGCCGTAATCGACGAAAGCTCGCCGATGGGTGAATATTTTTTGAAAATAACCTCTCCGTCCGAATCCGTGTAAATCTCCAACGGGTCGCCTTCGCGGATACGCATGGTGCGGCGGATTTCCTTGGGGATAACGACTCTTCCGAGGTCGTCAATTCTTCTGACAATACCTGTGGCTTTCATTTTATATCTTTCTCCTTAATGCTTGCAGGGGAACAATAGATTTTCCGCGCACAAACGCAGTTCGCTCCTGCGATTGCGCCGATGATTTTCCCTGCGTTATTTTTTAGTTGCCCTGTTATTGTTTGTCAGAATTTGCGGTTTATGCGTAATAAATTTAATCTGACCGAACAAAAAGAGCCGTCCGAGCAATCGGGCGGCTTGATGTTTATATGTGCGTATGATATACTGAACCCATAACATTGCGAAACGGAGGCAAAAACATGAAATACGATATAGCTGCATTTATTTGGCCGTCATATACGGGCGATGAGCCGCGCACACGCATTTTCTGGCCCGAAGGCTACGGCGAATGGCAGACGGTAAAAGCGATGACCGACAAAGGTTACAAAGGTTGCCGATGGCCGAGAATACCGACTTGGGGTTACGTCAACGAAGCCGACAGCCGTGTTATGGAAATGCAGATTGACTGTGCCGTTTCGTACGGAGTGAACGTTTTTATCTATGACTGGTATTGGTACGATAACCGTCCGTTTCTCGAAAACTGCCTTAATGACGGATTCCTCAAGGCACGCAACAACAAGGATATGAAATTCTGTCTGATGTGGGCAAACCACGATGCAACCCATCTCTGGGACAAACGGAATTCCGACCATGACCTTTCAACCGTTATCTGGAGCGGTGTTGTTACTCCCGAGATTTTTTCAAACATCTGTGACAGAACGATTGAAAAATATTTCAGCCGTGAGAATTATTATATGATTGACGGTTGCCCCGTTTATATGATTTTTGACATAGACAACTTTATCCGTTCTTTCGGCACGAGTGACGAATGCCGAAAAGGTATTGATGAATTCCGCAGAAAAACCGTTGAGGCAGGCTTTGACGGACTGCATTTTCAGGTTGTTCATTGGCGCAACCGTGTTTTCAACTGGCTGGATGATTCCGACAGCAATAAAGGTGTTGACTCTGCTGAGATGTACCGTTTTCTCGGAGTTGATTCCGTAACGAGCTATAACTGGGGCTGTTCAACGGATTTTGACGGCGATTATACCGAGATTACGGACAGATACATTGGTGAAATTGAAAAGGAAACAAAGAAACTCAACGTTCCGTTTTATCCGAATATTTCGGTTGGTTGGGATAACAACGTGAGATTCAATAAATTTATTCCCGGAGTTGTGGAAAACAATACGCCTGAAAACTTTAAAACCGCCTGCGAAAGAATAAAGGATTTTGCGGATTCGGCGCTTGAAAACGGCATAATGAAAGCTCCGTTTATTACGGTAAACAGCTGGAATGAATGGACAGAAACAAGCTATCTTCAGCCCGATGACCTCTACGGTTACGGCTATCTTGAAGCAATAAAAGAAGTTTTCGGTGAATGATACTTACAGCAGAAGCCGTCCGAGCGTAAAAACTCGGACGGCTTGATGTTTATTCTTTGATTTTGTTTTTAATCTCTTCTGCTCTTTTCTCTGCCATATCAGCCTCAACATCGTAGCCTCTGCTGCGGTAAATATCTGCCATTTTCATACATTCATTATAAGCCTTTTCATATTCTCCCATTTCTTCATACAGACCGACCTTGCAATCCATTTCATCGCAGAAGTATGTTCCGATTTCACCTGCTTTGTTGTAGTATTCCAGTGCCTCATCATATTTTTTGAGTTTCTTTGCGATGTCACCGCCGTGAATATACATCCGCCAATCATCGGGAAATTTTTTGATTGTATCTCTGAAAAGATTATAGGCATCATAATATTTTTCAGCCCAGATAAGGGCAATCAAGAGGTTGTCTGTTTCTCTCGGATTATCGGGATTTGATTTTACTTTTTCTCGGAGTTCGGAAATAATTTCATCTTCTTTTTTCAGAAGAAAGAACATCCATATTCTCTGCATGCAGGCGAGCTGATAATTTTCGGGGTCATCATTCGGGTCA
>JAZNPT010000050.1:0-110550 GCA_045589815.1 Acutalibacteraceae bacterium
ATTTTGTAGCTAAAAAAATGGCAAAATAATTTAAAGTTTCAGGCATCTCCAAAATTGGGGATGCCATAGTTCTTTTGGTGAATATTATGAACAAAGTCATTATAATTGGTTGTCCTGGTTCGGGGAAAACAACTTTTGCAGAAAAACTGAATAAATGCACAGGATTACCGTTATATTATCTCGATGCTATATGGCATAAACCTGACAAAACTCATATTCCAAGGGAAGAATTTGACCAAAGAATATCAGAAATATTTGCAACACCCGAATGGATAATTGACGGCAATTACAACAGGACAATTGAGATGCGTCTCAGAGAGTGCGATACGGTTTTTCTTTTTGATTTACCGACAGAAGTTTGCTTGCAAGGAGCAACTGAGCGTATCGGTAAAGGTCGTTACGACTTGCCGTGGTTAGAAAAAGAATTAGACCCCGAATTTGAAGAATTCATCAAAGATTTTCCAAAAACATCTCTCCCCCAAATATATGAGCTGATTGAAAAATATAAAAAGGAAAAACATATAATAATTTTCAAAAGCAGAAAAGAATCTGACAATTACATAAACAATATGAGGTAACAAAATGCTTGATTACACTAAAATAAATTCAGAAACTTGGGATTCGTGGGCGGAAGACGGCTGCGCATACTCCTTGCCCATAAGTCACGAGGAATACGAGAAAATTACTCCCGATAATTTTTCGGTTATTCTCACACCCTGCATTGCTGTTCCTCACGAATGGTTTGGTGATTTGAAAGGTAAAAAAGTGTTAGGACTTGCAAGCGGCGGCGGTCAGCAGATGCCCGTGCTTTCAAAGCTCAGCGCAGTTTGTACCGTATTTGATTATTCCGACAGACAGCTTGAAGCAGAGAAAATGGTATCCGACAGAGAAGGATACAATATCACAATCGTCAAGGGTGACATGTCAAAACCACTTCCATTTGAAGATGAAAGCTTTGATTTGATTTTTCATCCCGTTTCAAACAACTATGTTGAAGATGTTTATCACGTCTGGAACGAGTGTTACCGTATTCTTAAAAAAGGCGGCAGATTGCTTTCTGGTCTTGATAACGGCATAGATTATTTGTTTGAAGAAGATGACCCGTTGAAGGTTGTTAATCCCTTACCGTTCAATCCTCTCAAAATGCCGAAAGAACGTCTTGACGCAATGATTGCAAACGGTGACGGCGTACAGTTCAGCCATACATTGGATGAACAAATCGGCGGTCAACTCAAAGCAGGATTTACTCTAAAAGCATTATATGAAGACCGTGACGGAGAAGGCGGAAACATAATCGGCAAATATTATCCGCAGTATGTTGCTACATTTGCGGTGAAATAAAAACTTCATCTCAATCAAGGAGAAAACCTATGGAATTATGGGATGCATATTATAAAGACGGTACTTTAGCAAACATAGATTTAATACGGGGCGAAATCATACCTGATGGGCTTTATCATCTTGTTTGCGAGGTACTCGTAAGACATATTGATGGCGATTATCTTCTTATGCAAAGAGATTTCAACAAAAATATTTACCCCGGTTACTTTGAAGCAACCGCCGGTGGTTCCGCTTTAAAAGGCGAAGATAAATTTGACTGCATAAAGAGAGAACTTTATGAAGAAACAGGCATTGTATGTGATGATTTTACGGAATTTGCCTGCTATGTTTTTGAAAATGGTCAATCTTTGTTTCACTGTTTTTTATGCAATACGGATTGCAATAAGGAAAAAGTAAAACTGCAGCAAGGCGAAACGATATCTTTTAAATGGATAAGTGAAAGTGAGTTTATTGAATTTGTTAATTCGGACAAAATGATAGACCGACAAAAGACAAGATATTTAAATTGGCTCAAAGAAAAAGGATACTTAGAATAAAAGGATGGGTGTTTATGTATAAATCCGAATTCTGTGAAGTGCATTATGATGAAAACTACAATGTAGTATTTGTGAAATGGAAAAAGTTTTGTTCTCACGAAAACTACCGTGAGCCGCTTTACTATGCACTTGAAATAATTAAAGAGCATAAGTGTGACTACGTTGCCGATACACGCACGGGCTTTGAAAATCATCCCGACGATACAAAATGGGTTGCAGATGTTTTTATGCCGACTGCGGCAGAATACGGATGCAAAACAATATGGTTCATCATTGATAAAGAAAACTCTTTGAAAGAAGAACTCAAAGGTCAGGAAAGCGATTCCTCCGACAAAATCGCATTCAGATATATTTACAGCTTGGATGAGGTCGCAAAATGAAAATCATAAACACTTGCAACAGAATAAAAGCGCTTTTTACAAATGGCTTTGACATATCTGTATGGAGAAAATATGCAGGAGAAATATCAAAAGAATTGCCGTCAAAATGTGAAAATGATTCAAAAGAATATGATTTCAAAAAGGATGTTCTTCCCATTCTTGAAGACGCATTGAATGCAGATAAGATTGATTTCGTGAGCAAGAATTTTCAGATTGTTGTCGATACTCTGAATGCAAATCTTTCAAAGCTTTTTGACACAGAACCCGATATAAATATCATTCTGTATCTCGGACTATGCAACGGTGCAGGTTGGGCAACTACACTTGACGGTAAGAATACCGTTCTTCTCGGAATTGAGAAAATAATCGAGCTGGATTGGGGCGACGAAACAAATATGCGTGCTCTGATATTGCACGAAATCGGTCATCTGTGGCATAAGATGAACGGCAATTTGTATATCCCCGATTTTACAAAACGCAGAAAAGCCATACAGCAGCTTTATCAGGAAGGTGTTGCTATGGTTTGTGAGCATATTCTTTGCGGTGATAATGACTTCTGGCATCAGGATAAAGACGGTTGGCTTGATTGGTGCCGTGAAAACGAAACTGAAATCAAAAAGGAATATCTCTGTCGTCTTGATGCAAAGGAAAGTGTTCAGGATTTCTTCGGCGATTGGTGTTCATATAACGGATATTCCGATGTCGGATATTATCTCGGCTGTCGGTTTGTTGAGCATCTTATGAAATCGCATCCGTTAAAAGAGATTGCAAACTTTTCGTATAGAAAGATTAACAAGGAATTTAAAGATTACGCCCGACAGAGGTGAATTATGAAACTGACAAACTACGGTATGCCCACACTAATTGAAACAACCACGCTTGAAGAGTGCGCAAAGCTGTGTGCGGAATTAGGGCTTGATTTCATTGAACTAAATATGAATATGCCACAATATCAGCTTGATAAAATTGATGTAGATTATTTCAAAAGTATCGCCGATAGATACGGCATTTACTACACAATTCATCTTGACGAAAATCTGAATATCAGTGATTTCAACTCTTATGTTGCAGAGGCGTACACAAAAACTGTTGCCGATACTATTGAAATTGCAAAGCAGCTTGGTGTCAGAGTGATTAACATGCATATGGCAAGAGGCGTTTATTTCACCCTACCCGACAGAAAGGTTTATCTTTTCTCGGAATACGAAGAGCAGTATCTCAAAAGTATCGTTGCGTTTAGAAATATGTGTGAAAACATTATCGGCGATGCCGCTATTAAAATATGTATCGAGAATTGCGACGGCTACGAAGATTTTCAGAAAGAAGCTGTTGAATTACTTTTGGAAAGCAATGTTTTTGCTTTGACTTTTGATGTGGGACACAATTACGGCATTGGCGGTACAGACGAAGAATTCATTGTGAAACACGAAGACCGTCTGCAGCATATTCATCTGCACGATGCAAAAAGCAGAAAAAATCACCTCGCACTCGGTACAGGCAAAATGGATATTGAAAAATATATCAATCTTGCCAACGAGCATAACTGCCGTGTGGTATTGGAAACAAAGACCGTTGACGGGTTAAAACAGTCTGTGGAGTGGTTGAAAGGATATTTTCTATGAACACAGATTCAATCAAATCGGTTGTTGAAAAGCAAATGAATACGAAGGTCAGTAAAATCCGTGCAGTCGGTAAGGGTGCAAGCGGAAGTGTTTATCTTGTAAAAATCACAACCAAACCTTATGAAATTGCTGTTAAAACGAGCAAATTTTATGATGCAATTCGCAAGGAGAAGGATATGCTTGATTTTCTCTCTCCCAAGGTTTCATATAAAGTTCCGAAAACCTATTTCCTCCACCGTGAAAATGACACCGTTTATCTCGGTATGGATTACATAAAAGGAATGAGCGGTAAGAGCAAATATCTTGCATTTGTTCCGTCAAGAAAGCGACTCAGAAACAGCATTATTGATGCTCTTATGAACGCACAAAGCGTGCATAACGACAAGTTCGGCAAATACGATAACCCCGTTTATGACACTTGGGCGGAGTATTACAAAGAATATTTCGCAGATATTTACGCCTTTACAAAAGCGAAATTTGAGAAAAACGAAATTGAACCCGAGATTATGGAAGCGGTTGAACTTATCAACAAGAATTTCGATGAAATATTCAGCGTTACCAACAACACCGCCTGCCTTTGTCACGGCGATTTCTGGATGCCGAATCTGATAATTGATTTCTGGAAATCCGAGCTTGCGGGTGCGGTTGACCCGTTTGATATGCTGTGGGCAGAACCCGAATATGAGATATTCTGCCTGACACTCGGTTTCGGCAAAAAGCTCAAGCTTTATGATGAGTATAAAAAGAGAAATTCGACCTCGAAATACTGCGATTTAAAGGTCGAACTTTATGCTCTGTGCAACGAACTGAATTGGTATATTCTCTTGGGCGAAATGGGGCACGATTATCTGCTGTTCCGATCAAAAAGATTGATAAAGAAAATGAAAGAAATGGGATTGAGCCAATGATTGAATTCATATCAAAAGAACCCATAAACAAAGGTTGGTCGTGCGATAAGAAATACTGTATCACAACTGCTAACGGAACGAAATATCTTCTGCGTATCACACCTATTGAAAAGAGTGCAAACCGTGAGAATATGTTCCGTATGCAGCAAGAAGCTGCAAAGCTCGGTATTCCTATGTGCAAGTCACTTGAAATCGGTGAATGTGATGAGGGTATTTACATATTGCAGACTTGGGTTGACGGTAAGGATGCAAATGAGGTTATACCGTGTCTTGCAGATTCGGAACAGTATGCACTCGGTCTTGAAGCAGGCAAAATTCTGAAGAAAATTCATTCAATCCCTGCACCCTCAGACCAACCTGATTGGGAAACCCGTATAAATGATAAGGCAGATTTAAGAATCAAAAAATATAACGAGTGTCCGCTGAAATATGATAACGGTCAGGCTTTTATTGATTTCATCAACGAAAACCGCTGTCTGCTCAAAGGCAGACCGCAGGTGTTTCAGCACGGCGATTATCACATCGGTAATATGATGATAGAAAACGGCAATGTTGTTATTATTGACTTTGACCGCTACGATTTCGGCGATCCATGGGAAGAATTCAAGAGTATTACCTGGTGTGCACAGGCTTCTCCGCTTTTCGCTTCGGGTATGGTTAACGGATATTTTGATAATGATGTTCCTATGGAGTTTTGGAAGCTTCTTGCTTTGTATATCAGCCTTGGTACAATTACTTCTCTACCGTGGGCGATTCCGTATGGAGAAGACGAAATTCAGACTATGCGAAATCTCGCAAACGAAGTGCTTGAGTGGTATGACAATATGAAAAATCCTGTGCCGAGTTGGTATTTCAAGGGTTACTATTTGCAACACATAGACGGTCTGCCCTACAAAATGAAAGCACCTTTCGATTTCAGCTTTATCAGCCAATACGGAAAGGTGTTCAAAGTGTTTGATGACCAAGATTCGGGTAATATCTGTTTCGGAACGGAAAAAGACGGTGAAAGGTATTTTGTGAAATTCGCAGGTGCACCGACTGAAGCATATAGTGGCACACCTAAAGATGCAATAGAGCGTTTAAAATCAACATTACCTATATACGAGAATTTGAAACATAAAAATCTCATCGAGTTTGTCGAAGCCAAAGAAATCAATGGCGGATTTGCAATGGTGTTCAAGTGGGTTGATGGTGACTGTATGGGCAGAATGTACCCTGCAGAGCATCGCAGATTTATGAGTTTACCCATTGCGGACAGGCTTAATGTTTTCGACGATATACTCGATTTCTTGGACTACACCAATTCAAACGGATATGTTGCAGTTGATTTTTATGACGGAAGTATAATGTACGATGCCGAGAATCACAAAACAACAATCTGTGATATTGACTTTTTCAAAAAACAGCCGTGTATCAACGATATGGGCAGAATGTGGGGAAGCTCAAAATTCCAATCTCCTGAAGAATATCAACTCGGTGCAGATATTGACGAGGTAACAAATGTTTACTGTGCTGGAGCGTTTGCCTTTGCTTTGTTTGGCAGTTACAATCGTACCCGCAATTCGTGGCAACTTTCGGATGAAGCGTTTGCGGTTGCTACAAAAGCGGTTAGTAATGACAGAAATGAGCGTTATCAAAGTATAAAAGAACTAAAAAAAGCGTGGGAGAAGTTTACATCACATTTGCAATAACCTACACTAAGGGGGTGACATAATTATTCGAACTTTGTTATAATAGTACAAAAACGCGTGCGGAGGCAAATAAAATGACCAAGGATTTATATTCTGAATTATCTTACAAAGTACACTCTCACCCATTGCTACATCACTATACAACAATACAAAAATTAAAAATCATTCTTAATAATTCCTCTTTGAGGTTAAATAGGTTAGATTTGGTTAATGATTCTGATGAGAATAAAAGAATTACTTCCTTATGGAACGGGAAGGTGTTTGCGAGTTGTTTCACCAATACTTTATCGAATGAGGATTATTTTTGGGATAACTATGGAAATGTACGAATAAGTTTTGCCCCCAACAGTTTAAGGTTTAGTGTATTTGCAGATGCTCAATTGAAAATACCACTTAAGAATTTCAAAAATGATTTTAATGGTCGTTCCGTTCTGGAACACACAAATTACAGCAACGTATCTGATTGGTGTGTATATGGCACAAGCCTCGCTGATGTATATTATACAGATGATTTAGATAAGCACAAAATTGAAGATGGATATGAAAGTAATGCCGGGTTAATAAAAATGAAGTATGGCTATAACAATCATAACGGTAAGATGGTTGATTGGGAAATCGAATCTGAAACACGAATCCGAGTTGCAGTTAGACCGATAGGTAAAGAATTTTATCTCAACACTAAAACAAACACTTTTGAATATTACAAACCGGATTTTACTGAATTATATATTCCGTTGCCAAAGAAAATCGCAGAATTAACCTTATCGCCTAATTGTACTGAAGAAGAGCAAAATGAATTTTGTGTTATAAAAAATGAATTGATTAAAAAGAGTATATTATAGTTAATGAAATAGAAGGTAGGAACATAATAAAATCGCAAATGACAAGAAAAGCCATATAAGTTGATTTTAGAGTCAACTTATATGGCGCTTTTCTATAAATTATTAAAGTGTGATTGATGTAATGATTTTGATATTAAAAGTGTTGATATACAACGGCATTTTATTGAATTTTTGTACTATCAATGATATATCATCAAAACATCAAAAAAGGGATAAAAAAGCGTTACAGAATTATTATCTCATATCTGATAATGGCGTATAATCTGTATTATTTCGCAGATATTCTTCCGTCTTGCCACTTAACAGTAATCTAACATAAGTCATTGGCTCGTTGTAGATGAGAAAGTCGAGTTCTGATGTTTCGTACATATTGTTTGCATATTCGTTTTCAACTGCAAGGCAGTCGATTGACACCATAGAACCGTCAATAAGTTTAACCTCAACACAGGCGGTATCGATATTAAATTCACAAGAAATAATGTTATTAATCATAATTAAAAAACTCCTTTTATTTGTTAAAAAACGTAGGAAAAGTAACATCTGAAATCCCTTATATATCAACGGTTTCAAAGTGCGGTAATTGAGGGGTACGTATAGTTTGACCTGTAACCCCGATTTTGCGGTTACTTTTTCCACATAACGAACTTTAAGGTTGCAAAAATCAAGTGATAAAAGACACTTTCATTACAGTTAAAAATTAACCAAATAGAGCTTCTGAAACCATTGTATATCAACGGCCTCAGAGTGCGGTAATTGAGGGGTGCGTATAGTTTGACCTGTTACCTTGATTTTGCGGTTCTATTGTTCCAAAAGCTGAATTTTAAGTTGTAAAAAATCAGTCGATTTGCAACGGTGAAAAAAGTTTGACAATTTCCTGGAAAGAGTTTAAAATATAAATGCGAGGAAAAATGTATTTTTCATAATTTAAAGATCTCCTTTTATATGAAAGGAGCGCAAAACCAATTTGACGTCAGAAAAATCAAACAGCGGCATGGAAATTCCCGATTATGCGATTGAAAGAATTGCACGGTGCTTACTTCCGATAATGCAGGAATATTTTGAAAGCGGGGAAGGACAGCGGGAACTCAGGGAATATGAACAGACTGCTGAAGAATGAGTAAGACAGTTGCAGGCGAGACGGAAGTCCCGCCTGCTTTTTTGTTACAACCTCAAAAACTGATATCTCTGATAAAAACAAAAAATCCGAACCCATTGCCGATTGGCATTAAGTTCGGATTTCTCCAATGTGGTGGAAGAGGGTGGATTCGAACCACCGAAGTCGTTGACGGCAGATTTACAGTCTGCTCCCTTTGGCCGCTCGGGAACTCTTCCATATTTAATTGGAGCTGGTGGACGGACTCGAACCCCCGACCTGCTGATTACAAATCAGCTGCTCTACCAACTGAGCTACACCAGCGTGGAACGCTCGATTAATATATCACAATTTTTTGCTTAAGTCAAGCCTTTTTTGCAAAAAAATTTAAATATTTTTGTGTTTGCTTTATTTATACTTTTCATATAAAAATTTAATAGGTTTCAGAATTTATCACCTTTTGAAATATCTTTATCATTTCATGGAAATTCTTGACTAATGCTGTATTTATATGATATTATTATTACATTATGAATTTAGGAGTGAGTAGCTTTGGATTTCAAAGAAAGCACCTTTATGTATGCCATTGCGCTGTGCGTAGTTGCATTCGTAACCCTTCAGTCCGTTTTCTTTATTGTTAAGTCATGGAAACACGCTAAAGAACTCGGAATTGAAAAAGAAAAGCTCAAAAACACCGTTGTTTCAAGCATTCTTTTCACCGTTGCTCCCGCAATTTCAATTCTTGCAACGGTTATTGTTTTGGCAAATGCGCTTGGTATTGTTCTTCCTTGGATAAGACTTACCGTTATCGGCAACCTTGCTTATGAAACAACTGCTGCGCAGACTGCGGTTGAAGCAATGGGCGGCACTCTCACAAGCTCAATTGCCGACCCTCAGCAGTTTTCAACCGTTGCATGGGCCATGACAATCGGCAGCATTGCTCCGCTTCTTCTTCTTCCGTTCGTTTGCAAGAAGCTCCAGACCAAAATCGGTTCTGCTGTTAACAAAAACGAAAGTGCAGCAAAACTCGGCGATGCTATTTCGGCAGCAGCATTCATCGGCATTATCTCTGCTTTCATTGCAAGAGCAATCGCAGGCACAACCTCCGACGGCGTTGGCAATGCAGGCTTTATGTCAATCAGCGTTCTCATTGTAGCGATGGTTGCAATGGTTATTCTTGAAACAATCTGCAAAAAGTTCAATCTCGAAAAGCTCCGTCCGTTCACAATGCCTATTGCAATGTTTGTCGGCATGGGTGCGGCAATGCTGTTTGAAGCTGTTCTTCCCGCAGACATTGTTAGCTTTGTTTGGAGATAAAAGAAAGGAGAGAATGAATTATGCAGAAAAATTATTTTGACAGAGTTCACAGATGGGGTATTCTCTGGAATATCGGCGCATTGCTCATGCTCCTTTCAATCCCTGTGGCTATTTCAACATATCTCGGCGTATGGCCTGAGCTCAAGGTTCTCGGTACGGTTCTCAGTAAGCTTATGCTTCTTTATTGGGTAACGGCTGTTATTGAAGTTATCACTTATGTACCTATGCTTGGTGCCGGCGGCACATACCTCAGCTTTGTTACCGGAAATATCACAAATCTTAAGCTTCCCGTTGGCCTTGCAGCTATGGAAAACGCAAAGGTTCGCGCTAACACGGAAGAAGGCGAAGTTATTTCAACAATCGCCATCGGCGTTTCTTCAATCACAACAACGGTTATCATAGCTGTCGGCGTGCTCGCTTTTTCACCCGTTCTTCCTCTTATTACTGCGGAAGGTTCGGCATTTAAGCCTGCTTTTGAATGGGTTCTTCCGGCTCTTTTCGGTGCTCTCGGCGCCAGCTACTTTGCAAAGCATTGGAAGCTTGTTCCGCTGCCCGTTATCGTAGGCGTTATCGTTCTTATCTTTTCCCCGACAATGGGTGTCGGCACTCTTATGTTTGTAACAATTGTTGCAGCGGTTGCAGGCGTGGGAGTTTTATATAAGTTGAAATGGTTATAATAGAATTTGTTGTGCAAATTCACACTTGATATCAGGGAAAAATTAGGGTAATATATTAAAGGTTTAAATATCATCTCTTTTGAAAGGAGAAATTCAAAATGATTAACTATTCACGCGAAGTGCAGGAAATGTGCTGCGTAGCCAAGGGACCCAACCACGGCCCCGCACCCATCCCCGAAGAGGGCAAATGGGTTAAGGCTTACGAAATTAAGGATATTTCCGCTTTCACACACGGTGTTGGCTGGTGCGCACCTCAGCAGGGCGCTTGCAAGCTTTCGCTCAACGTTAAAAACGGTATTATCGAAGAAGCTCTTGTTGAAACAATCGGTTGCTCGGGTATGACTCATTCAGCTGCTATGGCTGCTGAAATTCTTCCCGGCAAAACAATCCTTGAAGCTCTCAACACAGACCTTGTTTGTGACGCTATCAACACAGCTATGAGAGAACTCTTCCTTCAGATTGTTTACGGCCGCTCACAGTCCGCTTTCTCGGATGACGGTCTTTCAGTCGGCGCAGGTCTTGAGGACCTTGGCAAGGGCCTTCGTTCACAGGTCGGCACAATGTACGGCACAAAGGTTAAGGGCGTTCGTTATCTTGAAATGGCTGAAGGCTATGTTACAAGACTTGCTCTTGATGAGGATAATCAGGTTATCGGCTATGAGTTCGTTTCACTCGGCAAGATGACTGACTTCATCAAGAAGGGCGACACACCCAACGACGCATACAACAAGGCAATCGGTACTTACGGCAGATTTGCAGATGCCGCAAAGTACATCGATCCCAGAAAAGAATAATTGCAGGAGGAGGAAAATATAATGGCATTATTTGAAAGCTACGAAAGACGTATTGACCAGATCAATGCATGTCTTAAGGAATACGGCATTTCTTCAATCGAAGAATGCAAGGAAATCACTCTTGCAAAGGGCGTTGATTGCGACAAAATCGTAAGAGAAACTCAGCCCATCTGCTTTGAAAACGCTGTTTGGGCTTACACAGTAGGCTGCGCTATCGCTATCAAGACAGGCTGCACAAAGGCTGCTGATGCTGCTGCCGCTATCGGTATCGGTCTCCAGTCCTTCTGCATCCCCGGCTCAGTTGCTGATAACAGAAAGGTTGGTATCGGCCACGGTAACCTCGGCAAGATGCTCCTTTCAGAAGAAACAGAATGCTTCTGCTTCCTCGCAGGTCACGAATCATTTGCTGCTGCTGAAGGCGCAATTAAAATTGCTCTTAACGCAAACAAAGTTCGCGTTAAGCCCCTTCGTGTTATCCTTAACGGTCTCGGCAAGGATGCTGCAATGATTATTTCAAGAATCAACGGCTTCACTTACTGCAAGACCGAGTTCGATCCCTATGCTGAAACTGTTACAGTTGTTGAAGAAAAAGCATATTCAACAGGCGACAGAGCAAAGGTTAAATGCTACGGCGCAGACAACGTTCCCGAAGGCGTTGCTATCATGAAGCTTGAAAACGTTGGCGTTTCCATCACAGGTAACTCCACCAACCCCACAAGATTCCAGCACCCCGTTGCAGGCACATACAAGAAGTGGTGCAACGAAAACGGTGTTAACTATTTCTCAGTTGCATCGGGCGGCGGCACAGGCCGTACTCTTCATCCCGACAACATGGCAGCAGGCCCCGCTTCCTACGGCATGACAGACACAATGGGCAGAATGCACTCAGACGCACAGTTCGCAGGTTCTTCATCAGTTCCCGCTCACGTTGAAATGATGGGTCTTATCGGTGCAGGTAACAACCCCATGGTTGGTATGACCGTTGCTTGTGCAGTTGCAGTTGAAGAGGCAATGAAAGCCTAATTAAATCAAGGTTTACAGGACTTCCGATGAAATATTCGGAAGTCTTTTTTTATGTAAAACGGAGCTTAAAATATCAGAAATTGCACATTAATCGCACAAATACTGTCGTTGTGCAATTTTGAAGTGTTCTAAATAGTTTTTGAAGTATGCACGGATACATTAAAATGTTATACTGTATATCAGAAAGGACACAGACATTGTTACTACATCACACAATAACCACACAGAGCGAGGACGGGCAACCGTCCTTTCTTTGTATGTAAAAGAAATAACCACCGTTGCAGAAATGCAAACAGCGGTTAGGTGTTGTTAGATTTATTAAATTCAGAGATTATCCTGTGTATGGTTTCTACTTGACTTTCAGTAAGTGATGATACATCTATTGTTTTGCCCTTTGATACCCCAAGAAGATAATCGGTTGTAACTCCAAAATATTCAGATATATGTATCAGAACATCAAAAGTCGGATAACCCATTCCGTTCTCATATTTGCTGATAACAGCTTTTGATAATCCGATTTTTAAACCTAATTCTTTTTGTGTTAAATTATGGCTCTTTCGGAGTTGTTTTAATATTGTTCCAAAATCGCAGAGATACACCATATCACCACCTTTGATACTAATTATATATCAAAAATAGTTTCCGTATCATAGATTGCAGTCAACGATTTGTTGATTTTAAAGTGGTGTTGTGCTATAATTATAAAAAAGCTGTTGCTAAAAGGAGTCTTACTATGTTTAGTTTATTTAAGACCTTGTTCGGTGGTTTATATTATGGTGGAAAAATTATTAATGAAAAAGCCAAAACTGCAGAAGCAGTAGAAAAAAACAAGAACATAAGAATTAGCCAAGATGACTTTGAAATCGCATATGCAGCCCCTTTTGATATGGAACAAGAAATTAAGGAGTATATATCATGCGGACAACATTATCAAGAGATATGCGACAAACTAAAGGAAGATTTAGAATATTCAATCGGTGCAGATTGGGAACAACAGATTTATATACCGAATGGGAGATATGAAGCGTGTGATTTTTCATCACACAGCTCAACAACATATTGGATTTATCACTTGCTTCTTGCTCACAAAGGTAAAATGTCAAGATGGAGAATGACTACGGGTCATATGATAAACAATATCGCTATTCACGATTGTGATGTTGGCAAAAACAAAACGATTCGACCCAGAAACATACGGTTTTTGCAATGCATTGAAAAAAGACTAATAGAAAATAATGTTTCTGTTCGATTAGTAGAAGATAGTTTCGATTATACAGTTAAGCCTGACATTTTTTGTTCGTACCCAAGCCATAGATTGTGGTAATATTACCATTGTATTGTAGTTGATTTTTCTAAAATTTTGTGTTTATAAGCAAAAGTATTGCCGTCCTACTCGGACAATAGTAGAACGGCACGAAAGGACAAAACACAGTAAGCAACCACAGCATACTATGCCTTGTGGTTAAAGTTTATCATACAAAACAAATAAAATCAATAATGAATTAAGCGGGAGCACTTTTACTCCCGCTTATATTATTTATTCTGATTGTATTCTGATATAAGCTTATCCAATGTTGGACGGCTTATATTTAATTCACGGGCAAGGGCAGATTTTGATATTTCCCGTGACATATATCGGGAGTAATGCTCTGCAAAATTAGTAACGGTCTTTCGTTTACCGCCTTTGTATTTACCGTTACGCTTTGCTATTGCTATACCTTCCCTTTGTCGCTCCAACAGATTAACCCTTTCAAATTCATTTATCGCCCCTACCATTGTTAGGAGTAGTTTTCCTGTTGCTGTTGATGTGTCAATGTTTTCCTTGTTACTTACAAGGTGAACACCTTTTTGATTAAGTTGTTCAACAATATCAAGCAAATCCTTTGTTGACCTTGCAAGTCTTGAAAAATCGTGTATGTGTATCGTGTCACCCTCTCTTGCAAACTCTAAAAGCTCCTGCAATTTCGGGCGATTTGTGTCTTTGGCTGATACCTTTTCGGTAAACCATTTTTCAATACCGTATTTTTGCATTGCTTCTATTTGCCGTTGTTCGTTCTGTTCCACGGTTGAAACCCTGATATAGGCTATCTGCATAATAAGCTCCTTTGTAAAAATCAAGTCTGATGCTATTTACACTTTTTAAAAATCAGCAATTAACAATTTTGTTTTTACAACTTTTAAAATTTAAAAAATTTGTAAATTTAGGCTATTCCCTGCTTGTACCGTAATATAAACCTCTCCACGGAGAAACAGGCGTTAAATCGTTAACATTATAAACCTTGACCGATAAGCAATTATCAAGGCATATTCCGATATATGCCATTTCAACGGGGTGAATTTTGTTGTTAAGGTTTACCCTTGTCACATATCCGATATGGAGTGTATCGTCATACACAAAACAGTCCAAACAAAAATTATCTCTGTCCGCAGGAACGGCATTCTGTGTTATTATGTTGACTGTCTTTTCTCCGTCTGCATACTCTGCTACTATTGCATAATTCATAATATATAACCCTTCATTCTTGATGTTAACATTTCAATTTTCAGCTGGGATTTCTCTCCGCTGTTTTGATTTACGCCTCAATCATTTTCTGCATACAATCACCGCAGATAATATTAACCTGTTTTGTTGCTCTTACGCTATTACGACAACAAGGACAAATGTATTTTCTGCTGTGGTTGTTTGTACTTTTTCCTGTGGCAATTAATTCATCACCGTTGTTTGAATGAGTTCCCACACCTGATGATATAAACAGGGGATTGATTCTGCATATTTCAATCTCCCTTAATTCGTCGTGATTAAGTAACCATTCAATCAAGCTGTCGGACGGTGCTGTGTGTGCAAATCCGTATTTTTCGGAGCGTGTGACAATCAGACCTCTTTGCTCTGCTTGTTTTGCAAAATATTTGTTGTGATATGTTCCGCCCCTCGATACATCACCAATATTCAGTATCACATCGTTATACATATGTACCATTTCGTGAACAAGGGAAGCAACAATATTTTCAAGAGGTCTGTCAAGCGTTCCGCTTGCAATGTTTATCTCTCTTTTACTGTTATCTTTTGTTTCCCATATATCGAACGGTACATAATGGGCATAGGCTCTTGGGGTTGGAATTACGGTGATAATGGGTGTTGGTAATTCGTTATCAAATATATCCTCATTGAGCAACCTGAACATCTTTTCAAGCTGATTGACGAGCCTTGACATATTAGTTATTTGTTTCATATTTTATACTCCCTTTTAATTACTTGATTTTGGGAGCAGATACGGTTATAATAATATTGTACCTGCTCCGTTTGGTGGTGTAGGTCGGAAGTCTGCTATCTAACTTTGGTCGGTTGGGGTAGCAGATTTCTTTTTATGCAATCGAAAAGCGACGGCTTTGTGTCTGCTTTGTGTATTGTTTGTACATTTCGGCGTGTTCTTTTTTGAATGTTGTTGTATCAAATTTGTTTGAAAGGACGGAAGTCCAACGAATAATAAATCTGCCCGCTTCAATTTCTTCTGTTTCTCTTGCGAGCATTTCGGCTTTGATTTCGTCCCTTAATGCTTCGGCTTCCGCTTTTGCTTCTTCGGCGAGTGCTTCCCACTCTTGAAGCTTCTTGATTTTGTTTTCCATTTCGTTGATTGACATTGTTGTTACCTCTTTTAATATGTATTTTTTTTGCTCTCTGTTCGGCTTGCGTGACCTGCTGTTATTACCGCTTATTTTCGGTGCAAGGGGTTGACGGGTTGCCGTGTCGGAGCTTATCGGTTAAGTGGTGGGTGGCATTAAACATCTATGCAACACTGCAATCTCAATCTCTCTTATCCGTTCCCACTCTTATGTGACCTTCTTGGTTTCGGCTGTTGCCTACTTTCGTCTGCCTTCGCTTAACCTATTGCAAGGGGTTGTGTCCTTGTCTGTGACTTCATTATACACTGGGTACAGTACAATGTCAATACGGCATATTTCACAAATATACACTGGGTACATTTGTACATTTTGTACACTGGACACAGTACAGATTATATGATATAATTTATACCTATATTAAATTAGGGGTGGTAATAGTGGCGATATCAGAAGCAAGGCACAGAGCAAACGAAAAATGGAATAAAAGTGCATATGAAGAAATAAAGGTAAGAGTTAAAACAGGAGAAAAAGAAAAGATACAAGCTGTTGCACAAGCAAACGGTGAAAGTGTCAATGCATTCATCAACAGACTAATCAACGCCGAGCTTGAAAGGCTATGCGGGGGCGGTTGTGGTATTTCTCCGTCAGAGCAGAATATAATTGATTAAAGTCACTTCATCTCCCACACATAAAATCATTTTCAAAATCGTTGTTTACAAATTGTTTACATTTGCGTGTTGCGTTGCAACTCCCCGCAAAAACGCTATTGGGTTGACTGAACGCATTGTTTCTGCTATAATATCATCGTAAATCAATGAGTCCGCACGCAGACATTTTGTCAAATGATAAGCCGTACCCACAGATTAGGATTAACCTAAATGTGATGTACGGCTTTTTTGTTTTTGGACTTGCAGAGGATTATTTGATTTCAATTTAATATGGGTGCATTGATTATACTATATAATATATATTCCACCGTGAATATCTCATAACCTCGCTGTCAGCAGGTGTGCATCTAACTTTAGGTATACAAGATATTTGTATGCCCTGTTAGGTGTACCCTGCATATTTTTTTGCAGGGTATAGCCCAAAAATTGTTTGGAAAGGCGGTGAAAATATGAATAAACCAAATCACAGTTTTATATGCGAAATATGCGGTCAAGCAGACCTGATAGCTTCATCAATTATACTGGAAGCAAATTACGGTTCGATTAATGACGGTGAGCGTTTGGAGATTAATGTGTGCGGTGACTGCATTGATAAGATATACGATGCTATTCAATGTATACAGGGTGATTAAACGGCATTTCAAGGCTGATATAGCCTTGATAGTGTAATTCTACGCCATCAAACAAAACACCATACAGAGCCTTTTATGGGCGTTTGTGAGGGTGTGAGTTTTATACACATTTTAATGTGTTGAGTTATAGAGCACAAACAATATTGCAAAAACTCACAGATAAATTGTTTCAGCTTTTCGACATAAAAATAGTGCTTTTACAACCTTTTAATACCGTTTACAACCAAGTAGGTTGTAGAATTGAAAATAAACCGTTGTAGTGCAATGGTTAAATGGGGGTAGCCTTAAAAGAGAAATACCAACTCTGTTGAGACATAGAAGAATAAGAAAAAGCGAGTAATATAAGCGAGGATATATGAGCCTATCGTGTTTATCCAATAAGAATATGAATTGCGAATCCTTATATCCGAGCTTATTACGAGCTTAAAATAATATTGTCAACAAAAATTTTTATTAATTAGAATGCGTTGATATACTTAATATTTTTCGTTGTTTAAACTTAAAAATATATAATTAAAACTGCGATAGTGTTGGGAGCTTTTTGTAGAACAAACTATAAATTGAAGTTAACATTCAAAAATAAAACCATAATAAAGGGTCATATAACCTCTAATAGTAATTTGTTAAAAAGGAGAGATTTTTATAGAAAAAACATTTGAAAAAAAGTTGTTTAATGTAACTGAAACAGGAAAGATTCTTGGTGTAGGTAAAGCTAAAGTTTATGAACTTATCAACAATAAATATTTATTAGCTATGGATTTAGGTGGTTTGAAAATATCAAACGAAGAAATAGACCGTTTCATCAAAATATATAGCGGATATAGCTTTAAAGATATAAATAATGTTTGTGAACTGCAAAATGTTTATATAAATTGAAGTGTGCAGTTTCATAATTGAAATATATAATAAATTTTAGATTTATAAAGAGGTGATATTTCTTGAAAGGTGTTAGTACATTTAACCGTAAACTAAAAAACGGTAAATTAAGTTGGGGGTATCGTTTTGATACAGCTCCAATAAACGGAGAAAGAAAGCAGACAAGCAAAAGCGGATTTAACACTAAAAAAGAAGCCTTGAAAGCAGGAATGACAGCGTTACAACAGTATGAAAATATCGGTCAGATTGTTTCTCCGTCTGATATGTCATTCTCTGATTATTTGGATTTATGGATAAATGATGATTGTATGGTTGATTTGAAACCTACAACAATATCAAACTATCAAAAGAAAATTAATAATCATATAAAGCCTTGTTTGGGTGGTTATCGTTTGTGTGCTATAAAGAAAGAACATTTACAAGCCTTTATATTAGATATGTTTGATAAGGGATATTCCAAAAACACCTTGTTATCTATTATTGGAATACTTTCAAAGAGCTTGAATTATGCGGTAGACCACAATTATTTGTTGTATTCTCCTGCGATACGAATAAAGATACCGAAAAACAGAACACCGAAAACTCCAACAAGGTCAGCAGAACGAAACACCATACCGATTGAAAATATAAAAGAAATCTTTGAAAGATTTCCTGAAGCAGAGCCGAGTCATATACCATTAAAATTAGGCTTTGAGTGTGGTTTGCGTATCGGTGAAGCGTTTGCGTTGGTTTGGGAAGATATTGATTTTCAAAATAAAACAATAACAATAAATCGTCAAATACAATGGCAAAAGGACGAAACAAGAACAAGGGTTGACAAGTTAACCACAAACGGTAAAGCTGACTGTGGAAATGGATATTGGTATTTTACAAATCCTAAATACAATTCGTTTAGAACAATTAAAATAAGTGATAATTTAGTTGAGTTGTTAAAGCGAGAAAAAGAACGACAGGAAACAATGAAAGTATATTTTAATAATTTTTATTCCCTGTATTTTAGTGAGTATCCCATAGCTTTTGGTGGAAAACAAAATACAAATAACATTGCCATTAACCCAATAAATAGTAAAGCCGGAAATCCTGTAAACTTTGTGTGTGTTCGTAATAACGGAACATATATATCGTCCAGAACAATGCAACACACATCAAGAGTAATAAGAGATAAAATATACAAAGATTTTTCTTTTCACGCCCTGCGACATACCCACGCTTCAATGTTATATGAGCAAAGATTGAACGATAAATATATATCCGAGCGTTTAGGTCATAAAGACGGCGGAACAACCAAAGATGTTTACATTCATTTAACCGAATTGTCAAGAGAAGAGGGTGATATAGCTATAAATGACATTTCAAATAATTTGTAATTTTTACGATAAGATATAATTGCTTCAATTTGCACAATTGTTGCACAAACCGTGACGAAACAAATAAATACATATTGATACAAATTCAATCAGATTGGTTTGCACCATTTGGAAAACACATATTTTTGATATACATATTAGGACGAATTGATATAGATTAAAACATATAAGTTGTTCATATTACATTAGGTAACAACCCCATGGTTGGTATGACAGTTGCTTGCGCAGTTGCTGTTGAAGAGGCAATGAAATAATTTAAATAACCGATAAAATCAAGCCTTGTTCTCGTTCCTGAGAGCAAGGCTTTTTGTTATAGATACTCTTGTATCTTATTCCAAAAATGTTATAATTAAAACATAGGGGGCGAGAAAATGAAAACAGCAACGAAGCTTTCTTCAAAGCGTATTTATGAATTTTATAAGGAGCTTGAAAAATACGGCATTGAAAATCACGGACTTCTTATAATGAGAAACGGCGAAACGGTTTTTGAGGAATATGCTTATCCGTACTGCGCTGATATGCCGCACACTCTTTTTTCTGTGACAAAATCGATTGTTGCAACGGCGGCGGGTTTTGCGATTGATGAGGGGCTTTTTTCTCTTGACACGAGGATTTTACCGGTTTTCCCCGAATATGAGCATTGCGAAAGCGATGAATGGGACAGTTTAACCGTTCGCTCGCTTTTAACCATGCAGAGCAATAAGGAGTTCAGCTTTTTGCAGGATATGACGGGGAACTATGTTGAAATGTTTATGAAAGCGCCTTTCAGAAAGAAGGGCAGGGGATTTTTATACAGCAACAATGATGCTCACATGGTTGCTGCGCTGATTCAAAAGCTTTCGGGAATGAATCTTGTTGATTATCTTATGCCCAGACTTTTTGAGCCTCTCGGAATTGAAACACCGTTTTGGGAAACAAACTCAATCGGCGAATGTATCGGCGGCACGGGCGGCTATCTGAAGCTGCGCGACCTTGCCAAGATTTGCCAATGCTATGCCGATGGCGGTAAGTATAACGGAATACAGGTTATTCCGGAATGGTGGACAAAAGAGGCAACAAAGAAGCAGGTTGACCTGCCCGGCAGAGAAAATGAGGACGGTTACGGCTATTTGTTCTGGCTTCAGAACGGAGTTTTCAGCATGAACGGTATGTTTGGTCAGCAGATTTCATATTTTCCCCAATATAATGCCGTTGTTGCGATTTTTAACTCGGTTGTTAATGACACCATGAATAACAAGCTGATGAAAAATGTTTTGGCAAAAGCTTTTGAAGAAGAGTCGGACGAAGGATGGGACAAAAAGCTTGCCGAATATCTGAAAGGCAGGGGTGAAAAGCCGATTGTATGTACGGATTTGCCGAACATTCCAACAGAAAAAAGCTTTTATATAACACCTGTTTCCGATATGCTTGCAAAGCTTATGTTCCCTGCAAGCTTGATTCCGCGTTCGCTCACATCAAGCTTTGCCAAAAGACCGAAGAAGAATTTTGACAGAGTTTCTTTTGCGTTAACAAAAAATGTGTTAACGGTGAAATGGTTCGAAGAAGAGGATGAGGTAACAATTAATTGCGGCCTTGACGGCAAACCCTGCGAATCCGAATGCCAAATTAAGGGTTATCCTTATAAAATCTGGGCCTATGCTTATATGAATAACGGCGTTTTGAATGCTGTGGTTAAGCCGCTGAACACTCTTTCAACCCAGCGAATAACATTTGATTTTTCGGAAAAATGCGTTAAAATTCAGTTCAAATGCACACCGAGTTTTACGGAATTTATACGACACAACGCAGAGCAAAGCTCGTTTGTAAAAAATGCAAAATTTATTAAACCCATTATAGATAAAGGCATCGGTTTTGTTTTGGCAACAACAGAAATGCCGATTAAATTCAAAACAAAATAAAAAAGGGAGCTTGCACAAAATCATGCAAGCTCCCTTTAGTTTCGTTTATGAAAGAGTATATTCGGCGATGAAACCTGTGAAACCGCTGCCTGTGTTAGCGGTGAAATTGCCGTCCTTGGACTCTGTTCTTCCTGCGGTTAAAAGCTTGCCGTTGGTTGAAAATGCAACGCATAGCGAACCGTCATCAGATGAGCCGCCTTGTGAGAAAAGTTCAACCGTTTCGCCGTCTGCAGGATTTATAATGCAAACAAATCCGTCATAGTCGCCAAGATTTCCTATGGAAGCAAATTCACGGTTGCCGGACTGTGTATAGCCCGAAACGGCATAGCCTTTTGAGGAAACCGAAATATCAGTTATATAATCGTCGTTAATGCCTGAAAGAATCTTTGTCCAGTCATTTTTTCCGTCTGAATTAATGTGCATAACAAGCGCATCTATTCCTCCGCAGTTATGTATCCCGTTCAGAGTTCCGTCAGGTTTGTAGGTGCCTATCATTTTGTATTGGCCGCCAACAACGCAGCCGCCGTTGCCATCCGCTTCAACGTTGGTGAATTCATCTCGTGCACTTGAAGCAACAACATAATCCCATATATATTTGCCGTTGGAATCGTATTTGATAATTACAGAGTCAATGTAACCGCCTAAAAGTTCTTCAAAATCAGCGAAATCTCCTGTTGTTGATGAGGTTGTGCAGGCAATGAATATATTGCCGTCGCTGTCTGCGCTGATATCTTCAATTGTGCCGCCTTTGTTGCCGCACAAGAACTTGTTCCAAATGAGATTGAGGTTATTATCGTAGCTTGCGATAAACACGCTGTTTTCAGAAATACCGTTGAAAAATCCGTCCGTCGAGCTTGATTTTCCGCCAACGGCAAATCCTGTAGGCGTTGCGGTAACACACTGTAAAATGTCGCTTCCCGTTCCGCTGACGGTTTTTTTTGCAAGAGTTTTTCCGTTTGTTCGAGCGAGCTTATAGATAATTGCGTCAAAGTCGTTGTAACCGACCGCCACAATGCTTCCGTTACTGAGCTCTGCAACGTCATAGAAGTAAAAACTTGCGGAAGTGCTGCCAAAGGTTTTTATCCATTTAATATTGAGGCTGCTGTCATATTTAACAACAAAGGAATAGGGAGCAACCCAGTTGGATTCAAAAAGTCCTTCAAAGCTGCCCTTTGTTGAATTGGTTGTTCCGCAGATAACATATCCGCCGTCAGAGGTAGGTGTTATGCCTCTGATAATGTCGTTTCCGTTGCCGCCAAGGAAAATGGGATTTGTGTTGGGGTCGGGCGTTGCGGGTTTGGTTGTGGTTGTTATAATAGTGTGTTGTTTTCTTGTGGTGGTAACCGTTGTAGGCTCTGTTGTTGTAGTGGTAGTTACAGGCTTTGTAGTGGTTGTAGTAGTTGTAGTAGTTGTTGTGGTGGTGGTAGTGGTTGTAGGTTCTGTTGGTTCCTTGGTTGAAGGTTCTGTTGAAGGTTCTGTTGTGGCAAATTCAACCGTTGTTGTTGCTGTGTCTGTTGATTCCTCCGGCAGAGGCTCGGTTACTGTTGTTGAATTGCACGGGCATTTCCCTGTCGGAATAATATCACCTATTCCCAACCAGTTGCCGATGGTGTTAACAATGAATGCTATGATAAGAATAATCACGCATAAAATTCTGATGAATGTGTTACACATAACACAGTCCCCCCTTGCATGACAAATTTATACACTATGATTATACCATGTTAATTATAAAAAATCAATACGGCATAATTTGGGCAAAAAAATCCGCCGAAACAATCGGTTCGGCGGATTTTTATAAAACTATCAGATTTCGGGAATTTCAATTTCGATTTCTCTGCCAAGCTCTGCGGAGCGGGAGATACCGTCGATGATTGCCTGATTATAAAGAATCTGGCTGCAGGGAACGGGAGCTTCGCCATCTTCTTTAACAGCATCAATAAAGGAACGGATTTTAACATCGAAGCAGTCAACATCATTGTGCTTCATGGGAATATATGTCTCAATCTGTTCTCCGGCGATTTCGTGGTAAATAACAAGCGGACCGCCGATGCTGCCGTTCCAGCATTCTGTTGAGGGGATTCTGACGGAGCCCTTTGTACCCATGATGATTGTGTCACCCGGGGTGTCAAGGTTCATTGCCCATGCAATTCTGAAGTCGAGGATGATGCCGCCCTCAAGGCGAATGAAACCTGCAGCAAAGTCATCAACGCCGAAAACGTCGTGATGCTCATAGCTGGGGCTCTTGCCGAAGAAATCGGATTTATAGCCTGAAACTGTGAGCGGTTTGGGATAGCCGATTGAATTGAGAACCATGTCAAGTGAATAGCAGCCGATGTCGCCGAGAGCGCCGATGCCTGCTGTTTCTTTTTCAATAAAGGAGGTTCCGAACGGAGTGGGGATGCCCCTTCTTCTGCCGCCGCCGGTCTGGATATAATAAATCTTGCCGAGTTCACCGGACTGAACAACCTTTTTGAGCATTTTCATGTTTTCATCGAATCTGGGCTGGAAGCCGATGGAAAGAACGGCATCGCTTGCCTTTTCTGCCTTGCAGATTGCAACAGCCTCTTCAAGAGTGACGCACATGGGCTTTTCAAGAAGAACGCTTACGCCGTGTTCGAGAGCATAAATTGTGCATTCTGCGTGGGTAGCATTGTATGTGCAAACGCTTACGGCGTCGCATTCGCCGGCATCAATGAGCTCTTTGTGGCTGGGATAGAATTTGACGTTTTCGCCAACATTATATCTTTCGCAAAAAGCCTCTGCCTTGCCGGGAACAAGGTCAGCAGCGGCAACAATCTCAACGTCGGGGCATTTTTGATATGCCTTAACGTGGGCCTCGGCAATCCAGCCTGTGCCGATGATGCCAACCTTAACCTTTTTGCTCATATCCCTGACCTTTTCTTCTGCGGGAGCGTTTTTGAACTTATCGAGAATATTTTCTGCCATAATATTACCTCGCTATTTTATAAAATTTACCAGCTGAGAGTTTTAAGATATTCTCTGCTGAGTTTAACCGAATTCATTGGGGTGTCACCCTTTGCAGGGCTGTCCTGCTCAACAACAACCCATTTTGCGCCTGCGTTTTCGCATGCTGCAAGGATTGCGGGCATATCCTGAACGCCGTAGCCTACGGGCATAAAGGAGAAAGAGTCCTCTTCTTCCTGCTGCTCATTTTCGTCGTCAATGCCGATGAGATCATAAAGCTTGCCGAGCTTATCGCCGCTCTTCTTGAAGTCTTTCAGGTGGACAACGGGGGAACGTCCTGAATATTTTTCGATGTATTCAGCAGGGTTAACACCTGCAACATTGACCCAGCAGGAATCGATTTCTGTTTGAAGGAGCTCTGCAGGAACGGTTGAATAAAGAACGTCAAGAGCGTATTCTTCGCCGATTTTAACGAATTCAAAATCATGGTTATGATAGAGAAGCTGAAGGCCGAGAGCTTTTGCAGCCTCGCCTATTTTGCGAATGCCCTCAACTGTTGCGGCAAAGCCGTCGGTGCCGGGTCTGCATTCCTCTGTAAGATAAGGAACAACAACATATTCACAACCGATTTTTGCATAGTCGGCAAGAACTTTTTCGGGGTTTTCAAGCATGTCATAATAGGGGACATGAGCTGAGATGGGGGTGATGCCGATTTCCTCGCAGAAAGCCTTGATTTTTTCGGGTTCTTCGCCGAAAAGGCCTGCGAATTCAACGCCGTCATAACCGAGGTCTTTCATTTGCTGAATCGTGCCGTAAAAATCCTTTTCCATTTCGTCTCTGACAGAATAAAGCTGAACAGCTACGGGAAGTTTCATTTGAAATTCACTCCTATGTTAATAGTTACGCAATATATAGTATCACATATTTTTGAATGATACAAGTGCAAAGATAAAATTATCTGTTTTCTTCAAGACATTTTTCCGCTATGGATGCTGCGCAATAAACAAGCTCTGCGCACGGGCGTTTTTTATAATATTCATTTGTGCGTTTTTCGGGAACGGGCGATGAGCTTTTTTCGGAAAGCCCCAAAAGCTCACGGCATATAATTGAACCGTTTTCTTCTTTGAAATCACCGGCCGCCTGCTGGATAAGGGCATAAAGCTCTTTCTTTTTCTCGTGGTCATTCGGGTCGTTTGATGCAAATTTGTTTGAAAGCACCATTGTCATTCCGCTCACAGCACCGCAGACCTCTCGCATTCTGCCCATTCCGCCGCCAAAGCCTGCGGAAAGGCGAAGTGCTTCGTCCTTTGTTAAATTTGTTTCTTCAAGAAAGGCACAAAAAACCGCTTGGCAGCAGTTGCATCCGTTTTCAAAAAGTTCTTTTGCTTTATCTGCTCTGCTCATATTTTCCTCCAAAAAATAATTTTGACGTTACTAATATAATATAATGTATATTAAAAAGTCAAGAAAAAGGCTTTTGAAGGCATAGAATTGCAGTTTATTTCCTGAAATTTAATAAAATGTTTAAAAAATACTATTCCATTTTGGAGAATGATGTGTTATAATTCAACTAACCAATCCCTAATTCAGGAGAAAATATAAAACGGAGGAAAAAAGAATGACAATCAAAACAATTTCAAAAAGAATGCTGTCATTGCTTATGGCAATGCTTATGCTTTGCTCAGGAATGGCAGTTGCATTTGCAACAGAAACCAATCAGGTTCCGGCCCCTGTTTGCACCTATGACGATGTAAACAGAACAATAACTGTTGCAAAGCCTAATCCGGTTACCGTTAGCGGCGTTGACTATCCTGTCAGCATTTCAATCGCTCCCGCAGCAGCGGAGCCCCAGACTCTTGAAGACGGTTCACTTTTCTTCTACGGTCTTTCCGCAGGAACAAAGTACACAATCACCGCTTCTGTTACTCTTGAGGGTTACACAGCAGGAACCGCAACTCACACTTTTAAAACCAAGCCTGCAGTTCCCGCAGCTCCCGTTGCAACAAAGGTTACTGCAACCTCAATCACAATCAACAGCGTTTCGGGTTGCGAATATATGCTTGCAACCAAAGCGGGTGAAGTGAAGTTCGCATGGGGCAATGTAACAGTATTTGATAACCTTACTGCAAATACAGAATATAAGGTTTTTATCAGAGTTAAGGAAACAGAAAAAGCTTATGCAAGCGATGCTGCTTCAATCGATGTAACAACTTTTCTTGCTCCCAAGGGCAAGGCAGATGTTCCTGTTCTTGCAGACAAAACAGAAACTTCAATCACCGTTAAGGAAGTTAAAGATGTTGAGTTCTCAATCAACAACGGCGCAACATGGCAGGCCTCAGGCAAGTTCACAGGCCTTAAGAAGGACACAGCATACACAATTGTTGCAAGATATACTTATAATAAAGATGATCAGGAAGCAAGCCCCGCAAGCGATGCTCTCAAGGTTAAGACAAACGCAAGAGCAGGCTATGTTGCAGACCTCAAAAACACAACCTTCAAGGTTGACGGCAACAACTATGCAAACGAAAGCCTTTCATTTGTTGTTACCGCAGACGTTCCTGCAAATATGATTGAGCTTCAGTACGGTGACACAAAGATTGTTCCCGAGAAGTTCTCAATTGACAGCGGCGCAAACAAAAAGGATCCCTCAAGCTCCGACGGCAACTCCTATAAGTTCAGCTTTGTTCCCGGCGTTGAAAACGCAAACTCCAAAATGGAAGTTGTTGTTTATTTCACAGAGTACAAATATAACGGCAGCGAATGGGTAGCAAGCAGACCTCTCACAAAGGTATATGATGTTGAAATCGGCGCAAACAACGATTTCTTCAACAAGCTCAAGGAAGGCTTTGAGACATTCCTCAACATCCTTCTCAACACAATTCCCGGCTATATCAACGATTTCTTTAACAGCGATGCTCTCGGCAAGGGCATGGATTTCTTTGGAAATCTTCTCAAAAACATTGACGTAGATGCACTTCTCGGCGCAATCAAATAATTTATCTTTAATTAATACGGAGGACTGACAGATGAAAAAAGTTAAGTCAATTCTCGCTCTTCTTCTTGCTCTTCTTCTTGCAATGGGCAGCACAGTCTGCGCATCTGCAGCAACAGCAGCAGAGGAAAGCGAAGAAAACGGAACAATTGCAACAGCCGATGTTCTTGCACTCGGCACAGCTATGAAAGGCTCAATCGGCGCAACAACCGCAGAGGGCGAAGAAGATGTTGATTACTTCAAGCTCACAACAACTTCAATCGGCATTGTAACAGTTGAATTTGCTCACAATGTTGTAACAGGCGCAAGCTCAAACTATTTTAACATCAAAGTTGTTGATGCTGAAGAAAATGTACTCGCTGCCTTCAAGTCAAAGGGCACAGATGCAACCGCAAGCGGCAGCTTCAGCGCTGCTCCCGGCACATATTATGTTGTTGTTGAGAGTGACACCGTTCACGATGCAACTCTCGGCTACACAGTAACCGCAAAGCTCAACACAGCTGCTCTCGTTGAAAAAGAAGACAACGGCAAGGTTGAAAGCGCAACAGATATGACTGTTTCTGTAAACGGTGCAAACAAGCTTTATTACGGTACAATCACCGAAGGTGACGTTGACTACTTCAAAGTTACTTTCACTTCACCCGTTCTTGCTTCAATCGGTGTTTATAACACATTTGCCGAAAAGGGCAACTATAAGGCAACACTTATCAAGGTTGTTGACGGCGCAACAGGCGGCATTGTTGAAAAGGAGATTGCTGCTATCGAAATCAAAGATAGCGAGATTCAGGCGAACAGCGCAAGCATCGGCGTCAGCGGCGGCACATACTATCTTAAGATAGAAGGCATTAACGGTTCAACCGGCGGCTATCAGACAAGAGTTTTCGGCGGCGGTTCAAACGTTAACATTGAATATGAATATAACAATGACTATTCATTGGCAAACCTTGTTAACCTTGACAAGATTTTTACGGCTAACCTCTTTGATGCAAACGATGAGGATTGCTTCAAGTTCACAGCAGCCGCAAACAACAACGGCTACAAGCTCACAGTTGCTTCTTATGACAAGGCAAAAGAGGCTGTAAGCGGCAAATGGAAGCTCACAATGGTTAATCAGCAGGGTAAGGAAATCACATTTGCATACAACACAGCAGACAACACCAAGCTTGTTGCAGAAACCGGCGCTCTTGAGGCAGGCACATACTATGTTAAGGTAAGCGCAGGCACAGTTTTCACAAACGAAACATATTCAATCAACGTTTCCGCTTTGGCAAAGAAGGCTGAAGAAAACAAGCCCAGCTTCATTGACAGAATTAAGGCGATTGATTGGTCAACCTTCCTCGATAACTTTAAATCATGGCTTCCCTCGGTTAATGTTATGGGAATTATCAAAGATCTTTACAAGAGCATTGCAAAATTTGTAACAGAGTTTCTTTTTGCAAACACTTAATTGATTTTCGGGCTGCTTCTTACGGAGCAGCCCTTATACATTAATATAATATAAGGAGAAGAAATTATGGCTTTTGACAGGGATTTTAAGCCTTCGCTCAGATTTCTGGTTGTAAGTGATATACACTATAGGGACGAACACAGCGTTGAACGCGAAAGAATGGATAAGGCACTGAAAACGGCTTATGCACTTGCAGAAAAAGAGGATTATCCCAATCTTGACGCTGTTTATGTTGTGGGTGATTTTGCCACAAACGGAACGGCTGTTCAGATGCGTGCTTTCAAAGAAACGCTTGACAATAATCTTAAAGGCGGCACACAGGTTAACCTTTCACTTGCAAGCCACGAGTTTATGTGTGACGGCGAGGAGGGTGCGCTGAAAAGATTTGCCGAAATTTTCGGTATGGAACCTGATACTCACAGAGTAATCAACGGCTATCATTTTATAAGTGTAACCTGCACGGGCGGTTGCCATTTTGATGATGCAAAAAGAGATTGGGTTGCGGCTGAATTGAAAAAAGCGGCAGAGGATGATCCGCAAAGACCGATTTTCTTTTTTCAGCATCCCCACATTACCGATACCGTATACGGCAGCATTAACTGGGGCGAAGATGAGCTGACGGATATTCTTGTTAACTATCCCCAGATTATCGACTTTTCAGGCCACTCACATGCTCCCATAAATGATCCGCGTTCAATTCACCAGAAGCACTTCACCTCCCTCGGCACAGGCACTATGAGCTATTTTGAGCTTGACGAATTCGACAAAGTTTATGGCACATGCCCTCCCGGCAGAGAGAAGGCAGCGCAGATGCTTATTGTTGAAGCGGATGCCGAAAAGCGTGTCAGAATATATCCTTATGACCTCATAACCTCAAATTTCTTCCCCTATACTTGGAAAATAGACAGCGCATGGAACCCCGAAACATTCCTCTATACAGACAAGCGATATAAGAGCAACGTGGCACCTTATTTTGACAAGGATGCCGAGGCTGAAATCACAAATGTCAGAAACGGAGGATTTTCCGTTACTTTCGCTCAGGCAAAAATCGATGAGGACTATGTTGATGATTATAATGTAATCATTAAAAACAGCAACGGAATCATCGTTCGCAGTTCAACAATATGGAGCGAGTATTATTTTTATGATATGCCCAAGACTCTGACCGTTGATTTTGACGGACTTTCTTCGGGTGAATACTATGCTGAAATTCATGCAAACAGCTTTTGGAAAACTCGCTCTGAGCGTCCTCTTTTAAGCAAAACGGTAACTTTATAATTAATGATTAATCAAGCGTACTTCAATTTTTTTGAAATATGCTTGATTTTTTTTGTGACTTGTAATAGAATAATTTCTATATTGGGTAATTTTGCGATGCACGAAATTTTATAAAAAATCATGGCTGCAAGGAGAGTGATTTTAATTGGCTGAAGAAATCAAGAGCGCTGCTGTTGCGGCGGAAACCGATGAAACAGTCCTCAGGCAGTATACAAATCAGAACAAAAACTATCTGAGCCCAAGGCATTATGTTGCCTATATTCTTTCGGGAATGGGTGACACAATGTGGAACACATTCAGCAAAAAGCTGTTCTTTTTTGCAACCCAGTTCCTTGGCATAAATGCCAAAACATGGGGTGCGGCAGAAACGATAAGCTTCATTGCTGACACTGTTGATAATGCAGTTTCGGGCCTGATAATTGACAGAACAAGAACCCGTTGGGGCAGAGTGAGACCCTATATTATTCTTACATTGCCTTTCTGGGTTTTTGCGTCGCTTTCCCCGTGGATTCTTCCGAGCGGGATGTCACAGATGTATCTTTTTGCAACCTTTTTAATCTGTAATTATATCGGTTCAATTGCAAAATCTTTCTATGACACAAGCTATCAAATAATACTTTTCAACATAACGCCAAATCCGATTGAACGAAACAGGCTTATTGCGACAGACGCTTATGCTGACCTGGTCGGCGTGTGGCTGCCGTCGCTTTTTCCTGTTCTTGTTGACTTTCTTCCGCAGGTGCTTAACGTCGGCTCACGCAACATTTACACAGGCGGCGCAGTTGTGTTTGTTATCTGCGTAATAGCATTCAGAATCTACGGCTTCTTCTCGCTCAAGGAGAGAATGCCGCTTTCAACAAGAAACGAAATGAATCAGATGGGTCTTATCAAAACCATCAAAACTATCGGCACATGCCGCCCGATGTGGGTTCTTCTTATCAAGAATTTCTTTGCAGTCGGCAAAAGCACGGGCACGATGGTTGAGGACTTTTTCTGGCTTAACTGCATGGGCAGGCTTTCCTACGGAACGATTGCAGGCCTTTTCACGGGCTTGCCCAGCTATTTTGTGCTTCCTTTTGCCCCGAAGCTTACCAAAAAATTCGGCTTAAGAAACCTTGCTGCGGGCAGTTATATGTTCTGTGGCGCATGCTACTTCATTATGTGGCTTGTCGGTTACAAGCCGTTTGGTGAGAACCATTTTATCCTGAACCTTATCTGGATTGTAATTGCTCTCACCTTCTGCGGTTCGCTCAACAGTATACAGAGATATTGCAGCACTGCGCTCAATGGCGACCTCTATGACTATGTTGAATGGAAGTCCGGCGTTCGCAATGAAGCAACCATTACTGCTGCGATGAGTTATTTCAAAATTATTTCCGACGCTGCAGCCAAAATGATAAGCGCATTTGCCGTTGCTGCCATTCACTATGTTCCGCTTATTGATGCAAACGGAATTCAGGTTCCTCAGACAGATCCGTCAATGCTTGCCGGCATTTGGACAGTATTTGCTCTTGCTCCCGCAATCGGCAGATTCATGAAGGGTGTTACTCTTCTGTTCTTCAACGTTCACGGCAAAACAAGAGACACCATGATGTTTGAGCTTGCAAAAATCCGTGCCGCAAAGGTTATTGACAGCGGCGAAATCCCCGAAAAAAACGCTTAAAAAGTAAAAACCACCAAAATTAGTTGTGCAATTTTTATATATTATATATTTTTTAATTATAAAATCGACTTGAAATTAGTTTTTAAATATGATACAATGACTTGTAATATACGAAAGTGTCGCTAGTCGCTTTCGAGCATTAAGGAGGAAAATGCAAATGGCACGTTTAAAGAAATCATTGGCACTGCTTCTTGCTGTTGTCATGATGTTCAGCTCCATGTCTGTTGCAGCATCGGCCTTTGATCCGATGACGGATGGTGGCTCATCCATCGATTTCGTTATCAAGTTCTTTAGGGAAGATGCAAAAACAGGCGAATGGATTGAGACAGAAAGAGCTAAACCCGGTGAGGCGGTTAAAGCCAGGGTTTATATCACAACCGATTACGCTGCTTTCGGCGGCGAAATGGCTCTTCTTTTTGATTCCGATTTCTTCACCCCGAGTTCCGAATACGGTACCGGCGAAGGAACAGTTTCTGTTGAGCCGCCCGAAAATAAGAAATATATGAACGGCTCCTATAATTTGTGGACTGTAGCAAACTGGAAGCATGATGAAAGCGCATGGAATTACGATATGGATTTCATCGGTGCTAACATGATCGGTGGCGCTAATCCCAGCGAGTTTTTTGCTACAAGAGACATTATTTCATCTTCATGGGGCTTTGGTTCCGGCATCAAGAGCACCGCTCTTACCGGCGACTGGGTTCTTGAATATGACCTTGTAGTTACACCTGTTAAGGAGAAAGACGCTCCCGCAGATGCAACCGACAGAACAAAGGTAATCGGCCAGACCGGTTATGCAGAGGTTCCGCCTTTCCACTACAGCTATGAGTGGGATCCTGCAAAGAGACTGTTTGTTGATATCTATAAAGATGAAGAGGGCGGATATCAGTCCGGTTACGGCATGGAATACTGGATTCCCGATTTTGACACCACTTCCGGTTCGGTAACCACAACCAGCAAAGTAACCTTTGATATGGGTCTTGCAGAAGCTCAGGTCTATACAGAAAAGCAGGGAATCATCGGCACAAGCGTTGTTGACAGCAGCAACCGTGTTGCTGACCCCGCAAGAGAAGGTTATACTCTTTACGGCTGGTCAAATGTCCGCATTCCTGATGACAGACTTGCTACCGATGATATTATAGCTGAGCTCAAAGAACTTGGCGTTGCAGAAGATGCACTTCCTGCTGCAGGCGCAAAGCTTACGGACGAGCAGGTTGATCTTCTTTGCGTAAACAAGGAGAAGGTAAGCGAGGATTCTGAGGTTCTCGAATGGGAAACAGATGATTTTGTTGCCTATGACTATGTTGACAAGACTGTTTATGCTGTTTGGGAAGAGGCTCCCATGGTATTTTATACCTTCAAGCAGTTTGATATGCTTCCCGACGGAACATATCCTGAAGAGTCAGAAGTAACAGGTGAACCCGTTTATTCAACTGCAGGTGCGGTAGTTAACGCTCCCACCGTTAAGAGAGACGGCTTTACTCTTGACACAACTCTGAGCGACAGCTCAATCACCGTTTCCGCAGATAACTCCTCCGTGTTCAAAGCTTACTATGCAAGAAATAGATATACCGTAACCTATCATTTTGAAGATGCATTAGGTGCACAGACCGATGAACTCTCAGCTCTTTACGGCGCAGCAGTTCCTGCTTTCAAAGCAGGCGGCACAGCTGATTACCCTGTAAAGAAGGGCCATAACTTCGTTGGTTGGTCAACTAATCCGAATGAATATGTTGCAGCACCCTCAACAATGCCCTTCAACAACATTCATTTGTATCCCATATATGAAGTTCAGACATACACTTTCGTGTTTGACGCTGTGGACGGTAAGTTCCCCACCAGCGGAAACAGAACCTATTCCAAGAATTACACCTTTGGCCAGGCAACCGAAGAGCCTGAGGCCCCTGTATTGGATGGTTACACTTTTGTCGGTTGGGATCAGGATATTCCCAAGACCGCAAGCGGCGATATGACCTTTGAGGCCATGTATAACCAGAATGAATATGAAGTAACATTCATGGACGGCGACAAGGTTGTTGATTCTTATAACGCAATGTACGGCGCAAAGATTCTCGCTTCCGATGTTCCCGAAGGATACAGAGTAGAGAACTCATGGACTTTGAAGGATGGCACCGTTGTTAACTTCCCCTATGAAGTAAAAGACAACGTTACACTTTATGCAACAGACAGCTCAAATGTCTATGATGCACTCTTCTATGTCTATGCAGATGAAACAGAGAAGACAGACGAGGTTCTCTATGCAACCGTTCCCACTGTTTATGAAAACAATATTGTGGCTCCCGGTGCGGAAGGCTCGCAGTTCAAGGCTCCCGAAAAGGACGGCTATAATTTCATTGGCTGGACTCCCGACCCCACAGATTCCGTTATGGATACCGACGGCTTCAAGGCTGTTGCAATATTTGAACCCAAAACAATAACTGTTACCTTTGATGCAAACGGCGGTTCAGATGTTAAGCCCATTGAAAAGAAGTACGAAGAAAAAATTGCAGTGCTTCCCGAAACCAAGCTTGACGGCTATGAATTCGCAGGCTGGTACACAGAAAAGGAAGGCGGCGACAAGGTTACCGCTCCCTACGCTGTTCCCACAAAAAACACAACTCTTTATGCACATTGGAATGCATTAGAATATTCAATCGATTTTGTTGATGAGGACGGAAAAACACCTGTTCTTACACCTATCAAAGCAAACACAGGTGATGATATAACTCCTCCCTCAAATCCCACAAAACCCGGTCACAGATTCCTCAACTGGATTGACCCCGTAACAAAAGAGGATGCTCAGGTTCCTGCTGAGATGCCTGCAGGCGGTAAAACCCTTATGGCAAAATGGGAAAAGCTCAGCTATGACTTCATCCTCGATGCTAACGGCGGTAAGTTTAAAAATGAATCCGGCAAACTTTCCGACAAGATTCTTTTCGGCGAAGCTCTGACCTATGAAGAGCCTCAGAATACAGGCTCCGAATTCCTTGGTTGGGCTTATGCAGACGATGCAACCAACAAGATTATTGCTGAAGAAGATCTTCCCGCAACAATGCCCGAAGGCGGCTTAAGCCTCAAGGCTGTTTGGAAAACAAACACACATCGCGTTGTATTTGATGCAAACCAGGGTTATTTCACCGATGATGCAGGCAATAAGTTCTCATCAATCGTTGACGATGTTGAATACGGTAAGCCCATTCCCGTTCCTGCAAAGGAAGACGAACCCAAGAGAGACGGTTATGTGTTCACAGGCTGGTCACCCGCTCTTCCCGAAGACGGTCTGATGCCTGACACAGACGTTACCTATGTTGCTCAGTGGGAAGCTGAAGCAAGCGGCCCCATCGAATACACAGTTAATGCGGTTATTGCACTTCCCGGCACAGACGATTTCATCACTCAGCAGGTTAAGACCGGCACAGCACTTCCCGGCACAAAGATTGAAATTGTTCCTCAGGGCACAGGTACCGAAGCTGATGTAGTTTATATTGATTATGAAACACTCATCGATATTGAAAGCAACGAGCCCGATTATGAAAATCCTGCAAATAAAACCGAGCTTACCGTCAGCGAAAACACAACAAACACTCTGACAGTTTATTTCAAGCTCAAGGAATTCACCGTAACATTTGATGCCGGCGATCAGGGCGGCAAGTGGGTTGACCCCGCAACCACAGAAGAAACAACCAAGAAGGAAGTTAAGGGCAGCTACGGCTATCCCGTAACAGCACCCGAAGCTCCTGAACGCACAGGCTACACCTTCGGCGGTTGGTCACCCGAGTTTGTTTCCACAACATTTACTCAGAACACAACCTATAATGCAATCTGGAATATCCAGAAGCACAAGGTAACCTTCACGGTTAACGGCAAATATTACGATGAAGCAGAGTATGAATACGGCAAGACAATTATTGCCCCCTCATACAATGCTCCCGACGGCTATGTGTTCAGCGGTTGGACAATCACTCCCTCCACAATGGGCGAAAGTGATCTCACATTTGATGCAACACTCACAGCCAAGAAATATAAGATTGTATACACCTACACAGCAAATCCCGCAGGAGCAGAAACACCTGCAGATGTTGAAAATGTTACAGTTGGCGAAACCGTAACCCTTGCAACAGCTCCCGAGATGACCGGTTACACATTCGACGGTTGGTACTATAACGGTGAGCTTTGCGGTGAGAAGTTTGTTGTTCCCGCAGTAGCAGGCAATGTTGACGTTATTGAGCTCACAGGTTCATACAAGGCTGAAAAGGTTAACATCTACCTCAACACAGGCAGCCCTGTAGTTATTACTCCCAATCCCATGGAAGCTGAATACGGCGACTCGGTTGCTCTTCCCGGCGAAGACAAGATGGACCGCGGCGACGATTATAAGTTCCTCGGTTGGTACGATGCAAACGATCAGAAGATAACCTCTCCCTATGTTGTTAAAACAACAGGTGATGTTGTTCTTAATGCAAAGTGGGCATACAAGGTCAGCTATTCTTACACAAGCGCACCCGCAGGTGCACCCGAAGCTCCCGCAGATAAATTCTATGAGGAGAACGAGGATGTAACAATCGACACAACAACTCCCTCAACAATTACTGTTGACGGCGCAACTTATACCTTCAGCGGTTGGAAGATCGGCAACAATGATGCCGCAGATTTCAAGATGGGAACATCACCCGTTGAAATCACCGGCAGCTGGACAAAGAACGTTGAACCTCAGTCATACAACATTTCCTATGCATACACCGGTACTGTTCCCGCAGGCGCAAATGACCTTCTTCCCGAAGCTCATACCGCACTTGAAGGCGCAGAAAATGTTGCCCTTAAGGCAGCTCTCACAACAATCACCGTTGACGGTGTAACCTACACATTCAGCGGCTGGTATTATAATGGCGCTCTTGCAACAGAAATTGCAGAGATGCCTGCTCATGACGTAACAGTTGTCGGTTATTGGAATGCAGAGCCTGTTGAAGTTAAGAAGTATACTCTTACTCTTGACCCGAACGGCGGCACACTCAACGGCAGCGAAGACAAGTTTGTTGCTTCTTATGAAGCTGACACAGCAATTCCTCCTGTCGCAACACCCGAAAGGGCCGGCTACAGATTTATTTGCTGGAAGGATGCTGACGGCAACCCCGTTAAGATTCCCGCAACAATGCCCGCAAACGACGTATCATATAAGGCAGAGTGGAGCAAGCTCTACGATGTAGTTTATGAAAACGAAGACGGCACAGAATACGATAAGATTCCCAACGCCGGTATCGTAGGCGAAGAAATCCCCGAAACCGCAAAGGGTGATCCCTCAAAGGACGGCCATAACTTTGTTGGTTGGGTTGATGCCGAAACAGGCAAGGCTGTTTCAACAATTCCCGAAGGCGGCGTTACTCTTAAGCCCGTATTCGAAGAAATCGTTCCCGATACCTATGCTGTAAGCTATGAGTATACTAACACAGAGCTTCCCAACGGCGCTCCTGCTCTTCCGCTCACAACCTATAAGGCAGAGAATGACAACGTAACAGTTGAAGCAAAGCCTGTTCTTGAAGGTTATACATTCGACGGTTGGAAGAAGGACGGCGTAATCACCGAAAGCTTCCTGATGCCCGCTCAGGCTGTAACTCTTAAGGGTACATGGACTGTTAACGAGCATGTAATCACTCTTGATGCAAACGGCGGCGTATTCAAAGATGATAGCGGCGCAACAATGTCTCAGTTTGTTGATGTTGTTGAATACGGAACTCTTCTTTCAGATGTAATTCCCGCACAGCCCACCAGAGAAGGCTACACATTTGACGGTTGGGATGTTACTCTTCCCACAACAATGCCCGATAAGGACGTTAAGGCAACAGCCAAGTGGAAGATTAACGAATACACAATCACCTTCGACAGCAACGGAGGTTCAAAAGTTCCCACCGAAACTTATGAGTTCGGTGCTGATGTTACTGAGCCCGCACAGCCCACCAGAGAAGGATTTAACTTCCTCGGTTGGTCACCCGCACTTCCCGACACAATGCCCGCAAAGAACATTACTGTTGTTGCTCAGTGGGAAGCAAAGCCTGAAACTAAGACCGGCACTCTCACAATGGATGCTAACGGCGGTGAATTCTCAAACGGCAAGGAAGAAGCAACCAAGGATTTCGCAGTTGGCGAAACAATTGATGTTGACAGCCTTGAAGAGCCCACCAGAGACGGTTATGAATTCAAGGGTTGGGACGGCATTCCCGAAGACGGCAAGATGCCTGAAGGCGGCGTAACAATCACCGCAAAGTGGGAAGAAAAAGCTGCTGAAGAATACACAATCAATTATTATCTTGCTGACGGTGTAAGTGCTTACCACAGCGTAACTCTTCCTGAAGGCTCAGCAATCACACATCCTGAAGATCCCAAACAGACAGGAGCAACCTTCATCGGCTGGTTCGATAAGAACGGCAACAAGGTTCCTGATGTAATGGGTGATGAAAACCTTGATGTTTATGCTAAGTTTGAGCTTAATAAATACAAGGCAACATTCATGGCTAACGGTGAGGTTTATGATAGCTTTGAACTTCTCTACGGTGAAAAGCTTGAAGCTCCCGCAGATCCCGTAAGCGCAGATCCCAACAAGGTATTCGCAGGTTGGGCCCCCTCAGTTCCCGGCAAAATGCCTGCAGAAGACATGGTATTTGAAGCTCAGTGGACAACAAAGCCTGCCACAACAGATAAGTATTCGGCTCACTTCATTTCTGACGGCAAGACTGTTTCTCACAAGTTCTATGCTGAAGGCGCAACAATTGAAGTTCCCGAAGCTCCCGAGAAGTTCGGATTCATCTTTGTTGGTTGGGAGCCTGCAGTTCCCGCAACAATGCCTGCAAAGGATATGGTATTTGAAGCTCAGTGGGAAGTTGATAAGGACTTTGTAACTGTTATCGTTGGCGGCACTGTAGTTGCAGGCGGCGTAATCGCAACAATTGCAGGCATCAACGCAGGCATTATCACAGGAGTTTCAATCGTTGGCGGTATCATCACCATTATCGGTATTTCACATCTTGTTAAGCATACCCACACCATAACATACATTGTTGACGGCGAGGTTTATAAGACCTACAAGGTAGTTGAAGGAACAAAGATTCCCGTTCCCGCAGATCCTGTTAAGGACGGCTTCAAGTTTGAAGGCTGGAATCCTGAAGTTCCCGATAAGATGGGTGAAACAGATCTTGTATTCGAGGCAACATGGTCAGAGAAATCAGATGATGCTGATGTTGATGTTGATATTCCCGACACAGGTTCGGTTGCAGGCGGTCTCACAGCATTCGCCATCATTTCCGGCGCTGCTGCAGCAGCTTATGTAATCACCAGAAGAAAGAAAGAGGACTGATTCCGCTAAAGGAATTCACGAATCGCAATAGTTAAAATCAGCGGCTGTCGCTTATGCGGCAGCCGCTTTTGCTGTTTGTTTTATCAGTAACAAAATCTGCCGTAGGATAATATATTGAAATAGGCAGTTAAGCCAATTGCGAAACGGAGGTTTTGTTATGGAGCAGAGAAAAATAGAAAAATTGATGGATAAATATAAGGCTGAAATGCTTGAATTCAGCAGAAGAAACAACACGGCGGGATATCCTGCGGCGCAGGCTGATGAAAGAGAAAGAATGATGAACGAGGCTATTGCGGAAAACAGACCCTTTGAAAGAGACAGAAGCAACCCGTTGCCTGAAGTTCAACAGGAAGAGGTCATTTCCACCCCCGAAATGCAGGAGCAGGAAGCCGAAGAAATGCCTCAGGTTTTGCCGGCGCAAGCGGAAGTTGCCTTGCAAGATAACCGACCTTCCGCTGACGGGTCAGTTGACGTTGCTCGCATGCTGCGTGAAAACTGTGCAAGGCTCGGCGCAAATGCGACGTCGGAGCAGAGAGAACGATGCAGAGATATAAATGATTTTCTTGTTGCCAATAACGAAAGCGGAACGATGCGGGTGCAAGCTTTTGCTGCCGACAGAAGCTTTGGAGTCGGAAGTGCAAGGGTTATGATTTTTGTTGAGCTTCCCAGCGGAAACGTTGCCGTTTTTGACGGACTTACGGATATTGACGGAGTTACTCAAAGCGTGCGTTTGCCTGCACCGCCGCGCGAACTCTCTCAAAGTCCGCAGACGGGCGCAAACGCAAGGCTGCCGTATTCGGTTTATTCAGTTTATGTTGAACATCCTGCATTTGTGCGCTCGGTTTTCACAAACGTTCCAGTTTTTTCAGGGATTGAATCAATTCAGCCGGTGCGTATGCTCGCAAAATCTACGGGCATGGGCGAACCTGAACCGATTGTTGTAGACGAAACAGGCAGCAACACGCTGCGCGGTTAAGGGAGGGAATCGGAATGCCTGTAACGCCCGTAATTCCCGATTATATAACTGTTCATCTCGGGTCCCCGAATTCCAACGCACGCAATGTGCGCATACCGTTCACGGAATATATAAAAAATGTGGCGTCAAGTGAGCTTTATCCTTCATGGCCCGAAGAGGCGCTCAGAGCCAACATATATGCCCAGATTTCTTTTGCACTTAACAGGATTTATACCGAATATTACCGAAGCAGGGGATATAATTTTGATATCACTAATTCAACCTCGTATGACCAGGCTTATATCAACGGCAGAGACATTTATTCAAACATTTCACGGATTGTTGACGAGCTTTTCAATGATTATGTTACAAAGGGAAACCAGATACAGCCATATTTCACGGAATATTGTGACGGGCGAAACGTGACATGCCGCGGTCTTTCGCAATGGGGCTCCGTTACGCTCGCAAACCGTGGGAGAACGCCTTATCAAATTTTGCAGAACTATTACGGCAATGATATCAACATTGTAAGAAATGCCCCCGTAAGAAACGTAACAGAGTCGTATCCCGGCAGGCTTTTACGCATCGGTTCCTATGGAGGAGAAGATATTCGAACAATTCAGCGCCAGCTGAACCGAATCCGCCGCAACTATCCGTCTATTCCTGCGATTCCTGATACCAACGGCTTTTTTGATGCGTCAACCCGAGCTGCGGTAATTCAGTTTCAGCGTATTTTTAACCTCACACCTGACGGAATAGTCGGCAAGGCAACATGGTATAAAATAAAGCAGATATACAATGCAGTTAAGCGTCTTTCGGAGCTTTATTCCGAGGGAATCACAATCAGCGAGGTTGAAAGAATATTCAGCGAAACACTCCGACGCGGTGACAGGGGCAGCAACGTGAGAGCAATTCAGTATTATTTGAATTTTCTCGGATTCTTTAATGACCGTTTGCCGCAAATCGCCGTTGACGGGATTTTCGGGCCTGCAACGGAAAATGCCGTTCGCCAATTTCAGGGCCAATACGGCTTGACCGTTGACGGCATAATCGGCAGAAACACATGGAATGCAATAGTTGATGCATATAACAGCACTTTGAATTCCTTGCCTGATGAATACCGTTCCTATTCATCCCTGCTTTATCCCGGATATACGCTCACAACAGGTTCAAGCGGAAATGTTGTTACTCAGATTCAAACATTTTTGAGAACAATAGCGCAAAACAACAATGCAGTTCCACTTATCAATGCGGACGGCATATTCGGCAACCAGACCAAAGCCGCGGTTATTGCCGTTCAAAGGCTTGCGGGTATTCCGCAAACAGGCGCAGTAGGGCCGCTGACCTGGAATGCGATAGTTAATCTTTATAATGAATACAGATAAATTAAAAGATAATAATAAATGGTGACAGAGTAATCTGCCGCCATTTTTGTTTTTTGAGGAGGGCTTAAAATAGAAAGGACTTTTTTCAGCGATTACGCAAGCAATGTTGCGATGCTTGACAATGAATTGAGAATGAGCGAAAGTTTTGACCTTGTGGGAAGAGATATAAAGGTGGATAAGCGCAATGCCAAGCTGTATTTTGTGGATGGTTTTTGCAAGGATGAAATAATGGTAAAAATTATGACATATTTTATGAATGCGGAGGAAAAAGAAATCCGCGGATTAAAAACAATCCGCGAATTTGCAAATAAATATGTTCCCTATGTTGAAACCGATGTAACATCAAAAGTCAGCGATTTTATAAAATCCGTTCTTTCCGGCGGAATCGGCATGATTATTGAGGGTTATGAGCAGGCAATCATAATTGACGCAAGAACCTATCCCGTGCGCTCTGTCGGCGAGCCGGATAATGACAAGGTGCTGCGAGGCCCGCATGACGGCTTTGTTGAAACAATGGTTTTCAACACCGCTCTAATTCGCAGAAGAATCAGAGATACTGCCCTCACAATGGAAATATATTCGGTAGGCAAAGTGTCGCAGACCGATGTTGTTATTTGTTATATGAAGAACAAGGTTAATGAAAAAATGCTTAAAGCCCTGCGCAAAAAGCTTGATTCAATATCTGTCAACTCGCTCACAATGGGTCAGCAAAGCCTCATTGACTGCCTTGTTCCCAAGCAATGGTTTAATCCTTTCCCGAAGGTGAGATATACCGAAAGACCTGATGCGGCGGCCGCAAGCGTGCTTGAGGGCAGCATGGTTTTGCTGACGGATAATTCGCCCGCCGCCATGATAATCCCGTCGGGCATCTTTGACTTTTTGCAGGACACCAATGATTACTATATGTCGCCTGTTATCGGGTCATATATGAGAATAATCCGAATGGCGATTTTTGGAATGACGATGCTGCTGATTCCGATATGGCTGCTGCTTGTTCAAAATCCTGAATATATTCCCGAATGGCTTTCCTTCATAAAAATAGAAGAGCCGAACACCGTTCCAATCGTTGCTCAGCTCTTTATAGTTGAAATTGTTATTGATGCCATGCGCCTTGCTTCAATAAACACTCCTCAGTCGCTCAGCAGCTCATTCGGCGTTATAGGCGCCCTTGTTCTTGGTGAATTTGCTGTTTCGGCGGGCTGGTTTGTTGCCGAGATTGTGCTATACATGGCATTTGTTGCTTTGACTAATTTTACTCAGCCAAGCTTTGAACTCGGTTATGCATTCAAGCTTTTCAGAATGATGCTTATTGCACTTATTGCTCTGTTTAATATCTGGGGATTCATCGCAGGCATAGCGCTGATTGTTGTTGAGCTTGCAACAACAAAAACCGTTACGGGTCAATGCTATCTCTATCCGCTTATCCCGTTTAAAGGTTCGGCACTCACAAGTCTTCTTTTTCGCAAGCCCTTGAGCAAGAAGAATAATTAGATTTTTCCAACGCAGAAATCGCCGTCAACATCGGTGATTTCTGCTTTTATTATGCCGTGAAGCTCTTGTCCGGAAGCAATTTTAACAGGGGTATAGTTTGCTGTGTAGCCCTGTGCAAAGCCGCCATGATATTCCTCAATAAGCACATCGAGGGTTTTGCCGATCTGACTTTTCAAAAATTCGTGTCTGATTTTTTCGCAGACTGTGCTCATTTTTGCTGCTCTGCGCTCTTTTTCAGCCTTTTCAATCTGGTCGGGCATTTTAGCTGCAGGAGTTCCGGGTCTTACAGAATATGGGAAAACATGCACCTTTTCAAAGCTGACTTTTTCGGCAAACGCAAGGGAAGCTTCAAAATCCTGCTCCGTTTCGCCGGGAAAGCCGACCATAATATCCGTTGTGATTGTTGTGCTGTCAAATGCTTTACGAAGTTTTTGGCACAGCTCGTAATATTCGGTGCTGTCATAATGCCTGTTCATGCGCTTTAATGTGCTGTCGCATCCGCTCTGGAGCGATATGTGAAATTGAGGGCAGAATTTCGGGATTTGTGCAAGAGCGTTGATTATGTTGTCGGTGATGTGGTCAGGTTCAAGCGAGCCGAGGCGAACTCGTTTTATTCCGTCAAACGAAGCGGCGAGCTTCACTGCGTCAACAATGTTAAAATCCGTACCCAAGCCGTAGGCGGAAAGATTTATGCCGACAAGCACAATTTCCGAAAAACCGTTTTTCTCAAGTGCGACAATTTCGTTTTTCAGTTCATCAAGCGGCTTTGAGCGAACTCTGCCCCTTGCATAAGGAATGATGCAGTATGAGCAGAAACGGTTGCAGCCGTCCTCAATTTTAACGCTCGCTCTTGTTCTTTCACGGAAAGAGCATATTGTGTCGCCCTGAAAGGCTTCGCCTGATTTATGCTGTTCAACGGCAATGATTCTGCCGCTGTTGTTGATGTATTGCATTATATAGTCATAAAGCATGCGGTTACTCTTGTTGCCGATTATAATATCGGCCTCGTCAAGCTTGCCGCTGAGTTCGGGGAATGCCTGAGGCATGCATCCCGTGAGAACAACGATGCTTTCGGGATGAAGCTTTTTGAATCGGCGCACAGCCTGCCTTGTTTTTCGGTCACTCTCTGCAGTTACAGTGCAGGAATTTATAATATAAACATCGGCAGCATCGGAATGATCTGTTATCTCAAATCCGTGCTTTTCAAGGCTTTGCGCCATCGCTTGGGATTCATATTGATTAACCTTGCAGCCGAGAGTATAAAATGCGGCTTTCATAAAATCACCTTAATGTAGCGTTAATTAGATTTTTTAAATACAAATAAGTATTCATGAGCTATTAATAAAAAGTTGTATTTTACACTGTTGTTTTTCCAATATCCTGTTGCCTTGCAGTTGTGCTGTTCTTTGATGATGAGTTCTTTTAGTTTGAATCCTGCATCTTGAAAGGCTTTCATAACATCAAAGGACATGGGTATCATGTGACCTTTTTGACGTGTATCACCCATCAAAATAGCACAGAATTTATCTTTTTTAAGAACACGATAGCTTTCGGCAGCGACCGTGTTCATTTCTTTTATAAAATCTTTTACTTTAAGTAATGACAAATCCTCTGGAATATTTTCGCTGTACTGTATAATATCAGCATAAGGCGGATGTGTGCAAATCAAATCAATACTTTCGTCGGGAATGAAATCGAGATTTCTTGCATCACCCTTACGAATATAAACCCTACCGTTTGCACCCTCAAGTTCAAAATCAGTCTTTTCTTTGCATCTTGTAAGAGCAATGTCATTTACATCAATGCCTATAATGTCACGGTTAAGAAGTTTGGCTTCAACGAGAGTTGTACCGCCGCCTGCGAACTGATCAAGAACCATATCGCCCTCTTGCGAATAACGTAGTATGATATTTCGGGGAATATACGGTGACCAATTGCCTCGCCATTTTGCATCGTGGGTTGCCCAATCACCGCGTTTTGGAAATGACCAATGGGTTGTCATTTCAAGCTCAAAATCCTCGGGTTCCCACTTTTTGATTCTTTTATTAGCCATTTATATATCCTCTTCGCTTGGCGGAACAGGTAATCCTAATTTTGCCAGTGGTATATATTCAAAATAATATTGACATCGGACACTTATAATATAATCTAATACATCTTTATATTTTGGATCCTTAAACCAATTACATAAAAGATATATGTATTCTACTTCAATGTTTGCTTGTGCCATTAATTTTTGATATTGCTTCTTTTTGAAATCGCATGTTTGGAGCTTCTCGTCAACAGAACCTGCGACCTGTTGAAATTTGCATTCGATAATAAAAAGAGTGTTATTGACTATGACGTAAATACTATCATCAGGAAACAAGCGTTTTGAAATAATTTTCTCCCAATCAATTCCAAGCTCTTTCAAGAATTTATAAAAACCGTGTTTTTTAAAAATTCGAGCAACTTTTTCATCGTTGTAATAGACTCTACCATCGACCACGGAATAGCCTTTTTGTGTTGATAAAAAAGTGGCTAAATCTGTTTTTCCTTCAAAGACCAAACCTGTTTTGGTGTTTCCTCCGCCTTTACCGTTTTTTATCATTAGCTTCACCTCTTAAAAATTTGAAATTAAAAGTTCTTTTATTTTACCCCTGTTTTTGCTGTTGCTGTTAATCATTCTTACAGCATCAACTCTTGTGATGTTATGAGATGAATAAATCTCATCAAAGAAATCGTCATCTTCGTTTGTATTTTTGGGATCGGAATTGCTGACAACGATTTTTGCGCCTTTTTTATCCATTTCATTAACGAATTTTGCAAGTTCTTTCTGCGCTTCATCGTCAAATAAAGCTTCTGTGTATGCCGTAAATCCCGATGTTTCGGTCAGAGGTCTGTAAGGCGGATCAAAATAAACAAAAGTGTGTTCATCTATAAAATCTGCTGATTTTCTGTAATCGCCGCAGATGATATGGACATGTTGAAGTTTTTCTGAAACAGCCAACAAGTTCTTTTCATCACAAATCAGAGGATTTTTATATGCTCCCATAGGAACATTGAACAAGCCTTTTTTGTTCACTCGATAAAGACCGTTGAAGCAGGTTTTATTAAGAAAAATCATAAGAGCTGCGGTTTCAACATTAAATGTGTTTATGCTTTTGAGGTGGTTAAACCTTTCTCGCTGAATGTAGTAATAGTCTTTTCTTTGTTCATCTTCCAACGTGATGAATTCTTCCTGCAGTTTGTTGAGTAACTTAATTAAAGCTTCAACATCGTCACGGATTACTTTATAAGTATTCATCAATTCGGCGTTTGTGTCACTGATATATATTTCTTTTAAATCGTATTTACTCAGAATATCAAACAAAACTGCGCCACCGCCGACAAGAGGCTCTGCATACTTTGTAAAATTTGAATCTGCAAAAGGATAGTATTTTTCGATTTCTTTGATAAGCTGTCCCTTTCCTCCTGCCCATTTCAAAAAAGGTTTTACAGATTTTTCTTCGGTTTTGGTATATCGTGAGCTTCTTGCATCTTCGGGCTTTACTGCATCAATGGGAATTATCCACATATTGCCAAGCATGGCAACATTTTCTATCCTGTTTTCTCTGCAAAGGGTTAAAACTCTCCTGTGAGAAATATTCCATTTTTCAGCAGCTTCGTTTGCCGTCATATAAGCTAACATATAAAATCACCTCGATTAATGATAATATTATATTCCAGACTTGGAATAAAAGCAATACCATTGTTTAAATATAATCAAAAATCTGTGATAATCAATGTTATTAATTACATATATTTTATTGGTAGTGTGAAAGGAGAGTTTTTATGAGGAAAATGTTATCTGTTATAATGTCCGCCGTTATGCTGATTTTAATATGCATCCCTGCTTATGCAGGCGAATCCGCAACACCTGTTGAAATAAAAGCGAAAGCGGCTGTGCTTATGGATGTATCAACGGGCAAGATTTTGATGAAACACAATGAAAATGAGAAGCTTTATCCTGCCTCTGTCACTAAAATCATGCCGCTGTTGCTTGTTTGTGAGGCAATTGATGACGGCAGGATTGCGCTCAGCGATGTTGTAACCGTAACCGGCTCTGCCGCATCAAAAGGCGGTTCGCAGATATGGCTCAAAGAAGGCGAACAAATGACGGTTGACGAGCTTTTAAAGGCAACGGCTGTATATAGCGCAAACGATGCCTGCACCGCTTTGGGTGAATACATTGCAGGCAGCGACGAAGCTTTCGTTAAGATGCTTAACGAGCGTGCTGCCGAACTAGGTATGGTAAATACCAATTTTGAAAACTGCACAGGCCTTGATGATACAACGCAGAATCATTTAACAACGGCGCTTGATGTTGCAATAATGTCAAGGGAGCTTTTAAAGCATGAGATAATTATGAACTACACAACAATATGGATGGATTCTCTCAGAAACGGTCAGACGGAGCTTGTGAATACGAATAAGCTTGTGCGTTTTTATGAGGGCACAACAGGTCTGAAAACAGGAACAACCTCAAAGGCAGGCTGCTGTGTTTCTGCAAGTGCCATGCGCGACGGAACGCATCTTGTTGCGGTTGTTATGGGCAGCGATAACAGCACTGACAGGTTTGAAACCGCAAAGGCCATGCTTAACTGGGGGTTTGCCAATTATTCAACGGTTGCTCCTATTATTGACACTTCGCTTGTTCCCGATGTAGGAGTAATAAACGGAGTTGTTGAAAGCATATCTCCTAAAATCCCTCAGGTTAAACCTGTGCTTATCGAAAAGGGCAGGGAGGGAGACATAACTCAGACGATTGACCTTGCGGTGGATGTTGCAGCACCGGTTGAACAGGGTCAGGTTCTCGGCACCGTTACGTTCAGACTGGGGGATGAGGTGTTGGGAGAATATCATCTGACTGCGCCCGATTCGGTTAAACCGCTGACGTTCTCAATAGTATTTTCGAGAATTTTGAAAGCCATCGCATCATAGGCATAAATACCGTTTGCATTAGCAGATAAAATATGATAGAATGAATACGGCAGAAGAAATTCGAGCCGTATTCTTTTTGTTTTGAGCAAAAATAATCAAAAACACACCTTATTTTAAAATAATTATAAGAAATTTTACTTTTTTCTGTTGCAAAGAATGCATTTATAGGGTAAAATATATTAAATAACTTTTGTTTTTATAGTAGGGGTGTAACAAGAAGAGATGGCAATGAAACTCAATCTCAACTATGCGGGTGGCTATGCCTGCGAAGAAAAGCTCAAAGCAATGCAGCCTGAAGTTTCAAAGGCTCATTCAATGCTTCATGAAGGAACAGGTCTCGGCAGCGATTTTCTTGGCTGGGTTGACCTTCCTGTCAGCTATGATAAAGCTGAATTTGCGGAAATTAAAGAATGTGCGGAAAAAATCAAAAATGATTCAGAGGTTCTGGTTGTTCTCGGCATCGGCGGCTCATACCTCGGCGCCAGAGCGGCTATTGAATTTATAAAGTCCAATAACTATAATCTTGTTAAAAAGGACACGCCCGATATTTATTTCGGCGGCAACACAATCAGCTCTTCTGCTGTTGCGGAGCTTATAAAGCTCATTGAAGGCAAGGATTTTTCAATTAATGTTATTTCAAAATCCGGCACAACAACCGAAACAGCAATTGCTTTCCGCATCTTCAAAAAACTTGCTGAGGAAAAATACGGCAAGGAAGAAGCAGCAAAGAGAATTTACGTTACAACAGATAAGTCCAGAGGCGCTCTCAAAGCGTTGGCGGACAGCGAAGGCTACAAGACCTTTATTGTTCCCGATGATGTCGGCGGCAGATATTCCGTGCTTACCGCTGTCGGTCTGCTCCCCATTGCAGTTGCAGGTATTGATATTGATGCAATTATGCAGGGCGCAGCCGATGCAAGAGAAGCCTATTCAAAGGACGATGTTCTGGCAAACGATTGCTACAAATATGCAGCAATTAGAAATATGCTTTATCGCAACGGCAAAAAGCTTGAGATGATGGCGGCTTATGAGCCTTCAATGACTCTTTGGTGCGAATGGTTCAAGCAGCTTTTCGGCGAGAGTGAGGGAAAAGACGGCAAGGGTATTTATCCCACATCAGCTGTTTTCTCAACCGATTTGCATTCGCTCGGTCAGTATATTCAGCAGGGTGAACGCAGCCTGTTTGAAACGGTTATCTGGGTCAACAATCCCAAAACCGATGTTGAAATTGAGTTTGACGATGTTAACGGCGACGGGCTCAATTTTGTTGCAGGCAAAACAGTTCACTATGTCAACAGCAAGGCTTTTGCGGGCACCGTTCTTGCTCACACAGACGGCAAAGTTCCCAACATTGTTATTGAAATTGACAAACAGGATGAATACACACTCGGCTGGATGATTTATTTCTTCGAGAAGGCCTGCGGAATGTCAGGTTATATTCTCGGCGTTAATCCCTTTGACCAGCCCGGCGTGGAGAGCTACAAAAAGAATATGTTCGCCCTTCTCGGCAAACCCGGCTATGAAGCCGAGAAAGAGGCGCTTGAAGCAAGACTCAAATAAACACACAGGAGGATTTTAAAATGGTTAAACTTATTATCGGTAACAAAGGTTCAGGCAAAACAAAAAGACTTATCGAGCTTGTCAACGGTGCTGTTGAAAAGTCAAACGGCAATGTTGTTTGCATCGAAAAGGAAAGGCTCTTGACCTATGATGTCAACTACAGAGCAAGACTTGTTGAAACCGATCATTATAAAGTTTCGGGCTATGACGCATTTTACGGTTTCCTTTGCGGCATCGTTGCAGGTGACCACGACATAACCGATATTCTTGTTGATGCAACTCTCAAAATCGGCGGCAGAGACTATGAAGCTCTTGCAAACTTCCTTGAGAAGGTTGCTGAACTCAGCAAGCTCGCCGAGCAGGATATTACTTTCACCGTTTCCTGCGATGAGAGCGACCTTCCCGAGAAAATTTTTACATTTTGCGAAAAAATCTGAATTTAAATCAAAATTTTAGTTGACAAATCGCGGCAACAACTATATAATATTTTGTGCGTGATTTTAGGTGAAAATTTATGATATTGGATTTAGAACCTATTTTTAATAACGAGGGAATGGTCAGGGAGTTTGATTATTCTGTTGACCTTTCGGCCGAAGAGCTTGGCGGCACAAAGCCTTTCACCTCACCTGTTAAAGTCAAGGGGAGTGTTGGCAACTATACGGGCATTGTTGAGCTGCGGGCAAAAGCGGATTTTGTTCTTGAAACAAGCTGTGACCGCTGCGCAAAAGAGATAAGCGTGCCTCTCGAAACCGAAATTTTTCACACTCTCGTTACTCATCTTAATGATGAAACAAATGATGAGCTTTTGCTTGTCAACGAACTTCGCTTCGATTTGGATCCGCTTATAACCGAGGATATTTTTCTTGAACTTCCCTCAAAGCTTCTTTGCAGCGAGGATTGCAAGGGAGTTTGCCCGAAGTGCGGCAAGGATCTCAATACAGGTTCATGCAGCTGCGAAAAAGAGATTGACCCGCGTCTTGCGGCGCTTAAGCAGCTTTTGGATAATTAAAACAAAAACCTCACGGTTTAATAAAGCACAAAATTAAGGAGGTGCTTAGGCATGGCAGTACCCAAGAGAAGAGTTTCTAAGGCAAGAAGAGACAAGAGACGCTCCAACGTTTGGAAGATGTCCGCTCCCCAGCTTGAGAAGTGCTCAAACTGCGGTGAGTACAAGAGAACTCACAGACTTTGCCCCGAGTGCGGTTATTATAACGGCAAACAGGTAGTTGTTAAGGAAGCATAAGTCAAAATAAAGCGGCAGAGGTATGCGTACCCCTGCCTTTTATTTTTTATAACCAATAATTATATCTTATGTGTATTCTTGTCAGGTATTTTCGTCACTAAACCTCAAAACCATTGCAATATACAATATAAATCTGTTTAACAGTTAGGAGGTATTATGGAAAAACTCAAAAGATTAAAAAGAATACGTTGGCAAAATATGATAATGCTCACCCTCGCAGGAATTATTAATTCAATCGGTGTTACAATTTTTCTGTATCCCGTTAATTTATATGACAGCGGAATTTCCGGCACCTCAATGCTTCTTTCACAGGTAACACCTGAATATCTCACGCTGTCGGTGTTTCTTGTCGCTTTGAATATTCCGCTTTTTCTTTTCGGATTGAAAAAGCAAGGTAAGCTTTTCACTTTTTATGCGGTGTATACCGTTGGCGTTTATTCGCTTTTTGCATGGTTGATAACCGATATTTTCCCTATTGATGTGAGCGTTGCATCTCCTTTGGCCGGCACGGATTTGTTGCTTTGTGCGCTTTTTGGCGGAGTTATTTCGGGCGTTGGCAGCGGTTTGGCAATACGCTTCGGCGGTGCGATGGACGGCATAGAAGTTATGGCTGTTATTTTTGCGAAAAAGCTTGGAATAACCGTTGGAACATTCGTTATGATTTATAATGTTATTCTTTATATAATAGCGGGAATAGTGATTAACAGCTGGATTTTGCCGCTTTATTCAATCGTAACTTATGCAGCGGCATTAAAAACCGTTGACTTTATGGTTGAGGGCTTTGACCGCGCAAAAGGAGCAATGATCATCACAAAAAAGCCTGACGAGATTTGTGAGGTTTTGGCAGCGGAATTTGAAAGCGGTATGACAAAAATCAGCGCAACCGGCGGTTATTCAGGTTCAGACCTTACTGTTGTTTATTTTGTTGTTAACCGTTTTCAGGTTGCAAAAATGCGAGAAATCGTTCATGCGATTGACAAAGGAGCTTATATCACAATAAGTGAGGTTGCGGATGTTTTTGCATCAAATCAGGATAAATCGTAGGAGAAAAATATGATTAAACAAAAGCTTAACGAACTAAAAATCCCGTCGCCCCTGGAGGTTAACGGTAAAAAGGCTCAGACAGTTTCTGATTGGGAGAAGGTCAGACCTCTTGTTGCAAAAATAATGCAGGAGAGCGAATACGGCTATATGCCCGATGCTCCCGAGAAAATGTCTGTTAACATTATTGAGGATGATAAAATCAGATACTGTGCCGGCAAGGCATCTTTTATGCAGCTTGAAATTACCTGCACGCTTAACGGCGAGGAATTCACTTTCCCCGTGACCTATGTTTATCCCAACAAGGGGGATAAGTTCAAAACCTTTGTTCACATCAATTTCAGACCAGATGTTCCCGATAAATATATGCCCACCGAAGAAATTATTGACAACGGTTTTGCCTGCGCTTCATTCTGCTATCAGGATGTCACGAGCGATGACGGCGATTTCACAAACGGACTTGCGGGAGTTATATATAAGAACTCAGAGAGAACCGCTTATTCGCCCGGCAAAATTGCCATGTGGGCCTGGGCGGCAATGAGGGTTATGGACTTTTTGCAGACCCGTGACGAGGTTGACAAGGATAATGTTTGCGTTTGCGGGCATTCAAGGCTGGGCAAGACGGCTCTTCTGGCGGCAGCTATGGATGAACGCTTTGCGGCTGCTCATTCAAACTGTTCGGGATGCAGCGGTGATTCGCTCAACCGCGGCAAGAGCGAGGGAAATGAAACTATCGGCGATATAATTGACCGCTTCGAGTATTGGTTCTGCGAAAACTATAAGAGCTTTTACGGCAAGGACAGCGAAACGCCTTTTGAGCAGCACTTCCTTTCTGCGCTTATTGCGCCGAGGAGGCTTCATGTTGCATCTGCGCAAGAGGATGTTTGGGCGGGCCCGAATCTTGAATTTCTTTTCTGTGCCGCATCGGGCGAGGTGTATGAGCTTTACGGCAAAAAAGGCTTTGTTTATGAAGATGAAGATTTCCTGAAAACAGGCAAGTATCTCAATGACGGCAATATAGGCCTTTGCTACAGAGGCGGCAGACACTATTTTTCGCGCGACGATTGGCATGGACTGTTTGACTTTATGAATAAATAAAAACGTGCCGTATCGTAATGATACGGCACATCAGCTTTTGATATGAAGGGCGGCGTTAGGCCGCTCTTATTTTTTGCACAGGTTAATTAACAATCCAATAATTGCGCCGACAGCGCAGGGGATAAGCGTTGCCAAAAAGCTGAAAAGAAATTCGAATGTGCTGAAAATAAAGAACGGTAAAAAGGTTTGCGCCAAAAGCATAACTGCAGCAAAAAGGAAAAATGATGCCGATTTTTTTGAAACAAGCACGGCAGAAGCAATGAGTGAGGTTAACGGAAAAACTATGTAAAGTGCAATCAGCGAATATCCCATTTCATCGCCGCCGGGCAAGAAAAGCCCCCAAACGAGAAAAACCAAAAACTCCGTAAGAGTAACAGCAACCGGCACAAATCCTGCATTTTTTATAAGTTTGATCATTTTATCAGCTCCTTTCGTAATTTAATAATATTTTATTATTATTACGAAACAACAGTAAAATTATTACAATTTTATAAAATTCAGTTTGTCTGTATTTCCTTCTTTTTCTTTGAAAAATAAATAATTAGCGAAACAACAGCCTCAGCAGCGGCAATTGCGGCGCCGGCAAGAATGAAGATTGGAAGCTTATCAAGTGCATAGTGCCAATAGCTTAGGTTTGGCTTGTGATAAACGGTATGTGTATTGTCGTCAAAGCGAATGCCTTTCTTTGCTGATGCGAAAGCTGAGCTGTCTTTAATGACGTTTTTGCGCATAAATTCTTCTGCCTGTTCATAGGAATCAAAATTGATTTCCTGTTCATCTGACCAATCAATATTATATTCTTCCGTTACCTGATATCCGTTTTCATCTTCTGTAAACACAAGATTAATTTCATCAACATAGATTCTGTAGCCGTTTTCGGTAGGGTGCTCGTCAATAAGCGAATAAATCTCTTTTTTATTTTCAAAAAAATCTTTCATTTTAAAATAATCGCTTATCGCTTCTTCTTCTGTTGCATACTGATAGCCGACAGCATCAATAAAGCAGAAAGAGTAAACCGCATTATAATTTGCAGCCGCAACGCTAAAGTTAAGAATTAAAGCTGCGGCAACGGTTAACGAAGTGATAACGGCGGTGATTTTAATATGCTTTTTTCGGTATTTTTTGAATTCAGCCGAAAACTCAAGGCTTATCACTCCGAGTTTTTTGCAAATGGCAGGATAAGTGACTGCAAAAGCCAAAACACCCAGAATTAATGCGATTAACACAAAGAAAAAAGCGTTAAGTACAAACACAGCTATGGTGCAGAGGATAACGGCAATTGCAAGCGCAATAGTTAATGAAAGAAAAAGGGCAGCTTTTTTCTTTGCCATATCGAGAGCTTTTGCATCAATTTCAAGGATGTCTGATTTGATGCTTGAAAAGAAGGTGTTCAGAGCAACGCTTTCAATTATGATGCTTGCAGCCGATAAAACAATCGCAACAATGCAGACAATTGAGCCTTGGTCATAGCTGAATTGCCCCATAAGGCAAGCCATAACGGTTGCAACAATGCCTAAGGCAACGGAAATTATAGACAGATTAATATACTTTGTGACAGCTTTGTCAAAAATATATTTTACTCTCTTTTCTGTTTTAATATCTTTGAATGTGTCGGTGTTTTCGCAGCTTATGATTCTTTCGCCTCTGAGAAGCTCATCCACCGTTACTTCAAAAAGCTCCGCAATGGCAGGCAGCATCATTATTTCGGGGCAGCCGTCGTCGCGTTCCCATTTGCTTATTGTTTTGTTTGATACATTAAGTATATCCGCAACGTCCTGTTGTGTCATGCCCTTGGCTTTCCTTAATGCGGCGAGAAATGTGCCCATAGTTTTTTTATCCATGTTGTGAGCCTCCTTCTGGTTTGGAGCAGAATCAAAAACGCTGTGATTAATAATGTGTTATGTCCGCCCCTGTGTGTTTATTCTACTCTCAGCAGACAGATTATTCAAGCCACCAACCATAGAATGTGTCTGCGAATCGTAGAAAAACAACACAAATCAAAAACATAAATAAAACGTGGTCCGCAAGAGCTTCAGCAGACCACGTTTTGTTGATTTTTTTACACGCCTGAATATGCCGAGAAGCCGCCGTCAACCGCAAGAACAACGCCGGTGATAAAACCGGAATACTGTTCGTCGCAAAGGAAAACAAGCGCACCCGTCAAATCCTCAGGAACGCCGAAACGGCGCATGGGTGTATGTGTTATAATTTTGTTTGAACGCTCTGTGAGGGAGCCATCTTCATTGTAAAGGAGCTTTGCGTTCTGAATTGTTGAGAAGAATCCGGGAGCAATTGCGTTAACTCTGATGCCGACATCCGCAAAGTGAACGGCCATCCACTGTGTGAAGTTGGAGATTGCTGCCTTTGCTGCCGAATATGCAGGGATTCTTGTGAGGGGTTTAAATGAATTCATTGAAGAAACGTTGAGAATAGTTGCGTTTTCCCTGCCGACCATATCCTTGGCGAAGCACTGCGTTGTGAGCAGAGTGCCGAGGAAGTTGAGATTGAAAACAAATTCAATGCCCTTTGCGTCAAGGTCAAAGAAGGTTTTAACACCCTCTGCCTTTTCTGCCATATCCTTAAGCTCAAGGGTATCCTTTGTTGTTGTGCCGAGAGGGGAATTGCCGCCTGCGCCGTTGATAAGAATGTCGCATACGCCGAGTTCAGCGGTGATTTTAGCTTTTGCAGCTTCAAGGCTTTCAGCTTCAAGAACGTTGCAGCCAACCGCAAGAGCTGTGCCACCCGCAGCGTTGATTTCGTCAACAACCTTTTGCGCAGCTTCTTCTCTCAAATCAAGAACAGCAACCTTAACGCCGAGTTTTGCAAGGTCTTTTGCAAAGCCGCTGCAAAGAACTCCGCCGCCGCCTGTGATAACTGCAACTCTGCCTTTTAAATTTTCATGAAACATTTCAGTTTGCTCCTTCCGTTATTTCAACAGTTTCGCCTGTTTTTGAGGATTTGTAGCATGAAGCAACAATTTTTGCCGCATGCCCGCCCTCAAAAGCATCAATATCAAATTTTTCGCCTGATTTCAGGCAATAGTAAAAATCATTTATCAAAACGGAATGCCCCGACCCCCAATAATGTCTGCCGTGGTAAACGGCATCGGGTTTATTTGCGGCCTGAGTGAAATTCCCGTCTGGATCGATAACAAAAAGCTTTTCGCCCTCAATGCGCAGCTTAGCTTTTTCAAGGCATATCTCGATAAAAACCTCGGAATTCTCTGCATAAGCAAGGGTAGCATAAAAAATTGCGGTAACGCCATTTTCAAGCCCAAGAAGAACGCTTGCAGTATCCTCCACTTCAATTATTCCCTTAAGACGGTCGGTTGAAACATGGGCGGCAACCTTTTGGCACTTGCCGCAGAGATACTGCACTAAATCCATTGTGTGAATGGATTGGTTTATCAGCACACCGCCGCATTCCTTTTCAAGAGTGCCGTGCCAATCATCGCTGTAGTATACTTCATCTCTGTCCCAGGTAACAAAGGCTCTTGCGGATTTGACCATGCCGTATTCGCCCGATTCGATAAGCTTTTTGGCTTCACAAACGCAGGTGTTATAGCGATTTTGAAAGCATATTCCAAGCTGTTTTCCGCTTTTAATTTGAGCCGCACGAAGCGTTTCAACCTCATCGGTTGAAACAGAGCAGGGCTTTTCGAGCAGAACATTGATGCCGCTTTCAAGAGCTTTAACAGCCATGGGTGTGTGAAGATAGTGAGGGGTGCAGATGTGAATTGCGTCAAGCTTTTCATTATTTAAAAGCTCGTCAAAATCGTAATATGCTTTTGCGCCGTATTCGGCAGCTTTTGCATCGGCTCTTTCGGGTTTTATATCCGCAACAGCCGCTATTTCAATATTGGGGATTTCGGCCAATGCTTTGAAATGAACTTTGGAAACACTGCCGCATCCGATAACAGCAACTTTCATAATACTGTTTCCTTTCGGTTATCAGAAAGTGGATGACATATCTGCCTGAACCTGCTCAACAACAACCTTTTTTTCAGCTGAGCCTGCAGCAATTTTTTTCTGAAGCTCTGCATAGTAAACATCCTCGTCAACGGGAAGCTCGATTTCCTTGCCGAGCCATGCGGAAAGATGAGCTGCATTGGAAATGGAAAGGCCTCTGATGCCTTCTTCACCTTTTGCAACAAGCTCTTCACCTCTAAGAATTGCAGCGGCAAATTTGTTGCAAACCTCTGAATGCTGCTTGTTTTTGCCGTCGGTTTCAACCTCAATCCATTCGCCGTCAATCCAGCCGAAGCCTTCCGATGCAGTAGCGCAATGCTCTGAAACTTTGCCTTCAAGCTTATAAAGCATGAGCTTATCGTTTTCGCAAACAAGCTTACCGCCGTCCAGAGTGATTTCAAATCTGTTTGTGCCGGGGCAGTCGCCTGTTGTTGTTATGAATGTTCCGGTTGCGCCGTTAGCATATTCGGCATAAATTGTAACGTCGTCCTCAACCTCAATGTTATGCCACTTGCCTTCGTGAACGAAAGCCTTAATTTTAACGGGGAGTCCGCAAATCCACTGCCAGAGATCCAGGTTGTGGGGGCATTGGTTAAGAAGAACACCGCCGCCTTCGCCTTTCCATGTTGCGCGCCATCCGCCTGAGTTATAATATGCCTGGGTGCGATACCAGTCGGTGATAATCCAGCTTACTCTTTTGATTTCGCCAAGCTCGCCGCTCTGAACAAGCTCACGCATTTTTCTGTAAACGCAGTTTGTGCGTTGATTATACATTATACCGAAAACGAGGTCGGTCTTTGCGGCAGCCTCATTCATTTCTCTGACCTGCTTTGTGTAAACGCCTGCGGGTTTTTCCGTGAGAACATGAACACCTTTTGAGAAAGCATACTGTGCAATGGGGGAGTGGTCATAGTGAGGAGTTGCGATTATAACTGCATCAACCTCGCCGCTGTCAATAAGCTCTTCGGCGGAATTGTATGTTTTGAGAGTGGGCATAAGCTCTTTTGCGGATGCAAGTCTGTCGGGGTCGATATCTGCGCAAGCGGTGAAGCGAAGCTCCTTGTGGCGGCCCTGAAGGTGCATGCTGATGTGTGACCTGCCCATATTGCCAACGCCGATGATGCCGAATCTGACGGGCTGAACCTTTGTTTCAACTATGTTGTGGATAGCTGAGCATGCAGCTGCGAAAGAGGTCTGATTATCGGGATAAACATATTTCTGATTCATTTTCGATGCTGTTGCATCGTCGGGTTCAAGGGCATCAAGGCCCTCAAAAACTCTCAAATGGGGTTCAACGGAAAGGAAATAAACCTTTTCCTCTTGGTCAAGAGCTTTAAGGATTTCTTCAAGATGTCCGTCACCCTCACCTGCAGGAACAACGGTGTCAATTGCTGCAATGCAATCCTTAACATGCATATATGTAATGTAGTCTTTCAGGAGCTTAAAGCCTTCAAGAGTGTTGCAGCCGCATTGAATATAATTTGATGGGTCAAAAATGCAGCCGAGCTTATCGCCGAAATGCTCGGCAAGCTCAAGGCATCTTTCGTGGATGTCGCCGTAAATGCCCTTTTCGTTTTCATGGCAGCAAAGAACATCATGCTCGCAGGCATAATCAACCATTGCGGTCAGCCTTGCATAAACCTCGTCCTTATATTCTTCAATGCTCTGGCCTTTTGTGAAGAAAAAGCTGAACATTCTGATATATTTTGTGCCGAGAACCTTTGCAACCTCAACGGTTTGCTTGAATGCCTCAAAGTGAGGGCCGAAGTCATCGTCAATTTCAATTTTACCATAGTGTGAACCGATTGAAGAAACCTTTATGCCGTTGTCATCAAGAAGCTTTTTGAGTTCCTTTGCCTCTTCAACCGTGAAATTTGAAATATTTTTGCCGTTAACATTGCGAAGCTCGATATATTCAATTCCGTTAGCTTTGCATGCCGCAATTTGCTCAAGAATATTGGGTGATGCTTCGTCTGCAAAAGCAGAAAATAAGAATTTTGCCATTTTAGAACCTCCTGTATAAGGAATTTAATTAATCAAAATAATTTTAACATTTTTTTATAATAATGCAAGTATATCATTGAAATAATTTTGAGCAAAAGTAAAAAATCGCATAAAAAGGTTTTCGCAAAAATTGTTGACACAGAAATAACAAATAAGATAAAATAAAAACAAAGTAAAAGCATTGCTTTCGAATCTGAAAGGAGCAGATTATGAAAAAGTTAATTGCAATAATTCTTTCGCTTGCTGTTATTACAGCTGTTGCAGCCGTGCCGGCAAATGCGGCAGCCGAAATTGATAAAAACAGCGCAACAGATTATCCTTACATATTCGTTCACGGAATGGGCGGTTGGGGCCCTAACGACCCCTTCTATGAACTGTCGCCTTATTGGGGCGGCGGGCTTTCAATAGGCTCGGGCACCGATTTGATTGAAATTCTGAATGAGCAGGGAATAGAAGCATATGCGCCTTCGGTAGGCCCCCTCAGCAGCGCATGGGACAGAGCCTGCGAGCTCTATGCTCAGCTTACGGGAACCGTTGTTGATTACGGCGAGGCGCATTCAAAAGCGCATAACCACGAAAGATACGGCTTCAGCTATGAAGGCAAGGCAACCATGGGCGAGCCTTGGGATTTGAAAGAAAAAATCAATCTTGTCGGCCATTCATTCGGCGGCGCAACGGTGAGGCTGCTTGCTTCCCTGCTTGCTTACGGCGACGAAGATGAAATTGCGGCAACCGGCAAAGAAACCAGCGAGCTTTTTAAGGGTGGACATGACTGTGTGCATTCCTGCATAACTCTTTCTGCGCCGCACAACGGCTCACAGGTTGCCAACATGCTTGTTGACCCGCAGATAACAATGGTTGCAATTTCTGCGGTGCTTAACCTTGTAGGAATGATTTTCGGCAATGATTTTCTTGTTTTTTCGCTCCAGCTCGGTCAGCATGGACTGACTCCCGAGCAGGACGAATTCCGTGCATTTATCAATCCCTGCGCTATCTGGAATTTCTATGCGAGCAACGATAACTGCGGATATGACATGACTTTAAGGGGTGCTGCGGAGCTTAACGAAAAAATAAAGCTTGCCCCAAATACATATTATTATTCTTATACAACCGTGAACACCAAGCAGGGCTCTCTTCTCGGCTATCAGCTTCCGTCAAAAGGAATCAGCCCCATTTTCTATATTTCATCAATGATGCTTGCCGTAACACAGGGATTCACTATCGACGGAATCAAAATGGAGGGTAACTGGGTTGTTAATGATGGGATTGTGCCTCTTGCATCGGCAATGTATCCGTCTTGTGATTCACAAACCGCTCAAGGCTACGAGGAGGCGGTTGAAAAAGGCGAGAAAATCAAACCCGGCAGATGGTATTATTTTGAGCCGATGACAGGCATGGACCATTTTGATTTTTGCGGAACAAAGGATTATCCCAACGGGTTTGAGGAGTTTTATTTCGGCATGGTAAACACAGCAAACAGCAGATAAAATAAACTGAATAGAATAAAAAAGTGGCTGCAAAAAAGCTTTGCAAGCCACTTTTAATTTTATCTGATTATATAAAATTGCAGATGATTTTATCTCCGTCGGCAGTAAGGTTAACAGATTTTACGGGAGTTTCGGAGCTGTTAACGATTTTTTCGGTTATAACATCTTCAACGTTGCGGCGGATAACATTGCGCAAATCTCTTGCGCCGCGCGGGCCGTCAACAGACTGAGCGGCAATTTCGCCGATTGCTTTGTCGTCCCATGTGAAAGCGATTCCTTTGTCGGCCAGCGGGTCAACAAGCTCTTCAAGCATGAGCACGGCGATGCGCTTATAATCCTCCAAGGTGAGGTCGTTAAACACAACAACCTCATCAACTCTGCCGATAAACTCGGGTCGGAGGAACTCATTAAGAGCTTTGAGTGCTCTTTCCTTCGAAGCTTCGTTCTTTGTCTTGGCAAAGCCGAGTGCGCCCGAGCCACGGTTGCTTCCCGCATTGGAAGTCATAACTATAACCGTGTTTTCAAAGCTTACCGTTCTGCCCTGAGCATCGGTTATTCTGCCCTCGTCAAGAATCTGGAGCAGGATGTTCATAACATCGGGATGGGCTTTTTCAATTTCATCGAAAAGAACTACCGAATAGGGCTTGCGGCGCACCTTTTCTGTGAGCTGGCCGGCTTCATCATATCCAACGTATCCGGGAGGAGAGCCAATTATTCTTGAAACGGAGTGCTTCTCCATAAATTCGCTCATATCAAGCCTGATAAGAGTTTCGGGAGTTTCAAAAAGCTCCTTGGCAAGGAGTTTCACAAGCTCTGTTTTTCCTACACCCGTTGGGCCAACAAAAATAAATGATGCGGGTCTGCGGCGAGGGCTTATCTGTACTCTTCCCCGTCTGACGGCGGCAGCGACAAGCGAAATTGCCTCGTCCTGGCCGATAAGGCCTGCTTTCAGGTTTTCCTCAAGCTTGGAAAGGCGGCGAAGGTCGCTTTCGATAACCTTGCTTGCGGGGATACCTGTCCAAAGCTGAATAACCCGTGCAAGGTCATCCTCGGTGACGTGATTGTCGGAAGCAAGCACTTCAAGATTTGCAACCTCTTCCTTTTTCTGGATTATTTCGGCTTTAATCTTTGCAATTTCCTCATAATCCTTTTCTTCGGTTGTTTCCATAAGCTCCGTTTCACGGCTCTCAAGGTCTGCAAGCTCGTTGGAAGCTATTTCAAAGTCGCTGATATTCTTGTTGCGAAGGTTTGCACAAGTGCAGGCTTCGTCAAGCAAGTCAATTGCCTTGTCGGGTAAAAATCTGTCATTAATATATCTTTCTGAGAGCTTAACAGCTTTTTCGATAAGGGAATCAGTCACTTTGACCCTGTGAAAATCTTCATAATATTCTTTAACACCTATGAGCATTTCGGTGGTCTGTTCAATAGAAGGCTCTTCAACCTTGATAGGCTGAAGTCTGCGCTCAAGGGCGGCATCCTTTTCAATGTATTTTCTGTATTCGGTGAATGTGGTTGCGCCAATTATCTGGATTTCTCCTCTTGAAAGCGAGGGCTTGAGGATGTTTGCGGCATTCATTGAGCCTTCGGCATCGCCTGTGCCGACAAGTGAATGCACTTCATCAATAAAGAGAATGATGTTGCCTTCGCTGCGAACCTCTTCAACAAGGCCCTTGATTCTGCTTTCAAACTGACCTCTGAACTGAGTGCCTGCAACAAGAGCGGCAAGGTCAAGCATGTGAATCTCTTTGTCTCGAAGCTTTGCGGGAACATCGCCTGCGGAGATTTTAAGAGCAAGCCCTTCCGCAATTGCGGTTTTGCCCACGCCCGGTTCGCCGATAAAGCAGGGATTGTTTTTTGTTCTTCTGCAAAGAATCTGAATTGCTCTGTAAATTTCGTTTTCTCTGCCGATTATTCGGTCAATATTGCCCGAACGTGCTTTGGCTGTTAAATCGGTGCAGAACTGAGAAAGATACTTGCGTTTTTTCTCTTCCTGTTTGTTGTTTTTTCTGTTGCCCCATCTTTTTTTCTTTTCTTCCGAGCTTGCCTCGGAGGATGAGGTTCTTTCTTCGCTGTTCTGAGGGTTGCTCATTGCGCCGAAATTCTGCAAAAACGGCATGGTGCCTGCTCCGCCCGGTTCAAAGCCGCCGTCCTCACCGAACATTGCTTCAAACTGCTCGCTGACATCATCTAATTCGTCCTCGGAAATGCCCATGCTCTGCATAATCTGCTTAACTGGGCCAATGTTCATTTCCATGGCGCATTTAATGCACAACCCCTCCTGAGTTGTTTTTTCGCCCTCAACCTTGGTCACAAAAAACATTGCGGGGCGTTTTTTACATCTTGCACATAAAACCTGTTTCATCGCTGTTTATCCTTTGAAATTATTTTTTGCTGTTTGACTTTTCTTTAACCTGCTGAATAACCCCGGGAACATAGCTCAGGAATGCAATGACTGTGAGAACAACGCTGATTGCAACAAGAATGAGCATTGCAGCCGCAGGCAGAGTGAAAACATTGCCGAGAATGCCGATATCGGGGCCGAAAGCCATAATGAGGCACATGATAACATAGAATGCGAAGGTTGCGATTTTGCCGGGCATTTCAGCCGCAACGGGTTTTAAGCCAAACATAATCATAATAGCGCCGCCAACAACCATAACAGCTTCCTTGATAAGGAAAATAAGGAAAATCCAGCTGAAAGTTTTTATTGTTTCGTCGCTGCTGTTTTTGAATGTCAGGTAGAAAACAATTGCGATTGTTATTTGGGTAAGCTTGTCGGCAATGGGGTCAAGAAGCTTGCCGAGGGCGCTGATTTGGTTGAATTTGCGTGCGATTTTTCCGTCAAAGAAATCAGTTGAGCCCGAAATTGCAAGCACGAGAACCGCCCATGCATATTCGCCGTCATAAAAAAGGACGGCAAAAACGGGGATAAGAGCTATTCTGATAACTGAGAGAAGGTTGGGGATTGTAAGACAACCCGTAAAATATTCTTTTAATAATGCTTTCATAATATCCTCCTGTTATTTAAAAAATGAAAGTATAGTTTCCCAGAGTCCCTGCTGCAGGGTTGCTTTGCTGACAGCTTCGGTGAACTCCGCAACGGGAATCAGCATTGAAGCGAAGCCGATAACGGCGCTGATAACATACATTTCAAAAACGCCTTTTATTCCGCCGAGAACTGCGCCGAGGGTTTTGTTAAGCCCCTTAAGAATCGGCAATTTGAAGAAATTGTTTATGAACGAAATGCCGATTGAGAGAATTGTATTGGCAATCACATAAATGATAACAAATGCAACAGCCTTTGATGCCGGAATGACCGCAACCTCTTTAATAGCTGCGTAAATTGACTTTGTTGCGGATTCAACGGTTTCGGAAGTTATTGTTTCTGAAATAAAGGTTTCAATTTGAATTCCCGCAAATTCTGCCGCATTCTTTATGTAGGAGGGCAAAGCATTGATGACTTCTTTTGCGGTGTTGCCTATGTTGAAGCCGAGAACGTTGCCGATGGAGTTTGTTGCCGCATTTCTGATAAGATGCTCTTCAATCCACAGCGCAACGGGTTCGCAGTATTCCTTGGCAATAAGAATGCCGACAATCGCTGCAATGATTGAAAGAACAGTTCTCACAAAACCTTCACTTCTGCCTTTGAGAATTGAACCGATGAAAATGAACACAAGCACAAGGTCAATGATAATAGGTAATATTCCCACGGACACACCCCCCTTAGTATTTGTATATTGCTCCGCCCTGGACAGCATAAACCGTGCCGGAGCAGATTGCAAGCTGCGAAACGGGATTTTCCGTTTCAATTGTCTTGGTTAATTTTCCGCTTGATGAATAAACGGAAATGTCATTGCCCGAAGCAACGGCTATTCTGCCGCCGCCGGCGGCAACGCAGTCGGGGATTCCGTCAACAACGAGCGAGCATGTTTTTTTGCCGCTTCTTGAATATCGGGCAATTCCCGTTTTTGAGCCGCCGAACTCTTCATAGCAAACAACGGTGTTTCCGCCGCCATCGGAGCAAACGGCAAGAATGCTGTCCTCGGAATAAACAAGCTCATCAACTGTTTCGCCCTTTTTGTTGAGCACAACGGTTCTGTTGTCACCGGTGGCAATGATTTTACCCGACGAAGTATAAACAACATCAAAAAACATTGTTCCGCTGTATTTGATATCCGCAGTCGGTTCAGCTTTTTTTGTGTTAAAAACAATAATTCTTGTATAGATTTCTGCGTTTTCCGCTCCGACGGCAGCAACAACAAGATTCTTTCCGTTGCCGGAGAGAGAAATGTCCGCAATACGCTCTTTTGCGCAGTTCCATTGGAAAACATTTTTGAAGCGGTTGTTATAAACTCGCAAAACGCTCTGATGATTTTCCGATGCATAGGATACGGCTATGCTTCCGTTATCCGCAAGAGCGGCTGCAACAATTGTTCCCTCCTCCGTTATGCTGCCAAGCTGTTCGGTTTTGCTTTGAAGAATAACCTCGTTGGACGATGCGCCGTAAATAAGCGCTCTGCCGTTTTTGGTGATAACCTTTGAGTCAGAATGCTTAAGCTGCATGGAAAAAATTTCGTCTGCCGATGAGTTGAGAACAAGGCTCGAATCGTTATAAACCGCCAACGGGCCTGAACCCAACGGAGAAATCTTTTTGAAATTGAAGGTGTCCACGGGGTACGGATATCCTTCGCCCTTTGCAAAAACAGTTTTAACTTGCCTGATGCTGTCCGTTACATTCGAAACTGCAACGTTGCCCATAAGCCGCGCGCTCAGAAACAGGGCTGCGCAGACGGCAAGCACAACAATGGGAATGCGGATTATTCGGAAAATCTTTTTTGCATTCAGAATATTGCGTCGTTTCTGTAAATTAATTATCTTTTTTTCTGCCATATCAGCTCCCCTTTCAAAATATTAATAGTATATTTTATTAAGGTAAAGCCCGTGTGCAGGGGCGGTATGTCCTGCAGCAAAACGGTTTTTTGCCGAAATAATTTTGTCAATCGAATCAGCGGGGATTTTACCCCTCGAAATGTCTATAAGGGTTCCTGTCATAATACGAACCATATTATAGAGGAATCCGTTAGCTTCAACTCTGAAAATAACCATATCTCCGTCACGCTCAACACCTGCATTTATAACGGTTCTTTCGGTATCCGTAACGCTGCTGCCTGCGGCACAGAAAGAATCAAAGTGATGCGTGCCGATATATGCCTTTGCCTGAGCATCAAGGAATTTTTCATCGAGCGGATATTTATAATGGAGCGAATGATTATAAAGAAAAGGATTTTTGTTGGGTGAATTCCATATCTTATAAATATATTCTTTTGATTTGCAGTCATACCTTGCATGAAAGTCAAAATCAACTTCTCGGCAGTCCGTTGCGGCAATATCCCGAGGCAAAACCGCATTAAGAGCGCCGACAAGCTTTTTGCATTCAATCATGCTTTCTGTTCGGACATTGCAGCAATACATGTTTGCATGAACACCTGCATCCGTCCTTGAGCAGCCGACGATGTTGTCACGGTTTGAGCAGATATGCTCCAAAGCATCCTGCAAGGTCTGCTGAACGGTAACGGCGTTTTCCTGCACCTGCCAGCCGTGATAAGCCGAGCCGTCAAATGAAATTGTTAAAAGTAGATTTCGCATCATATCACCGCATCAAAAAATATATTAAGGACTATAACGCCTGCCGTAACAACGGCGCAGAAGGCGATTGCGATAATGTCTCTCGACGCAATTTTCATCTGCTTCATTCGGGTTCTGCCTTCACCGCCCGTGTAGCAGCGGCAGGTCATTGCAAATGCAAGCTCATAAGCTCTTCTGAAAGATGAAACCATGAGTGGAATAAATATCGGAACAAGTGCCTTTGCACGCTGCACAAGGCTGCCTGTTTCAAGGTCAGCACCTCTTGCCTTTTGCGCATTCATGATTCTGTCAATTTCCTCAATCAGGGTCGGAATAAATCTGAGCGCCAAGGTCATCATCATTGCAAGGGTATGAACCTTTATTTTGAAAACCTTGAGAGGGGAAAGGATTCTTTCGAGTGCATCGGTGAGCATAGTGGGCGTTGTCGTATAAGTCAGCAAAGAGCTGATTATAACAAGGCTCACTATTCTGACCATGGTGAAAATCGCCGTGTTAACGCCTTTTTCCGTTATCTCGATTTTCCACCACGAAAAATAAACGTCGCCGCCCTGAGTATAGAAAATATTAAGAATTGCCGTGAAAATCAAAATTATGACTATCGGTTTAAGGCTTTTCAAAATCATTTTGGGCGGAACCTTGGACATAGCTGCGGCTGCAACCGCCGTTAATGCAATAAGGCCGAGTGAGAAGAAGCTTTTGCAAAGGAAAATAACAACTATCAGCCAGAAAGTTATAATAAGCTTCACGCGCGGGTCAAGCCTGTGAAGCACCGATTTGCCGGGGTAATATTGCCCGATCGTTATATCTCTTATCATTTTGAACCCCTCCTCTCCATGAGATTGCGGAGTATTTCTGCACCCTGTTCAACAGTATAAACATTTGCGGGAACATCAAGCCCTTTTGAGCGCAGTTTAGCAAAAATCTCGGTTATCTCGGGAACATTGAGCCCCATTTTGCGAAGCTCGTCACCCCTTGAATAAACCTCGTCAACGCTTCCCTGCATAGCAACCGATGAATTGTTCATAACAACAATTCTGTCTGCAGTTTCGGCAATGTCCTCCATGCTGTGGGAAACGATGATAACCGTGCTGCCTGTTTGGCGTCTGTATTCTTTAATGAGATTTATCAAATCTTTTCTGCCGCGCGGGTCAAGGCCTGCGGCAGGCTCGTCAAAAATCAAAACTTCAGGCTCCATTGACATGACCCCTGCAATGGCAACCCTTCTTTTTTCACCGCCTGAAAGGTCAAACGGCGATTTTTCAAGATGTTCGGGCTTAACGCCGACAAATGCACAGGCGCGAAGAACTCTTTCTTTGATTTCAGCCTCGGAAAGCTTCATGTTTTTGGGGCCGAAGGCTATATCCTTATAAACCGTTTCTTCAAAAAGCTGGTATTCGGGATACTGGAAGCAAAGTCCTACTTTAAAACGTGAATTTTTCAAAGTTTCTTTATCCTTCCAGATATCAACTCCTTCAACAAGCACCTTGCCGCTATCCGGCTTCAGGAGACCGTTGAAATGCGAAATAAGGGTGCTTTTGCCCGAACCAGTGTGGCCGATAATGCCAACAAGCTCGCCTTTTTCTATTTTTAAATTAACATCGTTTATTGCGGCAACCTGCTGAACGGTGCCTTTGGAATAATAGTGGGTAAGGCCTACGGTTTCAATTGCATAGCTCATAAGGCACCTCCCAACACGCGTGTTATTTCGCTGACGCATTCGTCAACATCAAGCACGCCTTCTTTGATTCCGAGAACGTGGCAAAGCTCTGTTGACTGCGGAACATCAAGCCCGAATGAGCGTACTTTCTCAACGTCAGAGAACACCTCTCTCGGCTTGCCCTGCATAACGATTCTTCCGCTGTCCATAACAATAACTCTGTCCGCCTGAACGGCTTCGTCCATAAAATGGGTAACAAGCACAACGGTGATTCCCATTTCTTTGTTAAGACGTTTTATTGTTTGCAAAACCTCTTCTCTGCCCTTCGGGTCAAGCATTGCGGTGGGCTCGTCAAGCACGATGCATTCTGTCTGCATGGCAATAACGCCTGCAATGGCAACCCGCTGTTTCTGGCCGCCCGAAAGCTTATGAGGCTCTCGGTGACGGAAATCATACATATTAACCGATTTAAGGGCTTCATCAACCCTGCGGCGAATTTCCAAGGGTTCAATGCCGAGATTTTCGGGGCCGAAGGCAACATCATCCTCAACAATGGTTGCAACAATCTGGTTGTCGGGATTCTGGAAAACCATGCCGACAATTCTGCGCACCTCGTCTGCTTTTTCCTCGGTATCAGGTATAATGCCCTTAACAGTTACCTTTCCCTTAGTGGGCTCATAGATGGCATTGCACAGCTTTGCAAGGGTGCTTTTGCCCGAGCCGTTGTGACCAAGCACGGCAACAAATTCACCCTTGTTTATTGCAAGGTTTATGTCCTCAAGGGCGGCAATCTTCACAGACGAAGCTTCCTCATCCTCGGTTTCATAAACAAACGTAACATTTTCAAATTCAATAATTTTTTCGCTCATAATAAAAGTCCTAAAGTTTATTTGTTATGGCAATTCTCTGCCGCAATCTGCGCAAAATTTAAAATCACTTTTCGCTTTTGCTCCGCAATAGGGGCAATATCTTCCTTTTAAATTATCCGAAATGGCTTCGTTTCTTTCGCCGAAGTGTTCATCCCACGGGTCGGGTTCTTCGTTTTCATCGGTTATGTCATATTCGGAATAGCGGTTTTTACCGGTTGCGTTTTTGAAATTGTAAATCGTGTTAAAAACAGCAACTCCTATAAAAATCAAACCAAACGGAGCCATAAACCATGCGCCGCCGGCGATTGCCATAACAGTCCAAAACACTCCGAAAAGTGAGCCCGCAATTCCCATAACTCCGCCCATAAATGACGGACCTCTGCCCGGTTTTATGCTTTTCATTATTTAACTCCCTTTCCAAGCCATATTGCGCTTGCGCCGCAGGGGAGAACTCTGCCCGGCTTTGACGAAACGGGGATGCCGATTTCATCGCTCGTTGTTGAACCGCCGAACTGCTTCTGAACGGTTTCGCCGAGAATATATTCCATAACGCTGGGTGAAAGACCCGTTGTGTAAGAATTTATCAAAACCATGAGGGAATCTTCATAAAGAAGCTGTGAACAAAGCTCAACAAAGCCGTAAACCTCATTTTCAAGCTTCCAGACTTCGCCGCCCGGGCCTCTGCCGTAAGACGGGGGATCCATGATTATTATGTCATATTTATTTCCTCTGCGGATTTCACGCTGAACAAACTTTATGCAGTCGTCAACAAGCCAGCGTACGGGGGCATCTGAAAGCCTGCAAGCCGCCGCATTTTCCTTTGCCCAAAGGGTCATTCCCTTTGAAGCATCAACATGCGTTACGCTTGCGCCTGCGTTAAGAGCCGCAACCGTTGCTCCGCCTGTATAGGCGAAAAGGTTGAGCACCTTGACGGGTCTGCCGGCGTTTTTGATTATATCGGCAGTCATTTTCCAGTTAACCGCCTGTTCGGGGAAAAGCCCTGTGTGCTTAAAGCCCATTGTTTTGATGTTAAACTTAAGCTCATCAAGACCTATTTGCCACACATCGGGCATTTTTTTGCAAACTCTCCAGCTTCCGCCGCCCGTGTTGGAGCGATTATAAATCGCATGGGGATTAAACCAAAGCGGATTTTCCTTGGGAGTTTTCCAGATAACCTGAGGGTCGGGGCGAACAAGAATAATATCTCCCCAACGTTCAAGGCGTTCGCCGTCTGAGCAGTCGATAAGCTCGTAGTCAATCCAATTATCTGCTTTTCTCATTTATATTACACATCCATTCTCTGCTGGCCGGGCATCGCAATTCCGAGATGCGCATAGCCTGCGGGAGTAACCATTCTGCCCCTGGGAGTTCGGCTCAAAAAGCCGACCTGCATCAGATAGGGCTCATAAACATCTTCTATTGTTACGGCTTCCTCGCCGATTGCCGCCGCAATGGTTTCAAGGCCGACGGGGCCGCCGTTATAATTCTTTATCATTGTTTTAAGTATAAGCCTGTCAATCGAATCAAGGCCGAGCGCATCTATCTCCATTCTGTCAAGTGCAAGAGATGAGGCTTCTTTGGTTATATTGCCTTCGCAAACTACTTGAGCAAAGTCACGGGCTCTTTTGAGAAGCCTGTTGGCAATTCTGGGAGTGCCTCGTGAGCGTGAAGCAATTTCCATTGAACCCGACGGGTCAATGTCTATATCAAGAATGCCTGCGCTTCTGGTAACAATCTGCGAAAGCTGCTCGGGAGTGTAAAGCTCCAAACGAAGAATAACTCCGAAACGGTCACGAAGCGGTGCGCTGAGCTGGCCTGCTCTTGTTGTTGCGCCGACAAGGGTGAATTTATGCAAATCCAAACGGATTGAACGTGCAGACGGACCTTTGCCGATAATTATATCCAGCACGTTATCCTCCATTGCAGGGTAAAGAACTTCTTCAACCGCTCTTGAAAGACGGTGAATTTCGTCGATGAACAGCACATCGCCCTCGTTGAGATTTGTCAGAAGTGCCGCCAAATCGCCCGGCTTTTCAATTGCAGGGCCGCTCGTTACTCTGAAATTAACGCCCATTTCATTGGCGATTATGCCTGCAAGTGTTGTTTTGCCGAGTCCGGGAGGGCCGTAGAGTAAAACATGGTCAAGCGGTTCGCCTCTCTGGCGGGCAGCCTCAATATAAATCGAAAGATTCTCCTTAACCTTATCCTGGCCGATATATTCGCCGAGAACCTTCGGCCTGAGCGACAGCTCGATATCATTATCTTCTGTGGAGGAAAATTCGGGAGCAACAATTCTGTTTTCAAAATCAAAATCCATATTAATCCTCCTGCGTTATATATTTTTTGCAAGCTGTTTAAGAGCCTGCTTTATCATTTCTTCTGTTGAAAGATTGCCGTCCAGTTTGCCAACTGCAATGCTTGATTCGGAGCGTGAATATCCGAGCATAACAAGAGCGTTAACCGCATCTTCGCCTGCATAGCTGACTGTTGCTTTCTGCGCCGCCGCAATATTGCCCATTGCTTCGCTTGTTGAAGCGAATATATCAAGCTTGCCCTTTAATTCAAGAACAATTCTTTGGGCGATTTTCGGGCCTACTCCCTGCGCTGCTGTAATGGCCTTAACATCTCCGCCGGCAACGCTGACGGCAAGCATATCGGGAGTGAGCTGCGAAAGAATTGCAAGGCCTGCTTTGGGGCCTACACCGGAAACACCCGTGAGCATCTTGAAGCAGTCAAGCTCACTTTTATCGGCAAACCCGAAAAGGTCAAGCGCATCCTCACGCACATTAAGATGAGTGAAAAGCGTTTGAGTCTGACCGATATCTGCACATTTTTTTAATGTGTTAAGCGTTGTATAAAGCCTGAAAGCAACTCCGCCGCAATCAAGCGCAACGCTGGTTTCATCGGCATAAACTATTTTACCTGTTAAGCTGTAAAACATAAAATGCACTCCCTTTTGAGTGAAAAATTAAAGCTCTGTGATGCTTATTTTATAAACGTGAACGCAGCGAACCTATCAGCGAGCCTGCGCTGTGGCAATGGCAGATTGCCATTGCAAGAGCATCGGCGGCATCGTCAGGCTTGGGGATTTTTTCGAGATTAAGCATGATTCTTGTCATTTCCTGAACCTGCTTTTTTTCTGCCCTGCCGTAGCCAACAACGCTCTGTTTGACCTGAAGCGGCGTGTATTCAAAAATCGGCATTTTTGCCTGCTGCGCTGCAAGCACAAGCACCCCTCTTGCCTGCGCAACGTCAATGGCAGTTTTCTGGTTGGTGTTGAAAAACAGCTTTTCTATCGCTAACGCATCAGGATGATATCTGTCGATAAGCATACAGGCGCAGTTGTAAATTCTTTCAAGTCTTTCGTTGAACGGTGTGTGCGCCTCGGTTGTTATTGCACCGAAATCAAGCACTTTGAAATGGTTGTTATGATATTCGATAACACCGTAGCCGACTATTGCATAGCCGGGGTCTATTCCCAAAACTATCATTTCTTGTTTGACTCTCTTTCACGCACTACCATTCTTGTGGGTGTTCCTTCAAGGCCGAAAACCTCTCTTATTTGATTGTCAAGATAGCGCTGGTAGCTGTAGTGGAAAAGCTCAGCGTTATTAACAAAGCAAACGAATGTCGGCGGTCTTGTTGAAGCCTGAGTCATGTAATATATTTTCAGGCGCTTACCTTTATCCGAAGGCGGCTGTACTCTTGCGGTTGCATCCGCAAGCACATCGTTAAGCTTGCCTGTTGAAATGCGCATGGCATTCTGAGTGTCAACAAACTTTATAAGCTCAAACAGACGGTCGAGCCTGATTTTCTCTTTTGCGGAGATGAAAATAATCGGAGCATAGGACATGAACGAAAAATCCTTCATGAGCTGTTTTCTCATGCTGTCCATGGTTTTGCCGTCTTTTTCAACGGCATCCCATTTGTTAACGGCAATGATGCACGCCTTGCCCATTTCGTGGGCTATGCCCGCCACCTTTGAATCCTGCTCTGTGAAGCCTTCGGTTGCATCAATCATGATAACGCAGACATGTGCCCTTTCAACCGCCATTCTTGCTCTTATAACCGAATATTTTTCAATCTGGTCATAAACGCGGCTCTTACGGCGCAGACCTGCCGTGTCAATAAACACAAATTTGCCGTGGCTGTTTTCAACAATTGAATCCGTTGCGTCGCGGGTTGTGCCTGCAATGTTGGAAACAATCATTCTGTTTTCGCCCAAAACGGCATTTACAAGCGAGGATTTGCCCACGTTGGGCTTGCCGATAACGGCAACCTTGATTGCATCGTCCTCGTCCTCTTCTTTTTCAGAACCGGGGAGATACTTAAGAACTTCATCAAGCAAATCGCCCGTTCCGTGGCCGTGAACGGAGGAAACCGCAATGGGGTCGCCCAAACCGAGATTATAGAATTCATAAAAATCCGGGGGAAGCTCGCCGACCGTGTCGCACTTGTTGACGCAGAGGATAACGGGCTTGCCGCTCTTTTGAAGCATGGCGGCAACCTCGCTGTCCGTTGCAACAACGCCGGAGCGCAAATCCGTAACAAGGATAATAACATCTGCGCTGTCGATTGCAAGCTCCGCCTGCATTCTCATCTGTTTGAGAATAATGTCGTCCGAATACGGCTCAATGCCGCCGGTGTCAATCAGCATAAAATGCCTGTTGAGCCATTCACATTCGCCGTATATTCTGTCTCTTGTAACGCCCGGAGTATCGTCAACAATTGAAAGACGCGCACCCACGAGCTTATTGAAAAGCGTTGATTTGCCGACATTGGGTCTGCCGACGATTGCAACAACGTTTCTTGCCATTTTATATTCCTCCTAACAACGAACACAGCAAATCCTCTCCGCTGCTGCCGTTCTGAGTTACTTTGATTTTTAATTTGTCGGAAAGCTCCTCAACCGTCATATCGTCAAGGAACATATCCCCTTCGCTGCGAAGGCAGTTCGGCGGAATTATAAGCTCATCGCCAAGGCCAATGCCTCCTACGGCATCCGCTATGTCCGCCCCGCAAAGCAGACCCGAAACCGTTATCATTTTGCCGAGAAGTTTGTTTTCAGCTGCAACAACATTGATTTTCAAGCCGCTGATTTTTTCTTGCGCCTTTTCTGCAAGGCTTGAAATAAGCGGATATGCTGCCTTACCGGTAACAACGGTTGCCTTGCGTTCAAGCTTTGTTATTTTGCATTCTTCAAGAGCTTGTTCAAATTCGGATTTCAGCAAAGCCCACATTCCCACGCCGTTTTCAAGCTGTGGAAAATCATTATAATATTCCGCATCGGGCATCGGAAGCTCTGCCTTTAAATAGAATTCATCTGCCGCATAGGCTATTATTTCCGAATTTTTCTTTTCAAACTCATCGTTAAATCGGTTGATTATTTCAATAACATCTTTGGCTGTTTCTTTATTATACGGCTCAATAGGATAAAGACCCTGCCGATGGTCGGAGAGACCGACGGGAACGGCCGCTATGCTCTGAACAGCGGGATAAAGCGCCGCAAGCTCCGTTAAGCTGCGTTCAAGCTCTGCGCCGTCATTGATGCCGGGGCAAAGCACAAGCTGAGTGTTGATTGCAATGCCTGCTTCGGCAAACTGCCGCAGATATTTAAGAGATTCGCCTGCTTTGGGATTTGCCATCATTTTCACGCGAAGCTCGGGGTTCATAGTCTGAACCGAAATGTTAACGGGGCTTATGTGCATTTTAATAATGCGTTCGGCTTCGCTGTCGGTCAGGTTAGTGAGCGTGATATAGTTGCCGAAGAGGAACGAAAGCCGTGAATCGTCATCCTTGAAATAAAGGCTTTTGCGAAGCCCCTTCGGAAGCTGGTCAATAAAACAGAAGATGCATTTGTTTTTGCAGCTTCTCTGCCTGTCCATAAGATATGTTTCAAATTCGAGGCCGACATCCTCAAATTCATTCTTACGTATCAAAACAAGCTTTGACTTGCCTTCGGCAGTTTTGAGCGAAAGCAAAAGCTTTGTGTCATTAATGTAGAAACGGTAATCAAGAACATCGTTTATCTCGTTGCCGTTGATGCTTATGAGCGTGTCGCCCGTTTGGATTTTTTTTCTTTCCGCAATGCTGCCTTTTTCAATTCCGCTTATCTTAACTGCCATTATTTCACCTGCCGATACTATGCCGATTTTAATGTTACAGTACAGTATAACATACTTTTATAAAAAATAATAGTAAAATATTTGTAAACATATAATTTTTTTAATATTAAAAGCTATTGTAAAACGGTAAATTATGGGGTATAATTTATACTGTATAAATTTGCGCAAAGGAAAAGGTTAAAGATATGTTTGTTGATATTGCGAAAATAAAAATAAAAGCAGGCAGCGGCGGCAACGGAGCCGTCAGCTTCCGCAGAGAAAAATATGTTGCCGCAGGCGGCCCGGACGGCGGTGACGGCGGCAAAGGCGGAAATATTGTTTTTAAGGTGGATGACAACCTTGCAACCCTTGCCGACTTCAGATACAAAAGAAAATATACCGCTTCAAACGGCGAAAACGGTTCGGGCGGACGCAAAAACGGCAGGGGAGGCGAAGACCTCATAATTAAAGTGCCCAGAGGCACGATAATCAGAGAGGTTGAAAGCGGCGCAATCATGGCTGATATGTCCGACAATGATGAATTCATTGCCGCAAAGGGCGGCAGAGGCGGCTGGGGCAACCCTCATTTTGCAACTCCTACAAGGCAGGTGCCGAGATTTGCAAAAAACGGCACTCCCGGTGAGGAGTGGGAGGTCAGCCTTGAGCTTAAGCTTCTCGCAGATGTTGGGCTTCTCGGCTTCCCGAATGTAGGCAAATCAACGCTTGTTTCCGTTGTCAGCCAGGCAAAGCCCATAATTGCAAACTATCACTTCACAACCATTACACCAGTTTTGGGTGTTGTTTCTCTTGGCGAAGGCAGCTCGTTCGTTATGGCGGATATTCCCGGCCTTATCGAAGGTGCGGGTGACGGCGTTGGCCTTGGCCATGAATTTCTGCGCCATGTTGACCGCTGCCGTTTGCTTGTTCACATTGTTGATGCTGCGGGCAGCGAGGGCAGAGACCCGATTGAGGATTTTGAAATAATCAATAAAGAGCTTGAAAAATTTGACCCTGAGCTTGCAAAGCGCCCCCAGATTGTTGCGGCAAACAAAATTGACCTTGCAACCGATGAACAGCTTGAAAGGCTTGAAAAATACTTCACGGAAAACGGCTACGAATACCATACAATGTGCGCCCCCATTACCGAAGGCACGGACGCATTGATCAGCGCAGTCTGGAACAAGCTTCAGACCTTGCCTCCCATCAAAAAATATGAGGCGGAGGATATTCCGGTTGAAATGTTTGAAAAACAGACCGACAAGGGCTTCACAATCCGTGTTGAGGATGATATTTATTTTGTCGAAGCGCCGTGGCTTCTCAAAATTCTTCAGCGCACCGACCTTGACGATTACGAATCCCTGCAGTATTTTCAGAGAGTTCTTATTTCCAGCGGTATCATAGATGCTCTTCGTGAAAGAGGAATTAACGAGGGCGACACGGTTTCCATCTATGACCTTGAATTCGACTTTGTTAACTGATTGCGGGGGATTGATTTGAACACTTTACTTGACAAGGCAGCAAACGCTTCCGCTGTCAGTCCGCTCGCCCTTGCTTTTATCGGCGACACGGTTTTTGATTTGCTCATAAGAAGTGAGCTTGTTTGTGAGGCAAACAGACCGGTTAACGACCTTCACAAATTGGCAAGCAAGCGTGTTTGTGCTGCTGCACAGTCAGAGGGAATTAAAAAAATTCTGCCGCTTCTTACCGAGGATGAAACTTCAGTTTTTAAACGCGGCAGGAATGCTCACACGGGCGGAATTCCAAAAAACGCTTCAAGTGCGGATTATCACTATGCAACAGGGCTTGAAAGCCTGTTTGGATGGCTTTATCTGAAAGGCGAAACCGAAAGAATCAAATATCTTTATTCCGAAATCAGTAAAAACGATTGAGAGTGAATTTATGAACAAACAGAAAGCATTCGAACTGCTCAGAAAGAATCTTGTGTGGATTTTGGGCTGCACGCTTTATTCGTTTGGCGTCAACAGCTTTTCAATTCCGAACTCCATTGCTCAGAGCGGAATAACAGGTGTTGCGGTTATTTTTAACCACCTGTTTGACTGGCCGGTAGGTACGGTTAACCTTGTTTTGAATATTCCTTTGCTTATTCTGATGTGGATTTTTCTTGGCAAAAAGCTTGTTGCAAGCACGTTGTGGGTAACGGTTTTGCTGTCAACGGCGCTTGACGTTACCGCTGTTTTTGCCCCTGCTTACACAGGCGACAAAATTCTTGCGGCGCTTTTCTGCGGTCTGCTGCAGGGCGCAGGCTTGGGCCTTATTATGATAACTGGAGCAACCAGCGGAGGCACCGATATTGTCGGCAGGCTTGTTCATAAAAAATGGCCTCATATAACCGTAGGCACGATTGTTATGCTTGCCGATGCCTTGGTTGTCGGTTCGGGAATGCTTGTTTTCAAAAGCATTGAGAGCGGACTTTACGCAATAATAATGATTTTTGTAAGCACAAAGGTTATTGATGCGCTGATTTACGGCACAGGTAACGGAAAAATGCTGATGATTGTTACCGAAAAGGCAGAAGAGGTTTCAAGGGCGATTGTTCATTCCTCTCCCAGAGGAGTTTCAATTGTTCCTGCCATAGGTGCTTATACGGGTAAAGACAAGAATATTTTAATTTGCGTTGCAAGGAAGCATGAAATTTCAGGAATACTGAAAACCGTTAAATCTATTGACGACAAAACATTTATCATAGTCAGCGAAGCCAATGAAATACTCGGTGAGGGTTTTAACAAATCCATATAGTTATCTTGACAGCAAACGGCTGTTGTTATATAATATTAAGGTTGAATAATAACTAAAGTGAGGTTTTTTAAATGTCAGGCCATTCAAAATGGAGCACAATTAAGAGAAAAAAAGAAAAAACCGATAACCAGAGAGCTAAAATTTTTACAAAGATCGGCAGAGAAATCGCAGTTGTCGTTCGTGAGGGCGGCCCCGATCCTGCTTCAAACTCAAAGCTCAAGGATGTTATCGCAAAGGCAAAAGCAAACAATGTTCCCAACGATAACATTGATAGAATCATCAAAAAAGCTGCCGGCGAAACAGGCGGCGCAGACTATGAGGAAATCGTTTATGAGGGCTATGGCCCCTCAGGCGTTGCAGTTATAGTTGAAGCTCTTACAGATAACCGCAACAGAACAGCGGGCGATGTTCGCCACTATTTCGATAAATACGGCGGAAACATGGGCCAGAGCGGCTGCGTTTCCTTCATGTTCTCAAAGCAGGGTGTTCTTGTTGTTGAGGCAGAAGGCATTGACGAGGACAAGCTCATGGAGGATGCTCTTGAAGCAGGTGCAACCGATTTCATCACAGACGATGAAGGCGTTTTTGAAATCAGAACAGAACCCAATGACTGCGGTGCAGTCAGAGAAGACCTTGAAGCAAAGGGGTATGCTTTTGTTTCGGCAGAGGTTGAATATGTTCCCTCAACATATACGGCTCTCACAAATCCCGACGATATCAAAAACATGGCAAAGATGCTTGAAATGTTTGAAGATAATGATGACGTTCAGGCTGTTTGGCATAACTGGGAAAACGCTGACGACGCTGAATAATAACAAAACGGCAGGATTCTACTCCTGCCGTTATTTTTTTACTATCTTTACGGATGAATATACTGCCCGTGTTCCTTTGTTTTGCCGCCTCTTTGTATTGCAAATTTCGGGCATCTGTGAAGGCAGCCGAGGCACATTGCGCATTTTTCCTTGACCCAAACAGGTGCGCCGTTCTGCATTTCTATTGCGTTTTCGGGGCATTTTGCGGCGCAAAGTCCGCAGCCGATGCAGCAGCTGTCAACCGACAGGCTGCTTGTGCGTCGCAGATTTTCATAGTCTTTATAGAAATAATCGCCGAAAGGCAGGCGGCGGAAATCATAATTTCCGCGCTTTTTGATTTGGATTTTTTCTGCAATCCTTTCAGCAGTTTTATCCGCTTTTTTGTTGGTCTTATTAACCTTTTCTTTATCGGTTAAATCATAAACGGGGGTCCATGTGTCAGGCATTCTGACGGAATACCGAGCGTTAACCGACAAGCCTTTTTCCTGCAGCTTTTTCTTGAGCATCTTACTTGCACCGCCGGAGAATCCGCCGTAGGTGGCAACGGTGAAAACATAGTTGCTGTCAGGTGCTATGCTCATTTTTTCTATAAAATTGCTGACTGTTATCGGTATGCCGAAATTATAAACGGGAAAAACAAAGCCTATATTTTCGCCTTTTCGGGCATGAAAATTAAAATCTCCGTTTTTGGTGCATTCGGTAATGCAAAAGAGATTATCGCCCGTTTTTGTGGCAATAAGCTTTGCAATGTGTCGGCTGTTTCCCGTTGCGGAAAAATAAAAAATCATGATGCACCTCAATTAAAACGGGCTGACAAAAGTCAACCCGTTGATTTTTATTCTTCAATTGCCTCAATAAGCTTATCCATCGCCATTTCAAGCAGACAGAATGGAATGTTGAGGGGAGGAAGCAGGCGCACCTTGGTTTTTGCGCTGAGAACAAGAACACCCTTTTCCATTGCCGATGCGATAACCTCTTTTGCAGGTTTTTCACATTCAATGCCGAGCATCAGACCTTTGCCTGTTACGCTCTTGACTTTTTTGCATTCCGAAAGTCTGGAAATGATATATTCGCTCTTTTCATTAACCTCGTTGAGGAGCTCGTCATCAATCCTTGAAAGGATGCTGATTGCGCCAGCACAGCATATCGGGTTTCCGCCGAATGTTGAACCGTGAGAACCGGGGGTAAGGGTATTCTCAACCTTTTCGCCAAGCATCGTGCAACCAAGCGGCAGACCGCCTGCAAGACCCTTTGCGGTTGAAACAATGTCGGGAGTGATGCCGTAGTTCATGTAGCCGTAAAGCTTGCCTGTTCTGCCGTTACCGGTCTGAACCTCGTCAATGATAACAAGCATATTCTTTTCTTCTGCAATTTGGCAAACGCCTTTAACAAATTCTTCCGTTAAGGGGCAAACTCCGCCCTCGCCCTGAATTGTTTCCATCATAATTGCGGCGCAGCTGTTGTTTTCTGCAAGCTCTTTTACGCTTTCAAGGTTGTTTGCCTCGGCATAAACAAAGCCTTCGGTGAACGGGCCGAAATCCGTGTGGAATGAATCCTGACCTGTTGCGGCAAGAGTTGTGATTGTTCTGCCGTGGAAGCTGTTTTTGAGGGTGATGATTGTTGAGTTGCCCTCACCCTTGTTTTTAAGTGCCCAAAGCCTTGCGGTTTTGATTGCGCATTCGTTGGCTTCCGCTCCGGAGTTTGAAAAGAAAACCTTTTTCATGCCGGTTCTTTCGCAGAGCATTTCCGCCAAGTCGGCACAGGGCTTTGTGTAGTAAAGATTTGAGGTGTGGCCGAGCAGAGAAGCCTGAACGGTGATTGCTTCAAGCCATTCATCATCAGCCGCACCAAATGTGTTGACGGCGATTCCGCTGCCGAGGTCTATATATTCTTTTTCGTCGGCATCATAAAGCAGGGCGCCGTTTCCCTCCGAAAGCTCAAGGGGAAAACGGGCATAAGTGCCGGCGATATATTTTTTATCTTTCTCAAAAATAGCCATGATTTATCCTTTCTCAGCCCTGAACAAACATTGTTCCGAGGCCTTCATCCGTCAGAATTTCAATGAGCAGAGAGTGAGGCTCTCTGCCGTCAAGAACAAACACTTTCTTAACGCCTCTGCGGATAGCTTCGCCGCAGCAATCGATTTTGGGAATCATGCCGCCCGAAATAATTCCTTCATTGATAAGCTGGGGAATATCGCTTACATAAATTTTGGGGATAAGTGTTGAGGGGTCATCTTTGTCGCGAAGAATTCCCGCAATATCCGTCATTGAAATGAAGCTTTCAGCCTTGAGAACGCCTGCGATTTTTGCGGCGGCGGTATCTGCGTTGATGTTATATATATTGCCTTCGTTGTCGCAAGCTGTTGTTGAAATGACGGGAACGTAACCCTTTTCAAGCAGGTCAAGAATGGGTTCTGGGTTGATATCGGTGATTTCGCCGACATAGCCGAGCCTTTCATCTTTAACTTTTGCTGAAATGAGGTGACCGTCAGCACCGCAAAGGCCAACAGCCTTGCAGCCGAGTCTGCCGAGAAGGGCAACGAGGCTTTTGTTAACCTTGCCTGCAAGCACCATTTGAACAATGTCAACGGTTTCTTTGTCCGTAACACGCAGACCGTCAAGCCATTCGCTTTTCTTGCCGATTTTGCCGAGCATTTCGTTGATTTCGGGGCCGCCGCCGTGAACAAGAACAACCTTAATGCCGATAAGTGAAAGCAGAGCGATATCGCCCATAACGGCATCCTTGAGTTCTTCGTTTATCATGGCATTGCCGCCGTATTTGATAACAACAATTTTGTTTGAATATTTCTGAATATAGGGGAGTGCTTCAACAAGCACACGCCCTCTCATTGCGTTGGAAATTTCCATTTTATTTCTCCTTAGGTTCTGTAATCGCCGTTTATTTTAACATAGTCATAAGTCAGGTCGCAGCCCCATGCGGTTGCGCTGCAATCGCCGCTGTTGAGGGCAATGAGAACCTGTATTTCTTTTTCGGAAAGCACTTCCTTGGCTTTTTCTTCTGAAAAATCAATTCCTGCGCCGTTTTTGCAAACCGCAACTTCGCCCGCTTTGGATTTGAAAGCAACGTCTACCTTGTTAACGTTAACATCCGCTCCGCTGTAGCCGATTGCGCAGAGAACTCTGCCCCAGTTGGCATCAGCGCCGAACATTGCCGCCTTGAAAAGTGAAGAGCAGATAACTGATTTTGAAACGGTAACGGCGGTTTGTTTTGAATCCGCACCGCTGACGATGCATTCAAGAAGCTTTGTTGCGCCCTCTCCGTCGCCTGCAATCATGCGGCAAAGATGCTTTGTAACCGCACCGAGAGCCTTGCAGAAGATGTCAAAATCATCACCTTTGGCTGTGATTTCGGTATTGCCTGCCATTCCGTTTGCCATAACGGATACCATATCGTTGGTTGATGTGTCGCCGTCAACGCTGACCATGTTAAATGAGTCCTTAACATCCTCGCTGAGAGCCTTTTGAAGCATTTCGCTCGAAATTGCGCAGTCTGTGGTAACAAAAACAAGCATTGTTGCCATGTTGGGATGAATCATGCCCGAACCCTTGGCGATACCGCCGATTTTGCATTCAACGCCGCCGATTTCAAATGAATATGAAACGCATTTTTCAACCGTGTCGGTTGTCATTATTGCTGCCGCAGCATCGTCGCTGTCTGCCTTGAGTTCTTTGACAAGAGAAGGAATGCCCTGTGCTATGGGAGTTATGTCAAGAGTCTGGCCGATAACGCCCGTTGAGGCAACGATAATATCCCTTTCGTTTATTCCCAGTTCTTTGGAAATAAGTGAACACATTTCTTCGGCAATTTCTATGCCGTTTGCGTTGCAGGTGTTGGCATTGCCGCTGTTGCAGATTGCAGCCTGAGCAAAGCCGTCCGCAACGTTATTTTTGGTTACGGTTATAGGCGCACCCTTAACAAGGTTTGTTGTATAAACGCATGCGGCATTAGCCCTTTTTTCGCTGAAAATAAGAGCAAGATCCTTTTTTGTTTTATTTTTTCTTATTCCGCAATGAACTCCGCTTGCGGTGAAGCCTTTTGCGGCGCAAACGCCGCCAGGGATTTGTTTCATGTTTATGTATCCTTTCAAAATCAGAGGTTCAGTCCTGTTTTTGGGTCAATTCCCATAAGAATATTCATGCATTCGATTGCGGCGCCTGATGCGCCTTTGCCGAGATTATCGTAGCGTGCAAGCAGAAGAATTCTTTCTTCATTTCCTTGAACAAAAATTTCCATTCCGTCATTTCCGCTCATGCTTTCGGCGCAGAACATTGCATCATTGCCCGGATTCTCGGTGTATTTAACAAAATCCGAATTATATGTATTCTTGTAAACATCTATTATATCACAAACTCCCTTGCCGTTGCAAAGGTTTTTTGCAAAAAGAGGAACGGAAACTGCCATTCCGCTGTAGAAATCGGCAACAATGGGGCTGAACATCGGATGATTTTCAATGCCTGTTATTGCCTTCATTTCCTTAAGATGCTTATGCTCCTGAGTTAAGCCGTATTGGCGCGGCGAGTTAAGAAAAGCTTCCCTTGAGCCGTTTTCATATTGAGCAATCATTTTTTTGCCGCCGCCGCTGTAGCCTGTTACGGAAGTGCAGGACAAAAGAGCATCTTCGGGGAGAATGCCTGCTTTGACAAGAGGATAAACAAGAGCAATGAATCCGCTTGCATGGCAGCCAGGGACTGCAACACGCTTTGAATTCTTGATTTTTTCAAGGTGAGCAGGTGAAAGCTCGGGAAATCCGTAAGCCCAGTCGGGCAGGGTGCGGTGAGCCGTTGAAGCGTCGATAACCTTAACATCGGGATTTTCAATCAGAGAAACAGCCTCAATTGCTGCCGCATCAGGCAGGCAAAGAAACGCAATGTCGCAGGAGTTAAGGGCTTGTTTTCTTGCCTGTGTATCCTTTCTGAGCTCGTCGCTGAGAGTGATTATTTCAACATCATCTCTGCATGAAAGGCGTTCAAAAATGCGAAGGCCTGTTGTGCCTTCTTTGCCGTCTATAAAAATTTTGGTTTTGTTCATAAAAAATACCTCTGGAAATAATATACGCATAATTATACAGTTAAAAATGCATAAAGTCAAGAAATCTCTGCATATTTTTGAATTATCGGCAAAGATTATACAATATTTCAAGCCTTTAACTGCTGCTTTGTGCAATATGTCATATTATTGTTAAGAAAAACTTAAGCAGATAATTATTTTTTCTTTTTGACGATCTCGTTTTCCAACTGTTGTCCGTCAAAATGACTTTTGAGATTGCCGAGAGTTATTTCCGCAATTCGCTTAAGCGCTTCGTGAGTCAAAAAAGCCTGATGCGATGTGACAAGAACGTTAGGCATCATTATAAGACGGGAAAGAACATCGTCCTTGAGAATGCTTTCGGAGAAATCCTCATAGAAGAATTCGCTTTCTTCCTCATAAACATCAAGCCCTGCGCCGCCAACCTTGCCGCTTCGGATTCCTTCAATGAGTGCCTCAGTGTCAATAAGCGCGCCTCTTGAAGTGTTGATTATGAAAACCTTGTCCTTCATTAATTTCAGAGAAAAATTATTAACAATGTGATAGGTTTCGCTTGTGAGCGGACAATGCAGAGAAATGACATCCGAACGCTCAAAAAGCTCTTCAAGCGGAACATACTCAAGATAGCCCTGCGACGGATACGGGTCATAAGCGATAACGTTCATGCCGATGCCTCGGCAGATTTCAATAAAAGCCATGCCGATTTTGCCTGTGCCGATAACGCCGAGCGTTTTGCCGTGAAGGTCAAAACCGACAAAACCGTTCAGGCTGAAATTATAATCTCTTGTGCGGATATATGCCTTGTGGGTTTTTCTTACAAGTGTAAGCAAAAGTGCGAGTGCATGCTCTGCAACGGCATGCGGAGAATATTCCGGAACACGAACAACAGGCATAACATCCTTTGCAGCGGTAAGGTCAACATTGTTATATCCCGCACAGCGAAGGGCAATTATTTCAACTCCGTTTTCCTTGAGAACGGAAATGGTTTCTTTATTTATATCATCGTTAACAAAAGCAATAACACCCTTGGCTCCTTTTGCCATAACTGCGGTGCGAGGGCTCAGCTTGGATTCGAAATACTCGATTTCAATGCCGTATTCTTCTTTAAGAGCATCAAAATAAATTTTATCGTAAGGCTTTGTATCAAAAAAAGCAACCTTATTCACAGAATCATCCTTTAACACAAAATTATCCTTTCGGGAATATTTTATCCCCGAAAGGATGCTATTATTAATAAGAGCTTAATTATTTAAGCTTATGAATAAACAAGCCGCTGAGAAGCTTCGGCTCAAACCATGTTGATTTGGGCGGCATAATCTGACCTGCATCTGCAATGTCCATAAGCTCTTTCAATGTTGTGGGATACATTGAAAACGCAAGGCACATATCATCGTTTGCTCTGCGTTCAAGCTCGCCAAGGCCTCGGATTCCGCCAACGAAATCAATTCTTTTATCTGTTCTGGGGTCATCAATGCCGAGAACGGGGGAAATAAGATTGTTTTGCAGAATCGAAACGTCAAGAGCCTCAACAGGGTCGGCTGCGTTGAATGTTCCGTTGTTTGCGGTAAGTTTATACCATTTGCCGCCAAGCAGCATGCCGAAGGTATGGGCGCTTTCAGGCTTGTATGCAGAATCGCCTGCAAGCTCAACGGTGAACTTTTCGCTGATTTTTTTAACAAACTGTTCTTCCGTGTTACCGTTTAAATCTTTTATAACTCGGTTGTAGTCCATTATTTCAAGCTCGTCGCAGTCAAAAAGAACGGCAAGAAAACAGTTGAATTCCTCGCTGCCGTTAAAATCGGGAAACTGCTCTCTGCGCTTAATACCAACCTTAACAGCCGATGCAGCTCTGTGGTGGCCGTCTGCAATATAGAGATAATCAACGGCGGCAAAAAGCTGCGCAATCTTTTCAATAGTTTCGGGGCAGTCAACAACCCAAACTGTGTTTGTAATTCCGTCATCGGTAACAAAATCATAAACGGGAGCATGCGACTCTTTCCAATTGCTGACAATTGCGGCAATTTCAGCCTGAGGGCGGTAGGTGAGGAAAATCGGGCCTGTGTTTGCATCACAGTAGTCAACATGGTTGATTCTGTCCGCTTCTTTATCCGCTCTGGTCAGTTCATGCTTTTTTACAACTGAATTTATATAGTCATCAATCGAAACGCAGCCGACAAGACCTGTCTGGCTTCTGCCGTTCATTATCTGGCGGTATATATAAAATTTGTTTTCTTCATCCTGTTTGCATATTCCGTCGCTGACAAGCTTGTCAAGATTTTCACGCGCTTTGAGATAAACCTGCTCGGAATAAAGGTCTGTTCCTGCGGGCAAATCAATCTCGGCCTTATCAACATGGAGGAAGGAGTAAGGATTGCCCTCAACCATTTTTGCGGCTTCTGCGCTGTTCATAACATCATAAGGAAGGGCGGCAACCTTAGCTGCGTATTCGGGGATGGGCCTGATTGCTTTGAAAGGTCTGAAAACTGCCATATATATAAATTTCCTTTCTTTATTATATTTAAATATATATTACATCACTGTTAAATGTTTGTCAATTTATTGTTTCGATATTGATTTTTAATTTTTTTATAGTATAATAAAGCCAAAGGAGGAATGTAAATGTTTTGTTCAAAATGCGGAACTCAGCTTCCCGAAGGTTCAAATATCTGCCCCAATTGCGACCCTGTTGTTGAAAAGGTTGAGCAGGTTCAGCCGCAAAAGGTTAAGGAACCGCTGCTTAAGGCGCCCAGAAAAAGCTATGCGGCATTGTTTACGGCTCTTTTGGTTTTCCCTGCAACAATTTGCACGGCAATCGACATTGCATTTGACAAATATGATTATTGGTTCGGCTATGTTGTCGGAGCTTTGCTTGTTACATGGGTTGTTGCGGTGCTTCCCGTGCTCAAAATAACGCCTCCGTTTGTGACGGCGCTTATTTGCTTTGGCGCAATATTGGGTTATACTTATTACATAATGAGTAAAACAACGTTTTTTGCGTGGCTGCCTCAATTTGTGCTGCCGATGTTCATTCTGACTGCGGCGTTTATAGCAATGGATGTTGCACTCATCGGCGGAAAAAGAATTAAAGGGCTTCATATTTTATCGTTGCTTTCTCTCGAAAGCGCTCTTTATCTTGTTTGCTGGGAAGTAATTTTCGATAATATGAAATACGGTTCAATTGACCTTGGCTGGTCGTTAATTCTCAGCTGCGGATTTATTTCGGTTGTTGCCGTTCTTGAAGCATTCAGCTATATCGGAAGAATTAATAAAAAATAACATAAAAATCCGGTTGTGATTTCACAGCCGGATTTTTTTACGGCGCAGCTTGCACGGAAAGAATTTTGAAGCTTGAATTTTCTATAAAAACCCATATTTTTTGCGCTTCAAACGAGCAGACCGCAAGGTAACAGAGCCTTTTTCTTCCGTTTATATCGGCAAAGCAGTTCAGCGTTTCCTCCAAAACGAGATATTCGGGCAAAACGCCTTTTAAATTCGGATTTCCCATATTTGCAAAAATATCCGTCCGATAGTTTTTGATATATGCCGAGGCGTCGAGATAGCTGATTTTTCCGTCGGCAAGGCAAACGTTAATATATACAGGTGAGGTTAACAGTAAAATTCCGTTCACTTCAGGAACAAAATAAAAGCAGGCGGTGAATTCACTTGTTTCACCGCCCATTACTTTCATGCCGGAATATCCCTGTTGCTTCAAAAAAGCTCGTGCCGGCTTTTCAGCCTCATCAAGCGAATAAAAAGCTTCTTTGCACGGAACGGGATTTATAAAACGGCAAACGGCTCCGCCGTATTTGCAAATTTCAGCGGAGATATCGCCGTAAATCAAAGAATAAACATCAAATTCAGACTGAGTGCCTTCGTTCTTTCGCCACAGCGAGGGATTGATTCCGAGAATTCTGCCTGCTTTTTCCTTGGCTTCGCTTTCGGATATTTTTTCTTTGCCTTCGAGCAGAAAGAAAGCTCCTGCATCTGCCGATGCGGGTTTTATCAGCTCAAAAAGCTCTTTTTCTTTGCCGTTTGCATAGTCAAGCTTCTCCTCAAAATAGGGGAGATTGCTTCTGTTGTATGCGCTGCCGTGTTCCGTGAGGGAATATGCACCGTTCATAACAGCAGAGGAAACATCGTTAAGGTGATAATAAATTTCTTGAGCATAGTTTGAAAGCTCGATTGCGGTTTTTCTTTCTGCTTCGCTTCCGGAAAAATTCTCGGCAAATGAATAAACTCCGCTGAAAAAGCGGCTCATGTTTTCAACGTTTTCACTTTTGAAGCAGTTTAGGCAGCCGATTGCGCCCATTGAACGGGCGCTGACGTAGGTTTTGCTGTCCGCCTGTGAGCTGTCGGCAGAAACCGCAACAAGCCGCAGACCCGCACTTATATCGCGGGAATATTCGCAAAGAGAGGTGAGGTTTGTCAGCCGCACTTTTCCGAGCGTTTCTTCATAATCTGCTTTAGCTCTTTGTGAAAAATAGCCTGATGCGGCGAACACAACGGCAAGAGCGGTAAGGTATGAAACAACCCTGATAAATTTTCTTCGTCTTAATGCCAAAAAAATCACCATACTTTCACTATAAAGTGTTGCATGGTGATTTCAATTTATACAAGGTAAATTTTTATTCGGCAACAACACGGCAAGTTGTTGTTCCGTAGTATTCAAAACAGCGTATTGCAGCATCGTCTATTATTTCGCCGCAAACAACAAACGGAATTGCGGGCGGGCAGCTTATTGCAGACGATGCAAGAATCCTGCCCCTGCATTGGCTGATTTCAAGCTCCTCAGATGGAGCAAAAACAGCTTCTCGAACCGATATTGCTTTTAAAGGTTTGCCTGTATGCGGCATACGGCAATCAATTTTTTCTTTTTTTTCAACAGAGCACAAAACATTCTCGATGCGCTCAAGGCTGATTTTACCTGTTTCCGGGGTAAGCATTAAAACAACAAAATCAGGGTCTGAAAATTCGCATTCAATGCCTGCAAGTGAAAGAATTTTTGCAAGGTCGTTTCCTGTGTAGCCGATGGCTTTCGGCGCAACGGTCAGCTTAAGAGGTTCTGTGCCGACCTGGCAATAGCCGAATTCAGACAACCTGTTTTTCAGAACGAGAACATCTTTTTCAAAAGCTGCCAGCTTTTCACGGTATCCTTCTGAGAGATATTTGTTGGCGGAATCAAGCGATTGCAGAATCAGATATGACGGGCTTGTTGAGGCAAAGAGCGCCATTGCGTTTTCTGCATGGTTGCAAAGCATTTCAGGGGCATTTTTTGCAATGTGCAAATATGCTCCGCCTGTCAGCACGGGCAGAGTTTTGTGAGCCGAATCGCAGCAGATATCGGCGCCGAGTGCAATCGGATGCCTGCTTTCGGGCAGGAAATTGAGGTATGCGCCGTGTGCGTTGTCAACAAGCAATAGGATGCCATACTTTTGGCAGACTTCCGAAATGCCTTTAATATCAGCAATATTTCCGAGATAATCGGGGCTTGTGATATAGACTGCGGCAGGTTTTTCGTTCATATCCGAAAGAAAAGAATCGAGATATGCGGGCGAAATATCGCATGATATAATATTTTCCTGATTTTCGGGAAAAATCCATGCGATTTCAAAATCCAGAAGTGCTGCGGCGGTCATAAACACCTTGTGAGCGTTTCTGCCGGCGGCAATAATCGGTTTTTTGCCGTTCTCTTTGCCGTGAAACAAGGCAAGATAAAGCATGGCACGGATTGAAAGCGATGAGCCTTCTGCGGAATAAAGCGTTTTTGCCGTGCCGAAAAGCCTTGATGCATTCTCCATGCTTTCTTTGATTATGCCGTTTGAGTTATAAAGCTCGTCTGCACCGTCGATTTCGGTTATATCATATTTTTCAATGCCGAGAAAGCCGCAGCCTTTATGCCCCGGCATGTGCATGCGAAGCTTGTTGCTGCTTATATATTCATTTACAAAATCACAGATTGGGGTTTTCATTATTCTTCAACTGCCTTTGCGGCCTCCAGCATAATGGCGCATTCCATGCGTTTGCGGAAAAGCTCGCAGCCATATTCATAAATGCCTTTAACAGAACCTGTTGCATGGTAGCCGTTTGCGGCGCAGCCGCCCGAGCAATAGAGCTTTGCCCAGCAATCCTTGCATTCGGAGCGTGCATACACGTTGCAGGATTCAAAATCGTTTTGAATTTCGGTGTTGTTAACACCGTTCCAAATATCTCCGAGCTTGAATTTTTCTTCGCCGACAAACTGGTGGCAGGGGTACAGGTCGCCCCACGGAGTGACCGCCATATATTCGGTTCCCGAGCCGCAGCCCGAAATTCTCTTATAAATACACGGGCCGCCCTTAAGGTCAATCATGTAGTGATAGAATGTGAAGGGTCTGCCTTCACGGTGCCTTTCGAGCATAAGCTCCGCAAGCTTTTCGTATTGGTCAAGAACAATAGGCAAATCCTCCTGTGTCAGGGCAGAGGGGTCATCGGCTGCGCAGACAACAGGCTCCATGCTCAGCTCCGTAAAGCCGAGGTCAAGCATCTGTTTTATATCCTCAAGAAAATCGGGATTTGCATGGGTAAATGTGCCGCGCATATAATAGTTCTTATTGCCTCTTGCTTTGACGAACTTCTGGAATTTGGGAACGATTTTTTCCCAACTGCCGTTGCCTGCATAGTCAACACGGAAGCGGTCGTGAACTTCTTTTCTGCCGTCAAGGCTGAGAACAACGTTGCTCATTTCACGGTTTGCAAATTCAATTACATCATCGTCAACAAGTACGCCGTTTGTTGTGAGAGTAAAACGGAAGTTTTTGCCTGCTTCTTTTTCAATGCTGCGTGCATACTCAACAAGCTGCTTCACGACTTCAAAATTCATCAGCGGTTCGCCACCGAAAAAGTCGACCTCAAGATTTCTGCGGCTGCCGGAATTTTCAATAAGAAAATCAAGTGCACGCTTGCCAACTTCAAAGCTCATAACAGCTCTGTCGCCGTGGTAATTACCCTGGCTTGCGAAGCAATAGGAGCAGTTGAGATTGCAGGTATGGGCAATATGCAGGCAAAGCGCCTTGATAACACCCGAAGTCTTTTTCTTTAAATCGCCTGCCATGGGTTCAAAGGTGTCCGGCGTGAAAAGCTTGCCTGCGGAGCGAAGCTCTTCAAGCTGCTCAAAGCACCCCTCAATTTCTTCCTTTGTGACATCCTCACGGTCGGGATATTTAGCAAGAATTGTTTCAACGATATGTTCACGGCTTTGTGTCTCATACATTTCGATTATGTCATAAGCAACCTCGTCCACAACGTGAACGGAACCCGAAAAAATATCAAGAACAATATTTAAACCGCCGAGTTTATAACAATGTGTCATAAGTATCTCCCATTAAAAATGCCGCCTTGTGGCGGCATTTAAATTATTTATTTGTGTTTTCGCACTGCTGATTTGCAACGCCGCAGCTGGTCTTGCAAGCTGACTGGCAGGATGTCTGGCATTCGCCGCAGCCGCCCTTTTTAGCGCTTTCGCAAAGATTCTTTGTTTCAAGAGTCTTGATTTTCATATCTGTATCCTCCGAATTTTTAATTTTTTATTATTATATCACGCAATATTCAAGAAGTCAATCATTTAATGAGGGATTCACCCGTCATCTGTGCGGGCTGTTCAAGACCCATAATGTCAAGCATTGTGGGAGCGATGTCACAAAGCTTGCCGCCCTCCTTAAGCTCGCAGTCATGGCCAACAACAACGAAGGGAACAGGGTTTGTTGTGTGAGCGGTGAAGGGTGAACCGTCGGGCTCATACATCTTGTCAGCATTGCCGTGGTCGGCGGTGATGAGCATTACGCCGCCCTTTGCGGAAACAGCATCGCAAATCTTGCCGACGCATGTGTCAACTGCCTCAACCGCAGCAACGGCTGCTTCGAATACGCCTGTGTGGCCAACCATGTCACAGTTAGCGTAGTTGAGAATGATAACATCATATTTATCTGTGCCGATAGCTTCAAGAAGCTTTTCAGTTACTTCATAAGCGCTCATTTCAGGCTGAAGGTCATAGGTAGCAACGGCAGGTGACTTAACAAGGATTCTGTCCTCGCCGTCATACTGCTTTTCAACACCGCCGTTGAAGAAGAAGGTTACATGAGCGTATTTTTCAGTTTCTGCAATTCGGAGCTGTGACATTCCTTTTGCTGAAAGATATTCGCCGAATGTATTTTCAAGAGTCTGAGGTTTAAATGCAACACGAACATTGGGCATTGTTGCATCATACTGAGTCATGCAAACATAGTAAAGGTTCTTGAGCTGTTCACGCTCAAAGCCGCTGAATTCGCCGTCAACAAAGGCTCTGGTAATTTCTCTTGCTCTGTCGGGGCGGAAGTTGAAGAATACAACTGAATCGTTGTCCGAAACAGGCTGTGCATCTTTTGAAACAGCGGGAACGATGAATTCGTCTGTTACTTCATTCTTATATGATTCTTCAATCATTTCGCAACCGCAATCGAACTTAACGCCTTCACACTTTGTCATTGCATTGTATGCCTTAACAACGCGTTCCCAGCGGTTATCTCTGTCCATTGCATAGTATCTACCCATGATTGTAGCGATTTTGCCAACGCCGATTTCAGCAAGATTTTTATAAAGGTCAGCAACAAAATCCTTGCCGGAAGTGGGCGGAACATCTCTGCCGTCCATAAGGCAATGAACAAAGACTTTTTCGATGCCCATATTTTTAGCCATCTTTACGATGCCGTAAAGGTGAGTATTGTGGCTGTGAACGCCGCCGTCGGAAAGCAGACCCATAAGATGGAGAGCGGAATTATTCTTTTTGCAGTTTTCCATTGCACCTACAAGAGCTTCATTCTCAAAAAAATCGCCGTCATTGATTGACTTTGTGATTCTTGTAAGCTCCTGATAAACAACACGGCCAGCGCCGATGTTGGTGTGGCCAACCTCGCTGTTGCCCATTTGACCGTCGGGCAGGCCAACGTCCATGCCTGATGCGCCGATATATGTCATGGGATTTTCTGCCATGATTTTGTCAAGGTTAGGAGTTTTAGCAGCTGCGATTGCGTTGCCGTAATCGCTGTTGTTTTTTCCGAAGCCGTCCATGATGCAAAGAAGCACAGGTTTTTTGCTCATAATTAACATTCCTTTCATTCGTGTGTAGGGAACACTCTTGAGTGTTCCGCATAGAATCGGAACGGTCAAGACCGTTCCCTACGGTAATTCGGGGGTCGGAATCCGACCCCCGCAAAAAAATCAAATTATTTTGAAGCTGCTGCAACGATAGCTGCAAACTTCTCTGCGACGAGTGAAGCGCCGCCGATAAGGCCGCCGTCAACATCGTACTGAGCGAGAAGCTCTGCTGCATTTGCATCGTTCATTGAACCGCCGTACTGGATAACGAACTTGTCAGCTGCATCCTTTGTGTAAAGCTCTGCAATAAGAGCGCGGATAACAGCGCAAACTTCGTTTGCCTGCTCGGGAGTTGCGGTAAGGCCTGTGCCGATAGCCCAAACGGGTTCGTAAGCAATGATGATGTTTGCAAGCTCAGCTTCTGAAACGCCTGAAAGAGCAACCTTTGTCTGCATTCTTACAACTTCTGCTGTGATGCCGAGCTCTCTTTCCTTAAGAACTTCACCAACGCAAAGAATAACCTTAAGGCCTGCGTTAAGAGCAGCTCTTACACGGTCACGGACTGTTTCGTCTGTTTCGCCGAAATACTGTCTTCTTTCGGAGTGACCGATGATAACATAGGGAACGCCTGCAGCCTTGAGCATCTCAGCTGAAACTTCGCCTGTGAAAGCACCTTTTTCTGCCCAGTGGCAGTTTTCAGCACCGATTTTGATGTTTGAGCCTGCTGCTGCTTCCATAGCTGCATAGAGGTCAATATAAGGAGCGCAGATAACAACGTCGCAATCGGCATCTGCAACGAGGGGCTTCATAGCTTCGATGAGAGCCTTTGTCTGCTCGGGATTGTTGTTCATTTTCCAGTTGCCTGCGATAACAGGTCTGCGAAGTGATTTATCCATTATATTTCAATTCCTTCCGATTTATAATATTATTAGGATAATGAAAAGCTTGCGAAGATTACTTGTCGTTAACAGCCTCAATGCCGGGAAGAGCCTTACCCTCGAGGAATTCGAGTGAAGCGCCGCCGCCTGTTGAAATATGAGTCATCTTGTCGCCAAAGCCGAGAGTGTTAACAGCTGCTGCGGAGTCACCGCCGCCGATGATTGTAACAGCGTCTGTTTCGGCAAGTGCCTTAGCAACGGAGATTGTGCCTGCTGCAAGAGTGGGGTTCTCGAAAACACCCATGGGGCCGTTCCAAACAACGGTCTTTGCGCTCTTAACAGCTTCAGCATAGAGTTCTGCAGTCTTGGGTCCGATGTCAAGACCTTCAACGTCTGCGGGAATAGCATCTGCAGCATAAACTGCTGTTTCGATTTCAGCATCAATGGGATTGGGGAAGCCTGCTGCGGTAACAACGTCAACGGGAAGAAGAATCTTAACGCCCTTTGCTTCAGCCTTTGCAAGCATATCCTTGCAGTAATCAATCTTTGATTCGTCAAGGAGTGAGTTGCCTACGCCGTAGCCCTTAGCTGCAAGGAAGGTGTAAGCCATACCGCCGCCGATGATGAGTGTATCTGCCTTATTAAGAAGGTTTTCTATAACGTTGAGCTTATCAGCAACCTTTGCGCCGCCGAGGATTGTTACAAAGGGTCTTTCAGGATCTTCAACAGCGTTGCCGAGATATTTAAGCTCTTTGCCCATAAGATAGCCTACAGCTGCTTCTTCAACATAAGCTGTTACGCCGACTGTTGAGCAGTGAGCTCTGTGAGCTGCACCGAAAGCATCGTTAACATACATTTCGCAAAGGCTTGCAAGGTCCTTTGAGAATGCTTCGCCGTTTTTGGTTTCTTCAGCACGGAAACGTGTGTTTTCAAGCAGAACAACGTCGCCGTCGTTCATAGCAGCAACAGCTGCCTTTGCGTTTTCGCCGACAACGGTGTCGTCAGCAGCAAAAACAACTTCCTTGCCGAGCTTTTCGCTGAGTCTCTTTGCTACGGGAGCAAGTGAGAATTTTGCTTCGGGGCCGTTCTTGGGCTTGCCGAGGTGGGAGCAGAGGATAACCTTTGCGCCGTCATTTATAAGCTTCTGAATTGTGGGAAGAGCAGCGTTGATTCTGTTTTCGTCTGTGATAACGCCTTCCTTGAGGGGAACGTTAAAGTCGCAGCGAACAAGAACCTTCTTGCCCTTTGCATTGATGTCGTCAACTGTTTTCTTGTTAAGTAAGCTCATTTTTGTCAATCCTTTCAAGAATTTTATTGCGGTTTAGTCGCATACTTTACCAATTATTTATTTTATAATATTATGTCAAATTTTTCAAGCTTTATTTATCGGCAAAATGCCGAATATGCGCTGTTTTCGGCGATAATTTTCATCTTGACTTTACAATGTGTTTTTGGTAAAATAACGGAGTTAGGAAAACAGAACATTTGCCTCCTTAGTTAAATGGATATAACAGGCCCCTCCTAATTGTTTGTTATGTCGTTCACCTTTTGATGAAAAGTGATTGACATCGAGTTAATTTAATACTGTGTAATACCATAAATTTGGTATGAGCCTCCTTAGTTCAATGGATAGAATAAGCCCCTCCTAAGGGCTAGATATCGGTTCGATCCCGGTAGGGGGTGCCATTTTTGAAAGCCGAAACTCCTTGATTTATCAAGGGTTTGCGGCTTCTTTGTTTTTTATTAACTCATTGACATCCACCAAAATCGCATATTTTTGTTAGCAGAAATCGCCTCCCCAAGGCGGAATTACTTGAATTGTCCTTTCAATTTCAAGGTGAATGTCACTGCTAACATTTGTTAGCAGAAATTTTGAAATTTTGCTAACAAAATTTGCATTTTGCTAACACGAGAAAAAATCCCGAAACTTTTTTGCTAACAAAAAAGTGATTGTTATTCAGTTAACTCGATATTTAATAAGGATATATAATAGTAAAAAGGCAATCCACTCGGACTGCCTTTTTCCATTTTTATAAAGATTTGGCTAATGCTTTTAGGAGTGCTGCTGCATCAGGGTTGGCTAATATCTTTGTGAGCAAAGCCACATTGTCATCTTCTTTTGGTTCTTCTGTGATTTCAGTTTCCGCATCTTCAACTACTGCCATTGTATCAAGTAATTCAATATTATTTGAAAATCTTGGCATTGGTGCCGTCTTACCTTCTTCGGTATTTCGTAATCCTTTTGTATTATAAAACTGTTCCTCAAATTTCTGTGCATTAAAACGCCTATCTTCATCAATTATATGGCTATATACATCTGCAACCATATCCATTCGTGCGTGACCTGAATCGCCTTGTACGGATTTCATATCTCCCCCGTTCCATTTTAGCTTGTATGTAATACTCGCATGACGGAAAGAGTGAAATACTATGGGCGGTAAATCATTGTCCGTAATGAGTTTTTTTAACGCTCTGCTGATTACCTGCGACTCCATTGGTCTACCGGATGAATGACAAAAAACTAAATCGTAATCGGTGTATTCATCTCCGTATAACTCTTTCATTTCCTCAATTTGCTTTTTGCGTTCAGTAAGCATTGAAGCAACCGATTTTGGTAAAAAGATTTTTCTGACACTCGTTTTTGTTTTCGGACTTTTAAGAACTAATGATGTATTGTTTCCCGACAGAATGTGCGGAAACACAAGTATTACATCTTTTTTGTCGAGCTTTTCCATTGTCTCCTTGTTTACCCTCTGGAGTTCCTTGTTCACAAAGATAAAGGCATCGTTATCTTCTATCTTTTCTTTGGATATTTCAATGCAGTCCCAAGTTAATCCAAGCACTTCACCCATACGCAATGAGCAGGAAAAAGCCAAGTTGATTGCCAAAGCGAGAATATCATCGTCACAAACTTCAAGTGCGTGAAGCAATGTTTCCGCTGTCCATATATCCCTTTTCTGATATTCGTGTTTCGGAACTGTGGCGTTAAGCACAGGATTTCTTTGCATAAGTTCCCATTTGACCGCCTGACCAAAAGCACTACGAAGTAACTTGTGTATTTCATTTACGGTATGTGCAGTTATATAAGTTGTTTGAGCTTTGCGGTTTTTTGACGATTTGGCTTTAACCTTTTGCAAACTTTTGTAATAGGTATCCATCATTAACGGTGTTATATCTGTCAACTTATAATCACCGATTATAGGATTGATATAATTGTATATAAGACCTTTACGGGACTCATAAGTGCTCATTGCCCAATTATTAACTCCGTATATTGCACAATACTCCTCCAGCAATTCAGCAACCGTTACTGCTGTAGGAACAACAAAGCTTCCGTTATCCTGCTGATACTCAATCTCTGCTTTTCTTTTCTTTGCTTCTGCGTTAGTGTCAAAGGTTTCCCATTTCTGTTTGCTTTTGCCTTCTTCATCGGTATAGCGATATACTACCGAATATCTGTTCTTTCTTTTTAATATTGTTGCCATTGTTTATTCCTCACTTTCTTTTCCGTCTAACCATCTGTCAAAACTATCTTTCCTAATGCGGTATCCTTTCTCAAGCTTCACGGCAGAAAAACACCCTTTATCTATGAGTTTATAAACCGACTGTCTTGTTATTCCGAGCAAGGATACTATTTCTTCAACTGTGTAGCTTTTCTTAACAAAAGAATTTCCGTTTATTTCTTTTACGCTTTCTTTAATCGACAAATCTCTCTACCTCCTTTATCTCCATTACTTTTTTATAACGGCTCTGAGATGCGTACCACTTTTCAAAGCTGTCCTCTAAAACTCGTCTTGTCCCATCAACCCATATCATTTCTATTGAGTTCCTATCGACTATATCTCTTGCTGTTGCCCTCGATATTCCCAAAACTTTAGCAATGGTTGTGGATGTAATTGTATGACCGTAGTTTCTGCCTGGTCTTTCGCCGTTCACTTTCTTATAGTGGAATTGGTTGGCATACCACTCCTCAAAACTTTCAACATCAACTCTCATTTGACCGAAAACTAAATATGTTTTGAATAATTGTTGATTGACAAGTCTGTAAACCGCAGTTTTTCCAAGTCCTAAAATCCTTCGCAAGTCAGGTACAGAGATTGTTTTATTCTCTCTGTAATTCAGCATTGTTTTAACTATTTTTCGGTTTTCTTCAACGCTTTTCCGATTAGCACGATATACATTACCTACTCTGTAAACCTTAAACAGACCTGATTTCAAGAGTTTTAATGTTTCTTCTTCTGTGAGTGATAAGAGCTTTTGCACTTCCTCAGAGGAGTATGATTCCCATATTGCTTCTTCCATTTCTGTGTCGCTGCCAAGCAGTTCTTCAAGATAGCGAGTGTCATTCTCGGCATTCAATATCTCAATTCGTTCTTCAATGTTCATTTGTTTCGCCATTTTCATCACCTCCTTGTTTTCTTTCTAACCATTCATCAAAGCTGATTTTAGAAATTCTGTAAGCACTTCCGATTTTTACATAACTGAACTCTTTGGTTTTCAAAAGGTTATATGCACTCGATTTGCATATACCCAATATGCTTTGGATTTCTCCAACTGTGTAAATTCTTTTCTGTTCGCTCTTCATAAAAACTCTCCTAATAAAAGCGGTATCATATAGCCGGAGGGCTTGGCTATATGATACCTAAAAAAGTAAGGATAGTGAAATGTGCGATTTTATTCAGCTACAGTTTCACTACCGGAGGACTCAAGCCAATTATCAAAACTCTTTTTTGAAATTCGATAATGACCGCCAACTCTGACAAAGTGAAATACACCTGAGTTTACAAGAGCGTAAGCGGTATTTTTTCCGATGTTAAGTATGTTCATTATTTCCTCAACCGTATATACTCTTTTTTCATAAACTTGTTCGGTTTTAGCTTTTTCATCAGACAACTCTACACACCTCCTTGTTCGGTGTGTGCTTATGCTTTTTAGTGATGAGATAATCATAGCCATAATAAGTTTGGCACTTATCACAAAGGCTCTTTTCACTCTGCCAATGGTCAAGTCGTCTTACCATATTATCGGGGTTCTTCATCTGTTCTCTTTGGCATTCAGGACAAAGCGACAAGATTTTGCCCACACGCTCTCTTTTTGGCTTTTTAGGTATGCCTACAAGATATTTGAGTCCCTGCTTTATTTCCTGTCTTTTGCCTTCATTAGTTACGCATCCGACATATCTGCCGAGATCTTCAATCTTGTCTATTGTTCTCAACTGTTCTAATGCAACCATTGAAGGCTCACTCAATCCGCAATCTTCATCAAGAAGAACGTGTGTTGACATTGACTGCTTCTTGCGAACAGATGTAATGACGGCAACAACCATTGTGGGGCTTGATTTGTTCAAAGAGTTTGTCTGAATGACAAGGACCGGGCGGTGTCCGCACTGAACAGAACCGTTCATCTTTCCCAAATCACAGTAGAAAATATCGCCCCATTTTATATTTTTGACTTCTTTGTTTTTCATAGTAATTACTTCCTTTCAAAGTTAAGATTTGAAGGGAATTAAAAACACCCTTCACTATATATGCACTGGGAAGTGCCGTTTTGGGGGGGTTATTCATAAAATTTTTTTAATTTTTTTAAAGTTTGCTCGATTGATTCACGAATCGACGAGCGATTTACACCTTCTTCTTTGCTGATTTCCGAGTAAGTCATCTGAAGAAAAAAGTGCTTATATATTCGACTTCTTTGAACATCACTCAATGTTGACAATGCTTTTTCAAGCATTTTAAGCTCTTCCTTTTTTACAAGTGACTCCTCAGTATCATTGACGATTAGCTCGTGGTGATATTTGGCAAACTCCTCATCTGAAATATCAAAAGAACACCCGGTTCTGACCTCTCTCATTCTGCATTTGTTTTCATATCGGGTTCCTTCTTCAAATACTTCTCCTTGCGATACAGAAAGACGAATAAAGGGAACGTATGGCTTGATTTCTTCGGGATATTTTTGGAGGATTTCTTCTTCGGACAGTTCTGTTACTATTGCCCATTGAACATCATCCTTGTAACCTGTATATTCATATTTGAGGTTAATAATTTTGCAATCCAGCTTGAATTGGTCGAGTCTGTTAATATTAGATATTGTCATTTTCTAATCTCCGAATTTTGAATTTTGGTTAAAATCAAAATTCGGAGATTAAGGATATTCAGCAACAAAGCAAATCCATTTATAAAACATAAAAACCCTTTCTGTCATAAGCAGAAAGGGTATAAAAAGACACGACAATTCAGCTTATGAGCTGTTTGTCATGTCCTAACTCAACAGTCCAATATTTCACCGTAAATGATGAATATCGGCTCTTTTCCAGCTTGCTTTACTGATAATGTTCAGTATGTCTGGTGGTTGAACTATGTACAAAACATATTATTTATTTTTAAAACAAATTACAATTCGTTGGTTGCACTTTGGGCATTTCAAAATTATCTTATTGTTGTTTTTAATTGAAAGTTCATCGCTTTCAATTAGTACAACTACTTTTTCTTTCACAGGCTTATCGCATAATCGTCCGGTTTTACATAACGGACATTTTACATGGTCAAATTTGGCATTTTCGGCAATGAAATGTTTGAGTAATAGCATTTATTAAGTTATCCTTCCTTAAACAATCATCTGTTTATTTTTTTGCAAAAGTATTAAGAATACTTTGAAGCATTTCACAATTCGGAGGTTGTCCATTTATGATGTCTTCTAATGCTTTTTTCTGTCCTTCTGTAAGATGTCTGCGATACCAGTAATAGCCTTGCATTAAACATACACCTCCTCCATATCTGCCTCTTATTGTATAAAGAGGTGCAAAACTACTAAGTGCAACAATATCGTTTTGAATTGTTCTTCTTGTTACATTGAATTCGCAAGCAAGATTGTCCATAGTTTCAAAACGACGGTAACTTAAAATTTCAAGAATAATCTCTCTACGTTCAAGAGCACTCACAACTTTTATACCTCCTTATTTATTTGCAAGGAGAATCCTAAAAGTTAAATAGGAAAAAAACTTTCCTATTTAAAAACTTTTTTCAAAAAAAAACCTGCAACATTAAAACAAAGTCCAATGTTGCAGGTTAACTTCATAGCTTAATTAATAAAAGCTTGTCATATAATACTTACTATTTTTTATTTTTCCTAAAAATTGTTTCTTTTATCGTTTCAAATAAGTTCAAAAAGAAATTCTGTAATTTTTCACTAGCCCCAATGCAAACCATAAGAATCGTAATGATAAAGATAATAGTAACGATTAAGTCCCTTTGGGGGTGATTCATAATCTCAAAACCTATTCCTGTCATTTGTTTCTCTCAAATTCATTTACATTGAAACAGTAATTGAAAGCTGGAAAGGAACAATAACGCCTGCTTCCTGTGCCTTATACATTGTATCAACGGCAACACCCTGAATGTCACTCCAATCGTTGGGAGCAAAATCATAGCGGTCAGTTACTGTTATGGTGTTTGCTTCAACATCTTTTGTATAAGAACAAGCGTGGATTGCATAATAGAAATCATCATCAACGGTTGCCCCTGTTGTTGTGAAGTTTGCTGTGCCGCTTGTGAGACCGTTTGCACAAAGCTCGGTATACTTCGCTGTCTGAGTCATCAAAGCACCGTTTGAGGGTACATAAGCTGAATCAAGCACATTGTTGTCCTTTGCATGAGCAAGAAGTTCTGCAGAAAGAACATAGCCCTGTTGATTGAAATATGCAACGACTGCCGAAACAGCGGGTGAATAAATCAGATGAAAACTGCCGTAAGGAATAGCAAGAGTACCGTTTTGATATGCTGTGTATTCTTCAATCATATCATCAATAACAGCAATCTGCTCTGCATCCGAAAGTCGAGCCTTCATTTCGGTAAGTTCAGCAAGAACGCTTGTGTTGTTTTCACAAAGTTCTTCTTCGATAAGAGCAATGGCCTGTGCCGCTTCATTCTGAACCGCAAAAGCAGGAACAGAAATACTCAGCGCCATAGCAACAGTCAATAATATACATATAAACTTCTTCATTTTATTGTTTCCTTTCTTTAATTAGTTATTGTGGAGCTATTTTACAACTAGATGTACCAAAGAAAACCCCAGAACCAAACAATTAATATCCATTGAAAAATGTTGTACTCAGATTCAACATTAACGGTAACTTTTCTGTTGTTTTCCAAGTAGATATGTACCTTTGCTTCGCCTACACCCGTAGCATAGATTTTTCTTTCGGTTCTATCAACGGTAACGATATTCTCGTTTGAAGAGTAAGCCGATATAATCTTTGCATTGGGTGGGATTTTTAATTCGTCAAAGGTTACTGAATGCCTGTAATACATATCAACATCTTCTGACCATTTGATTTCATATTCAAGCACATCGCTAGGAAGTTTCCCTGCTTCGTAAGCAATAGCTTTGATTGTATAAACATTTTTTGTGCTTATTGGTTCTGCATATACAGAAGAAACACCAATAATTGGTTGGCTTTTATCTACAGTATAATAGATTGTTGCGTAGGTTGATGTAGTTTTAAGCTGAACCTCTCCGTCATCAGTAAACGAAACGGTAGGCTTGGGTGTTTTGCCTATCGGGATAATATTTGAGCAATCCAAGATGCCGGTGCCGTATTTTGTGTTATCCCAACCTTTAGGAACATAGGCGTTTGATTTGATAATATCTGCTATAACATCACAAGATATATCGGGATAGACCGATTTAATCATTGCTACGGCCGACGTCACAAAAGGTGCAGCCATTGATGTGCCGCATTTAAAATCAAAGCCATAACCAGTCACTGTGCTGTATATATTACAGCCGGGAGCAGCAATATCCACACACTCACCGTAATTGCTTGAACATTCACTACATTTTGGTTTAAGCATTATCTCAAAATCTCTATCTATTGCAGCAACTGTTATAACTTTACTGTTTAACGCAGGGTAAACATAATCAGCATTGTTACCATCGCCAATTTCATCATTGCCTGCTGCAACAACTATTGGTACATTTCTTTCATACGCAAAATCAATAGCATCTTCAATAGATGGACTGATTTCAATCCAGTCCATACTTATGTTTATAACATCATCACCTTGCATTACCGCTCCTTTAATTGATAAGGCTATAACAGATAGTACAGTATGCAAATCTCCATTGAATACCTGATTGATTTTGTATGGTTTAATCTTTACATTTGACAAGGTATTGTCAAGTATAATGCCTGCAACATGTGTACCGTGACCCGAACTCATTCCGTCTTCTGTTTCGTTTGTTCCGTCGAAAACATTGACCCCTTTTTCAATTCTGTCAGGGTTATTGTGCCCGTGAGGAGCTAAACCTGAATCAAAAATTGCAACAACAATTTCATTAGTGTTAATGTTAGCATTGTTTATGGTATTGTGAAGGACATCAATCTTTGTGGCTGATGTTCCCCACGAAAGATAGTTACTTTCATTATCTTCAACTGCTTTATTTGTTGAAGTAGCAGAGGAAAAAGTAACGTATCTGTCTATTTCTGCATACTCGACATAATCTTGTGCTTGATAATATGCCAATGCTTTAGTTGCTGCAGTTTCAGTTGAATACTGAAGAACATACATTGAATCCAATCCAGCTACATAATCTATTGCACCTTGATAATCTGTTAATTCTGTTATGTTTTTTGTTTTAACAATTATTCGGCAGGTAGACATTTCTTCTCCGGAGGAAAAATTAAATGAATTGTTGTCATAGTGATAAACCATACCACCTAATTCATTTAATAATAAACATATAGAATTTGAGTCTGTTTCGCTTTCTGTCGCTGCTTCATCAGCAAAACAATATAATGAGAATGTGCTGAACAGCAACAGCCCGAAGAGCAAAACAGCCGTTAATTTTTTAACAACCTTCACTTTTTACTCTCCCTAAATTAAGCCACATTGAATAACGAGAAGAAGAATTCAAAAGCAGATACGAAGAAAAATACAATTCGTCTCTTTATCACTTCGAAAAAGTCGTCTTCCTCTATAACCGAAATTTCAACAATCTGATACTTCCCGTCAAATGTAATTATTTCGATTGCAATTTCACCATCAACGACACCTTCTATATTTCCTTTGCTGTCTATTGAGGCAATCGTATCATTAGTCAAATTAACACTAATAACATTAGGGGGTAAAGGAATTGCTTCATCTGCAGCAAGTTCTATCTTTTCAATAGGCAGATTTATGGCAGCGTTTTTTATTGTGGGAGTGTTGCCCTGTGCAATTGTCCAAGTATTCTCAAAATCAAAACCTGCATATGAGTCTTGGCTTTTCATTTCCTCAACATTTAGAGCTTTAACGCTTGTTAATGTTCCCTCATTTGCATTGGAAATCGCTGTGTTAAAATCATTGATATAATAACAGTTTGCAATCATGGCATTGGTAGCATTGGAATTGTTTTGGTGACTTTCATCCACATTAAATTCTGTAACTCCGGCAATTCCTCCGAGCCATGCATATGTTGTATCTATAATCGTTACCGAGCCTACATTGTAGCTGTTAACAATTGAATGAGACTGACCGCATATACCGCCTGCAAAAGCGTTTTTTGCAACCGTAATATCACCCCTGTTTGCACAGTCAATAACGGGGGCGTTGTAGTATGCAGCTCCAACTATACCGCCTGTGTAAACCGTGTTAATTGGTTCTATTGTAATTGAACCATTATTAATGCATTTTGATACGATATTGTACCCATAAACTGAACCTGCAATGCCGCCAACCTCTGTAGTATGAGCAACCGCAAAGCCAAAACTGTTTTCATCTTTTTTGCCAATTATATTTATGTTGACAAAGTTGATACAGTTGGCTATGAAAGAATTGCCTCTGTCTGATACTGTTCCTGTAATGCCTCCAACATCATAGAAACCACCTAATGTTGAATTGATATTACCGCTTGCAGTACAATCAAAAATATATGATGAATTACAAATTCCGGCTATTGTTCCAGTAGGATATCCTGAATCAAAAGGATAATTGACTGAGATATTAACATTTTCAAGATTAACATTCGCTATAACAGCTTCGTCAATTTTTCCGAACAAACCGATACCGCATTTTTTAACATCATATTTTGTTTCGGGTGTGACGGATATTTCCATATTTTTTATTGAATATCCGTTGCCGTAGAATACGCCTGTGAACGGAGATGTTTCATCTCCTATGGGTTGCCAATTCGTTTCGGAGGACAAGTCAAGATTATTCATAAGAATATACCTGCCGGAAAGATTGTTACGAATGGCATTAAGATTATCATTGTTGTAAATTGCCGTGAAGCCATCGGGGACACTATCATCAGCGGCAAATGCTGCGGGTACGGTTACTGTACCTATAAGCAATATAAAGCTGAGGATGAGTGATAAAGTTTTTTTGATTTTCATCTGATTAACCTCCCACAGAATGTATTACAACAAATCAATCATTCGTTTTGTTGTCAATATAAATTCTATGGAAATAAGTTCAGATTAGAAGAACAAAACTACATATTAAATTAAATTTTTCGGATTAGCTGTATAAGCAATCCTCAATCACATCGTAGATATGTATTGGTTCAAGCTGTTCCTTATTGCATAAATCAATAAGTTCTTCAATCTTTGATTTATCTGTAGAAACATCTGAAATCCTTAAAACTTCCTTTCCTTCATTATTTTCCACAGAGCATACAACAATACCGTAGGCTGTGTATGCCATTGACTCTTCATTTTTTAATACCTCAACAATAATCTTATAGATAAACATAATTATTCCTCCGAATTAAATATTTATAGTATCAATTACTGCCCGCAATGGTCTTTTCCTCGATGAGCGTAGCCATCGGGTGTGAGGTTGATACCATAGGGCAAGGAAGATTATGTTTGATTAAGTTGCAGGTATCGGCACAATAAATGATAATACTTTAACTAAAACGGAATGCAGACTGTGTATAGTTTACATTCTGTTTTCTTTTTGTGTGTCTGCAAAACCATATCTCGAAAATTGTCGAAACCATCAAAGGTAAAGGCGTTCACATTTCTGCGAACGCCTAACCGCTTGTGAGTTTTTTAAAGAAGGAAAATTGCACAGAAAGTGAGATAATAGTTTTAACAAACAAACACAACGTTTCCTTTTCGATGGAGGGGGGCACCTGATGAACAAGGCATAGACAGATGCCCCTTGCATATGTCCACCGATTTGGAGGGTGTGTTTTGAAATAGTTTGTTATTTTTAAGTTAATTGGCAGCTCTTAAAAGAGTGTGCCGATTGACTGGAAAAAGCTGTTGAACCAATCAACAACAATCTGAATGTAATATCTTATACAAAGACAGAAATCAAATTTGTATGTTGCGTTGAGTTCAACGTCGCCGTCAGGCATTGTGAAGGAGATTTCTTTGTTTGAGAGTTCTTCTTCAGTAAGTCCTGTGTTGCCGTTTGCATCTTCCCACTTAACAAATCCGTAGAAGGGTTTATCTTCCTTTGTGGGGTCTGTTGCGGGAGCTTCAAGAGCAACTTCCGAACCGTACTTGTATGTTGTACCTTCAACCGAGCCTGTTGCTTTGAATCCCCAAGTGAGAGCTATAGTGCTGTTTGTGGTGAAATCATCAATGATGAAATATTCCTTTTCAGCAGCTTCGTTATAAATAATTGTGTATTCATAATTACCGCTCTTTGTGGGATTCCAGTCAAAATGAGTGTTGTACTTTATACCCGTGATAGGTGTCTGTTCAACACCGTCAATGGTATATTCAAGAGTGAATGTACCGGTGGGGTGATAAACTGCACTGTTATCATTGATATAAAGTTTTCCGGTTGCTGAATAAAGCTTGGGATTAAGCTTTTTCTTTTCAACAACAATTTTGAATGTGAGGTCTGTGTCCTCGTAATGTTCGTCGTCATCAGGAGCAGTTGCTTTTACGGTATATGTGCCTTCATCACAAACTTTTGACGAAAGGTCACCCATAACAAAATATGTGTAGTCTGCACCCTTAACATACGGTCTAAGTAATCTTGAAATATCATTGAACTTTGTTCCGTAGGGAACTGTAATTTCGGGGACAATGTCATTTCCGTTTTCATCAACAAATCTGATGGGAGCCTTGTTAACTGTTACAGGGATTTTGCAATCAACCTTTGTGTAGGTTTCTGTATCGTTGGGAGTAAATGATGCATCAATTTCGTAAGAACCGGGTTCAATAACCTTGATCTTCCAACTATCACTAATTGAAAAAGTACCTTCAACGACATTTGTTGAATCTTTTTCAACAGCTACTCCACCCGAAAGAGTAATATCCTTCCAAGTTGTTATGCCGTCATAGGTTAGCTCAGGAATAGAAGGTAACTCCAAAACCGATGTTTCGATAATGTCACCATTGATACCAACATAAACCATCATAGTGACAAGTTCATATCCTTTAACATAAAACTCTGCTTCATAATAACCGCTTTCATTAACAGTTGTTCTTCTGTTCGCCCATTCCCATTCTCCAGCAGCTACTTTGGTTTCGGACTCATTGTATGGGTTCTTCATTAAGCCGCCAGAGATAGTTGAAGTAGAAAGTTTAGCACCTTCTTCAACTCGAGTAGCTACGGGAGGGTCGTTTTCATCAACTAATACGGGAGTTGTTTTCTTTACTTGATAAACAACATCCCAAGCAGTTTCAACAACAAAACCTTGATATGCCAAAGAATCCTCTGGAATAAAAGTAATGTTTCCAAGTTGTGAGCCAGAAGAAGTAGGAACAAAACTTGTATCAGTAAATTCAAAATGTCCTGGTACCACCGTACCATCGCATTGTACTTCGCCGCCAGAAAGTGTTATTCCATCACTAATCTTTTGTCCAAAGTATATTTCACCATTTGCAGTAGGCCAAACAGTTACATTTGACTCGGTAAGGGTAACTGTTTCTGCAGCAGAAGCAAATGGTATGAAAACCGTAAATAATAAAAATGCCATTATTAAGGAAATAATTTTATGTGACATTTTTGGTGTCTTTTTCAAATTGTGCACCTCCAAAAATTATATATCAAGAGCGAAGTAATGCCGTTTATCTTAATAAATGTATTTATATTTATCTCACTTTCTTAATGCCAATGAGTTTGTAAAACAAACTCATTGGCAAGTTAACAATTTATAAGATTGCAACCTTTATATCCGTTACAGGATAATAAAAACCCTGTAACGGAAAATGAACTACTTCGCTAATGAATTTATGCTGCAGGAATCTGCGTTACAGTTCCAGCGTTAATAAGATTTCTGTCAGTTGCATCAATGACACCGTCAAAATTAACATCTGCTGCAGTAAAGAAAATGTTTCCGTCTGCAATAACAGTTTCGCCACCATTGATGTAAGTGTTGACAATAATTCCGTCATCTGTGGAGACTTCGCCATCAGCATTAACATCACCAAAAATAACTACGGAATAGCTGATAACAGCGTTATCAGCAGAATCATAAACGGTAACAACAGAACCTGTACCGATGTTAGTATCGCTTCTTTCACAATCAACGGAATATCCTGTAGATGCGGTCACGAAATCATCAATATATCTTGAACTTTCATCAATGCCATAAATTAAGGCGTTACCGTTGTCAATAACTGTATCAGTATCTATAACCTTTGTAAGGTAAACAGTTGCTGCAACAAGGTCATTCTTAGCAACAAGAAGTTCAATTCTTGCATCGTTTACAACGGTCTGGAGAGTAGCATTAGTGTTGGCTTCCTTTGCTGCTGTAAGAGCTGTCTTAAGTGTAGTCCAAGAAGCATTTGTGTAGTTTACAGAGCTGATAGCTTCAACTTCTGTAATAACTGACTGAAGATGTGTCTTAACAGGAGCTTTCTTGAGAAGTCTGCTGCCCCAAAGCTCAAGCTGTGCCTTTGCATAAACGATGTCAAATTCAGCAACTGCGGGGGCAACGAATGTTGCTTCTTCGCCTTCGGGAGCAACCTGTGAATTTACGATGTTGGCTGCTCTGTCATAAGCATCCTCAAATCTGTCATAGGTGAAGAGAACATAATCGTCGGGGTCAACATTGTTGTATGTGTTTACAACTGTTTCAAGAGCTGCGAGTTTAGCTGTGTCGGTAACTGCCTTTGCATCAAGAGCCGCAATAGCAGCTTCAATGTTCTGAACTGCTGTGTAGTAAGCATTTTCAGAGCCGTCGGGAGCATTTACATTTGCAAACATCTTGGTGTGGTCGGGATTGCCCTGAAGAAGAGCAAAGCCTGCTGAAACAGCGTTCTGATATGCTGCCCATTCTGTGTCTGCATTTGCATAGTCGCTGTACTGACGGTTTCTGCCCATAACATCACCGAGAACGCCGTCAAGGTTGAAATCATTGTAAACAACGATTGTGTGGTTGCGAGCTTCGGTAAGAGTACCGCTGTTGCTGCCGGTTGAGGTAACTTCAAACTGAATTGTTACGGGGTAAATGCCGTAAGGCTGTGCAGCTTCGTTATCAATGTTGGCAACATAGGGATTAACCGTGCCGTAAGTATCGGTTGAAATTGAGGAATCTTCAAGAGCAACGATGGGACCGCTTTCAGGGTTGTTAGCAGAAATGCCGGTAGGAAGTGTGCCTGTAACAACTGCTCTGCGAACATCTCTTGCGCTTGTAAGAAGACCGCTGTTGTTTGTAGCCATAATGCTGAACAGGGCTGCATCATAAACATCTGTTGTGTAAAGATATGTTGAGAAGCCATCAAATGTAACATTGTTTGCTGTTACTTCTGCACTTGATGCGTCATAGTTGCCTGTTGCGGTATAGAAATGTGAATAAATTGACTTCACAAGAGGGGTGCCGTTATTGATTCTGTTTCCTGCTTCGTCAAGAAGGTAATAAGTGAGGTCAAAACGAGCCTCTGTTGTTGCTGATACTGTGCCTGTAACTGCAACATCAAGGTAGCTGTTAGCCGCAATCTTTGCACCTTCTGTTACCGAAGCGGTAAGACCTGCATTGTTGGTAAGAGAAATCAATTCGATTTCATACATCTCATCCTGTGCGAGAACGCCGTTTGCATTTCTCCAAGCGGAGTTAACGCCGTTTGAACGGTTGTAAATACGGAGATTTGTTGACGGAACAGTACCGTTTTCGCAGTAAACTCTGCCGTCAATATCCATATCTACATCGCTGAGGCTCTGCGGGTCTGCGAAGCCGAGAAGCATTGTAACGAGATTTACGACTGTTACATCAAGACCTGTCTTATCTCTTAATGCGTAGATAATGTTGTTAATGATGGTCTTTGTAATAGCCATATCGTTATCAAGGAGTGCTTCAAAGTTTGTGATGCCGTCGGGTACGCAAGGAGTTGTGCCAACCGAGAATGCGCCGTTAAGAATATTGCTGATGAACTCAATAATGAATTCAGTGGGGCTCATTGTTGCGAGAGGGCTGTTTGTCTTATAGGTAAAGAACTCATAAAGAGCGTCAATATCCATTGTGAAAACAGCATCCATAAAGTAATCAAGAAGGCTCTTGAAGGTAAGCTGGTCTGCTGTGCCGTTTGAAGCACCGTCTGTGCTTTCAAACATTGTTTCGTAGGACATCCATTCTTTGGGGAAGAACTCCCAGATGATAGCATCAATTTCTGCCCAACCGTCGCAATCTGCTTCGGCACGAGCAGCAACAAGTGCTGTGTCATCGAAAAGTTCGTTGATATAAGGATTACACCAAGCAATAAATGCAGAAATGAATTCTTCTGCTGATGTGCTGTAAGGACAGTTAAGACCGATGTTTGCATTCAGATAATAGCAACCGAGGTCTGCAGCCATCTCATAAAGAGCAGCTCTGTATGTTTCATCGCTGGCATCGGGAATATCAGCATAAGAAACTTCGGGAATAAGACGAATTACAAGTTCACGCATACCGTAATATGCGATTTTTTCCATTGAATCTTCTTTGGTAAAATCGAGATGAGTAACAAAGTTTTCAACTGCTACTCTTGTGAGATAATCGCCGAGAGCATCAAGGTCATAGGTGTTAACATTTTCAGGTTCGCCGCCTGCAACGATAATCTGCTTGAGGAGAACTTCAAGATTGTACTTGAGGTTTTCAACATTGCTTCTGCCTGCGGCAGCACCAGCAGCGGTGGAAACCCACTGTGATTTGCCGTCAATGAGCATTTCTTCAACAACGCCCATAAACATATCGTTAAGCTGTGTAACGAGGGGCTGACTTCTGTCGTATGTATACTCGGAAACAACATAGTTTGTGTCAACGAGAAGATAAAGCTCGCCGCCGTCATCCTGATTTGCTTCAACAGCATTTCTGATTGTGGTCTTGAGTTCGCTGTTGAGAAGAGGAACGATAAGTTCATTAAGAACAGAGAAGATAGCTTCATCGAATACTCTGTATGCATTGGTATCGGGGTCGGAAAGGTCAATAACAAATCCGGGAAGGATGCCTTCAAAGCCAACTTCGAGTGCTTCGGGACTGCCGGGTTCTGCACCGATCTGATGGTCGAGAGCATACTGTGCGATGCTGTCGAGTGTTGTACCGTTGGGCATCGGAACTTCATTTACGGGATGAAGAACATCCCAAAGAGTTTCTTTAAGGAACTTGGGAACATCGTC
>JAZNPT010000051.1:0-29318 GCA_045589815.1 Acutalibacteraceae bacterium
AAAATAAACAGCCGCTCGTGAGCGGCTGCCAGTGATTGTAATGCGCTGCTAAACCTTCAACGCCCCTTTCAGGGGCTAAGCCTGTATCAACCCCTTTTAGGGGTTAGTCAAACCACCGGTTCAACCGGTGGTTTGTGATTATTGATTGCAGTTTAGCTGTGTGATTTTTTATCTGACAATTTTTTCTCCGTCAAAAACAATAATTCCGAAGCCGCTGCCGCCTTTGTTGCCTGCGGCAAACCAATCGGCATAAGCTTTTTGCAGCGAATTTGTGCGCGGAAGCTGTTCGATGGGGAGGTCAGAATCTTTGCCGAAAATTCTCCAACCGTCGTTGAAGTTTTCTTTTTCTTCATAAGATATTAACTCGAAATCACTCATGAATTTCAAAATGTTTGATTTTTCAGGTAAAAATTCTTTGTGGCGGGGGAACAGCAGCCATGAGCCGCAGCCGAAGATCACATTGCCGTCAGGGAAAAGATGCTTGTAAACGTTATAAGCCTTTTTGTAAGAATCAAGTCTGACATCGTCGGTAAGAGAAACACCTGAAGAGGGGATGTGGAAATTGATGTATTTATCGCCGTTTTTAAGAACCTTACCGCAGGAAGTTACGAAATCTTTTTCAAATGAGAATTCGCGTATTTCATACTGAAAACGGCCGTAAGTGAATCTTGTCATGTCAAAGAATCCATGATTCCAGCCTGCAACAAATGTGCCGGAAACTTCTTCGCAATCCATGCATTCCTTGAGTTTATAGCCAAGGTCGGCCATGGTATTGTAAAACAGTTCTTCCGAAAGTCCTGCTTCAGCATAACGCTCTTTTAAAATTGGTAAGCAATTGAGTAAAAATACAAAATGGAGCGAATATTCGTTGATATTTTTTTCTTCTGCAAGCTTCGTTACTTTTTCCAAGGCTTCGCCAAGGTCATCGGCAGTAGGGAACATGAATTCATTAACAATGCCGTCAAATTCTTCGGCAAAATCTGATTCGGAATCAAGACGGCTTCCTATTTCCAAGAAAACCTTCTGGGCTTCTTCGGGGTATGAATATCTGTTCATAAAATCTTTAATAAACTGGCTGTTGTGAATCATTTAAATCACCTCAATAATATATTGACCTCTGTTTTAAATAATTTTATCATACTTTTCAATTAATAACAATATCAGTAATAAAATAATTTGATTTTTTAATTGAAATATCATGTAATTTCTGTTAACATATAACCATAAAATGAAAGGCGGTATATTAATGATTGGGTTTATTAAAACATTTCTTTCAATAATTTTGGCTGTGCTGAATTTGTTTTCATCGGCGGTTTTTGGTAACTTTACTGCTTCAACGCAGCCTTTAGACCCTGAAAACTGCAAGCTTAATTTTGGCGCAATATCCGATATTCACATGACCGATGAAGTTCTTCGCTCATTTATGCTTGAATTTGGGTTGTATGATATGCAGAATTCAAGCCATCCGCTTGATGCAGTTGTTGCCGCAGGTGACCTTACTGACGGCGGCGAGAAACCCGAGTGGGAAATGCTTGCCAAAACTTTTGCTCAATATAGTCCCGCCAAAGAAATTATTCTTGCGCAGGGTAATCACGACACTTGGACAGAAGATGAAGGCTATGATTTGGCCCGTGATTATTTTATTGACTATGCCGGCGAAATCATGGGCAGAAATATTGAGCATGAGTACTATTCAACCAAAATAAACGGCTATACTTTCATTGTTCTTGCCAGCGAGGATGACAGAACATCCATGTGGATGAGCGATGCACAGCTTGAATGGCTGGCTGATGAGATGGAAAAAGCTTCAAAGGATAATTTGCCCGTTTTTGTTGTTTCTCATTGGCCGCTTAATCAGACTCATGGCCTGCCTGTCACATGGGGTGACGATGAACCCGAGCCGGATGACGGCGGCATTGGCGACCAATCGGCTCAGGTTGAAGCAATTTTGAAAAAATATGACAATGTTTTTATGATATCGGGCCATATTCATAACGGTTTCTCAAACAGCAGGCAGGAGGATATGACGGGCTATATCAGCATTGAATCTGACGGCTCATTTCACAGCGTTAATCTTCCGAGCTATATGTATATGACTATCAGAGGAAGAATTGCCAATGGAACCGGTTATCAGTTTGAAGTTTATGATGACAGGGTTGAAATTCGCGCAAGAAGTTATTCCGCTGGTGTGTGGTATACCGATTACAATTGCACAGTTCCTTTGGTGTAAAGAAAAATAAACCGTTAACAAAGGGGATTTTTATGAAAATTTACGATGTTGTTATTGTTGGTGCATCAACTGCGGGAAGTTATTTTGCAAGAAGGATGGCTGAACGAGGTTTCAGCGTTCTTGTTATTGATAAAAGTTCAAGAGAGACCATAAGCCCCGACTATGATATTTTTCACATGGGCAAGGCTGAAATGGAACGTCACGGATTGCCACCCGTTAAAAAAGGCGACGGCATATTCGCTTTTATGTTTGAAGACCAGAATATGTATTCCGCCTACGGCAATCATCCCAAGCCTTCGCAGGCTCCGGTTATAGGAATGCACAAGCATGATTATATTGTTTATATGAACGATTGGGCTGTTGAAGCAGGTGCGGAAATTCTTTATAAAACATCGTTTGTCGGGCTGCTTTTTGATGAAAACGGCAAGATAAACGGTGTTGAATATGAAAAAGACGGTGAAAAATGCGCTGTCAACTGCCGTTTGGTTGCTGATTGTTCGGGTATTCCTGCAGTCGTAAGGTGCAGTTTGCCTGATGATTACGGGGTTGAGAAATTTGAACTTACTCCCGATGATATGTTTTTTGTTACTCTTCGTTATATTGATTTTAAAGAAAAAAGAGCTGATTGGCTGCATTCCGAATTTTGGCTGTTTTATAAATCGTGGCTTGCACCAAGTGCAGGAAGCGATGCAATTCTGGGCATAGGTGCGTGCTCAGGTTTTGATTATGTTGAAAAAATGTTTGAGCTTTTCACAAAAAATGTTTCTCTTCCGCCTTATACGGTTAAAAGAATCGAAAGAGGACGCACTCCTTATCACCGTGCTCCGTTTTCATTTGTCGCCGACGGATTTATCGCTATGGGAGATGCAGCTTGCCTGACCAAACCCAATTGCGGAGAGGGATGCACCGCTTCACTTGTGCTCGAAGATATTGCGGTTGATGCCGCCGAGGCTGCAATGAAAGACGGCGCATATCCTACCCGTGAATCGCTTTGGTGTATTAACAAGCGTTATAATGATACTCAGGGCAAGGAATTTGCAAATCTTATGGCGCTGCTCACTTCGATTATCCGCCACAGCGCAAAGGCTAACGAATATCTTTTTAAATATGATGTTATTTTCAGTCAAAAGATACTTGGAGGTATGGGTGAAGGCGGACTTTCACTTAATATTATTGATTATCTCAAAACACTTGTTTTTGTTGTTATCGGTCTTGCTTCAGGCAATATAAAGCTCTGGGAACTTAAAAGTGTTATTAAAGCTATTATTAACAGCGGAAAGCTTACTGCGCTTTATGAAAAGTTTCCCGAAACACCTGACGGATTTGATGAATGGGTCAAAGAAGCTGAACAGGTATGGGCAAAGGCAGGCAAAATGGCCGAGTGGAAAATTGTTTGATTATAAAAATTGCGGACAGCATCAGCTGTCCGCTTTTTTAGTTAACAATTTGCATTTTTTTAAATTAAGATACCTGTAATAAACGCCGCAACACAGGCAGAAAGCGCAACAACAGTCAGCGGAAGTTTAAAATATGCCAGAATAACGGCAACAACAGTTCCGACCAAGGCGGTAACTGTATTATCGGTTGAATAAAAAATCGCAGGGAAAGTCATAGCGCTCAGAACTGCATAAGGTATGTAGTAAAGAACACTTTGCAGAAACTTTGATTTGATTTTCTTTCTGAAAAGTGTGAAGGGTATCATTCTGATGAGATATGTTATACCTGCCATGACTGCGATATAAAGAAACATGCTCATTGCTTATTGTCCTCCGTTTCCGCAATCTCAACAGGGAACAGAAGCGCTCCGATTACCGCTGCCGCAACAGCGCTTATAATGATTGCAAATCCAAATGAAACCGATGGCAGGAAAAATTTGAAAACGGTGCTGAACAAAGCAGCAAGGCAGATAACAATTAAATCCTTTCTGCTGCTTCGCGCGGCGGGAACTATAATTGCCATAAACATTCCGTAAAGAAGAATGCCCATTGCCGCTGTCAGCGAAGCGGGGAGTGCAAGACCCGCAACTGCCCCCAAGGCTGTGCCGCTGACCCAACCGGCTGATGAAATCATGATTAATCCGTACATGTATGAGGGTACTAACTTTTCTTTTTGAGATGAAGCGACGGCAAATATTTCATCTGTTATTCCGAAAGAAGCAATAAGTCTGTGTATGGTTGTAAATGAACCCGAAAGCTTTTGCGACAAAGAAAGACCCATAAGGGAATAACGTAGGTTGATAACGAACTGTGTTGCTGCCATTTCAATAAGCGTTCCCGAAGCTGCGATTATTCCAACACCTGCTGCCTGGCCGGCAGAGGTAAGATTAGTTAAAGAAATAATAATTGCCTCAATTGCCTGCAGACCGGATTTTACGGCAAAAATTCCAAAACCGAAAGAAACCGAGAAATATCCGAGAGCAATCGGAATTCCGTTTGATAATCCTTTTGAAAATGGTTTTTGCATTTTAATACTTCCTCTGTGATTTTATGTGTAGCATATTTTAACACTTTAATTTAGTAAAATCAATAGCAAATAAAAAAATTACGGCTACCCGTTAAGGATAGCCGTAAAATCATTTTAACTTATTTAATTTCTTCTGCAATTTCTGCAAAGCCTTTTAACATTGTTGAGCCTGCATATTTGCCAAGTGAAATCATTTCCTGATAGTGGTCACCGAGAAGTGACATGGAATAGTCGTTATCGGGAACAACATAACCGATAGCATCGTTCATAAGACCGAAGCAGATTGTGTCTTTGCCGAAGAGTTCATGAATTGTTGCATAGCCGAAATCTTTGCCGGTGAAAGATCCGTCAGCGGTGAGTGAATTGCCGCCGCAAACAAGGTCCTGAACAATTTCGCCGGGAAGGAAAGCAACTTTAACGCCGCCCATTTCCATGTAGCCGATTTCTGCAAAGATGTAGTAGCTGAGGCCTTCCTTGCAAACTGTATAGTTAACAAGGTTGAGCTTGCCTACAAGCTGAATAAGAGGGTTGGTAACCTTAATCTTAACTTCCTTATTGATGATGTTGAGGTTGGGTTCAAGAACCTTTTCTTCAGCAGGTTTCCAGTCTTTATACCAAAGTGTATAGTACTCGCCGCCGATTTTCATTTCATCCTCAATCTTTTTCTTTTCGGCATCGGTGAGGTTAGCTTCGATTTCTTCAACTGTATTTGTAAGGTTGAGTGCCATATAAGCTATTTCTTCGCCATAACGTTCAGTTTCCTGATATCTGCGTTTTGTGGGAACGCCGTCGCCTGCAGGGCCTCTGCCTTCGTAAATGCCTGCGATAGCGCCGTTGAAGAACATGAAGTTATAACCCTTTTCTTCAATCTTTCTGCCGAGATAATAAATATAGTCGCCCGAAAGGTCTCTGCCGTTATCAACATCGTCAACGGGAAGGCCTGCAACGTCGGGGTGAGCAGCGATATTAATAATCATTGTGGGGATAATGCCGTTTTCGGGATCAACAACATCGGGTGTAAAGATAAATCTTGAAAGATCTTTCATAAGAGAAGTTGACTGACTTCTGTTTTTGTTGTTGAAATATGTATTATCTTCATCACCGATTTCTTTGACTGCATAAGTCATTGTGCCGGGACGCATATCTTCAACAGCTTCCTTCATGGTGTTTGCAGCTGTTTCATAAACAAATTCCATGTATTCGGCATCAGCGCCTCTTTCCTTGTCAACAAAAGGAAGATAGGAGAGAGCAAGGTTTTTGAAAAGTTTGGGGAAAAGGTTTGTCCAAAGACCCTGAGTGTCGATGCAGCTGTGTGTATGAGTTGAAGAAACGTTGATGCTGTTAAATTCAACGCCGAGATTCATTGCTTCAACGCGCTTACGGATTTCTTTGATGTCGCCGTTTGAGAAACCGATGCAGTCGATGTTTGCAAAGAGAGCAACGCCTCTGCCTGAGCCGTCCTCAACAGCGATAACTCTTATCTGCATATCGTCGATGATCTCTTCAACCTTGTTAACCATACCGTTGTTGGGATCGATAAAGCCGCCGAGATAGTAGTCTTTTGTTTTCCAGTCTGAGGGAACGAGCGATGCGTTTGCATGGCCGAGTTTCCACTGTGCATCTGCTTTTGCTTCTTCTTCCCAAGTTTCTGTGCCTTCGTAGAAGTATTCAATCACTCTGTCTTTAACTTTGACGAAATTCTTGCTGTCAGGAACGATAGCATTGATTGCGCCGACAAGTGTTGTGAAAATAGCTTCAACAATGCCGAGGCCAACGTTTTCAAGAGTTTTGCCGATATCAGCGGCAGATGCGGTTACTGTTGATGAGGCACCGCCGAAGATGAGCGAGAACGCAAGAATAACGCTGACAATTTTAATGCCGAACTTTTTCATGTTGATTTCTCCTTCTGTGAATAGAAATGTTTGTTATTGTATATTAACATTTTTTCTAAAACATGTAAAGAGTTTTTTTGCTTATAAATAAAAAGTACGAAAAAAATGCTTAAATTTTCATTTTACGGTTGCATATATTTTGGGGTTCTGTTATATTGGAAATATATATTTTGAATGAGGGGTGCCTATATGACAGAACCTTACAAGCTTAAATCGCATTTGTGCAGATTTTGCACTTTTTTCTCAATCGGTGACAGCAAAATTCCCGCTGAATTGATTGCTGCCAAAAATGAGATTCCCGATTTATCGGATTTTACTTATCCGCTTCCTTCCAAAAAAAGTGAATACACTTGTTTTGCTGTAGCGGATGATGTTGAATGGTACGGTGCAAGCAGCGGACTTACACGCTTTGACAAAAATGCAGAGCGCGAAGAAGATATAATTATGTATTTCAGCGCACCCAGAGATTTGCCGGATAACAATGTCAAGGCTATCTTGCCGCAAGGTGAAAATGTTTGGGTCTTAACGGAAACAGGCGCAGCCTTTATTGAAATGCGTATGGTAAGCATGGAGGAAAAGGCTGATATACTTCTTGATGAGTCTGTTAAATACGTTAATCGCAGATGGATGTTCAGCCAGAAGTATTTAACGCAAGCTCGTGATTTTGATTCAATACTTCCTTACGGCCATTCTGATAATGACGGCAGCTTCACTTCGGGATTTTCAATCGGTGAAGTTCTTAGATATGCCACATTTAAAAGAGAAAAGGGAATTGACCATCCCGATACTCTCAAAGCAAAAGAGATTGCAACCAAAGCGGTTGAAGCATGCCTTCTTCTTTTGCATATTCCCTGCAGGGGTGACGGCTTTGTTGCAAGAACATATCTTGCACCCGATGAGCCTGTTCCCGATGACGGACTTTTCTTTAAAATTAATAACGGCAAGGCTGTTTGCGTTGAAACAACGGATTCAAAAGAGAAAAATGTCTGCGGCTGTGAAATTGATGCAAGCGCCGAAGTGCCCGAAAGACTTGCGAAGCTCTATACTGACCTTGGCTACACAATTGACGGCATCGTATATAAAGCAGATACCAGCAGCGATGAAATAACACATCATTTTCTCAATTTATTGATTGCTCACGAATATCTTGCCTGTGATGACCCTGAACTTGATGAGCTGATTATCACATCGACTAAAGGCTTGATGAATCACATCATTGACCATGGCTATGAACTCCATGATTTCACCGGTAAGCCGACTTCATGGGCAAAGTGGAGTGCTTCTTATTTTAATACCGAATTCGGATGGGTTGACGGTGCGCTCAACTCGGCAGAGCTTCTGATGTATCATCTTGTTACAATGAAGATAACGGGCGAACAGGGCAAGTGGCGTGAAAGCTATAATCACCTTGTTAATGATCTCGGATATGCCGAAATGACCGAACAGCATTTTGGCAGGCTTTATCAGGCAAGTCTTTCTATGAACTTTGATTTCCCTGAGGATATTATGTACGGCGACCACATGCTTGCTGTTTTATCTTTCTGGGGACTTTGCATGCTTGAAACAGATGATGTTTTGCTTAAAAAATACCGTAACGGCTTTAAAGCTTGGCGCACTTCTCTTGCACGCGAACACAATCCCGGATATGATTTGCCTTATTTTATTGCTTGTCCGGATGAAAAACCCGATTTAGATAAGCTTGCAGGCTGGTATTACAGATTTAACTCAAGCCGTCTGGCTGCAGGTGTCAGCCTTGTGGGCAGGCACGATGTTCCTGTTAAAATTTTAAGAGCCGGCGCAAAGGAGATTTCCGTTCAGCTGCCGCCCGACGAAGTTTTCATTTCCAAATATGACAGAAATCCTCTTGAATATAAAAATGAGGATTCGGGCGGTGCAGTTTGTGTTGAAAGCTGCTATGTTTATACCTTTGCTTATTGGATTGGCAGATTTTTCGGATTCTTTGAATAATGAGGTGTAGTTATGAATAATAAAATACATATTATTTCCAATGCTCATCTTGACCCTATCTGGCTTTGGAGATGGCAGGAAGGCTGCGGAGAGGTTCTTCAGACTTTCAGAAGCGCTGTGGACAGACTTAAAGAATACAAAGGTCTGGTTTTTACCTGCTCCTCTGCATCATATTATAAATGGGTTGAGGAGATTGACCCCGAGCTTTTTGAAGAAATCAAAAAGCTTGTCAAGCGCGGCAGATGGGTTCCCGTTAACGGATGGTGGGTTCAGCCCGACTGTAACATGCCGTCTGCTGAAAGCTTTGCACGCCAGGCGCTTTACAGCCAGCTTTATTACTATGAAAAATTCGGTGAGATTTGCAAAACGGGTTATAATGTTGATTCCTTCGGCCACAACGCAATGATGCCTCAGCTTCTGGTGAACAGCGGCATGAGATGCTATGTTATGATGCGCCCCGGAATGCATGAAAATTCGGAGATTCCTGAAAACCTTTTCTGGTGGGACAGCGCAGACGGTTCCCGTGTTCTCACTTACAGGATTCCTTGCAGCTATGCTATCAGCGGCAAAAGAGATATCGACAGAGAGATTCCTTTGCTTCGCGAAAGAGCTGCACAAACAGGCCACGGAATGATGATGTTTTTTGGCCTTGGCAATCATGGCGGCGGCCCCTCAAAAGGTGATATCGATTATCTTAACCAACTTAGGGCTGACGGTTTTGAGGATCTTGAATATTCCTCGCCCGATGATTATTTCTCCGATCAATGCGCCGAAAAAATTGATTTGCCTGTTTGGAGCGATGAGCTTCAGCATCATGCAAGCGGATGCTATTCAGCAACCTCAATGGTAAAGCAGCTTAACAGAAAAGCCGAATATTGGCTTGCAAACGCTGAAAAATGGAACACAGTTTCCGCTAAAATTGCTGACATGTCAAAGGCAACAAAAGAATTTGGCGATGCTTGGAAAGAGGTTTGCTTCAACCAGTTTCACGATGTTCTTTGCGGCTGTTCCATTATGGAAGCTTATGATGATGTTCGCGATTCAATGGGCTATGCAATGAAAATTGCCGCCAAGGAAGAAAACAAAGCAATGCTTAAAATTGCAGGCATGGTTAATACATGGCTTGATGGCGTTTCGGACTCCGTATCGACAAACGAACGACATCATTGCAGGAATCTCAAGTTCCCCAGACCTGTTATAGTTTTTAATCCTCATTCCTTTGAGGTTGAAACACCTGTAAGAACATATCACCCATCAAGAAAAGTTGAGGATTCCAACGGCAATGATGTCTTGTTCCAGAATGTCCGTTCTTCACGTTCCAACGATTCTCATAAGGATACGGTTTTTGCCGCAAAAGTTCCTGCGCTCGGCTATGCTACATATTGGCTGTGGCATGAGGATTCTGAATACTGCGAGGATTTGTCAAATAACACGAGTGATGTTAATGCCGACGAACTCAAACTTGAAAACAAGTATTTAAAAGTCATTTTTGATGAAAAAACAGGCGGAATTAAGAGCCTTGTTACAAAGGATGATGGCGCTGAATATGTCGGCGGTGAATTCTGTGTTCCCACCGTTGTTGATAATACCGAACCTGACACTTGGGCACACAACATTTTCAAGTTTGATAAAGAAATTGCAAAGATGCAGCTCGCCTCAATTGAGCTTGTTGAATGCGGAGCATTAAGAGCTGTTATGCGTGTTAAACATATTTATAACGGTTCATATCTCACGCAGGATTTCATACTTGCAGCAGAAAGTAAGCATCTTCGCGTTAAATGCAGAATTCTTTGGCAGGAGCCGCTGACAATTCTCAAAATGCCTGTTACGGTTGGCGGCGATTCTCCGATTTCAACTTATGAAATACCTGCCGGATTTATCAAACGTCCCTGCAACGGCGAGGAAGAGCCCGCGCTTACCTGGGCCGATATTACCGCAGGCAACGATGAACGCAAGGGCGTTGCAATAATCAGCGATGCAAAATATAGCTACGATTGCCCGGGAAATACTTTGAGATTAACCATGCTTCGCAACTGCATTTTTGCAGACCATTATTCTGACAGACCCGCTGCTGATTTCAGCTATACCGATGAGGGAATCCACAGATTTGAATATGCTGTTTATCCTCATGCAGGCGAGGCCGAAAACAGCGGTGTTCAAAGGCTTTCTGCTGTGTTTAACTCAAAGCCTGTTGCCGTTCCTGTCGGTTATCACAAGGGTGTGCTTCCTCAGAGCAAGAGTTTCATCAGAGTTAACAAGTCAAATGTCCGCCTTGATGCATTCAAATTCTGCGAAGACGGCTCCGGAGACGTTATTATGCGATTTTGTGAAACTGACGGCGTTCCTGTTAAGGCAGCAATCGTTTGTAATATAGCGGAAGCGGGTTTTTATGCTGACTTTAAACAGTTCGAAATTAAAACATTCCGAATCAACAGTGACGGATATGTTACCGAGACCAACTTCCTTGAAGGCATAGTTGAAGAATGATAATCAGCCCGAATTCTGCGGAATTCGGGCTTGTTTATTAAAAATCGGATATTATAATTATACGGTTGAAAAACGCATTGATTTGTGTTATAAAAATATCAGCAAAAAGTTTTTTGGCGATATTTATTTGAGGTGATTTGATTGCAAATTTTAAAAGGTTTGAATCCTGAAAAAGTTTTTAAGTATTTTGAGGAAATATCATCTGTTCCCAGGGGTTCGGGCAGAACAGAAAAAATCAGAGAATATTGTGAAAACTTCGCAAAAGAAAGAAATTTAAAATACATTTCGGATGATGCGGATAATATAATCTTTTTTAAACCTGCCGCTGCAAATAAAGAAAACTCGGAGCCTGTTATCATTCAAGGCCATCTTGATATGGTTTGGGAAAAGGATGAAAAATGCAATATTAATTTGGAAACCGACTCTCTTGAGCTTGCGGTTGACGGCGATTATATTTATGCCGAAGGCACTACTCTCGGCGGTGATGACGGCGTTGCGGTTGCAATGTGCCTTGCTTTGCTTGACAGCGAGGATATAAGCCACCCGCCGCTTGAAATAGTTTTTACTTCTGATGAAGAAATCGGTATGATTGGCGCAACGGCGCTTGACACTTCTGTTCTCAGCGGCAAAAGAATGATTAATCTTGACTCCGAAGAAGAGGGGACACTCTGGGTCAGCTGTGCAGGAGGAGTAAGAGCGGATATTTCGCTTGAAGCAGATTATATTGAAAACGGTGATTTAACCTATAAAATAACCGTTTCGGGCCTTCACGGCGGACACTCAGGTGCAGAGATTCACAAAGGCTATGCCAATGCCAATAAGGTTATGGGCAGGCTGCTTGCTGAATTGAAGAAACAAGCTGATTTCAATATTGTTGATATTTTCGGCGGTTCTGCCGATAATGCCATAACCCGCGATTCCTGCTGCGTTATTGCTTCAAAATGTGATGATATTGCCGATTTAACCGAAAAAATCTGGAAAGAAATTTTTGATGAAATTAAAAATACCGATCCTGATGCGAAAGCAGCCGTTGTTTCTGCCGAAAAAGCCGAAATAAGCATGAGCGGCACAACTACGGAAAAACTTATTAATTTGCTTAACGAGCTTCCCAGCGGTGTTATAGCCATGAGCAAAGAAATTGACGGCCTTGTGGAAACTTCGCTCAATCTCGGAATTCTCAAACATTCTGACGGAAAAATCAGCTTCGGATTTGCTGTCAGAAGCGGCAAAGATGCAGAAAGAGTAAAACTTTCCGAAGATTTGAGAAAAATTGCCGAGAAGTTTGCATGCTCAATCGCTTTTAACAGCGAATATCCTGCATGGGAATACAAGAAAGATTCCGAATTGCAAAAAATAATGGCTGAAACATATTTAGATATGTTTGGCAAGGAAATGAAGGTAACTGCGATTCATGCAGGTTTGGAATGCGGCCTTTTCTGCGGCAAAATCAAGGGACTTGACTGCGTTTCTCTCGGCCCCGATATCTATGATATTCATACTCCTTGTGAAAAGCTGAGCATTTCTTCCACAGCGAGGATATGGGAATATCTTTTGAAAGTGCTTGAAACACTTTAATCTCGCAAACAGAAATCAACCTGTTGAAGCTTAAGAAAAAATTGATGATTTCGCTTGCATAAAGAATGAATATGTATCCTTTAACTGAGTATTTAGGAAGCAAAAAATAAACCAAAACGACACACAAAAGTGAATCTATGATATTGTAGCGCATGGAGTAAATTTGTTGGTCAAGGCCTTTCAATATTCCGTCCGTAATTATATCAAGATACATTATCGGAACGAGCGGTGAAAGTATTCTTATATATTTCACCGCTTCATTTGTTCTATAGATTAATAACGAAATTTTCGGTGCCGCAAGATAGAAAAAAACGGCACAGAGTATTGAAAAAATCAGCGTTCTTTTCAAATTGCGCGTTGCAGAAAGATTGATGCCGTTTTTGTCGCCTTTTTCATTTTGAGCGGCAAGACTGGGAATAAGCAGTGAAGAAAGTGAGTAAAGAACGGCGCTCGGATAAAGCAGAACCGGCATTGCCATTGCGTGAATATTGCCGTAAGCTGCAAGTGCGGCGGAGCTGCCGGAGCCCGACTTCTCAAATCCCTTGGGAATAAGCAGGTGTTCTACAGTCAGCAAAATACTTCTTGCGCATGTTCCTGCTGCATCCGGTAAGGCAACGCGAAGAACTCTTGCAATTTTACTTGCCGGTTTGTTGCTTCTTTTTGGGGCTGAATGCTTTTTTAACAGCATTGAAAGCGCAAATGAAATTATTTCCGATGCCGTCATTCCGGCAACAATCGATGTTGCCGAGTAGAAAGCGCCGAGGGTGAAAGTTTTGTTGACAAGAAAAATGACTATTCCTATTTTTGCGCCCTGTTCAAGCATTTGAACAACCGAATACTGCGGTATCTGACCAACAGCGGTAAAATATCCGCCCAAAGCTGAGGACATCGCAACGAAAGGAAGGCTGATGGCAAGAATGCGTAAAGGAATGGCTGTTTGAGCATTGCCAATCCATGAAACACTTATTATGTCGGCAAAAATTAAAAGCAAAAAACCGATAAGAGAGCCGCAAAAACCGCCGTATGTTATGCAGGCAGCAAGAGTTTTGTTAAGGTCGGTTTTGTTTGCAGAGCTGATTTCAACCGTTATTCTCATTGTTGCCAATCTTATTCCCGCTGTTGAAAACGTGACGGCAAGGGAATAAACGCTCATAACAAGCTGAAAAAGCCCTATACCTATTGATCCGATTTTAGAGGTTAAATATGCGTTGAAGCTGACGCTTGCAGAGCGCATTATTAAATTTACTGCAGTCATTATGACTGTGTGTGCAAACAGATTGGATTTGTTTTTCATGTTTTGCCCTCATAATGCTTGAAAATTTATTTTGCCGTGATATAATTAAAAAAGAGGTGATTTTATGAAAAAAATCAAAAAGATATTTGCAGTTCTTTTGGCGTTTTCTTTTGCGTTTTGTTTTTATCCTGTGAGCCATGCCGATGAATCTAATCGACCTGAAATGATTGATTACGGCTTTGTGGATTGCGGCGATATCAATATGGAATACGGCATTTACGGGCTTAAAAACGGTGCTCCGCTGCTGCTTCTTCCTCCCAACGGCGGAGATATGCATTGCTTTGATGACAGCATTCTGCCCGAAATGTCAAAGCATTTCAAAGTTATAACCGTTTCTCCAAGAGGCACTGGTAAATCAGGCTGGGTTGACGGCACGATGAATTTTGAAACCATGGCTGAAGATTTAGTTAAGCTTCTTGATTATCTCAAGATAGAAAAAACAAAAATATTCGGCTTCAGCGACGGCGGCAATCTCGGTTTCGTATTCACCCTTGCTCATCAGGACAGGGTGGAGTCACTTGTTGTTATGGGCTCAAACATAAACACCTTCGGAACAAATACTTTTGACCAGATTCAAATAACATATCAATACATTGTTTTATGCGTTGAGGCCTGGATAAAAGGTGATGATGAAACAAAAATCCGCCGTGATATCAAGGGAATGATGGTTGGTCAGCCTAGCCTTACTTTCAAAGACATTTCGGCAATAAAGGTGCCTGTTCTGAATATTTTCGGTGAACATGATATGATTCAGCGCTGGCATTCAAAAATGATAACCAAATCTATTGAAGGCGCCGAAGAACTGATGATTGTCGGCGGCGGTCACAGCTCTTGCTTTGAATATACCGATACGATAATTAATCCGGCATTGCTTAAATTTTACGGAATTGCCGCATAAAATTATATTGACAATGATTTTATTATATGTTAAAATAATGCAAATTTGAATATTAAAGGTTTTGACGGGGAGGGCGGCATAAATGCGCTCCTAGAGAGTCGACGGTTGGTGAAAAGTCGATGTGCGGCAGATGCCTGTTGTAGCCCCCGAGCCGAAAGGAAGAAAGCTTTTTGCAAGTAGACCCTTTCCGTGATTGCTGCGTTAATGCATAGGGCTTGTCAGAGCCTAAAGAGCGGCGCTTTGCGCAATTTGAGTGGTACCGCGGGTATAGTCATACTCGTCTCATTGATTTAATGTCTGTGAGGCGAGTTTTTTTATTTGCCTTACAAAAGAAAGGATGATTTTTATGGCAAAAGAGCTTGCCAAACAGTACGATCCTAAAAACGTTGAAGATCGTATTTATGATTTTTGGCTGAAAGGAAAGTATTTCCATGCCAAGGTAGAAAACGATAAAAAACCATACACAATAGTTATTCCTCCTCCCAATATCACAGGTCAGCTTCACATGGGTCACGCTCTTGACAATACACTTCAGGATATTCTTATTCGCTGGAGAAGAATGCAGGGCTTTGACACACTTTGGCTGCCCGGCACAGACCATGCTTCAATTGCAACTGAAGCAAAAATAGTTGAAGCTATGGCTGCGGAAGGTCTCACAAAAGAGGACCTCGGCAGAGAAGGTTTCCTTGTTCGTGCATGGGAGTGGAAAGAGAAATACGGCGGCCGTATTATCGAACAGCTTAAGAAAATGGGTTCTTCCTGTGACTGGGACAGAGAGCGTTTCACTCTTGATGAAGGCTGCAGCAGAGCTGTTCGTGAAGTTTTTGTAAGACTTTACGAAAAAGACCTCATCTACAGAGGCAACCGTATGGTTAACTGGTGCCCCTACTGCGAAACTTCAATTTCTGACGCTGAAGTTGAATATGGCGAGCAGGACGGCAATTTCTGGCATCTTCTTTATACTGTTAAAGAAACAGGAGAACAGCTTGAACTTGCTACTACCAGACCAGAAACAATGCTCGGTGATACCGCTGTTGCAATCAATGCAGAAGATGAGCGTTATGCACATCTTCACGGTTGCCACGTTATTCTTCCTCTCCTTAACAAGGAAATTCCCATTGTCTGTGATGAACACGCTGATATGACAAAGGGCACTGGCGTTGTTAAGATTACTCCCGCACATGACCCCAACGACTTTGAGGTTGGCAGACGTCACAATCTTCCAATGGTAAGAACCTTTACTTATGACGGCCATCTGACAGGCGCAGCTGATAAGGCTGCCTATGATGAGCTTGTTGCAAGCGGCAAGGCTGCTGCTGATGAGCCCGAAGTTCTTGACTGCGGCAAGTATGCAGGTATGACAACTTTGGAAGCACGCAAGGCCATTCTTGAGGATCTTGAAGCCGGCGGATATATCAAATATATCGAACCTCTCAAGCACGAGGTTGGCACTTGCTACCGTTGCCATACAACAATTGAACCCATGGTTTCAAAGCAGTGGTTTGTCAGAATGGAACCCCTTGCAAAGCCTGCTATTGAAGCAGTTGAAAAAGGCGAAACCGTATTTGTTCCCGAAAGATTCACAAAGAATTATATGAACTGGATGAGAGGTACACGCGACTGGTGTATTTCACGTCAGCTTTGGTGGGGTCACCGTATCCCTGCATGGTATTGCGCAGATTGCGGTGCCACAATTGTTTCAAAGACTGATATTGACTGTTGCCCCCATTGCTCAAGCAAAAATATTGAGCAAGACGGAGACACTCTTGATACATGGTTCTCATCAGCTCTTTGGCCCTTCTCAACTCTCGGATGGCCTGATGAAACAACAGACCTTAAACATTACTATCCTACAAGCACTCTTGTTACAGGCTATGATATTATCGGTTTCTGGGTAAGCCGTATGATTTTCTCTGCTCTTGAGTACACAGGTCAGGTTCCGTTTGATACCGTTCTTATCCACGGCCTTGTAAGAGATGCTCTCGGCAGAAAGATGTCAAAATCTCTCGGTAACGGAATTGATCCTCTTGAAATTATTGATCAGTTCGGTGCAGATGCCCTCAGACTTACTCTTGCAACTGGCAACAGCCCCGGAAATGACATGAGATTCTCAGACGAGAAGGTCAGCGCAAGCCGTAACTTTGCAAACAAGCTCTGGAATGCATCAAGATTTATTCTTATGAATATCGGCGATGATGAAATTCCTTGTGAGCTGCCCGCAGAACTTGCGCTTGAAGATAAGTGGGTAATCAGCCTTGTTAACAGGCTCGCAAAGGAAGTTACCGATAACCTTGAAAAGTTTGAGCTCGGCATTGCTATTGCAAAGCTTTATGATTTTATTTGGGATATTTTCTGCGATTGGTATATTGAACTTGCAAAAATCAGACTTCAAAAGGGCGGAGAAGAAGCTCAAATCGCAAAACAGGTTCTTGTTTGGGTTATGGATAAAATACTCAAGCTTCTTCATCCTTTTATGCCTTTCATTACCGAAGAAATTTGGCAGACTATTCCTCATATCGGCGAATCAATCATGATTTCCGCATGGCCTGAATTTGATGATGCTCTTTCATTCGCTGCCGAAGAAGCTGAAATGGAAAGAATCATGACTGCTGTCCGCGCTATCCGTAACCGCAGAGCAGAAATGAATGTTCCTCCTTCAAAGAAAGCAAAGGTATATATTGCAACAGCTCATAAAGCAACCTTTGAGCAGGGCGGCGTATTTATGCAGAAGCTTGCAAGCGCATCTGAGGTTGAAATCGCTGATGAGTTTGAACTTGACGGTGCCGTATGCATTGTTACTCAGGACGCAAAGATTTATATTCCCATGGGCGAACTCGTTGATTTTGAGGCGGAAAAAGCAAGGCTTAACAAAGAGCTTGCCGCTGTTCAGAAAGATCTTGATTTTGTCAACAACAAGCTTTCAAACGAAAACTTTGTTGCAAAAGCACCTGCAAATGTTGTTGCCACTCAGCGTGAACAGGCAGCAAAATATGCCGAAAAAATTGCAATGCTCAAAGAAAGCATTGCAAAGTTAGGTTGATTCTGATATTTATTCTGAAGTAGGGCGGGGGCTTGCTCCCGCCATATTTTATAAAAGGTGAAGTTATGAATTGTAGTGAAGCAATATCATATATCCATTCTCTTGAGAAATTTGGTATCAATCCCGGTTTGGAGCGCATTCGCGCGCTTTGTGAATTTCTTGGGAATCCGCAGAAAAGTCTAAAGGTAATTCATGTTGCCGGAACCAACGGAAAAGGTTCAACATCAACCATGATTTCCAATATTTTGTGTAAGAGCGGATATAATACAGGACTTTTTATTTCGCCTTATGTTACGGATTTTTGTGAACGCATTCAGTATAACGGAAATATGATTGAAAAGCATGACCTTGCCGAATGTGTGACACTGGTGAAAGATGCGGTTGAAAAAGTTGCCGAGAAAGGGCTTAATCCGACTGAGTTTGAAGCCATAACTGCGGCTGCTTTTGTTTATTTTGAAAGAAAAAAATGCGACTTTGTTGTTCTTGAAACCGGTCTTGGCGGCAGATTGGACTCAACAAATGTTATTGAGGCTCCCTATGTCAGCGTTATCACAAGCATTTCGCTTGACCATACCGCCATTCTCGGAGACACTATTGAAAAAATCGCTGCAGAAAAGTGCGGAATTATAAAATTCGGCGCCGAAACCGTTGTTTATCCGTTTCAAGATGATAAAGCGATGCAAGTTATCCAAGATACATGTGAGGCAAGATGCAACACATTGCGTATTCCAGATATTAACAGCTTGAAAGTTTTGCAAGAAAAGCTTGAAGGAACCCTTGCCGTTTATGGTGATATCGAATTCACACTTCCGCTTGCAGGAAAACACATGATATTCAATGCATGCACGGCAATCGAAGCAGTTCGTTCTTTGTCACGGTTGGGAATTCTGATTTCCAATCAGTCAATAATTAACGGCATTGAATCTTCGCTAATGCCTGCAAGGATTGAACTTATTAAAAAGCGTCCCGTAGTTTTACTTGACGGCGGTCACAATGAAGGCTGCGCCGCAGCACTCTCGGAATTCATAAACAAGCATTTGAAGAATAAACGAATTATAATGGTTTCATCTATGATGGCAGATAAGGATTATCTTTCTTATCTTTCTGCAGTTGCGCCTTTTGCCGAAACTTTTATTGCAACAAAGGCGGATGTTCCAAGAGCTTTAAGCAGTGATGCGCTTATGCAAAACGCAATGAAGTATTGCAGTAATTGTTATGATATACCTAACCCGGCAAAAGCTGTAACTGCAGCCAAAAACATCGCTCAGCCCGATGATGCCGTTATTGTTTGCGGTTCATTTTATTTGGCCGGTGAAATCAGGGAAAACCTTCTTAATTTTTAACTGCTTCAACAATTCAACAAAATTTTTATCATTAATCCTTTATCCTGTTGGATAAGGGATTTTTTATGCAAAGGAGAGTAAAAATGGCAATTAAAATAACATCCACCCCTGTCAGGCTGACAATTGCAATCAGCGGTGAAATAGATCACCACAATGCTGCCGCCTTAAGGTTGGAAGCTGACGAAGCAATTCAATCTTCGCTTGCGCCGAATGTACAACTTGATTTCGGCGATGTAACTTTTATGGACAGCTCCGGCATAGGATTTGTTCTCGGAAGATACAGAATCGTGGAGAGCTATGGCGGCAATACTGAGGTTGTAAATTTATCAGGTAGACTGCATTCAATTATGCGACTCGCCGGTCTTGAAAAGCTTGTAACACTAAAAATGAAGGAGTAATTATATGAAAGCATTAAATGAAATGAAATTACAAATTGAAAGCCGTTCTGTCAATGAGGCATTTGCAAGGGCGGCTGTTGCAGCATTTGCGGCACAGCTTGACCCGAATGTTGAAGAAATATCTGATATTAAAACGGCTGTAAGTGAGGCGGTTACAAACTGTATTGTTCATGCCTATTCAGGAACCGTCGGTATTATTTACATACGGGCGGCGATATATGAAAACAGAGTTTTTAAAGTAAAAATCAAAGATAAAGGATGCGGCATTGTAGATATAAAGCAGGCGATGGAGCCGCTTTTCACCACTTTGGGTGGTGAAAGAGCTGGTCTTGGCTTTGCGGTTATGGAAAGCTTCTGTGACAAAATCAGAGTAAGCTCAACTCCGCGGAAAGGCACTTCCGTAACTCTTGTGAAAAAATTCAAGGGACGTGATTCAACTGATGACTGAATCACAAAAACTGCGTAATGAACTTGTTGAAAACAACATTGGTCTTGTTCATGCGTGTGCCACCCGTTTTAAAGGCAGGGGAGCGGAATATGATGATTTGTTTCAGGCGGGTTGCGTAGGTCTGATAAAAGCGGCTGATAATTTTGATGAGTCTCGCGGATTTATGTTTTCAACCTATGCCGTTCCGGTTATACTCGGAGAAATTAAAAGAATTTTCCGTGACGGAGGTTCAATAAAAATAGGACGTGCAATAAAAGAGAAATCACGCATTGCAATCAGAAAAAAAGAAGAAATAGCAGTTAACCTCGGCAGAGAGCCGACGGTTAGTGAGCTTGCGCAAAGCCTTGGAATTGAAGTGACAGAAGCGTCAATGCTTTTGAACGCTTCAATGCCTGCGTTTTCATTGACGTCAGGCGAGGATGGCGATGAACAAATAGATATTCCCGTCGATTCTCCCGAAAACAAGATTTCAGACTTTCTTGCACTAAGGCAGGTTCTGGAAACTTTGGACGAGCGTGACCGCAAGTTGATTGAACTGCGATATTATAATGGTTTAACACAGTCAAAAACGGCAGAACATTTGGGTATGACTCAGGTTCAGGTTTCACGCAGGGAAAAAACTGTTTTGGAAATAATAAGAAAAAAGTTGACATCATAGCATTGACAAAGCAGTTGGATAATATTAAACTTAAAGCGGTAAAAATTTACCGCTTACTTTTATTTTAGGAGCTGTGGCCTATGATTAAAAATATTCCCGACGGCGTTTATCCAACTATGGTGACCCCTTTTACCGCTGACAATAAAATTGACTACAACGGTGTACTCGGAATTCTTGAATGGTATCACGAAAACGGCGTTGACGGCGTTTTTGCTATTTGTCAATCCAGCGAAATATTTTTCCTTTCCTTTGAGGAGCGTCTTGAGCTTTTAAAGTTCATTATGAAAAACAAACCTGCCGATATGAGCGTTGTTGCTTCAGGACATACGGCTGATGAACTTGACAGTCAGATTTATGAAGCAAATGCATTCATATCCGAGGGGATAGATGCGTATGTGTTTATTGCAAACCGTTTTGCAAAGCAGGATGAGGATGATTCGATTTTTTTGCGTAACTATGAAAAAATGGTTTCTTCTATACCGGAAATAGGCTTAGGCATATATGAATGCCCTTATCCCTACAAAAGGCTTATGGCACCTGAAACTCTCAGACAATGTGCGCTTGACGGCAGACTAAAATTCCTTAAGGATACCTGCTGCCGCATTGGTGAAATTGAAGCAAAGCTGAAGGCGGTTGAGGGCCTTGGTCTGAAAATTTATAACGCCAATTCCGCAACATTGCTTGAATCTCTCAAGGCAGGATGTGCAGGTTTCTCCGGAGTTATGGGTAATTTTCACCCTGAGCTTTACTCATGGCTTTGCAAAAACTACAAAAATGAACCCGAAAAAGCAGAGCAGGTTCAGGCTTTTCTTGCTTTTGCCTCTCTTGCCGAGTGCCAGATGTATCCCGTTAATGCCAAATATCATCTTGGACTTTGTGGTGTTGATATCGGCTACAATTGCCGTGTTAAGGATGCATCTCTTTTCACCGAAGGAAATAAAAAAGAAATTGAACAGATGCATATTGTTGAAAAAATATTCAAAGAAAAATTTGCTATCGGTTAAAATATTGTTAAATTATACATTTAGCATTAAAAATGTTGTTGATTTATGTAAAAAAATATGTTAACATTATTATGTATCAATTTGGCAAAATAATTTTTTTATTTGGAGGAAATCAAAATGGCACAGAAAAAGACGGTATTCCTTACCGGTGCTTCAGGTACCATGGGTTGGGAAGGTTTCAAGCAGCTCTATGCTAAGAAAAATCAGTTCAATATCGTTGTTCTTCTTCGTGACAGCGAAAAGAACAGAAAGAAGTTTGCTCCCTATATGAACGATCCTTCCGTAAAAATTGTTTGGGGCGATCTTAAGAAGTATGAAAGCGTTCTTGAGTGCGTAACCGGTTCGGATTACGTTCTTCACGTTGGCGGCATGGTTTCTCCTTCTGCTGACTATTATCCCATCAACACAATTAAAACAAATGTCGGCGCAGCAAAGAACATTGTTGCAGCTGTTAAGGCTCAGCCCGATCCAGATGCAATTAAAGTTGTTTATATCGGTACAGTTGCTGAAACAGGCGAAAGAGATGACCCCATCCATTGGGCACGTACCGGCGACCCCATCAAAATCAGCGTGTATGACCACTATGCAACATCAAAAGTTCTTGCAGAAGCTGTTTTTGCTGAATCAGGCCTTAAGCATTGGGTATCACTTCGTCAGTCAGGTATTCTTTATCCTGAAATTGTTAAGAATATGGAACCCATCATGTATCACGTTGTTATCAACGGTGTTCTTGAATGGGCAACTGTTGAAGATTCAGGCCGTCTCCTTGTAAACGTATGCGGCGATGACATTCCCGAAGAGTTCTGGAGAAGATTCTACAACATCGGTTCAGGTGCTCAGTACAGAATCACAAACTTCGAGTTTGAACAGCTTCTTCTCGGTAAATACGGCCTTGGTCTCGGTGATCCCAGAAAGCTCTTTGATCCTGACTGGTTTATCACAAGAAACTTCCACGGTCAGTGGTATCTTGACTCTGATGTACTTGAAAAGTACTGCCATTTCCGTGCTAATATGCCCATTGAAGATTATTTCAAGAGCGTTATGAACAGAGTTGAATGGTTCTATAAGCTTGCAAAGCTTGCAAAGCCCTTTGCATTTGCCGTTAAGCCTTTCATGAAGAAGATTGCAAAGACTCCCGTTTACGGCACTCTTTGGTGGAGAGAAAACAATGTTACTCCCAGAATCAACGCTTATGTTGGTTCGAAAGCAAAGTGGGATGCAATCGGCAGCGACTGGAGCAAGGTTAAGGTTTACCGTCCCAACGACGATCCTTCAAAGGCTCTTGTTCTTGACCACGGTTATGATGAAACAAAGGATTTCGATTCACTCACACTCGAAGATCTTCAGAAGGCAGCTGCTTTCAGAGGCGGCGAATGCCTTGCAACTGAAATCGTTGATATGTATACTCCCATCCTTTGGAAGTGCGCTCACGGTCATGAGTTCATGATGTCACCCAACCTTGTTCTCAGAGGCGGTCACTGGTGCAACGAAGAGCTTCCCTCAACACTTGAAAAGGCAGAGCAGAAGAAGTTCCGTTGGGCTTATGACGACGAGGCAAAGGTTAATCCCTTCTTCGCTCAGGTTTGGTATCCTCTTCACGATAAGAGTGAAAACAATGTTTATACTGAAGAAATCTATAAAGATTTCAAAGAGTATCAGAAATAATTATATAAAAATTTTTTGCAGCGTCTTTCGTTTGAAAGGCGCTGTTTTTTTAAAAATATATATTGTAAGTTCTTCGCTGTTATGATAGAATTAATTATATATATAATAAAGGAGCATTATTCGGATGAGAAAACTCAGATCGATAACAGCGTTTTTTATCTGCTGCATTTTGCTTGTTTTAACCGGTTGTAAAACAGCTTCAGATTTTTCTGCCGGCGGCAACGAGTTAAAAATCGGCGTTTCTGATATACAAGGTCAGTTTAATCCTTTTTATTCCGAGAGTAAGGCTGATATAGAAATTATGTCGCAAATGTTTCGTCCGATTCAAAGAACGGGTTCTGACAACAGTTTGATTAATCACAGTGGCGGAATATCTTACGAGTTTGCTGAGGGAGAAACAGTTAAATACACTGTATCGATTGATAATGACATGATGTTTTCCGATGGCAGCAACATAACTATCGACGATGTTATTTTCTTTTATTATTTTATTTCAGATGCCAGCTATGACGGAACATATAAAGACTGGTATCTCAATGATATTGTTGGTTTAAAAGAGTATTATTTTGATGATAAGAATTATGAATCATCAATTTCTGAAATAGAGAAAACCGTTGCGGAAAAATATACTGTAACTACCATCAGCGTTGCCGACTACTCCAAATATCTTATTGCAACAAATCTTGAAGGGAAGCTAACCGGCGGGCTGGATACCGCATCACCGTCCGGCATTTCCTGGAGAAAATACATAGATGATCTCGGTTACGGAGAAGATGCAAAAAAGCTCGGAGCCAATCCTTCTCAGGAAGATGTTCTGAAATTAATTGCAAGGGTTGAGGCTGAAAGTAATCCGCTTGCTTATAACCCCGAATCATGGTATCGTGAACAGCTTTATACTGAGTATATCAGCAAAAATTATGCTGACGGAATTGATGTTTCTGAAATTGATGGTATTAAAAAAGTAAATGATTATACTTGCACAATCCTTTTTAATTCAAGAAATATTAATGCGATTTCTCAGCTTAATGCACTACTGGTTTCTAAAAACTTCTATTCTGTGGAGTATATTAAAGGTTCTGCCGAAAAAATCAAAGAGCTGACTGATACTCCTGTTTGCTCCGGCCCTTATGTTATTTCAGATTTTGATGATGACGAAGTTACAATGGTGTCCAATAAGTTTTATTTAGATACTGATTGTGATTTTAAACGGCTCAAGTTTATTGATTTGGCCGTAGGAGAAAAAGATCCTATCGAATGCGTTGTTTCGGGAGATGTTGATATTGTAACAACTCTTGCAACATCTCAGTCTGTCAGTATGTTGACGGATAAACCTGTTAGCTATGTTATTTCTGATTGTGATTACTATGTTTCGATGTTTTTGAATACACGAACTCTCAGCAATGCAACTGCCAGAAAAGCACTTATAGGACTTTGTTCTGTTAACGATGTTGTTGAAAACAGAATTGGCTCATATTACACCAAGCTTTTGCGGCCGATAAGCATTAGATTTCCTGAATATCCGTCATCGGTCACAGATTCTTATTACAATTCAAGCGCTTACACAGCCTATACAATGGTAAGTGACGATATTTTGACGGATGTTGATGTTTATTATTGCGGAAGCGAAGATGATCTTGAATATGCTGTTTTGAGCAGATATAAAGAAATTCTTGCTGAAAAGAATATTGAACTGAATATTGTTCTTGCCGATGAAGTAACTCTTGAAAATGCAATAATTTCAGGCGATGCTGATTTATGGATTGAAAATGTTTATGACGGCGCTACCTGTGATAAGTATGAATACTATAACAGCAGCGGTTCATTGAATAAAACCGCTGTTAACACTCCCGAAATTGATTCAAAAACCGCAAATATACGTTCTGCAATCGGATTTTCGGATAAGGCAAAAATGACGGAGCAGCTGACAGAACTTGTTATGCAACAGGCCGTTGAGAACCCGCTTTATCAGCTTCAAACCATCACGGTTTACAATACTGATGTTATTTCTGCCGAATCTGTTAATCTTGAAGGAGATTATTACGGATTCACCTATACATTGCCGCTTTTAAAAGCAAATTAATTTTATGAAAGAAGAATTTATATGGCAATCAAATCAATATTTGAAACATTGGCATCTGAGATTAAAGCTGTTAAAAATAACATTGAACCTGCTGTGATTGCAAAAAAAGCTGTCAACAGTTTTAAGTTTAATTGCAGCTTTGATGCGCCTTATGGCAACGGTGTTGCGTTAACTCCGCCAATGGGTTGGTCAAGCTGGAATACTTTCAGAAACGAAATTAATGAAGATTTGATTTTTGAAACCGCTAAGGCAATCAAAGACAGCGGTCTTGCTGATTGCGGTTATCAATACATAAACATTGACGATTGTTGGCAATCGTCGATGAGAGATAAAAACGGCAGGCTTCAGGGGGATTTGAATGCTTTCCCGAGCGGCATTAAATCCTTGGTTGAAAAGGTCAACAGTCTTGGGCTTAAGCTTGGCATTTACAGCTCAAACGGCAGACTTACGTGCGAGGATTTGCCTGCTAGTCTTGGCAATGAAGCTATTGATGCAGATACCTTTGCTGAGTGGGGTGTGGAGTTCTTTAAATATGACTTTTGTCATAACACTACAATTCCTACGTCCGCGCCAAAAATTATTAAAATAATCATTTCAGGCAACGGCCTGGAAAAAGAAATTGAATTGCTTCCCGACGATGCGGTTTTGTTTGGCAATGCAACTGTTGTAACCGACCCGAAAATTTCGAATTGCAGATTTATCGACGGGCTTTCTGCGAATCTCGGAGCTTGCGAGTTTGATAATGTCAATGTTTCACAGGCGGGTGAATATATTCTTACCGTTGTTTTCAGAAAAGGCGGCAAGGAAAGAAAGCATATCGAAGTTTCTGTTAATGGCGGTGAAGTTTTCAGGAGTTGTCTGCCCGCAACAAAAGCATTTACTGTTGAAGGCAGGCACCAGTTTAGAATTAAACTTGATGAAGGAAACAACAGACTTCGATTCTTCAATCCTGTTGCTTCAAAGCAAGACAGCGCTGCCATACAGTATTTGAATATGGGTAAGGAACTCAAAAGAGCAACTAAGGAATATGCTGAAAAGCATAACTGTGAAGAAAAAAAGATAGTATATTCGATATGTGAATGGGGAAGAAATTTTCCTTGGCGTTGGGGTTCGTATGCAGGAAATCTCTGGAGAACCACTCCGGATATTATGCCCAAATGGTTTTCGATTATCGGTATTTATGAGCTGAATGTTTTGCTTTATAAATATGCAGGTCCGGGCTCATGGAACGATCCTGATATGCTTGAGGTCGGAAACGGCGAGTTAACTTTTGAAGAAAACAAAACTCATTTTACACTTTGGTGTATGATGGCTGCGCCGCTTATTCTCGGTAACGATGTAAGAAAATTTATTAATACTGACGGAACCGTTGATAAGAGCAACAATACGTATAAAATTATATCAAACAAAGATTTGATTGCTATTGATCAGGATGCATTGGGAATGCAATGCCGCAGAATTAAAACAAACGGCGCGGAGGATATTCTTGTTAAACCGCTTGTAAATGATGAATTTGCTGTTTGCTTTTTGAACAAAGCAACATCTTCTGCAAGCATTGAATGCAGTCTGAAAGAGATTATAAGCAAACCGTATATAACAACGAATTCATGTTCGGAATACATTACTAAGGATTTGTGGACAGGCGAAGAATTCGGCGTTTTCGAAAAAATAAAAGCCGATGTTCCCGGTCACGGTGTTAAAATTTATAAAGTGAGGGTTAAGTGATATGTTTTTTAATTCGTCTTTTAAAAACGGAGCAGGCGATTATTCGATTCCGCTTGTCAGGTTGGATGTTATACCGGAAAACACGCCGGAAGACTTGAAATATCTTTATGAGTTTTCCGTTGTTGATAATGAGCTTGATTATCTTGGTCATCCGGATGCAATTCTTTTCAAAGACGGAAGTATTCTTCAAGTTTTCCCTTCCGGACATGGAAAAGGTGCGGTAAGAAGCAGAATCAGCCGTGACGGCGGATTAACTTATGGCTTTCAGATCGAAAATCAGCCGAAATCATGGGATAATTCAAGGGAGACTCCGACTGTTTATCGCCTTGAGTTTTCTGACGGAACACCCGATAAAATTATTTTGATTTCAGGCAACCCCGATTGGCGTGACGGTAAGGGAACTGTCGGCGGATTTAATTATTCTCTTTCTGATGACGAAGGAAAGACATGGAGTGAATTTGAACTTTGTTTTTCAAAAAAGGATGATGTTACCGTTATTCCGACGGTTGCAATGGCATCGTTGACAAGGCTTAAGGAAAATGGCAAATTTGTTGATAAGTGGATGGCTTTTTTTCATGATCATTGGGGCGGATTTATTAATTATAAAACAATCCTCTCTTTTGAAAACGGTAAGGCAGTTTGGAGTAAGCCTGAGCCGTATTTTACAGAACACAGAAAAATTGAGAAAAAGGCAAAAATGTGTGAGGTTGAGGTTGTTCGTTCCGATTGCGGTAAGGGCGATGAGCTTTGCTTGATCGCCAGAAGTAACAACAAAAATTATAACTCTCTTTTATCGTTTTCTCAGGACGAGGGAAAAACATGGTCAAAGCCTGTTTTTGCGCCGTCTGCTTTGAACGGTGAACGTCACAAAGCAGATTATACTGCTGATGGCAGGCTGTTTATCACTTTCCGTTCCATAGAAAGAAGCAAAGAAAAGCTTAAGATGAACTATGAATCCAAAACAATGAATTGGTACAGCGAAGGCTGGATTGCTTGGGTTGGTACTTATGAAGATTTAAAGAACGGAACAGAAGGACAATACCGTATTAAGCTTGCGCATACATATCTCAAGAATCAAACTGCTCCGTGTATAACTGCAAATGCTGATACCGGATATTGCGGCAACGTTGTGCTTGAAGACGGAACCATAGTAACTTCAACTTATGGTTCGTTCGGTGAAAAGAACTCTGACGGAAGCTTTAAGACTTATGTTGTTTCCAAAAGAATAAGGCTTTCTGATACTGATAAACTTGCAGAATTAAAACGAAGGGAGAAATAAATATGGGACTTATTAAAGCAGGATTAGGAGCACTTGGCGGTGTACTCGCAGATCAGTGGAAAGAATTTTTCTACTGCGAATCACTCGAAAATGACGTGCTTATGGTGAAAGGACAGAAGCGAGTAGGCGGACGTTCATCTAACACAAAAGGCAGTGACAACATTATTTCCAACGGCTCGGGCATTGCAGTTGCAGACGGTCAGTGCATGATTATCGTTGAGCAGGGCAAGATTGTTGAAGTTTGCGCAGAACCCGGTGAATTTACCTATGATTCATCAACAGAGCCTTCAATCTTCTCAGGCAAGCTCGGCGATACAATCAAGGAAACATTTAAAACAATCGGTAAGAGATTTACATACGGCGGCGACACAGGCAAAGACCAGAGAGTTTACTATTTCAATACAAAGGAAATTCTTGATAACAAGTTCGGCACACCCAATCCCTTTATGTTTGAGGTTGCCAACAAAAGACTCAATATGTACCGTTCAGTTCAGGTAAGATGCAACGGTATATATTCCTACAAAATCACAGACCCTCTTCTTTTCTACACAAAGATTGCAGGTAACGTAGGCGATGAATACAGAAGAGAAGAAATCGACAATCAGCTCAAAACAGAGTTCATTTCAGCTCTTCAGCCTGCATTTGCAATGCTCACAGAGCTTGAACTCCGCCCTGCACAGATTCCTGCACACACAACAGAGCTCAAGGATGCTCTTAACAAGGCTCTTGCCGTTGAATGGACACAGCGCAGAGGTATTTCCGTTGAATCCATCGCTCTTAATCCGATTACTCTCACTCCCGAAGATATGAAGAAGATTAATCAGATGGAAGATGCCGCAACAATGGGCTCAAATCCGTTTATGATGGCAGG
>JAZNPT010000052.1:0-70449 GCA_045589815.1 Acutalibacteraceae bacterium
CCCTAATTGTCTTCCTAAGACCGCTTGGCCTCCGACTTGTGACAGATGATTGAAGGCAGTTATCTACGCACGATATTCTTCCGACAGTCAGCGTGAAGAATCAATTGACGGTCAGATTCGTGAATGTACGGAGTATGCCGAGCGAAACGGAATCACAATTCTCGGCAGTTATGTTGACAGAGCACTCTCTGCCCGCACCGATGACAGACCCGATTTTCAGAGGATGATTGCCGACAGCGAAAAGAGATTGTTTGATATTGTACTTGTCTGGAAGCTCGACAGATTTTCAAGAGACCGATACGACAGTGCACATTACAAACACATTCTCAAAAAGAACGGTGTCAGGGTTATGTCGGTCAAAGAAAACATTTCCGACGGTCCAGAAGGTATCATTCTTGAATCAATCCTCGAAGGTTATGCGGAATATTATTCGGCAGAGCTTTCGGAGAAAATTCAAAGAGGGCAAACTGAAAATGCTCTCAAATGCAAAACCAACGGAGGAACACTTCCGCTCGGATATTGTTCCGACAATGAGCAGAATATTGTGATTGACCCGATAACAGCGGCGATACCGATTGAGATTTTTACACGGTATGATAACGGTGAAACAATCAAAGAAATCTGCGATGAACTTAATTCAAGAGGACTCAAAACCCGCAACGGCAAAAAGTTCAAAGTTAACGGAGTAAGTATTATTCTTTCTAACAGAAAATATATCGGCGAGTACAGATACCGTGATGTGGTTACTCCCGACGGCATACCTGCTATTATTGACAAAGATATGTTTGAGAGAGTTCAGGAAAGAATGGCAAAAAATAAAAGAGCTCCTGCCCGAAAGAAGGCAGAAGACGAATACTTACTCACAACGAAACTGTTCTGCGGAACCTGCGGCAGAATTATGGCGGGTGAATCGGGAACAAGCGGAACGAGAAAAGTTAAGCATTATTATTACAAATGCGGTGGTGCAAAAAGACATCTCGGTTGCACAAGAAAAGCAATCAAAAAGGATTGGATTGAAAAGGTTGTGGTTCTTCAGACCGTAGCCAGAGTTTTGAAAGATGAGGAAATTGAGAGGATAGCAGATGCGCTTTTGAAAATGCAAGAGCAGGAAGATACAACAATTCCCGCAATGCAAACTCAGCTAAAAGAATGCGAAAAAGCGATAGAAAATATGCTCAATGCGATTCAGTCGGGAATACTGACGGAATCAACCAAAGGCAGACTTGAACAGCTTGAAGAACAGCAGAGAAATCTGAAAACAGCAATATTGCAGGCGGAAATCAGACGCCCGAAATACTCAAAAGAAAGAATTGTTAATTGGATAAGCCGATTTAAAGGCGGCAATCCCAACAACAGAAACTATCAAAGACAGATAATAGACACTTTCGTCAACTCGGTATATGTTTATGACGATAAACTGGTGTTTACATACAACTTCAAAGACGGTACCGAAACAATAACTCTGAAAGAGATTGAAGCGGCTTTCGGTTCGGATTTAAACCATTGCGCTCCACCATTTCGAGTGTTCATAACGGATTTAAGTGATGAACACTCGATTTTTATTTGTTTTTCATAGTATTTGATTATGTAACGAGCAGGTTTCAGCCTGCTCTTTTTTACAAAAATGTATATTTTTTGACTTTGTAGTGCAAAACACATTTTAAGCTCAATATTTCTTTATGGAATTCCTGATAAATCTTTTCTTTGACATAATTTTATTAAGCTGTTATAATTAGACAAATATGTAAATAATTTGACAAAAAGGGGTGATATTTGTTGATAAGTTTTGAAAGAGCAACTGAGATTGCAAATTTATACTATAATGACATATATCATCTTTGTCTTTCAAGACTCAAAAAGGAAGAAAACGCCGCTGATGTTACTCAGGAGGTTTTTCTTTTCTTCCAGGAAAAATACAACGAACTTGAAGATGATTACATAAAAGCTTGGCTCTATAAAGTTGCCAACAACAAAATAAAAGAACAGTTCAGAGCTATCGCCAAGAGAGAAAAAGAGCTTATTTACGGAACTGTATTTGCTTCACAGACAAGCACGGATATTCTTTATGAAATGGAAGAAGATAATAAAATAACTCCGGAAGAACTTGAAGAAAAGAAAAATAACATTCTTTCTTCATTGAACGAAAAAGAGCTTGAGCTTTTTGAAATGGTTTACACCAAACATATGGAATACAAAGAATTGGCAACGGCTTTTGGCGTTTCTGAACACACAGTTAGAATGAGAGTTTACAGACTAAGATTAAAAATCAAAGAAAAAACAGCCTTCATATTCATGGCAATTTTGCTTCTTTTTATGCGATTTTAAAAAAATTAAAAAAATTTTTAAATTTTTGTGTGACAAAATGCAATTCCCGTCATATATACATGAAGGGAGGTATTGCGTTTATTGAATCATAATTACAGGAGGTGAACAAATCCATGGGAAACAAACAAGATATGGCCGCTGAAAAGCAATCTTTAAAGGACAAGCTTATGGCGATAATTCTGCTTGAAACTTCAAAAGAATATAAGGAAATGGACAGCGATCTTGTGACAGAATGCGTCGATTTTCTCATGGAACTTGAAGGAAAAGAAAGGCTTACTAAGAAAGAAATCGAACAAAGAGTAAATGCTATACCGTTCAAGGGCAAAGTAACGGCGATAGGCTCGTATGCTAAAAAGAAGATGCGAGCAAAGAGACTTGCTGTTATAGCTGCAGTTCTTGCGGTAATCGTTGCGCTCTTTGGTATTATAGCCATTGCTTCGGGCAGCTCATCATTTGAATTACTCAGACAAGTGGGTCAAACCATCCATGAATGGTTCGAAGGCGGCTCGGTAGATTATGGCGATATAACATTCATTAAGCCAAATATAACCAAAAAATATGCCTCAATCGAAAAACTTACTAAAAACGAAGAGATTGAGATTTTATATCCGTCTTGGTTACCCGAAAACGAAAAGATTGTCAAGGTTTGGTATATGATTGATGATAACTCTGAAGAATATCTATTACAATGCAGTAACCCTCTTCACAGCATTTCAGTTGTTGTCAATAGTAACTTGTCTGAAGAAGTAAAATCTAGTTGTACAGAAATTGAAATCAATGGATACTTGGTATATTATGACACAGCCCCACAATACATACAAGCGAACTTTGTTTATGAAAATAATAGGTATGCAGTACAATCAGATACAAAGGATAATCTTTTCAGAATCATTGAAAACCTGAAGGAGATTAGCTGATATGAAAAAAATAATTTCACTTATTCTTGTTGTCGTTTCCCTGCTTTCTGTGATGTCAATATCCGTTTATGCAGAGGATACAGTTGAAAACACAATTACTGTTATCGAAAATGAAACCACTTTTGTTTTTGATGCGAATACAACCGAAGACTTCCGCAATAAATTTATTGATCATTATTTTAGCCACGATAATAATGGTGCAACCACTTATGGCCTTACCTGTACACTCTTTGGTCATAAGCTTGAGTCATCAGTTGTTAAAGCCATAACACATAAAGCAAAGGCAACAGCACCCAGATGCCTACAAGAAACATACGAAATGGAAGTATGCACCAGATGTGACTACACCAATCCTATTTTGATTGGTTCAACATACATCAGCTGCTGCTAAAATAATATTTTGCCGATGCGCTTTTGTGCATCGGCAATATCCTTTTTGTGAGAGAAAATGAATGATAAATTAACCGTCATCCTTTTCGGTCACAGAATAATTGAAGATTATATCACCGTTGAAAGCAAGCTTTATGAGTTCTTTCACATTATGATGCAAAAAGATAATAGAGAGCTTGAATTTCTCGTTGGCAGAATCGGATATTTTGACCTGATGGCAGCTTAAACTAAAAAGAGACGGGCAGACAATGTTTTTCTCCCCCTTGTTCTCCCCCATAAAACCGCAGAACTTCGAAACAACACCGAATCATTCGAAGGCTGTTACGATACCTCTGCCGACCGCAATTTCAAATACGCAATTGCGGCAAGAAACAGAAATATGATTGACCGTAATAAAAACTAACCGAGTTTGCTTAAAAGCAAGCTCGGTTAAATTTTTTTGCGTGACAAACCCTGCTTTTCGTCATATATAGTTACAGACAAAAATCAGAGGTGATATTTTGAAAGAATATAAACGCTGTCTTGCCATAATAAGAACATATATGAATGATAAAGCCCTTAAACTTAATGCGAAAAAATTGGATGCGCTTATAAGCGAAGAACTCGAAAAACCAATAGATGAAATGGACACACATTTAATCGACCTTTGCCTGAATGCACTCGTTGCATACAGAACATATAAGTCAAAATGCGAAAACAAGAAATGAATCATCTGCCGTGCCGATTGCTATGAAAAGCTTTTCAAACGGGTATGAATTTGCGGATACAGGTGCTCAAGCAAATACAGATTATCTTAACGGTAATAACGAAGGATTGGTTATTATTGTTAACCGAGCATTTGCCAAAAGAGAGTCTGCGCATCTGCTGCCTTGAAAGCAAAAAATATATGTTGAATCTTTCTGTGTATATATACTATGAACAATCCGCAAGCAAAAATTTGATAAACAAACTTCAGTATTCTCTCGTTTCACCGGTTATCCGTGTTGACAGTTTCAGCCTTTGGATTTATAATTAATAAAAACAATATATTCAGAGGTGCAATATGGCAACTTTAAAACTTATTTTAGCCTTTTTCATTTCACTGTTTCAGATTCTTTCACCCGTGGCAGCACTTGTTATGAATTTCGGTGAAAGCAACTTTTTTACCGAATGGTCGGTAAAGGACAAATTCACGGCAGATTATTGCGCAGAAATTGAGAAGAATCCTGACGAAGACTTCATCATCCTTAACCTTGCCGATGTTCAGCTTAAGGATGATTTGGTTTATGAGGAGCAGGGTGTGAAATCTGCAGAGATGATTGACAGCCTGATTGAAAAAACCCAGCCTGACCTTATCACCCTGACCGGCGATAACGCTTGGGGCACAATTGCATATCTCAAGCTTATCCATCAAATTGATTCTTACGGCATTCCTTGGGCACCTGTTATGGGCAATCACGACGGTCAATGCCTCATAAATGAATTCTGGGCTGCTTATCTTCTCTATAAGGCAGAAAATTGCCTTTTTGAGTTCGGCCCCGAAAATATGGGCTACGGCAACTATATCATAAACATTACAGAAAACGGAAAAATAATCCACACACTTTTTATGGTTGACACTCATAATAATGCCGAATTCACTCTCGAAGACGGCTCAACGGTAAGCGGTTATGACCATCTTTGGGATAACCAGATTGAATGGTATAAGTGGGCTGTTAACGGGATTACTGGAATTGAGGGCAAAACTGTTGAGAGTTCGGTTTTCCTGCACATTCCCCTTTGTGAATATAAAGATGCTTGGTCAAAAGCCTACGGCAGCGACGAAACCGGAACTCTTGCTCCCGAGCTTGCACCCGCAGCGCTTGGTATTAACGGTGAAGGTGTGTGCTGTCCGCCTGTAAATAACGGCTTCTTTGATGTTTGCAAAGAACTCGGTAGCACAAAAAACATATTTGCAGGCCATGATCATGCAAATAATTTTCAGATTTATCATGAAGGTATCAGACTCAACTATACACTCAAAACCGGATACGGCGCTTATTATACCGACGGTCTTCTGGGCGGAACAATAATATCGGTTGGCTCCGACGGCGAGGCGTATGCAGAACATTGTTATATTTCAAACTGAGATAAAAAGATAAAAGTCAAGCCTCCGGCATAGCCGGAGGCTTTTTTAAACCCTATAAAGACATTCTTAAGAGACTCTGAAAGTTATGCCTGTGATTTTTCAAGAGCCTGTTTAACATCGGCAATGATATCATCAACATGCTCGATGCCGACAGAAAGACGGATAAGGTCATCAGAAATGCCGCAGTCAATCAGCTCCTGAGCCGTGAGCTGGCGGTGAGTTGTGCTTGCGGGATGCAGGCAGCATGTGCGTGCATCGGCAACGTGAGTTGCAATTTCGGCAATCTGAAGGCTATCCATGAACTTGGTTGCGGCATCTCTGCCACCCTTGATTCTGAACGAAATAACGCCGCTTGTGCCGTTAGGCATATATTTCTGAGCAAGCTCATAGCCCTTGCTGCCCTCCATGCCGGGATAAGTCACTTCGATTGCGCAGCCGCTGTCACGGATAAACTCTGCAACCTTAAGTGCGTTTGAGCAATGTCTTTCAACACGCAGGGGAAGAGTTTCAAGTCCGAGATTGAGAAGAAATGCGTTCATGGGTGAGGGAATTGAGCCGAGGTCACGCATAAGCTGAGCCATGCACTTTGTTATATAAGCAGCATTGCCGAAGCGCTCGGTGTATGTGATGCCGTGATATGAATCATCGGGAGTTGTGAGACCGGGGAATTTGTCATTCTGTGTCCAGTCAAACTTGCCGCCGTCAACGATTACGCCGCCAACGCTTGTTGCATGACCGTCCATATATTTTGTTGTTGAGTGAATAACGATATCTGCACCAAGCTCAAAGGGACGGCAGTTAACGGGAGTGGGGAAGGTGTTGTCGATAATGAGGGGAATGCCGTTTGAATGAGCGGCATTTGCAAACTTCTCGAAATCAAGCACTTCAAGAGCAGGATTTGAAAGCGATTCTGCAAAAAGAGCCTTTGTGTTGGGTCTGATAGCGGCATTAAGCTCTTCTTCGGTTGCCTGAGGGCTGACAAAGGTAAATTCAATGCCAAGCTTTCTCATGGTAACATTGAAAAGGTTGAAGGTGCCGCCGTAAATGGTGGATGCGCTTACAACGTGGTCGCCTGCGCCTGCAATGTTGAAAATTGAATAGAAAGAAGCTGCCTGACCCGATGAGGTAAGCATTGCGCCCACACCGCCTTCAAGGTCAGCAATTTTTGCTGCAACGGCATCGTTAGTGGGGTTTGCAAGTCGGGTGTAGAAATAGCCCGATGCTTCAAGGTCGAAAAGCTTGCCCATTTCAACGCTTGAATCATATTTATATGTTGTGCTCTGATATACGGGCACCTGTCTGGGCTCACCGTTTTTGGGTGAATAGCCGCTCAAAATGCATTTTGTGTTAATCTTGTAGCTCATTTTTATGCCTCCAAAAATTCTTTCATAAGTCCGCAGCCGACTTCAACAAAATCGCCTGTTGCCTTGGCTGTTGTTTCATTTATTGTGTCAACGCCCTCAACCTCGCCGTTTTTATGATAAATCATAAAGGGAACGGGGTCGCTTGCGTGAGTTTTTGTTACAATGGGTGTGGGATGGTCGGGAAGAATCATAATTTTATAATCCTCACCGCAGTTGTTGAGGTAATCGAGAACAATGGGAAGAACTCTTTCGTCGATAAGCTCGATTGCTCTGATTTTGTTTTCGGGTTCGTTTCTGTGGCCGCATTCATCGGGGGCTTCGATATGGATATAAACCAAATCCTTGCCGTTTTTCCATTCTTCAACGGCAGCCTGAGCCTTGCCCTCAAAATTTGTGTCGATATAACCTGTTGCGCCCTCAACCTCGGGCACGCCCATGCCTGCGCAGATTGCAATACCCTTAAGAAGGTCAACAGCAGAAACGATGCTGCCCTTTACACCGTATGTTTCTTCAAAATCGGAAAGAGCAGGCTTGCTGCCCTCGCCCCAGAGCCAGATTGAATTTGCGGGAGCCTTGCCCTCTGCAATTCTCTTTTTGTTTACGGGGTGGTCTTTGAGAAGCTCATAGCTTTCCTTCATCATCGCAATAAGCTTTTCGGCGTTGGGTGCGGTTGAAAGATATTCGCCCACTACTCTGCCCGAAATATCATGGGGAGGAGTCATTTTGCCAAGGTCGGTTGTGCCGTTGTTCCAGATAAGGCAATGGCGGTAGCTTACGCCGTTGTAGTATCTGAATTCATCGTTGCCGAAATGCTCCTGAACGGTTTTGATTATTTCCGCCGCATCTTCGCTTGAAATATCGCCTGCAGAATAGTCAATCATGGTTTTGTCTTCGTAGTTTTCTTCGTCGCTCAATGTAACAACGTTACAGCGGAGGGCAACGTCTGTGTCCTTCATCTTAACGCCGATGCTGACTGCTTCAAGGGGTGAGCGGCCCGTGTAGCAGACCTTGGGGTCATAGCCGAGAACGCTTAAATTTGCAACGTCGCTGCCGGGCTTCAGACCGTCGGCAACGGTTTTGACAAGACCTACTCTGCCCTTTTGGGCGAGTGCATCAAAATTGGGCTTTTTTGCAAGCTCCATGGGAGTTTTGCCGCCGAGTGCGGGAACGGGATAATCCGCCATTCCGTCATAAAGTATAACTGCGTATTTCATATATATCAGCCTTTCCTAAAGCTAAATTTTCGTAAATGTAGGGGACGGCGACCCGACGTCCCGTGTGCAACAGAGTTGCACAATCAGTCGCAATAAAAGCAATCTTTTTTCCACCTTGCAGGATTGGCTTCGACATAATCCCATATGTTTTGAAAAGATTCTTCATTTCTTATAACATGGTCATGATATGAACGTTGCCATATATCAGACCCGATTTCTTTATTGATAAGTTTTTTTAATGCGGAAATCATAACGGGAATATCATCATTGGCAGGGCTTTTGGTTTTTTCGTCACCAAAAGCATTATCATCCGAATACAACATAACAATCAAATGAATGTGATTCGGCATTATAACATAATTCATAACTGAAATATGTTTATAAGCTTGTTTAACGGACTGAATAAACTTCTCGGTTATTTTGCCGTATTCAGAAAGCAACATTTGCGGGACGTCGGGGTCGCCGTCCCCTACAATTCTGCCCAATACGCACTTGTTATCTTTAGTGCAAACAGTCAGAAAGTATATTCCGTTTTGTGAATAGCTGAACCCTTTTAACCTGTTTCGTTTTCTCGTCGGATATTCCGTAGCCTTATTCATTTTATCTCTTTATCCATAAACACTCTTGAACCCGTTGCGTCCATACAATCTTAATACCCGTTAATCTCTTTTCTCTGCATTGCGCCGAGGATTTTTTCACGCACATTGCCGTATTTTTTCTCCAATGAATTCAGAAATTCCTTGACCTCCTGCCTTTCGGTTGTGCCGTCGGCGGGGCATTTGCTTTTGACCGTCGGCAGGTTTTCCTTGCGGCAGACCCTTGCGCAGTCACTTTCTCTTGCAAAAATCATGGGTCTTATCATGTAGATGTCTTTTCTTGAAAGATAGGTCACAGGCATGAAGCAGTCCAGCGTGCCGCCGTTGAAAAGATTCATGATAAACGTTTCCGCAACGTCATCAAGATGATGTCCGAGCGCAATTTTGTTGCAGCCCAGCTCCTTTGAAGCATCATGGAGTGCTCCCCTTCTCATGCGGGCACAAAGACTGCAGGGATTGCTCTCTTTTCTGATGTCAAAAATAACCTCCGCAAGCTGCGTGCGTTTTATATAGTATTCAACATCAAGCTTTTTGCAAAGCTCCTCAATAGCCGAATAATCGGCATCCTCGCCGCCGAAACGGGGGTCAAGGGTGATTGCAACGAGCTCGAATTTTGCGGGATAAAATCTGCGTAAATCAGCCATTGCCGCAAGCAGGGCAACGGAATCCTTTCCGCCCGACACGCCGACGGCTATTCTGTCGCCATCCTTTATCATATCATACTGCTGGCAGGCAGAACGCATATAGCTCAAAAGTTTTTGCATAACATCACTCTATGGTAACGGGTTCAATATTGATAACCTTGCCCGTTTTATTTTCAATTTCAAAAATACAGCCGTTCATCATGCAGTCACCCTCGGCTGTGTCAAATCTTGCAGGCATGCCCGTGCGAAGCCAATCAATGGATATCTCGGGTTTAACGCCCAAAACAGACTGTTTCGGGCCTGTCATGCCGATATCGGTTATATATGCCGTGCCCTTGGGAAGAATCTGTGCATCGTTTGTCATAACATGCGTATGGGTGCCGAAAACCGCAGATATCCTTCCGTCGAGATAAAAGCCCATTGCCCTTTTTTCTGCCGTTGCCTCGGCATGGAAATCAACAATTTTGATTTTGCAATCCGAAATTTCGGCAAGTATTTCATCAATAGCGGTAAAAGGATTATCGCATCTGTCCATATAAACAGCACCGGCAAGGTTAACAATTCCGATTTTGATAAATCCCAGGTCAACAACCGCATATCCCCTGCCCGGATTCCCTTTGCTGAAATTGGCAGGCCTTATTATATCGTTGCGCTCATCAAGCATCTCATAAAACTCGCGGCGGCGGTAAACATGGTTGCCCGTTGTTAAAAAATCAACACCGCTGTCAAAAAGATATTGGGCGGAAAAAGGAGTTATCCCGTTGCCGACTGCCGAATTCTCGCCGTTGGCAACGCAAAAATCTATCCCCTTAATTTTTTTGTACGACGGCAAAACACTGCGAAGAAATTCACAGCCTTTTGAAGACACAACATCTCCGATAACAAGAATATTCATTTATATCCTCACTTAAAAACGGGACTGCGGCAAGGCAGTCCCGTCGGTTTTTATTTTGCGTAGTCTGTGGTTCTGCTTTCTCTGATAAGGTTAACCTTGATTTGGCCGGGATATTCCATGCTGTCCTCAATCTTTTTAGCAACATCTCTTGCGAGAAGAACCATCTTTTCGTCATTAACGATTTCGGGCTTAACCATAATTCTGACCTCACGGCCTGCCTGAATGGCAAACGAACGGTCAACACCCTCAAATGAATTGGCAATTTCTTCAAGCTTCTCGAGACGCTTGATATAGTTCTGAACATCCTCACGTCTTGCGCCGGGTCTTGCGGCTGAAATAGCATCCGCTGCCTGAACAAGAACTGCTGTGATTGTTTTGGCTTCAACCTCGCCGTGGTGAGCCTTAATTGCATGGAGAATATTCTCGTTTTCTTTATATCTCTTTGCAAACTCAACACCGAGATCAACGTGAGAACCTTCCATCTCATGGTCAAGTGCCTTGCCGATATCATGCAGCAAGCCGGCTCTCTTTGCAGTCTTTACATCGGTGCCAAGTTCCGATGCCATAAGGCCTGCAATATAAGAAACCTCAAGTGAGTGGTTAAGAACGTTCTGGCCGTAGCTTGTGCGGTATCTGAGGCGGCCGATAAGCTTAACGATTTCGGGGTGAACATTGTTAACACCTGCATCAATAATGGCGTGTTCGCCTGTCTGCTTGATTGTCTGCTCAACCTCACGCTTAGCCTTCTCATACATTTCTTCGATTCTTGCGGGGTGGATTCTGCCGTCAGCAATAAGCTTTTCGAGAGTGAGCCTTGCAATCTCCCTGCGAACGGGATCAAAGCTTGAAACGGTTATTGCCTCGGGGGTATCGTCAATGATAAGGTCAACGCCTGTTATCATTTCAAGAGTTCTTACATTTCTGCCCTCACGGCCGATAATTCTGCCCTTCATTTCGTCATTGGGAAGAGCAACAACCGAAACCGTTGCCTCTGCGGCATGGTCTGCAGCGCAGCGCTGGATAGCAGTTGTGATAATCTCTCTTGCGAGCTGGTCAGCCTCATCCTTGGTTTTCTGCTCATACTCTTGGATTTTAACGGCTTTTTCGTGGTCAAGCTCGTCATTAAGAACCTTGAGAATATGCTCTTTAGCCTGTTCCTTGGTGAAACCGGAAATTCTTTCGAGCATATCAAACTGGCTCTTTTTAATGCTTTCAACTTCTTCAAGGCGATCTTCCGCTGCCTTAATTTTGTCGTTGAGGACCTCCTCTTTCTTTTCAAGGTTGTCGCTCTTTTTATCAAGGCTTTCTTCCTTCTGGGTAATGCGGCGTTCCATTCTCTGAACTTCGTTGCGCCTTTCACGAAGCTCTTTTTCTGTTTCTGTTCTCTGCTTGTGGATTTCATCCTTAGCTTCAAGGATAGTTTCTTTTTTCTTTGCTTCGGCTGCTGCAATGGCATCGCTGATTATTTTGTTTGCTTCCTGCTCAGCGGAACCGATAGCTGCCTCGGCAATCTTTTTCCTATGTAAACCGCCCAGTATAAACATCAAAATCATGCCGATTACACCGGCAACGGCAACAAGAATTAAAATCCAAAGGGATACCTGTGTGTTAATAGCTGTTTCCTCCTAACTTTTAAAATTTTTGTGACTTTTCAAAAAATAAGTCAATATAGAAATTTGACGAAAAATCAATCAATGGTGTTTCAAAACGCAAAAGCGCTTATCTTGGCACAAAATAACACCATTGTATTTATAGTATACTTTTAAAGGGTTATTGTCAAGTTTTTTATGAATTTTTCCTTATAAATTCTATTGACTTTAAGTTTATTGAGTGATAATATAATTACAATATCAAAAATCGTTGAAGCAGAAGGCTGTTTGCAACAAGCTTTTATCAGAGAGTTGCCCCACCGGCTGAAAAGGCAACAAAAGCCCGCAATCCGCTACCGCCTGCCGAGTGCCGCCGTATTCAAGGTGCGCCGTATCAGCTGCGTTAAAGCTGCCGAGAGCCGATTTTCAATCGGAATGACGGGTGGAACCGTGGAGTATATTATGCTTCATCCTGTTTTTCAGGGTGAAGCTTTTTTATTTTTATAAACAATGAAAGGATTTGATAAATATGGTAAATGTAACTTTGAAGGGCGGCGTTGTTAAGGAATTCGAAAACGGAATAACCGCCATGGAAATTGCCAAAAGCCTCGGTATGGGTCTTTATAAGGCTGCATGCGTTTGCAAAATCAACGGCGAAGTTAAGGATTTGAGAACCCCCATCGAAAAGGACTGCGAGCTTGAAATTCTCACCTTTGATGATGCAGACGGCAAGTGGGCATTGCGCCACACCGCATCCCACGTTCTTGCTCAGGCAGTTAAAAGACTTTACCCCGAAGCAAAGCTTGCCATCGGCCCCGCAATAGATAACGGCTTCTATTACGATTTTGATGTTGACGTTCCGTTCACTCCCGACGTTCTTGAAAAAATCGAAGCTGAAATGAAAAAAATCGTTAAAGAGGGTCTTGCTCTTGAGCAGTATGAGCTTGATGCGGACGAAGCAATAAAGCTCATGGAAGAAAAAGGTGAAATCTTTAAGGTTGAGCTTATTAAAGAACATTCCGACAAGGGCGAAAAGATTTCTTTCTATAAACAGGGTGAATTTGACGAGCTCTGCGCAGGCCCCCATATCCCTGACACAAGCAGAATCAAGGCTTTCAAGCTCACCTCCTGCACGGGCGCCTATTGGAGAGGCGATTCCAAAAACAAAATGCTCCAGAGAGTTTACGGCACCGCTTTCACAAAGAAAGAGGATTTGGAGGCACACCTCGAAGCAATCGAAGAGGCAAAAAAGCGTGACCACAATAAGCTCGGCAGAGAGCTTGAAATATTCACCACAAGCGATCTTATCGGCCAAGGCTTGCCCATCCTTCTGCCCAACGGCGCAAGAATAATTCAGACTCTCCAGAGATTTGTTGAGGACGAAGAGCAGAAGAGAGGCTGGCTTCTCACAAAAACTCCTTATATGGCAAAGAGCGACCTTTACAAGCTCTCCGGCCACTGGGATCACTATCAGGACGGCATGTTTGTTCTCGGCGACGAAGAAAAAGACGACGAAGTTTTTGCACTTCGCCCCATGACCTGCCCGTTCCAGTATCAGGCATATCTCAACCGTGCCCGTTCATATCGTGACCTCCCCCTGCGTTATAACGAAACTTCAACTCTTTTCCGCAACGAAGCAAGCGGCGAAATGCACGGACTTATCCGCGTAAGACAGTTCACAATCTCCGAAGGTCATCTTATGTGTACACCTGAGCAGCTTGAGGACGAATTCAAAGGCTGCCTTGAGCTTGCAATTTATATGCTCAAAACTCTCGGCCTTTATGAGGATGTTTCTTACCGTTTCTCGCAGTGGGATCCTGCTGACAACGAGAAATATATCGGCACTCCCGAACAGTGGGATGAGGCACAGGGTATAATGGAAAAAATCCTTAATCACCTTGAAATTCCTTATAAAGTCGGCATCGGCGAAGCTGCATTCTACGGCCCGAAGCTCGATATTCAAATTAAGAACGTTCACGGCAAAGAGGATACCCTCATCACAATTCAGATTGACCAGATGCTTGCTGAAAAATTCGGCATGGAATATGTTGCCGCAGACGGCACAAAGAAGAATCCCTATATCATTCACAGAACCTCAATCGGCTGCTACGAGCGCACTCTTGCTCTTCTTATTGAAAAGTATGCGGGTGCTTTCCCGCTGTGGCTCGCTCCCGAGCAGGTAAGGCTTCTTCCCATTGCTGACCGTCACCACGAATATGCAAAGGAAGTTTGCGCAAAGCTTGAAAGCATGGGTATGAGAGCTACCATTGATGACAGAAGCGAAAAAATCGGATATAAAATCCGTGAAGCTCAGCTCAAAAAGATTCCCTATATGCTGCTTGTCGGTGACAAGGAAATTGAGGACGCAGCAGTTTCCGTTCGTAAGAGAGGCGAAGGCGATATCGGCGCAAAGAGCGTTGACGAATTCATCGCAAGCGCACTCGCAGACATTGCATCAAAAAAGATTTGGTAATTTAAATAAGCAAACGGCCCCGACCAAGGCCGGTGCCGTTTGCTTTATAGAAGGATGTATGTTTGCCGAGAGAATCTGCTGCCGGGCTGCGGAATCCCGAGAGCTTCAAAAATCGGCGGAAGATGGCTTGTTATCAGTCATTTTCTTCCTTCGCTGCCTTAACAACAGCCTCGGGAATTGCTTCACCGTGCTTAACGAAGAAAATGCAGAGCATGCTGAGAATAAACATAACGGGGCTGTATACAAACAGCGACATATATGTGCCTGAAAGCATACGAACAACACCGTAAATGATGGGAGATGCAATCTGTGCGGAGAAGGTTGCGGTGTAGTAATAGCCGGTAAATGTACCAACCTTATCAACACCGCCGATTTCAAGAACAAGCGGAAGAGTGTTAACGGTGATAAACATGTTTGCAAAGCCGCCAAGAACAAGCACAACCCAGATGATTGCCATGCTTCTTGTTGCAACATAAAGAAGGAATGCTGCCATAAATACGGCAAGACCGATAAGGATTGTTTTCTTTCTGCCAAGCTTCTTGCCAACGTAGCCTGCAGGAATTGCTGCCACTGCGGAGCAAACTGCAAAAAGAGTTGTCATAATAGTTGCTTCTGCGGTTGTTTTGCCGAGAACTTCTGCTGCAAAGAGTGCAAAGAAGGTTGTGATAGCATTTGTGCCGCAGAAAAGGAAGAACAGACCGCCGAGCATAAAGATAAGGCTTCTTCTTTCTCCCGATGAAAGCTTTTCTGCTTTTCTTGCTGCCTTTTCAGCTTTCTTGGCTGCTTTTTCAGCTTCAGCTTTTGCTGCAGCATCCATAGCCTTGTTGTGTTCGGCAACAGCTTCAAGCTTGCTGGAAGGTTCTTTAACAAAGAACAGAATAACCAGCATTCCGATTATCATAACAACAGCGCCGGTAAGGAAAACATAAGGGAACGCAATCTGTTCATTTTCGGTTGTAATCTCAACACCTGTTGCAAGCTTATAGAAAATGCCTACAACAGTGCCTGCAAACATACCGATTGCAGAGCCGACACCGCCCATGAGGTTGATGATAGCATTGCCCTCACTGCGAAGAGCAGGAGGAGTAAGGGCAGGCATAAGAGCAACGCAAGGAGCTCTCCAAAGTGACATGGAGAAAACAAAAAGGATGATGAAAAGCATCGTAAGGGGCAAGGAACCGGAAAGTGCTACCCAAGGTATAACGGCAAAAAGGAACGCCGAAACAGGAGCGCCGAAAACGATGAACGGGCGACGCTTGCCGAGCCTTGAATGGCAACGGTCAGAGAGCTTGCCGAAGGTGGGCTGGAAAATAACGCCGAAAATGTTGTCAAAGGTCATTATGATACCGATGAAAAGCGGAACAAGAGTGATGCCGCCCGCCTCGGTAACAACATTTTCGCCCTGAGATTCTGCAAATTTTGCAAGAACAGGGAACATTTCGTTAAGCTTTGCGCTCCATTGGGTAACCATTTCGGAAGCGTTGAGCAATCTTTCAAGAATTTTGGTGATATAGGGGTCATAAATCGCCCATGCGATTGAGGAAGCCATGAAGCCGAAGCCCGTCAGAATAGTCCTGGGGCGGTGAAGCTTGCCATTCTCCCTTGCACAGAAAAATGTGTTGTTCATTATGTATTTCTCCTTGTAAATATAACGGACAGCACAAAATATGCGCAATCCGTATAATGTATTATAGCACCTAATTCTTTTTTTTGAAAGACAACATTTTACACTAAAAAACAACTTGGTTTTTGTTGGACTTGACGAAAAGCACCGCCGTTTGTCATAAAACTTCACAGCATATAATAAAATTTATTTTCGAAGTTCAAAAGAGTAAATATTTTTGTTGACTTTATCGGATAAATAGCTTAAAATATATAAGCACTTTTAAATTATAAACACAATGTTTCGGGGTGTAGCGGCTCGGGCATTGCCGCTGCCTGTGGCAGAACAAGGCAATGACAGAGCAGGAAGAAACACAGAGCGTCGCGAAGCGCTCCAAGCAAGCGAGGCGACAATGTTTCTGACCGAATGTTGGTAGCCGCCTGCTTTGGCTTTTGATTTTTATAATACTTTTGAAAATTATATGTTTCGGGGTGTAGCGCAGTTGGTAGCGCGCCTGCTTTGGGAGCAGGATGCCGGGGGTTCAAGTCCCTCCACTCCGACCAAAAGATGATAATCCGAACCTTCTCCTTAAGATTGGAGATGCGTTCGGATTTTTCATTTCTTACGGTATTTTAGTAAAATGGAAAATACTTAAAAATCAACACAGCCTATACTCCGTTATCGGATATGAGATAAAATATTGAAAGCTCTCTTGCGGTATGCAGGAGAGCTTTTTTGTGTCAGTTAAATGACGGAGGGTCAACTTTTGTTTCCGAAAACGGATTGTTGTTCGGCGAGGGTTCGGACATACTGAAATACATTTTTGCTGCTTTTGTTGTTCCGAAATCCTGATTTGAACCGCTGTTCTGCACCTTGTTGAATGCTTCACGGAACATTGCATTGTGCGCTTCTTCTCTGTTGAGCAGAAAATCAATTGTTTCTCTTACTTTCTTGTCGTTAATCTGTCGGTAGAGATATTCATAAACAACTTTTGCTCTCTGTTCGGATGCAATATTTGAAAGAAGGTCTGCACACAGATCGCCCGTAACTGAAACATAATCTCCCGTCCACGAATAACCCGAAGCATTAATAAGCCCGGGATTGAGTCCCGTGAGAACATGTGTCTGGATTTCTCCCGCAGGAACAGATTCGGCACTTACATCGTGACCGTTCAGAAGATTGATTGTCTGCGCAACCATTTCCATGTGACCGAGTTCTTCTGCGGCAATATCAAGGAACAAATCCTTGATTTCTGGGTCTTTGATTCGAAAACTCTGTGACATATACTGCATAGCAGCTTTAAGTTCACCGTTTGCACCGCCGAGTTGTTCCTGAAGAAGCGCCGCATACTGCGGATTAGGTTTTTCAACAGCAACGGGATGAAACAACATTTTTTCGTGTTTAAACATAAATTATCCTCCTTTAATTACTTTTAGTATGCACAGATTCGCATAAAAATTGCCATACAAGCTGATGATAAAATCAACTTGTATGGCTTTTGGCGAAGCATTCACTATTGTTCACGATATTTCAAGTATTTTCACGATCGTGCTTGACAAACGTTAACGTTTGTGCTATTTTATACTTGTGACTACGGCAATACTGTTAATAACTGTTAATGAAAGGGACAAGAATCATGTTTATCGAAGAAAGACATCAAGAAATTCTTAAAATCTTATCAGAAAAAGGAAGAATATCAAATTCTGAGATTCAGGAAACATTTCAAATCAGCTATGACTCGGCAAAAAGAGATTTAAGACTTCTTGAAGAACAGGGGCTTTTGAAAAGAACCCACGGCGGTGCTATTCCTGCAAGACAAATCGGCGGAAATGCAATTAAAAATCTTTCCCCCGACGAGCGTGTTGTCGAAGTAAAAGAAAACTATCTTGCGATAGCAAAAGAAGCTGTTAAAACAATTGAAGAAAACGATGTTGTTTATATCACCAATGCAAGTGTAGGCTATCTTATGGCACAAAATATCAGAGAAGTAAATTGTACCGTTGTTACAAATTCAATTGCAATTGCAGAAGAACTTCGCAAAAAGGAAAACATAACTGTTATTCTTGCAGGCGGCGAAATGCAGGCAAACGGTTGTTTCTATGACAGCTTTGCATTGTCCATAATCAACAGACTTCGTTTTGATAAATGCTTTGTAACATCTGCTTGTGTTTCGGCAAAGTTCGGTCTTTCAATTCAGAAATCAAGAAGTGTTGAACTGACAAACGCTATCATAAACAACTCAAAAACAGTTTACGGTTTATATCCCGTTGAAAAAATCGGATTTGATTCTGTAATCAGCATTTGCCCTGCAAACAAACTGAATTATATTATCACCGACAACGATTCTTCTGAAGATGATTTAATGCAGTTTGAAGAACTCGGTGTTAAAATTAAAATAGCCGAATAAACTATCGCATATATCATCTTTATTCGCACCATATTGAGTATCCATAAGAGATTCCTTATGGATACTTTTTTATTTTGTGTTGCCGTATGGCCTGCAGCGCAGCGGAATATTCCTCCGAGGACGGCTCTGATTTATATATATCTTTGCAAAGCTCTTTATCGTTCAAAAAAATGCATCGGCTCAGCGGCAAGCCGTTTGATTGCTGCAAAATCCGTTCGCCTTCCAAAAGCATGTCCGAATAAGCTGTGCCTGCGTTTCTTTTCAGATATCTCGCAAGAAGCTCAACCTCCATGGAAAAATCTTCGCCGCACGAGCGCGAATTTATTCCCAACAAAGCAACGGTTTTATAATCCGCCTCTCCGCTCTGCGCTATACCGCCGCTGCGCTGAAAAGCTTTTATTGCGCTTCTTGTTGCAAAATCATAATTACCGTTTATTTTGCCGCCATAAAAACCTTTTTCTTTTAGGCTTCGTTGAATCGCAGCAACTCTTTCTCCGCTGCTGCCAAGGCAAACAGCATCAACCCTGAGAGCCGAAACCGTTGATATCAAAATCAACATCAAAAGATTAACTGTCAGCAAAAATATGAATTGCCACAGTTTTTTGTTTTTATCGTTCATTTTCTTCACCCAAAAATTATTTTTTGAATAAAATCAACCGTTTATAACAATCAAAAACTTTCCTCTTGACAAACAGATATGAAAGCGTTAAAATTTTACCGAACATTTGTTCTGTAAATTGTGAGAGGATGTTATTATGGAGCGCACGGTTCTTCATTGCGACCTGGATAATTTTTTTGCAAGCGTTGAGTGTGTTTATGATTCTTCGCTTGCCGGTGTTCCGTTTGCCGTATGCGGCGACCCAAAGGAGCGCCACGGAATAGTGCTGGCTAAAAATCAGATTGCAAAACAATTCGGAATCAAAACCGCCATACCTATATGGCAGGCAAAACAGCTATGCCCTAACCTTAGGCTTGTTGAGCCTCATTACGACCGTTATATGGATTTTTCAAGAAAAGCACGCAGCATTTACGAGCACTACACCGATATGGTTGAAGCCTTCGGCATAGACGAATGCTGGCTTGATGTTACGGGCAGCAGCCTTCTTTTCGGCTCCGGAGAAAGCATCGCCAAAGAGATAAACACCCGCATAAAAAATGAACTGGGATTAACTGTTTCCGTGGGAATAAGCTTCAACAAATGCTTTGCAAAGCTTGGGAGCGATTTGAACAAGCCTGACGGACTTTGCGTGATTTCAAAAGAAAATTTCAAGGATAGAGTTTGGACTTTGCCTGCGGAAAATCTTTTGTGGGTGGGTAAAAGCACAAAAAACAAGCTAAACGGAATGGGGGTTCTGACAATAGGCGATATTGCCGCCTTCGGTCACGATTTGATTGTTGCCTCTTTCGGAAAAAACGGAGAAAATCTTTGGCGCAATGCAATGGGATACGACTGTTCCCCTGTTCTTCGTGCAAGTGAAATGCCTGCTGCAAAAAGCATCGGAAAAAGCGTGACCGGCAGCAAAGACCTTGTTGAAGATGAGGAAATTTTCAGAACTTTTCTTGCCTTGTCCGAAAATATTTCGGAAAAGCTTCGCAAATGCTCACTTCTGTGCGGAACGGTTCAAATTCATATCCGTGACACTTTTCTGGGCGTTACCGAACATCAAACAAGGCTTATTCAACCAACCAGGCTTGCAGCTGAGCTTGCCGAAACGGGAATGAAGCTTTTTAAAAAGCATTGGCGCCGAAAAATCCCGGTCCGTTCGATAGGCATAAGAGCATGCGAGCTGATGTGTGACAGCGAAAACGTTCAGCTCTCGTTTGAATATGACTATCAAAAAGCAAAAAAGCTTGAAAGGCTTGAAAGCAGCGTTGATGTTATAAGAGAAAAATACGGCAAAAATGCTTTAATCAGAGCATCATTAATGCTTTCCGAAATCGCTCGGCAATGAATCATGTATTCAAAAACACAATATATGGATTTTCACCTTTATTTAGTAACTATTTACTAAAATAAATTTCTGTTTTGAGCAAAAAGTTGTTGACAAAAATCAAAAATTAGCTTATTATTATTTGAAAGAGAACTATGCGAGGTAGTTTAAAGTGCAAAAACAGCAAAATGAGTTGACGCCCGAGGAACTGGCCGCTCTTGCCTCTAACGGCAACGACGAAGCAATGGCGCGTTTAATTTCAATCGTTACTCCGATTGCCAAAGCCAAAGCTGCCGCACTTGCAAACACCGGAATCCCCAACGAAGACCTTGTTCAGGAAGGCATGCTCGGTTTTTTGGATGCAGTCAAAAAATTTGATTATTCCAAAGGCATCTCTTTCAAGGCTTACGCCGAAAAATGCATCAACAACAGGATTCTCTCGGCGGTTCGAATTAATTTCAACAACAAAAACGCCGCTCTTTCAAATGCAGTTTCTTTTGAAATTGATGTTCATGAAATGAGCGACCACAGCGCAGATCCCGCAAACATCCTTTCTCAGAGGGATGATTCTCAAGCCGTTGAAGATTTTATCAGCAGCGAGCTTTCCGAGTTTGAGCAGCAGGTTATAGGGCTCAGGCTTCTTCAAAAAAGCTATTCACAGGTTGCCGATTCACTTAACTGCTCCGAAAAGGCAGTTGACAACGCTTTGCAGAGAATTCGAAAAAAAATGCGCAGAAAATATAATAAATAATACTCCTTCGGGAGTAGAAATATGCCCCCGTAGCTTAAAGCAGAGCGTTGTTTTACAAAGGTGACGGTGCGATTCCGTCCAAGGGCGAAATAAATATTTTTCAAGCGAGGTTAAAAACAATGTACGAAGACAAGACTCTCATCTGTAAGGAATGCGGCAATGAATTCACTTTCACAGCCGGCGAACAGGAATTCTATGCTGAAAAAGGCTTTGTAAACGAGCCCCAGCGCTGCAAGGCTTGCCGTGACGCACGCAAGAACGCAGCCCGTGGTGAGCGTGAATGGTTTGAAGCAACATGTGATTCCTGCGGTGGAGTTGCAAAGGTTCCCTTTAAGCCGCGTGAGGACAGACCTGTTTTCTGCAGCGAATGCTTTGCAAAAAAGCAGGAGCAGGCATAATTTTATTGATTGAATTTATGCTGAAAGCCCCCTCTTTTGAGGGGGCTTTGTTCTTTTTTTGAACGATTAATAAACAGAACATACAATAAAAACAGGACAGCCTTGGGGTACCTTCCATAAGGAAGTTACCCCAAGGTGGCTCTTGCAGTAAAACTTAATAATTGTAATTTGAACGGTATAGCTTCGGCTATGCCGTTTTTGCTTTATGTTGTTTTGAAATATGCTGTTGGTACGCTTCTTCCATTTCTTCGGCAGAAAGCATTTTAATTATTCCGGCACCATGGTAATAGATATCTACTGTCTGATGCCGTTTGCCGTTAATCTTCTCGGGGGCAGAAACAACAATCTTCTCAATGAACTCGTGAACTATCTCCGGTGTAAGTTCTGTCGGTCGGGTTATTCTTTTTGCTCGCTCAATGAAATGCTGTAAGCTTTCACATTTGATTTCCGTTTCTTCCAAAAATGTTTCAATGCCAGGAACTTTGTCTTTCAACTCTCGCTGTTCATCTTCCAAAGACTCGTAAAGTGTTGCAAATCGTTCATCGGATATTTTTCCTCTTGTGTTATCTTCATACAGAGTCTGAATGATACGGTCAATTTCAGCAATTCGTTTCTTTGCTTTTTCAAGTTCCTTGCGTTTCAGTTTCAAATCTTTCTGATGATTCAAATCCAATTCTTCAATCTGCTTAGTTGCAAAATCTTCTTCAAAGCATTGCACATACCACAACACCCTCTGCATATTTTCAAGAACAAGATTGTAGATTACTTTCTCACGGATATAGTGAGCTGTGCAGGAACTTGTATCTCTGCGGAACGATGAACAAAAGAAAAACGCTTGCTCTCGTTTGTAATTATTGGTTGCACCATAATACAATTTATTGCCGCAATCGGCACAGTACAGTAACCCCGAAAACATACTTATAAATCCTGTTTTGGGATTTCTGCGTTTGTTCTTTCTGAGACTTTGTACCAACTCAAACTTTTCTCTGCTGATAATTGCAGGATGAGTGTCAGAAAATATCTTCCACTCTTCTTCAGGGCGTTCAATCTTCTTTTTAATCTTGAAAGATTTTCTTCCTGTTCTGAAGTTTACTGTGTCACCGCAGTATTCTTGTTTAGATAAAATTGAAGCAACAGTATCTGAACACCAGTTGTGAAGTATCGCAGGTTTGCATCCGCATTTTCTTTTTATGCTGCTCCAATATTCAGTCGGGGTCATTACTCCGTCTGCTTTTAACTTTTTTGCAATCTGTGCAGGACCCAGACCCGATATACACATATCAAAAATTCTTCTGACTACTTCGGCGGCAGGTTCATCAACAATCCATTCCTTCTTGATGTCTGGATTCTTCATATATCCGAAAGGTGGATTTGTTGTTAGTGGTATTCCCGCCATACCCTTGCTTTGCATTACTCGGCGAACCTTTTCGCTTGTATTCTTTGCGTGCCATTCGTTGAATAAGTCTTGCATCGGTACAAGGTCACTCAAACCTTTTGCCGTATCAATGTTATCCATTATCGCAATGTACCTGATGCCCAATCTTTCAAATTCTTCTTCAAGCAACTGACCGACAACCAATCGGTTACGACCTAATCTTGAATGGTCTTTGACAACAAGATTTTCAATCAACCCTTGTTCAGCAAGTTCAAGTATTTCCGTGAATGCAGGTCTTGCAAAGGTGACACCTGAGTATCCGTCATCGAAAAAGAATCGTGGATTCGGCAGGCGATTATCTTTAGCATACTTTTCAAGGATGGCTCTTTGATTTTTGATGCTGCCCGACACATCTTCGTTTTCATCGTCACGAGAAAGCCTTGCATACAGGGCAGTTATTTTTTGACTTGACTGTTTTTTACTCATATAACTCCTTTCTACAGTCAACATGATATGAATTGTAGGACACATTTATCATATCACATCTCTTTGCAAAGTTCAACACTTTAAAGTGTGAAATTGAACTATTTTTGTTTTAGTATTCGTTCTGTTTTTTCTCGCATGGTTTCAGTTGCATCGGCATTGAAATGCGAACACACGGTGTAAACTGTTCCGCAGATTTCTTTTTCAAAATCAATCTTGCGTGGAATTTGTTTGCTACGAAACCAAGCAATCCGTTCTGACTTTGTCATTGATGATAGTATGTTTTCGATTTGCTCAATGCTATTCAGCATTTCGGTTATGAGATTATATTCATTGTCTGTCAGGTTTGTAATTTCATAATTCATTCGCTGTCTCCTTTCTTAAATTTATTTTTATGTTTTGATTTTTCTGTAAGGGTTTCAGGGAACTTTCCCTGACAAGTGAATTTGTCCGTACAGATTCAGTGCTTGTTGAGATTTGAAAAGTCGAAACGAGCATCTGTGGCTACAAATTCAGTGCTTGTTAAGACTTGTGCCGAAGCAAAAAGTCGAAACAAGCGGATTTGAATATACAAATCCATTGCTCGTTAAGACTGATGCCATTTAATTTTTACTGTTGCGATTTCGCAACTTATGTTTTTGTTTCTTCGCAAACTCACTTGCAGCAGAGCGTCGCTCGTTGCTGTACGGTTCTGTGAGCCTGAAACAAAATCTTCCTTTCTCAATCTCAAACATCAGTTTTCCGTCTTCGGAATCGTCAACCAACTTACACAAGTCCGGATGTTTTTTCGAATATACCGACAGACGGTTTTTCAAATCAGTGTTGTAGGTTGACACCGTGATAATCGGACTTGCTTCATCAAAAAATATCTCGGTTGTCTTTTGAGATTTCTTCAAACCTGTTTTCAAAACATAAACCTCCTTTCCAAAAATTATTTTTTCAAAAGGCGGCTTTTTTGAGTGATTATTCATAGGTGAACAACTGTAAAAAGAACGTTTCATCCGACAGAAATTTTTGAAACGATGCAATGTTAAACCAAACACTCTCCAATTTGATTTCCGCATTTTTTACAGTTCTGAGATAAATTTGAGCAAAACAAAAAAGCCGTCACACAGACAGCATCAATCGGCGGGAGCGTTGCTCTCGCTTTTACAAATGATGTCTTATGTAACGGCTTTGAAATTTAAAAATCTCAAAGGCATACTGTTTTCTAATCCCGCATCACCGGAAGCATTAGCCACGTACAGTATCAACAAAGGTGAGGAGTGCGATAATTTTCTCTTAGCATATCGCAGGCTTCGGGCGGACTTATATCCGCAATCAATTACATCGTTATTCAATTGTAAATTTTAACTTACTATACCATACGGAACATTTGTTTGTCAAGAGGCTTTTTAAAAACTTGTGTCGCTTGTCAGAAATAGTAGTGTGTGCTAAAATACATACACCAGTGAACATAAAATGTCAGGAATTTTTGTGTCGTCATCTTTATAATGAAATCACACAAAGGGGTGAGCAATTTGGATTGGGTTACAGGTATACAGAATGCAATAAATTATGTTGAAGAACATCTTACCAATGAAATAGACTTTGATTTGGTTTCAAAAGAAGCGGCTTGTTCTAGCTTTTATTTCCAAAGGATTTTCAGTATACTATGCGGAATTACTCTTGGTGATTACATAAGAAGCAGACGTCTTACACTTGCCGGCAATGAGTTGTGTGCTACTGATACAAAAGGATATAGCATTGAAATACGGTTATGAAAGTCCCGAAAGCTTTACAAGAGCATTTACAAAATTTCACGGTATAACACCATCCGAAGCCAAAAAAGATGGATCAAAACTCAAATCTTTTTCTCGCCTTTCTGTGAAAATTACATTAAGCGGAGGCAATATAATGAACTACAAGATTATTGAAAAAGATGCATTTGACATTATCGAAAAAGTGGAAACACATACTGTTGATAATTCAGAAAATGCCAAGAGTATTCCTGATTTCTGGACTCGTTCACATAAAGACGGAACAGTAAAAATGCTGACAGAATTAACAACAGACAGAACGTTTATTTTCGGAGTGTGCTACGGAAATCTTTCTGAAGATGCAAAGACATTTGATTATTCGATTGCAGCGAAGTGCGATAGTAACACAGCAATTCCCGAAGGTTTCAGAAAAAACACTATTCCTGCAAGAACATGGGTTGTGTTTGAGTGTAAAGGTGCAATGCCGAATGCAATGCAAGATATGTGGCATAAAATTGTTTCAGAATTCTTCCCGACGTCAGGTTATGAGCCTACTTATGAAATGGATATTGAAGCTTATACCGAAGGAAATATGAGCAGCCCCGATTACCGTAGTGAAATATGGGTGCCGGTTGTAAAAAAATAAAATGATAAAATCCGCATCACAGCTGATTGCTATGGTGCGGAGTTATGATTAATTTTTCAACTAACAATTATTTGCTATAGAAAACGGTGTATGTGGAATACATGACTATAAAATGAATCGTTAGTTAATTTATGAATAACGTTAATCTATTTGGAATATTTTTTGATCTTTATGTATTCTTTCGTGTATGAATCTGATTTAATTAAGTTTTGTAATGCCTTTATAAAATTATTAACCTCTTTTTGTTTTGCCATCAAAATGATTTCCTCTTCGCCAATACAATCTTTTCCGATAACAAGATCAATTGTTATAAATGACGATCTTATTGTTTGAGGAATATCAAACAATAAGAGTTTTTTTTGAGATTTTATCAATTCATAATCAACAAGCACACCAATATTTCGTGGAGCACCATTTAAAAAAACCTTTTTTAAATGGTGCTTTTTACAAAACATTTCTGCCCAGGTTTTCCAATCTTCCCCGACTATATTCGGAATAACAATCTCTAATTTTTTTTCATAGTTTTCAACATTGTATTTAATTCCATCAACTTCAATTGTATCTAAACCCATCAGTTCTCTACCAGCAATTTTTAGAAAGTTTTCAAAATATCCAAGAGCCAAACTGGTTGACGGCAACAATTGTATGCGATTAATCTTATTTTCTTTTTTTATTTTTTTTATTATTATTTCACATCCTTCATTAATATCATTTTCTGTGTAATATGGAATGAGGGTTATACCAGATAAGTCGCTAGCAATTGTGCTCTTTTTATTTATAAAAAAGTATGTGTGCGACGGCGAAAGAATTCCCGCATAAAGACCAAACTCTAAATATATATTATCTCTAGGAGCTTTTTTTGATTCTTTTGTTTTTATGCGAGTAACATTATCGTCCGCTCCACCAATAAACACTGCATAGTCAAAAGCTATTGATTTTTTTACCAAATTATAATATGTACTTTGATTTAATTCAAAAAAATTTTCATTCCAAATAACACATTGACAATAGGGTTGAAGATTTTCTTTTATCTTTTTAGCAATATTTGAACTTTCCTTTGATGATCCAATAAATAACATAGGTTTAGTTTTCATACAAGAATCCCTTTCTTAATCATAGCATACATTAATCAATTTTCTTGTTTTGATATAACCCATTAGTTGTGAATTTCATATCAAAAAAAGAATAATCGGAGTTCGATAAATCAAACAAATTATTACATTTTCGTTGAACAATAAAAGATTGAATGTTTCCCATTTTTCTTACATTATCAAGATATTCATATATTTGATATAAAGAATATTTAGGACGACCTTCTTGAGTTTTAAGTTTCATTAAAGCTGAAGCCATCAATGAATATTCAAACTCAAGAGAAGTATTAAAAACGCCTTTGTCATCAGTATTTATTGAAACAGATAACTGAGGACATTTAAAAAGTTCCTGTGGTTCAATTTCTAAATGTAAATTATTAAAAGATATGATTGGGTGCTTTTCATAATCTCTGAAAGTTCCTATTAGGCAGTTGGAAGAAGGGTTGCACTCAATCATAATACCTTTTGAAGCAATTTCAAATTGCATTTTCTTTTGTACTTGCTCAACAAGAGCAATATATTCAGTAGAGATTTCAAATTCGTATGGGATAGCTCCCTCTTTTTTTGCCTCATAATCAAAATGATAGAAATGGTATAAAGTAGTTATGTTTTTTCTTTTTCTTAACTCATTTAATTCGTGTGAATCCTTATACATTGCTTTATCATATTGAGAACTAATTAGAGGAGTAGATTTAAAATCGCCACTTCTATACAGTTGAGGATGGTCTCCTCTAAGTTTCCATGCACAGTACAAACTAAATGCATCTAAGTTAATTTCTATTTGTGGAAATGTCATGTTTATATTGCCATATATTCTATTTGCTAATTTATGAATTTCAAATTCAATTTTTTGTTTTAGTATAGGTTCAATAGCAATATTCATTTCATTTGATTTATTATAAATCCAAACCAAATTATCCAGTGCATCTTGTTGAGTCGTTACGATTCTATAATTTTTAAAAGCATAATACTCTGATGGGTTAACGCCTAAAGCTAATGCGTGTCCAAGTCTATCACCATGAGAAAAATCAAGAAAAAGTAAAACCTCATCAATTGCCCTTAAGCCATCAACAATGTCTAAAAAATCTTCTCCTACATGATATGTCCGCCCTAAAAAAGCTGTATTGGATTCACCCCTGTTTATAAGATCGTCCGGAGGTGTAAATTTAAAATTCTTTATAAATCTATACTCTGTAGCAAAAACATCGGGTCTACAACCTATTTCATTTGAACAAGCATCAATTCCAATAATTCTTTTCTTTAGATTATTGTTTTTATTTAAAGCCTGCATAGTAACTTCAGAATAAATTTTATACTTTTTTCTTTGTTTGCAATTCCTTACTATCGGTAGTAGTTTTTGAGTTTGCTCTATTAGACTATTGTTTTTTGAAAAACAATAGTCTGTTATTCCTTTGGGATAATGTAAAACAAAGGAATATGGATAACTTCTGTTTAGAGAAAGATTTTCACAAACATCTAGAGTTTTTTCAAAAGTAGAATCATAATAATGGATAACGGAGTTTAAATTTTTAATACTTTCACAAGGCATTATTCTTGCTTCCAAGGACACTATGGCTTGCGTGGAAAGAGTTTCTGTTAATGCTGTTCGAATTGCTTCCTCTTCATATTTTTTGATTCCAGAAACAAAAAATTTTTTTCTACTTTGATAATTTGCAAAGTTTTTGAAACCTGATATTTGATTGTTTTGAATCATTTCTGCCCTAAAATTACTTTTTATAAGTAAATATTTATAAAAATCATTATTGTCAGATTGTGTAAATACATTATCAAAAGAAGCCTTAAAACAATCAAACAAAAATTTGCGCTCTCCAACCAAAATTCTGTTGTTTTTATAATTATGAGAATGCAAATTTTTGCAAAGTGCATAATCTAAAAAACAATTCGACTTAGGATCTCTATATGAGTTTGAAAAAGTTATTGATGAAATAGACTTATGAATTTGATTTGTGGACAGAATCTGATCATCAATTTTTAAATTTAAAAACTCGCTATGAATTTTGCAAAAAAGATTCAACCTTATTTTTGCAGCTTCGATCAAGAGCGTAGCCCAATCATCCCGATTATCTTTGTGACCAAAATATAAACTAGGAGAAAGATTGTTCTCTATTTTTTTTATTCTCCAAGCTATTTCTGAAGGATTGTTCATTAATGATATCCAAGATATGGGAAAAATTTGCGCAGAGCCATTAAGGTGAAAATGGTTTTCTGACATACCTTGGTTAAGTATTTTCTGCAACTGCCTATTGTTACTTCTTAGATTAGTTGGCCAATCATAAAACATTTGATCGAGATTATTATCTAATGTTTTTTTTGCTAGAAATGCTGTCACCAAAAGATCTTCTCCTGTTTGATGACTTACTTGCCTCCAATCTAAAATCGAATTGAAATCTACTATAGGTAGAGAATCAATAACGATAAGTTTATCTTCACTAAACTTTGAAAGAAGTTTGAAAAACGAAGCATTTTTGTCATTAACAAGAATTTCTTTTAATCTGTGATAATGCTCCAATAATTCATTCTCAGAGTTGAATGAATAGCACTCTTTAGCATATTTTAAATATAAAGATTCACTAATTTCCTTATATGTTAAAAAGTCATTTGATTTCATAAGGCAATTTTCCAAATGTTCCGGTTTTGCTAATCGAAACAAAATTAAAATATCATTTCCCGTAATTACCATTTAGCATTCTCACTTTTTAACTATAAATTTTAATTTTTGATTTGCTGATTTTATTAATTTGTTGAGTTTAGGCTGATATTTGTTTAGGCAAACATCTTTTGAAAGTTTTTCTTTTTTTACTAAATTCGCATATATTGTTTCTAATTCCTTTATTTCAAAACTCAAATCAACAGATTTGATTCTTCTTTCGATTTGTCTGAGTATTGATAAAGTTTTATTTATTCTTTCATTTAACAAATCAAGAGTATATGTTTTGGTATACGGAACAAGATTTGACAAAAGGAAATTTAACCCAATTAAATCTGAAATTGGCTCAGGTTTTCTGCTTTGGAAAATCTGAGATAAAAGTTTTTTGGTTTGATCAAAAAATTTAATGAGAGAACTAAAATCTATTTCTTTCAAACAAAGATAATCCAAATCATGCAAATTATTCTGAATTCGAACATAGAAATCCTTCAGATTATTACTATAGTCAGAAGATGCTTGACTTTTCGTTTCCAGATTCAATTTGAGTTTTTCAACTACTTCTAAATTTGAGACACAATAAATAGCTGTTAATCTAGGTTTTCCCAAATTTTTCTGAATTCTTTCAATTTCTTTATAAATAAACTCTTCACCATCAGTGCTTTTGTTGGTGTGCAAATTTAGAAGATTACAAATATCTTCAAAGGTGTGTTTTATATATCCTAAAGGCTGAATTAATCTAATAAGTGGATATGATACATTAAAATTAATATCTATTAAATCATCGTTTGTACCAGCATCAACAAAATCATACATTAATGAAGAAATGATATAATTCTCAAAAGAATATGGATTGTTTATATAAAAACTTTGGAGAACATTTTGTGATACGGATGATTCTCCTCTTGATCTAGAAATTCTGTTGTTTTCTTTTCGCAAGAAAACGTCAATCTTTTCTCCCCAAATATCGCCTATTGATTGAACAATATCTATATCAACATTAATAATGCTTTTTTCAATTTGGCTTTTTTCTAATAAAATTTGTTGCCATATATATCTATTCATTTCAATAGAAAACAAAGTTTTGATAGCAAATGAAAGTTTAAATATGGCTTCCTGCGGAAAGTTGGATTCTATTAATGTTAACAATTCAATAACATCAAATATTGTAAAATTATAAGAAATGTTCTCATCAATTCTATCGTCATAATAGTCACATATTTTTTTGAAGACATCGTTAGAACTTGTATATCTGTTGCTGCCCATTATCGCATCATAAGGCATATTTCTTGATAAAAAATATACAATTTGCTTATTTTTATAATTAATAGGCGATTTCGTCCAATCAACCAAATAAGATCTAACAGAGATATCAACATTTTCTTCAATCCATGTGTTTATAAAATATTCCTCAAATTTTTTTAAATTGTTTATTCTTTTTTCTATCTCACCATTATCAAACAAATTTATGTCTATTTCATGATTAAGTGTTTCCATATCATTTAATACTGACATAAAATTAGCCAATGTTCTTGTATTGTTAGGTATTATTCTGTGTAAAGAATTATTGTTTTTGGCGAAAACAAGACCAGTTTTCTCAAATATAAATCGCAATAATGTATCTTGAAGAGATACAATATCTTCTCCATCATGTTTTTTATATTTTAAGAGTTTTGTTTCTTTTTCACTATATTTTTCGTCAAGATCGATATACTCTAATCCTAAAGTAAAGATTTTATCTTGTGAGCCATTTATGCTAAAATCTGGCAGATCTATTCTTCTGCTTCCGGGTATAAGTTTATTAATATATTTTGAAGCCATTTCATGTGTAGTTTGAACTGTAATCTCATTTTTCTCTATTAATTCTTTAAAAGATTTTTGAAAATTTTGCTCTATAGCATATAAAAGCAAATCTGCATTAGTAGCCATAAGTACAATTACATTGGGAATCATAAAGTATTTTCTTATATCTTCAACAATCTCATAAGCCTTGCTGACATTTAGGTCGGTATCATCGACTTGAATGACTAAAAAATTATCCTGTTTTTTATCAAAAATAAAAGTTAAAAAATCATTTACTAAATCTGAAAAATCTTTTTTTATGTTTGCACTATCACTTAACATTGATAACTTTTCCAAGTCGTCTTCATATCCATAATTAAGTTTTTCGAATGCATTTTCATCTTTTATAACATCAATATTTTTAAAACATTGTTGGAATTGTTGAAGCAATTTGTTAATTGTGCTTTTGTCAGTATCCTTTCCTTTGTTTACTTTATTTTTAAAATCGTGAAATATTCTTGAAATGATAACACTTAATATACTATGACAATTTTCTAATTCTGTTGGATCAACTCTTGTAAGAATATGAAATGTGCATTTTGATAATTTTTCAATATTATTAGAGAAATTTCGCATAACATTTTTTTCGTTGCAATTACTTAATAATTTCGAAAAACTAAGCATTGCACTACTCTTTCCTTGCCCTCTTTCACCGCAAAAAGCAATAATGTTATTAGCTGTTTCAGAAATATCTTTCTCTTTTTTCTCGTTTTCGGAAATGATTTTTTCTACTTCTTTAAATGCATTGCAATAGAGATTGTAAAAAAGATCACCTGTAATATCTTTGCTGATATCAATTATCTTTAACTGATATTCTCTACCGGCAATAACATTTAATACTGATTGAACATTTTGCATAGTAATTCTCCTTTTTCTTTTTTGTTTTTTTTATTTGACATTTTTTTTGAGCCTTGGTTAGTAAAATATACAGGAGGTGAATAAAATGGAAGTTAAAAAACTTTGTCCAATGTTAACTAGAACCCTTGTTATACATAATTCCGCAAATGATGCTCGGGTTTTTAGAATAGGTATAAATGCATTTAAGGATAATGATGTTGTATTTTCTGAATTTCTTCCATGTAAAGAAGAAAAATGTATGATGTATGATGTTATAACAAAAAAATGTATGTATTCTGAAAAAAAGCAGTAGAGATTTATATATATAAATGACAAAAATCGCAAAATGTTACGCAAAAATTTTAAGATTTTTCAAGTTTCTACCTTTTGCACAACTTGGCGTGTTCCAAATTGTGCAGAATTACGACACAAAAAGACAAAAACCGCATTGGAGTTATGGGTATGACTCCAATACGGTTTTCTTTTTATGTCGTATTTGTTTGTGATTGAAGGGGTTTTATGCTTTATTCTCCGCATAATACTGTGCCTGAGCGTTCCAGAGTTCGCTGTATTTGCCGTTGGGGTTTTCGAGGAGATTTTCGTGTGAGCCGTCCTGAATCAACTGACCGTTATCGAACACGAGGATTCTGTCGCAGAAACGGCAGGATGACAGACGGTGGGAGATATAAACCGCTGTTTTATCCTTGACCATATCGTTGAAACGGGAATAGATTTCGTGCTCGGCGATGGGGTCGAGGGATGCGGTGGGTTCATCGAGGATAACGAATGCAGCGTCTTTATAGAGTGCTCTTGCGATTGCGAGCTTCTGTGCTTCACCGCCGGATATTTCAATGCCGTCTTCTTCAAAATCCTTGTAAACGGGAGTTTTGAGTCCTTTCGGCATAGCTTTTACACGTTCAAGCATACCTGCTTTTTCAAGCGATGACCATACTTTTTCTTCGTCATAATCAACCTCTGCCGAAACGTTTTCACCGACGGAAAACGAGAACAGTCTGAAATCTTGAAATACAACCGAGAACAAATCCAAGTAGTCCTCATAATCATATTTCTGAATATCAATTCCGTTGAGGGTGATGTATCCCTCTGTCGGGTCATAAAGACGGCAAAGCAGTTTTATCATTGTTGTTTTACCGCTTCCGTTCATGCCGACAACCGCAATTCTGTCACCGACTCTGAATTTAAGATTGAGGTTCTTGATGGCATAGTTTTCGGTGTTCGGATACTTAAAGCTGACATTATGAAACTCAATATCATACTTGTTATCCATTCGCTTTTCGGTGGGAATAGTGCCGTAGTGCATTTCAGTCGGAGTATCAAGATATTCAAAGAATGTTTCGAGATAGTCGTTGTTCGTGCGTAAAGCTGTAATTGCTCCTGAAATGCTTTCTGCCGCATCAACAATTCTTGCAATACAGAACTGATACTTGATGAAACCGCCGAGACCGAAAGCTCCGATATATGTTTTGAGTGCAACAAAAAGATATGTTGCTGCGGTTGTGAGAACATAGAACAAATTGTATCTGTTGTTCTTTTTTCTGAAAAGAGAATGAAGCTCTTTGCAGCCGTTTATCCAATCGCCGTAAATTTTATCGGATGAATTTCGGATAAGTTTTTTCTGATTGAAAATATGAATATCCTTGCAAGCCTTGCTGTCATCGATATAATCGTCAAGATAGTAGTGCAAAAGCCTTTCAATCATTGAATTGCTTTTGATTTTTCTGTTTGCAAGACGGTTATATTTTGAATTGACCTTGTATTCGCCGAGAGCGCACAGAGCGACAAACATAAAAAACGCTACAGTTAAACCGGGTGAATCAATGAATTTTTCAAATCCCGATAAAGTCTTTTCGGGATGCCTGAAAAACAGCTCCATTGAAATTGCCGAACACATTACAATCTGATTAATACCGATGAAAAACGAGCTTAATTCCATCATAAGTCTTCCGAGACCGCCCGAACTGCGGCTGTCGGTTATCATCTGACGTTTGGCTCTCATAAGAGGGTCTTCCATGTTGGGGTAATCCATTGAAAAGCTTTTGCTGTTGAGCAAAACTTCTTCCCATTTGCTTGAAATAAGATTAAACGTTCGTATTTTACGCCACGAGTTATCCTGAAAAATGTGAAGAATTATTTCCGCAGCATACATCAGAAGCAGAAAAAGTATCTTTTTGATGTCTCTGTTGCCCGTGAGTTCATCAACAATTGATGCAGTAATGTAATTAGCGATAACAAAAATCGCCGTGCTGAAAAAGGAGTAGAGATAGGTGTGCAGAAGAAAATGCGGAGTGTTTGTTTCTATAAGTTTCAGAGCTCTCTTTATCATCCGCAGATCTTCTCTGAAAGTCCGTTTATATTTCTTCATTTTCTTCCGCCTCCTTTTCGTAATACTTGCTCTGGATTCTGAACATCTCGGCGTATTTGCCCGAGAGTGCCATCAGCTCTTCATGTGTGCCTTCTTCGGCAATCGAAGCGTTGTCGAGCAGCACGATTCTGTCACAAAAACGGGTGGATGAAAGTCGGTGGGAGATATAGATTGAAGTTTTGTCTTTTGAAATTTCGCTGTATTTAAGGTAGATTTCATTTTCTGCTATCGGATCAAGTGCCGCTGTGGGTTCGTCAAGAATAAGTGTCGGTGCGTCCTTGTAAATTGCCCTTGCAAGCAGAAGTCTCTGAATTTCGCCGCCTGATAATTCAACGGCATTTTCGTTGACGTTCTTGACAAGCAGAGTGTTTTCTTTTTCGGGCAGCTTTTGTATTTTTTCATACAAGCCTGACTGACGGATGCAGAAATTAAATTTCTCAATATCACTTTCTTCGGCAGGCAGCATTGAAACATTTTCAAGAATTGAGCATGGCATAATTCTTGCTTCCTGGAATACGGCGGAAACCGATTTATAATATTCATCTCGGTTAATCTCGGAAATGTCCGTTCCGTTGATTTTGATTGAGCCCGAAGTCGGTCTGTAAAGTCCGCTGAGCAGTTTTACAAGAGTTGTTTTACCTGCTCCGTTTACACCGACGAGTGCAAGCCTTTCACCTGCATTTATCGTAAGATTTATGTTATCGAGGATGACTTTATCTGTTTCGGGATAAGTGAAAGAAAGATTTTCAATTTCAATTTTATACGGCTTTTCAGCAGGCAAAGTTCTACCGTTTTTGTTTTCCATCGAGTTGTTGATATCAAGAAATTCACGCAAATCGTTAATCAGCATATTTGACGGAATGATTTCGGAAAGCACTTCGCCGATATATTCGACCCAATGGGTGAAATCCGTGACGGAAACAGCATAGAGAACAAGTGCAGTTTTTGACATTTCGCCGTTCAGTGCTTCATAGGCAATGTAAGCAAAAATGCCGATTTCAATGCCGACGTTCAGAAGCAGTCTAAGTGTGTCGGAAAGAAAATAGTAGAAATACATTTTATTGGTCCAGAATTTGCGCTCGCCGATGAAATATTCACTCATCTGCTGAAGATATTCCCTTAAATGGAAAAGTCGGATATCTTTCGCGATTGCGAAATCGCGGGATGTTTTGGTGATATAATTCAGTTTTCTGTCAACCGCAGCCATCGGGTCTTTTGTTTTGTTAATGAGCCAGCTTTCAACAGCAGTTGAAACCATAGCGAGAAGCTGCGCACCCGTCAGAATAAGAATAAGCCACGGATTCAGAGATGCCGTAATCGTACCGAAGGTGAATATGCCGATTATGTTCGTAAACATTGCGGAAAAATTGTTGACGAAACCGTAAACACCTTCATATCCGAGCGAATTTTTGGCTTTCTGGTATTTATCTCTGCCTGTAGGACCTTCAGCAATTTCAAAGTCCATATCCATGATTTTTTCGCCTAAAAGCAAATCAAACCGTCTGTTAATTTCAGCCTTTTTTATGCTTGTTTTCTCATTCAGTCTGTTTGGAATAACACCGGTAACAACGGAAAACGCCGCAAGTCCAAGCGCTGCAAGAACTATTGAACCAATTCCCTTTTGGTTTTCGATGCACCATGTAAGAGTTGTCACGAAATAAGCGACGATAAGATCCGTCAGAATAAGAAACGGAGACATCAGCAGGCTTATCGGAACAACAGTTTTGTCCCATTTAGTGATGGTTTTAAATATAAAAAACATATTACTGAAAAAAGAATGTTTCTTTGCCTTGGGTTCTTTGCTCATATTATCACCTCTGTTCTATCGGCAGTATACCAAAAAAGCAACCTTTTGGGGTTGCTTTTGCACGAACGGTTATTTCTTTTGCACGAACGGTAACATTATTTCTGTACCGAATACTCCGTCTTCAAACTGACGGTTGACAAAGCCGTTGTATTTATCGGCAATTCTGTCAACTCTCATAAGTCCGAAGCCGTGATTTTCACCCTTTGAAGATTTGTATGCCTTACCTCTTTTAACGGGAGTGCCAATCATTGAGTTGGTGACGTTTATGTAAAGCTGCTGTTTGAAAAGTCCGATATAAACACGGATAAATCTCTGCGTTTTGTCCTCAATCTTTTCGCAGGCTTCCATTGCATTGTCAAGCAGATTGCCGATGATAACACAAAGTTCAACATCGTTGACGCTGCATTCTTCGGGGATGGTCGCAGTAACCTCATAGGGAATATTTCTTGCTTTACAGAGTGCAAGTTTGCTGTTGAGAATGGCATCCGCCATAACGTTGCCGGTTTTGACAACCGTATCAACTGTGTTGAGGTCAACCGTCAGTTCGCCGAGATAGTTGCCAAGCTCGGTAAGGTTGCCCATTTCAAGTGACGCACGCATAACCTGAATGTGATTTTTATAGTCGTGACGCCAACCTCGCATTGTTTTATAAATGTTCTGAACTTCCTCACAATGCTTTGTGATAAGGTCGTTCTGATATTCAGCAATACGCTTGTCCGTAAAGTTGCGGATATATCTTCTCGTGAAAACAACCGCCATAACTATTACAAGCAAAACACCTGCAACCGCTGCGGCAATAATCCAATAATTCATTAACTAATACCTCTGTAAAAATTGATGAAAGCCATATTGACATCGTTATACATTCGTCTTGAAACGGGAATGCTTTTGCCGTTATCAAAGACTACATCTGTTTTGGTGATTCTTGAAATATGCTGAATATTAGCTATGTATGAACGGTGGCATTGAATTAAGCTCTCATCAAGCATTTTAGAAATATCCGAAATCGGGAGCTTGACATTATACTCAGCGTTTTCGCAAACAACACAGCTTGAATGTCCGAAGGCTTCAACATAAATTATATCTTTCAGATTGATTCTGAGGCTTTCGTTATCAACCGAAAGCAGAACGAATTTATCTTCTTTCTTCAGATTATCGCAAGCCTTTGAAAGAACCTCAAAAAGCTTTTCTTTCTCAACGGGTTTAATCAGATAATGAAGTGCTGAAACATCATAACCACGAGAAATGTAATCGGGAAAACCGGTTATGAAAACGATCTGAATACCGCTGTTCGTTTCACGGATTTTCTCGGCAAGCTCAATGCCGTCCATCGCCTTCATCTGAATGTCAAGCAGAAGAATATCGAAGTTTTTATCTTCCTCATATTTGAAAAGACACGCTTCCGCACTCGCAAAGCCCAAAATGTTTACGGCAGTTTTGGTTGCCTTTGCCCACTCCTGCGTGAGAGATGTAAGATATTCAATTTCAATCGGTTCATCATCGCACACAGCAATATTGAGCATAACGGTTGTTCCTTTCATTGAGATAATATAATTTTAGTTGCAAACAGGATAAATGTCAATTGGGTGTTGGGAGAATGACGCTTATTGAAAAACACGAGCAATAAATTATTTACGTTTTGAATATTGTTATTATGGCATTTGTCTTAGCGAGCAATGGATTTGAACGTACAAATCCGCAATTAAGGGATTTTCACCCCTGATACCCCGAAGGAAAAACAGAAGCATAAAAAGAAAATCAGGTGCAGTAGAGTTTGAATCCCGTTACACCTGATTCTTGATTGAATAATTAAGATTTATATGTATTGTTTTTTATGTTAGGAACAGCAATTTTTCCAAGTAAATATGATTTCATCAAATTTTTATCCGCTCTAATATTTGAAATGCCCATAGATTCCAATGCAGAACAACCATCTTCTTTTGAAACAAACCAAACTTCATCTTTTCTTAAAAGATTAAAATCTAAAAGAATAGATTCGTGAGTAGTGACTATGAGTTGACAATTAGTTTTTTTGGCTTTTTCTAAAAAAGCAGATATAAAATTAAAAGTTAAAAGCGGATGTAAACATCTGTCGATTTCATCAACAACATAAACAATGTCATCATCTTCTTGGAAAAGTATTTCTAAAAGTTTGAAAATCTTTTTAGTACCATCTGATTCTTCAGACATATAAAATGGTGTTTTTGTTCCTTCGTGATAAAACTGAATAGTTTCAAAACTAATATGTTCATCAACAATTTTAGCAATGTAAAAATCATCCGCTAAACCAAACATAACACAATTATTCTCTTCATCTTCTATTAAATCTTTTTCTATTCTAGATACTAAATCCTCGAAAATTTCTTTAGGTAACTTTAGTGCAATTTGTTCCTTAGGACATTCAAAAAAATTATAATTTGATATTGATAAATCAAAATCTTTAAAGAACTTTAAAATACTATCCATATTTTTTTCGGACATAAAATATGCATAGTCTGAAATAATACTATCTGGTTTTTTTACTTTTAAATTGATTTCAAACCACCAAAACACTTCTTTTAAAATGATAGCTTCACTATGTTCGGAAAACAAATTGTTATAAGTGCTAACAGCTTTTAAGAAAAGTATACCGTTATTTGAGGATATACTATCCGAAATAATATTTAATCGATTTCTCAAATCGTTATTTCTAAAGTATTCGCCTAAAATAAATTCGTTATTTTTTCTTTCGTGCTTGAATACTAATTTATCTGTTCTGGAAGTGTTTAAATATAACCATTCTGCAACAACTTCATTTTTTGACAGCAAAATCTCAAAACCATATGTATATATTTTTTGATCTATAGAAATCTTATATTCAAAGCTTGATGTCGACTCTTTGCAATTTGGATTTATTTTATTATATTTTTGAATAGTTGCTCTGTCGTTTCCTCTAATTATGTAGTCTCTGGAAAATGAAATAGCTTTAACAAAATTTGATTTACCCGAGCCATTAGCTCCAAACAGCGATGAAAATTTTAGAATCTTATTACTTCCGTTTTGATAGAGACGCTCATTGAAATTCCTACCTTTTCCGGCAACCAAGCTAAAAACTTCCTCTTTTTCAAAGGATAAGAAATTTCTAACTTTGAAATCAATTAACATAAACATCGCTCCTCTCGTATCTGTATTATACACGATTCTCGAAAAAAATCAACACTAATTTCACCACAAAGCATAATTTGAGTGAGATTTTACGAAAATTTCGAGAAACGCTTGACAGTAACTGGCACTTATGGTATAATGTGGTTGCAAAAAAATAAAGAGTGAACCCAATTCACTCTTTATCAGGAATACGCCGGCTGAGCCAACGCATATCCAACCTCAATTGATATGTTACCACAGATTTATTGAATTGTCAATCTGAAATTCTGTGCTACCGGCGAGAAATGGAGGACGCAGTGTGGCTAAGCAAAGAGTCACTGTTACTCAGGAAAGCAGCACCGGTAGGAACACGCGATTTCATGACAATGTTACCGGCACAGATATGACACGAGCAGGATTTGTACGACAAATCAAAAACGGCTCATATGATGATTACTATGTGCGAAATATAAATGGTGTTCCGACGCCTTGTAGCAAACCTGATAGTAGCAAAAGCAACAATCTTGAGTGATACAATCACTCACACCGCCCTCCGAGAAATCGGAGGGTATTATTTTTTGAAAGGACGATTATTTATGACAAAAAGAATTTCAAACCATTTACTATCACAAAACAAGGTTGAACACTGTAATATTGATTTTGTGAATACTGCCATCTCTAGAGACGAACAACTTTTTATTGACCCTGTTTTAATCGAAGTAGGGACAACTTCTTTTTGCGACGTTGCGAAAAGAAAAACAGCCGATTTTTTTAGCCAGTTACATACAGCATATTATGTAGATAACAACGAGGAACGCAAAAAGTATTTGTTAAAACACGCCAGAGAAATAAACGATACTCACCTTGGTTATGCAAAAAAACACGGTAAAGGCAATACGGAAGAAGGTTTATATGATATATTCAAGGGCATTGACGATTATATAACTTCTATAAAAATTAACAGAATGTTTGAACTGGTACTATATGTACCCGAATTTGCTGAAGATGGGATGTCAGATTTACTTACCAACATTTTGTATAAGGAATTAAGTGAATTTACTGTTCAGCAATGTCAAAAGTATAATATTGAAACCCAAATATGTCCCAAAGAAAGGTTTTATTGGGATAGTCAAACACATACTTGGATAAAATACACAGGACAATCTCTTGTTATAGATGGGAATATACATCTATTGGTTCCCAAGGAAATCGTGCAGACTCACTATCGATTTACAACAGACAACTTTTTGAGAAGTGTTATCGTTGAAAACATTTGTGAAGCTGAGGCCAGTTACGATAAGAATGGAAAAAAGAGCAGACCTCAAAAAGATAAAGTTAGAGAGAATCTTTTGAAACAAAACGGAACGATTTTTGATACTGTTCATAAATTTGCCGAGGGTAATGACGATTTATTGAAGCAATATCAAAAGATTGTTGATAAGAAGTATAGAGCCTTGACTCTAAGCGATGAGGAACTTGATATGCGTATATATAAATGAAACTAACAATGAAGCTGGCTCGCCATTTCGGCGAGCCAGCTTCATTCTATGTGTAAATAAATTCTGAGTTTATAGTTTCAGTTGCTCGAACTTTAATATTATTCATTCGGGCAACCCACTCCATTTGATTCTCTGCTTTGAGATGTTCGGTGATGCCCTCATTGACCTTCATCTGTTCTACCAGCCGAGAGAACATATCTGCTGCTTGTTCATCAACCTCTGCAAGATGAGTCCACAATGTGCCGTTCATAAGCATAATGTTGAACTGAACTCGTTTATGTTTCATTAGATAATCTTTGCGTTTCAGTCCCCATACGCTGAGTGGTTTGCTTGCTTCGGCAGGTAATGCGATGTTTGGAATTCTGTAATTGCCAACAGTTCTGTAACTTCCGCCGTTTTGTTCAAATGATGATTTATTCACAAACAACCTTCCTTTCAATCAGTAAAAAATGTGTCGAATGTAAACTTTGCCCCAAGTCGAAAGCCTGAAATAAAGCTATCGGCCATGCTGACTGTCAGAAAATCATTATATATACTTGTATAGGTTACGAATAAATCTTTTTCTTCGCCGATTAACTTTGAATTGAGTTCTTCTTCCTTTTCGGTGAGAATTCTTAAATTCTTCTTTAATTCATTTTTTAACTCCGAACAGCATTCCTGTGGTTCAATGTTGCCATAATAAAAGTCTTCAATAAAACCAGACATTTTGTAACCCTCCGTAATAGATTGATAATCCTTACAATTCAATCATTCCGACTGTCCACAAAAGCCGAAGGGAGGCAACTTCCTTATGAAGTGCCTCCCTTAAGCTGCCCTGTTAATTTTTTCTTATTAATACATTCCGCCGCCCTGAGCTGCCATTGCTGCTGCCTGAGCTGCATCTGCTGCAGGGTCGGGCTTATCGGTAACAAGGCTCTCTGTTGTGAGAACCATTGAAGCAACCGATGAAGCGTTCTGAAGAGCGGAGCGGGTAACCTTTGTGGGGTCAAGGATACCTGCGGAAGCCATATCGCAATAAACATCCTTTGCAAAGTCATAGCCGTAGCCAATCTTGCCGCTCTCATGAATAGCGTTGATGATGATTGAGCCTTCAAGACCTGCGTTTGCAGCAATCTGACGAACGGGTTCTTCAAGAGCCTTAAGAACAATCTTAATGCCTGTCTTTTCGTCAACATCGTCTGTTGTGTCAAGCAGAGCCTTAACGCTTGAAACTGCGTTAAGAAGTGCAACACCGCCACCTGCAACGCAGCCTTCTTCAACGGCCGCTTTTGTTGCTGCAAGAGCATCTTCAATGCGAAGCTTCTTTTCCTTCATTTCTGTTTCTGTTGCTGCGCCAACCTTGATAACCGCAACGCCGCCGGAAAGCTTTGCAAGCCTTTCCTGAAGCTTTTCTCTGTCAAAATCAGATGTTGTGTTCTCTATCTGAAGCTTAATCTGAGCAATTCTGGAAGCGATTTCTTCCTTTGCGCCTACGCCGTCAACGATAATGGTATTCTCCTTGGAAACCTTAACCTGACGTGCTCTGCCGAGCTGTGCAAGCTGAGTATCCTTAAGCTCAAGGCCGAGGTCGGAGGTAATAACCTCACCGCCTGTGAGAATCGCAATATCCTGAAGCATTTCCTTTCTTCTGTCGCCAAAGCCGGGAGCCTTAACACATACGCAGGTGAATACACCGCGGAGCTTGTTAACAAGGATTGTTGAAAGAGCTTCACCCTCAACATCCTCAGCAATAATGATGAGCTTGCCGCCTGCGTGCATAATCTGCTCAAGAAGAGGAAGAAGGTCCTGAATGCTGGAAATCTTCTTGTCGGTGATAAGAATAAGAGCGTCATCAATAACAGCTTCCATCTTATCTGTATCTGTTACCATGTAGGGAGAAATATATCCTCTGTCAAACTGCATTCCCTCAACAACCTCGGATTCGGTAACAGCAATCTTCGATTCTTCAACGGTAATAACGCCGTCTGCGGTAACCTTTTCCATTGCGTCTGCAATAAATCTGCCTACTTCTTCATCTGCTGAAGAAATTGTTGCAATTCTTGCGATATCTTCGGAGCTTGAAACGGGCTTTGAGTTGCTCTTAACAGCTTCAACAGCAGCCTCAACCGCCTTTGCCATGCCCTTTTTAACAACCATGGGATTTGCGCCTGCGGTAACATTCTTCATGCCCTCTCTGATAAGAGCCTGAGCAAGAAGAGTTGCGGTTGTTGTGCCGTCACCAGCAACATCGTTTGTTTTTGTTGAAACTTCTTTAACAAGCTGAGCACCCATATTCTCAAACGGATCCTCAAGCTCAATTTCCTTGGCGATTGTTACACCGTCATTTGTGATGAGAGGTGCGCCGTATTTCTTATCAAGAACAACGTTTCTGCCCTTGGGGCCAAGTGTTATTTTAACTGTGTTTGCAAGCTTATCAACGCCTGCCTGAAGAGCCTTGCGGGCTTCTTCGCCGTAAATAATCTGCTTTGCCATTATTAAATCCTCCTATAAAAAACTTAAAATTATTCTACTATTGCAAGAATGTCGCTCTGCTTAACGATTGTGTATTCCTCTTTGTTAAGCTTAACTTCTGTTCCCGAATATTTGCTTGTGATTACTCTGTCGCCAACCTTAACATACATCTCAACCTCTTTGCCGTCAACTATTCCGCCGGGGCCAACAGCAACAACTTCGGCAATCTGGGGCTTCTCCTGAGCGGAAGCCGCAAGAATAATTCCGCTGCTTGTGGTTTCTTCAACCTCAACTGACTTAACAACAACTCTGTCAGCAAGTGGTTTAATGGTCATATTTATTACCTCCAAAAATAATTTGTCATGTTTTAGCACTCAAAGCACCTGAGTGCTAATTTGTATTTTAGACCCTTCTGCAGGAAAAATCAAGTGTTTTTTCCAAAGTTTACAATATGGTAATATTTTACCCATTAATTAAAAAATCTTACAAGTTTGTAACATTAATTGACTTTGCCGCTTAATATTGTTATATTATGAGTGTATTTCTTAGGCTCAAATAATTTGTCTGAGGTAAAATATGGATAAAATAAGAAAATTCTTGATATCGGATTGGTTCACGGCTGCTCTTCTTGCCGCCGCATGCATTATTGTTTTCACCGGCGGCGAAATTGCCGGTACTGTTCTTTTCATAATTATTTTCGGTGTTGTGATGGCGCTGAGCGAGGACTTAATGCCTGCTTTCCAAATAATCGTTATCGCTTCATGTTTTGCTATCCGTTGCAAGCATTCTTATGATGATTTTATTCAATTCGCTTGGATGTTGCCCCCTGTTATAATTCTTACTCTTTCGCATTTCTTTGTTTATCGTATAAAATTGAAAAAAGGCAGCTGTTTTTGGGGCATTTTTGCAACTTCCGTTGCGGTAACGCTCGGCGGACTCGGAATCATAACCGCAAAGGAATATTTCAATCCTGTTGCGCTCTTTTATGTTTTTATGCTCGGATTTGCAATGCTGTTATTATATGTTTATATGAATTCTGCTTTGAAAATTCGGGAAAGCTATGTTTTTTCAGAAAGATTTGCAAAGCTGATGGTCAGCATCATTATAACGCTTTGCATCTGCCTTGTTGAAGAGTATTTCAGCCGCAGAGGAGAGCTTGCGGGCGGGTTTGACATTCTGCCGTTCCAATGGAGAAACAACGCCTCAACTCTGCTTATGCTCGCAATGCCGTTTGCTTTTTATCTCTCGGCAAAGAACTTTTGTTATTTCTTTGTCGGCATTCTTTCTTACGGCGCAATCCTTTTCACAGGTTCAAGAGGCGGCATGATTTTTGGCCTCATTGAGCTGGGATTATGCTTCGTTCTTATGTTTATTCTTGACAAGCGCCACAGACCGTATATCGGAGCAATATTCGGCGTTTGTCTTATTGCAGCCTTCCTTTTGAGGTATTTGCTCTTTGACATGATAAGCTATACAATTTCAAGGCTGCTCAATCCGTCTGAAAATCAAATCAGACTTCAGCTTATTGCCAGAGGAATTGAAGATTTCAAATCCAACATTCTTTTCGGGCGCGGAATTGGGTATATGGGCAACAATGACGTACACCACAATGCGGAGTTTACTCTTTGCTGGTATCATTGCTCCCCTGTTCAGATTATCGGCAGTTTTGGCATAGTGGGCATTGCCGCTTACGCATTCCTCTTCTTCGCCAGAACAAGAATTTTAGCTAAAAATTTAACTTTCTTTAACATCATGATTTATCTTTCATACATAGGACTTGAAATGATGTCATTCGTTAATCCGGGAATATTCGCTCCGTTCCCCTATCTTTTCTTAGCTACAATTTATTTTGTAATTATGGAAAGATGCAATAATGATGACGACAAATCGGTTCTTCCGCGTCTTGTCCGCGGCCAATACGGAGGCAAAAAATGAACGTTTTATCAATTGGAAACAGCTTTTCAAACAATGCTCATAAATTCTTGCCGGAAATGGCAAAGGCTGACGGCGAAGAACTGCTGCTTTGCAATCTTTTTATAGGCGGTTGTTCGCTTGAACGGCACTGGAACAATTGGCGAGAAGAAAAAACCGATTATGAATACGAGATTTATCTGCCGTTTGAAACAAAAATGACCCGCACTGACGATGTTGCCTTGCATGAAGCTGTTGAGGACGAGGATTGGGATGTTATAACCCTTCAGCAATGCAGCGGCCTGAGCGGAATTTCCGAAAGCTATTCGCCGTATCTCTCCGAACTTGCTGAATATTGCAGAATGGTTAAGCCAAACGCAAAAATTATGCTGCATCAAACATGGGCTTACGAAAGCGGATGCGCTCACCCTGAGTTTTCAAATTACGGAAATAATCAGCAGGAAATGTATAAGGCATTAACAGAATGCTATGTTAATGCCGCAATGGAAGCTGATATAGATTTGATAATTCCGAGCGGCAGAGCCTGGCAAACTGCCCGCGGCACATTCATTGGCGACAAACTGACGGTTGACGGATTCCACGGCAACGATTTGGGCTGTTATCTTGCCTCTGCCTGCTTTTACGAAATGATTTTTGGCAAAAGTATTTATGAAAACGATTTTATTCTGCCGGGTGTGCCAGAAAATATCACCGAAATTCTTAAGCTTTGCAGCCATACTGCAGTTGAGAAAGGTATCATCAGAAAGCAATGAATATTAACAAAATTATTCAAAGTCTTAACCGCATCGACGAAATAAAGATAGCCGGCAGAGATTTTGAATATAACGGCACAGAATATCACTTTGCCGGTTTTTACCGAAACAGAACTGACTTGCATGCAGTCATCTTTTCTTATAACGAAGAGCTTTACGAAAGAAAAGAAAAAGCGAGGATTGACGCACTTAATAATTTTGACCTTGACTGCACGTATGAACCTACTGTCAGAGAATCCGAACGCATGAATCTGATGTTTGAAGAACCTGTGTTACACATCTCAAAAATGGTTTCCGAAAACATTGAGCTTATATCCCATGAATCACACTGTACCCTGCTTGAAAACTGCGTTGAAGATAATATTTTCCTGATTTCTGAATTTGTTCGTGCTGGCTGGAAAAGCAACCGCTTTGATTTTACTCCCTTTGACAGACTCTATCTTAATGATATCATGTTTATGGGTGAATACACTTCAATCCCGGTTATCGGAACGAAAACAATTCTTTCCTTCGGCAAAAAGCCTGTTCGCAGCCTTGCAGAAATCCCGATTATTCTTGAAATCGGAACAACCGAAAAGGAAATAGAGTTGCTTTCCGGCGATAAAATTTTTATTCGTGAAATAAAGCTTCTTGATATGTATGATGAGATGGAACAGCTTTTCAGCAGCGAGCGGTTTCGTGCGCTTTGCTCACCGGAAGAAATTGAAAAACAACGTGCAAATTTCATTGAAAATTTCTCTCCATGCTGCCCTAAAGGTAAATATTATATCGCCGTTGAATATGAAGCACCCGAAAATATTTCAGTTGATATTAAGCTGAAAGCGGTTCTTGATGCACCGCCAATAGCAAAAAGCTCCTGCATGGCTTTCATAATCCGCTCCGATACCAAACCTTTGCGAGAAAAAATGGCGGTTAAAACTGCCGTTATTGACACACCTTTTGACAGCAACACAAGATTCGTTGAAGCCGAGATTTTCACGGTTTCGGTAATGAACAATCCCGATGATATTATAATATAAGAACTGCCCGAAAGAGTAAAAACTCTTTCGGGCTTTTTGCTGAACAAAAAAGGAGCAGTCTTGCGACTGCTCCCAAAAATAGTTTTTAATTATTCGTTGATCTCGATAACAACGCCTGAACCAACGGTTCTGCCGCCTTCACGGATAGCGAAACGGAGACCCTTTTCAATAGCGATAGGAGTGATAAGTTCAACATCCATATCAACGTTGTCGCCGGGCATGCACATTTCAGTGCCTTCGGGAAGGGAGATAACGCCTGTAACGTCTGTTGTTCTGAAGTAGAACTGAGGACGATAGTTGTTGAAGAAGGGAGTATGACGGCCGCCTTCTTCCTTAGTCAGAACGTAAACCTGACCCTTGAACTTTGTGTGGGGGTTGATTGAACCGGGCTTGCAAAGAACCTGACCGCGTTCGATTTCAGTTCTCTGAACACCACGGAGAAGAGCACCGATGTTGTCGCCAGCCTCAGCATAGTCGAGGATCTTGCGGAACATTTCGATACCTGTAACAACAGTCTTTCTCTTTTCGTCTGAAAGACCAACGATTTCAACTTCTTCAGAAGTTCTGAGCTGACCTCTTTCAACTCTACCTGTAGCAACTGTACCACGGCCTGTGATGGTGAATACGTCTTCAACAGGCATAAGGAAGGGAAGGTCTGCCTTTCTGTCGGGAGTAGGAATGTACTCGTCAACAGCAGCCATGAGCTCCCAGATGGGTGCGATTGAAGCGTCGCTTGTGTCGCCGCCAGCATACTCAAGAGCCTTGAGAGCTGAACCCTTGATGATGGGAGCTTCCTCATCGAAGCCGTACTCAGCAAGAGTTTCACGGATTTCCATTTCAACGAGCTCGAGGAGTTCGGGATCGTCAACCTGGTCAACCTTGTTCATGAAAACGATGATCTTGGGAACGCCAACCTGACGAGCAAGGAGAAGGTGCTCCTTGGTCTGAGCCATGGGGCCGTCTGTTGAAGCGATAACGAGGATAGCGCCGTCCATCTGAGCAGCACCTGTGATCATGTTCTTGATATAGTCAGCGTGGCCCGGGCAGTCAACGTGAGCATAGTGACGAGTTTCTGTCTCATACTCAACGTGAGCTGTGTTGATTGTGATACCACGTTCTCTCTCTTCGGGAGCCTTATCGATGTTAGCGTAGTCAACGAAGTCTGCGCCGCCCTTCATAGCGAGGGTCTTTGTGATAGCAGCTGTAAGAGTTGTCTTACCATGGTCAACGTGACCGATGGTACCGATATTTACGTGGGGCTTATTACGTTCGAATTTTGCCTTTGCCATTGGTATTTCCTCCCTTTTTAATAAGCAAATATTTTTCCATGCGCGTGCATGGTTACATTGTAACAAGTAAACGCTTAAATTTCAAGCTTTTTTTGAAAATTAACAAAAAAACAAATTATTTCTCGCTGATAACCTTTTCGGCAATTGACTTGGGAACTTCAGCATAGTGACTGGGCTCCATAGCATACTGACCTCTGCCCTGTGTTCTTGAACGGAGAGCAGTTGCATAACCGAACATGTTTGAAAGCGGAATATTTGCATTGATCTGAACCGCACCGGTTCTGGATTCTGTTCCCTGGATCATGCCGCGGCGTGAGTTAATATCGCCGATAACATCGCCCATATATTCATCGGGAACAATAACAGCAACCTTCATGATGGGCTCCATAAGAATGGGGCCTGCCTTCTTCATTGCGTCCTTGAATGCCATTGATGCGGCAATCTTGAATGCCATTTCAGAGGAGTCAACTTCATGATATGAACCGTCGTAAAGAGTTACCTTAACGTCAACAACGTTGTAGCCTGCAAGAGTACCGGAAAGCATTGCTCCCTTAACACCTGCTTCGATAGCGTTGAAATATTCCTTGGGAATAGCGCCGCCAACGATGTTGTTGATAAACTCGTAGCCCTTTTCGGGGTTGGGTTCAATCTTCATCTTAACATGACCGTACTGACCCTTACCGCCTGACTGACGTGAATACTTGGTATCTGTGTCAGCAAGCTTTGTGATGGTTTCACGGTAAGCAACCTGAGGCTTACCAACGTTAGCTTCAACTTTGAATTCACGAAGAAGTCTGTCAACGATGATTTCAAGGTGAAGCTCGCCCATACCTGCGATGATGGTCTGGCCGGTTTCTTCGTCTGTGAAGCACTTGAATGTGGGGTCTTCCTCGGCAAGCTTTGCAAGAGCAATACCCATCTTCTCCTGACCTGCTTTGGTCTTGGGTTCGATAGCAACTCTGATAACGGGCTCGGGGAATTCCATGGATTCAAGAATAACAGGATGCTTGGGGTCGCAAAGAGTATCACCGGTGGTGGTCTGCTTAACGCCTACGCAAGCTGCGATATCGCCTGCATAGCAGGTATCAATATCCTGTCTGTGGTTTGAGTGCATCTGCAGGATTCTGCCCATACGCTCATTTGTGTCTTTTGTTGAGTTGTATACAGAAGCACCTGTATCAACCGTGCCTGAGTAAACTCTGAAGAAGCAAAGCTTACCAACGAAGGGGTCAGTTGCAATCTTGAATGCAAGAGCTGAGAAGGGCTCTTCATCGGAAGAATGTCTGACTTCTTCTTCGTCTGTTTTGGGGTTGATACCCTTGATAGCTTCGATATCTGTGGGAGCGGGCATATAATCAACAACTGCATCAAGCAGAAGCTGAACGCCCTTGTTGCGATATGAAGTGCCGCAAACAACGGGAACCATTGTGTTGGCAATTGTTGCCTTTCTGATGCAGCCCTTGATTTCTTCAATGGTAAGCTCTTCGCCTTCAAAGAACTTTTCAAGAAGAGCATCGTCCTGCTCAGCAACATGCTCAATAAGCTCATCATGATACTTCTGAGCAAGCTCTTTCATATCGTCGGGAATATCCGTAACGGTGATGTCGATACCCTTATCATCATTATAGTAATAAGCCTTCATGATAACAAGGTCGATGATTCCTCTGAAATCCGATTCAGCGCCGATGGGGAGCTGAATGGGAACGGCATTACATTTAAGACGTTCTTTCATCATGTCGATAACGCGATAGAAATCAGCGCCCATGATGTCCATCTTATTAACATAGACCATTCTGGGAACACGGTACTTGTCCGCCTGTCTCCAAACAGTTTCGGACTGGGGCTCAACGCCGCCCTTTGCACAAAGAACCGTAACGGAACCGTCAAGAACACGGAGTGAACGCTCAACTTCAACGGTGAAGTCAACGTGACCCGGTGTGTCAATGATGTTTACACGGTGGTCCTTCCAAAAACAGGTGGTAGCTGCAGATGTGATAGTAATACCACGTTCCTGCTCCTGCTCCATCCAGTCCATTGTTGCGGCGCCATCGTGTGTTTCGCCTATTTTGTGAGTTTTTCCTGTGTAAAACAGAATACGCTCTGATGTGGTTGTTTTGCCGGCGTCAATGTGAGCCATGATACCAATGTTTCTGGTCATCTCAAGAGATACCTGTCTTGGCATAATAACCTCCGAATAATTTCAAAAAATATAACTTTATTATGCGCAGATTACCATCTGAAATGTGCAAATGCCTTGTTGGCTTCTGCCATCTTGTGGGTATCTTCGCGCTTCTTGAATGCAGAACCTGTTGAGTTGGTTGCATCAATGATTTCGTTGGCAAGTCTTTCCTTCATTGTTCTTTCTGAACGCTGACGGCTGTAAAGAGTGATCCAACGCAGACCGAGAGTCTGTCTTCTCTCGGGGCGAACCTCCATAGGTACCTGATAGGTAGCACCGCCGACACGGCGAGCCTTAACCTCAAGCAAAGGCATAAGGTTTTCCATTGCTGCCTCAAAAACCTCAAGGGGTTCTTTGCCTGTTTTTTCCTTAATAATCTCAAAAGCATCATAAACGATCTTCTGAGCTACGCCCTTCTTACCGTCATACATAACGTTGTTGATAAGACGGGTAACGAGTTTTGAGTTGTAAAGCGGATCAGGCAAAACTTCACGTTTTGCGATATTGCCTCTTCTTGGCACTTCGCTTCCCTCCTTCATAGTAATGATATCATAGGTACTCGAGTGACAAATTCCCGTGGCGCCAACGCTGAGGCATACTATTTATATATAATATACCCTTGCATTGGTCAAAAAGCATTTTTGCCTTTTTAGCCTGCAAGAAGATTTGTCTCAAATAAATGGTTGCGGTAATTATTTCTTTGCTGCCTTGGGACGCTTTGCACCGTATTTTGAACGGGCCTGCATTCTGCCGTTAACGCCCTGGGTATCAAGTGTACCGCGGATGATGTGGTAACGCACACCGGGAAGGTCCTTAACACGGCCGCCGCGAATAAGAACAACGGAGTGTTCCTGAAGGTTGTGGCCAACACCGGGAATATAAGCTGAAACCTCAATGCCGTTTGTAAGACGAACTCTTGCGATTTTACGAAGAGCCGAGTTGGGCTTTTTGGGGGTTGCAGTCTTAACAGCGGTGCAAACGCCGCGCTTCTGGGGAGAATCCTGGTCAGTAAGAACATTCTTCTTTGAGTTGAGACCCTTCAAAAGAGCGGGAGCCTTGGGCTTCTTTTCAAGTGTTTCCCTGCCGTTACGAACGAGCTGATTAAAGGTAGGCAAAAACAATCTCTCCTTTCTTGCAAAATATATATCGTGCAGAAGCTCTGCGAATCAAAGCACAGAGCTTCGGACACCACAATTTTGTATTTTATCACAAGTTAACTTAGTTTGTCAACAGTTTCTACAAAAATCACTCGGCATTTTCGTCATTATTGCCTAACTTCCCTGTTGAATACACTTCAACATTGCTGTAGCACTTCATACCTGTGCCTGAGGGAAGGAGCTTGCCGATGATAACGTTCTCTTTAAGACCGATAAGCGGGTCTGTCTTGCCCTTGATGGCCGCATCCGTAAGAACTCTTGTTGTTTCCTGGAAGGATGCTGCTGACAAGAAGGAGTCTGTTGCAAGAGAAGCCTTGGTGATACCCATAAGAGTGGGAACGCAGGTAGCAAGCTTTGCTTCCTCGCCTTTTTCTGCGGCTTCTTTAATAAGGCGTTCGTTTTCTTCACGGAACTCAACTTTTTCAACAATAACTCCGGGCAGGAACTTGGAATCGCCGGGTTCGGTAATTCTGACCTTTCTCATCATCTGGCGAACGATAACCTCGATATGCTTATCGTTGATATCAACGCCCTGCATACGGTAAGTTCTCTGAACTTCTCTGATGAGGTAATCGTGAACAGATTCAACGCCGAGAATTGCGAGAATATCGTGAGGATTCTGGGCGCCTTCTGTGAGCTGAGCGCCCTTGGAAATGCGCTGACCTTCTTCAACCTTAAGGCGGAAGCCGTAGGGAATAAGGTAGGTCTTTTCGTCGCCGTCATCGCCTGTTACAACAACATGCTGGCTCTTCTTAATTTCGCGGAACGAAACAACACCGTCAATTTCGCTCATGATTGCAAGCATCTTGGGCTTGCGTGCCTCGAAGAGTTCTTCGATTCTGGGAAGACCGGTCGTGATATCTGACTGGTCGGCAGCACCGCCGGTGTGGAATGTTCTCATCGTAAGCTGTGTACCGGGTTCACCGATGGACTGAGCAGCGATAATACCAACCGCTTCGCCGACTGTTACGGGTTCACCGGTTGCAAGGTTAGCACCGTAGCACTTGATGCAGACACCGTGTTCGGAGCAGCAGGAAAGAAGTGAGCGAATCTTAATCTGAGCTCTTGCGCCTTCGGGAATTTCGCCGGCAGCAATTTTTCTGTCATTTTCTTTCTGAACACTTGCTGCAACCTTTTCAGCAACGGAATCGGTCATCATCTTATCCTTTGAAGCAAGGAGTTCACCTGTTGCAGGGTCAACATAATCTTCGAGCAGATATCTGCCGGTCAGTCTTTCTGCAAGGCCAACTATCTTTCTGCCGCCGTTCTTGGGATCGCCGTCATAAATGTCATAAACATTTATACCGTCATTGCAGTGACAATCCTCCTGGCGGATGATAACATCCTGAGAAACGTCAACCAGACGGCGGGTAAGGTAACCCGAGTCAGCTGTACGAAGAGCGGTATCGGCAAGGCCTTTACGCGCACCACGCGAAGAAATGAAGTATTCGGAAATGTTAAGTCCCTCTCGGTAGTTAGCCTTGATGGGAACTTCGATTGTTTTACCTGCGGTGTTGGCAATAAGTCCGCGCATACCTGCAAGCTGACGAAGCTGTGAATCGTTACCGCGGGCACCGGAATCAAGCATCATGTTGATGGGATTGAACTTCTTGAAGTTCTTCTTAAGTTCTGTTGCAACTTCCTTGGTGCATTCTTCCCAAGCCTTAATAACCTCTTCGGAACGCTCGTCATTGGTGATAAGGCCTCTGTCATAGTGCTTGCCGATTTCGGTAATGCGCTTCTCAGCTTTTTCAAGAAGATCTTTCTTCTTGGGCGGAATTGTAGCATCGCAAACCGCAACGGTAATACCGCTTCGTGTTGAATACTTATAGCCCTGAGCCTTGATTTTATCAAGAACGTCAGAAGCAACTGCAGTTCCGTGAACCTTGATGCAGCGGTCAATGATTTTACCGAGCATCTTTTTATTAACAAGAACATCAACTTCGGGTGTGAAGATGTTCTCGGGATTTGTTCTGTCGATGAATCCGAGATCCTGAGGAACGGGAGTGTTGAAAATAACCTTGCCGAGAGTTGTTGTTACAAGGCGGGTAACGGTTTCACCGTTGATTTCCTTGCTCATACGGATTCTGATGTTAACGTGAAGACCAATGTCGCCCTCATCATAAGCCATCATAGCCTCATCAACGCTGCCGAAAGTCTTGTAAATCAAGTGTCTTTCGCCGTTTTCGTCAATAACCTCTCTTGCTGCGCCGGGTTCATAGGGATTCTCGGGGTTATAGTCGGAATTCTCGGGGTTGTTATCGTTAACCATTGTAAGATAATAAGAACCGAGAATCATATCCTGTGTGGGAACGGCAACGGGGCGTCCGTCCGAAGGCTTGAGCAGGTTGTTTGCCGCAAGCATAAGGAAGCGTGCCTCAGCCTGAGCCTCTGCCGAAAGAGGAACGTGAACAGCCATCTGGTCGCCGTCGAAGTCGGCGTTGAATGCCGTACAAACGAGGGGATGAAGTCTGATTGCTCTGCCTTCAACAAGAACGGGTTCAAATGCCTGAATACCAAGTCTGTGAAGCGTGGGAGCACGGTTAAGCATAACGGGATGGTCCTTGATAACAACTTCGAGCGCATCCCAAACAGCGGGATTAACGCGCTCAACCATCTTGCGGGCAGACTTAACGTTGCCTGCAACCTCGGTTTCAACAAGGCGTTTCATAACGAAGGGCTTGAAGAGCTCGAGAGCCATTTCCTTGGGAAGACCGCACTGATAAAGCTTGAGTTCGGGGCCGACAACGATAACCGAACGGCCCGAATAGTCAACACGCTTACCGAGAAGGTTCTGTCTGAAACGTCCCTGCTTACCTTTAAGCATATCGGAAAGAGATTTGAGAGCTCTGTTGTTGGGACCGGTAACAGGTCTGCCTCTTCTGCCGTTGTCGATAAGAGCGTCAACAGCCTCCTGAAGCATTCTCTTTTCGTTTCTGATAATAATTTCGGGGGAACCAAGCTCCATGAGCTTTGCAAGACGATTGTTTCTGTTGATAACACGTCTGTAAAGGTCATTGAGGTCTGAAGTTGCGAATCTGCCGCCCTCAAGCTGAACCATAGGTCTGATTTCGGGAGGAATTACGGGGATAACATCAAGAATCATCCATTCAGGTCTGTTGCCGCACTGTCTGAATGCTTCAACAACTTCGAGACGCTTGAGCGCCTTTGCCTTTTTCTGGCCGGAGGCGGATTCCATTTCGTCCTTAAGCTTTGCTGAAAGCTCATCAAGGTCTATGTCTGCAAGCAGCTCTTTGATTGCCTCTGCGCCCATGCCTGCCTTGAAATCATCCTCGTAACGAAGTCTGTACTCTTCGTAATCTTTTTCGTCAAGAGTCTGATATTTTTCAAGCGGAGTGTCGCCGGGATCAATAACGATGTGCTTTGCAAAATAAAGAACTTTTTCAAGGTCTCTGGGAGAAACATCAAGAATAAGGCCCATTCTTGAGGGAATACCTTTGAAATACCAGATGTGTGAAACGGGAGTCGCAAGCTCAATGTGACCCATTCTTTCACGGCGAACCTTTGCTCTTGTTATTTCAACACCGCAGCGTTCGCATATTTTGCCCTTATAACGGATTCTCTTATACTTTCCGCAATGGCATTCCCAGTCCTTCTGAGGTCCAAAAATCTTTTCGCAAAAAAGGCCGTCCTTTTCGGGCTTAAGTGTTCTGTAATTTATTGTTTCGGGCTTCTTGACTTCACCGTAAGACCACTCTCTGATCTGATCGGGCGAAGCAAGGCCGATTTTTATGGATTCAAATGTAAGGTTGCTGTTGGATTCAATATTTTCCATCAAACGATGCCCCTTCCGTTAATTTTTAGGAGGCGATTATTCATAATCGTCCTCCGAGGTTCCGAAGTCAAATCCGTAATCCTCGGCACCCATTTCATCCTGCAGGTCGTCATAGATATCATCATCGTCCGTGCTTCTGATAAAGATATCGTTCTCTTCGCTGTCTTCATCAATTATGAACTCATCGCTTGTTTCAGCATCGTTCACATTCTGGAACACTTTGTCGTCCGAAGCAAAGCCGACATCATCGTTATCGAAGGACTGACGAAGGTCGATTTCTTCGTCGTTTTCATCAAGAACCTTGATGTCCAGAGCAAGAGCCTGAAGCTCTTTAATGAGAACCTTGAAGGATTCGGGGATACCGGGTGTGGGAACGTTTTTGCCCTTAACGATTGCTTCGTAGGTTTTAACTCTGCCCACAACGTCGTCGGATTTAACGGTAAGAATTTCCTGGAGGGTGTAAGCTGCGCCGTAAGCTTCAAGTGCCCAAACTTCCATTTCACCGAAACGCTGGCCGCCGAACTGAGCTTTACCGCCCAGAGGCTGCTGAGTAACAAGTGAGTAGGGACCTGTTGAACGGGCGTGAATCTTATCGTCAACAAGGTGATGCAGCTTGAGATAATACATGACACCGACTGTTACGGGGTTATCAAACTGTCTGCCCGTTCTGCCGTCGGTAAGGATTGACTTGCAGTCAAGTCTGAGCTGAGGAACGGTTGAGGGGTCAAATTCAACGCCCTTTGCAATCGCTTCCTTCTCTGCGTCTTCCATTGCAACGCGGTTTGCTTCTTTGAAAGCTTCGGTAATATCCTCTTCATGAGCGCCGTCGAAAACGGGAGTCATGACCTTGTAGCCCAAAGCTCTTGCCGCAAAGCCGAGATGAACTTCAAGAACCTGACCGATGTTCATACGTGAGGGAACACCGAGGGGGTTAAGAACGATGTCAAGCGGTGTGCCGTCGGGAAGGAAGGGCATATCTTCCTGAGGAAGGATTCTTGAAACAACGCCCTTGTTACCGTGGCGGCCCGCCATCTTATCGCCGACTGAAAGCTTACGCTTCTGAGCGATATAGCAGCGAACAACCTTGTTAACGCCGGGTGAAAGCTCGTCGCTGTTTTCTCTTGTGAACACTTCAACGTTAACAACGATGCCGTATTCGCCGTGAGGAACGCGAAGAGATGTGTCTCTGACTTCCTTTGCCTTCTCGCCGAAAATTGCGCGAAGAAGTCTTTCTTCGGCTGTAAGCTCGGTTTCGCCCTTGGGTGTAACCTTACCTACAAGGATGTCGCCGGAGCGAACCTCTGCGCCGACTCTGATAATGCCCTCTTCGTCAAGGTTGCCGAGTGCATCCTCGCCGACATTGGGAATATCTCTTGTAATTTCTTCGGGGCCAAGCTTGGTATCTCTGGCCTCGGTTTCGTATTCTTCAATATGAACCGATGTGTAAACATCGTCACGAACGATTTTTTCGTTAACAAGAACGGCGTCTTCGTAGTTATAGCCTTCCCATGTCATGAAGCCTACGAGAGCGTTCTTGCCAAGGCTGATTTCGCCGTGGTCTGTTGCGGGGCCGTCGGCAATAACTTCGCCTGCTTCAACTCTCTGGCCAACATCAACAATGGGACGCTGATTGATGCAGGTTCCCTGGTTGGAGCGCATGAACTTGATAAGCTCATAGTATCTGCTCTTGCCGCTGTCACCCATAACGGTGATGCCGTCTGCGCTGACTTTTGTTACCGTGCCGCCTTCTTTTGCAAGAACGGTTACGCCGGAGTCAACCGCAGCCTTATATTCCATACCTGTGCCGACAATGGGAGCGTCGGTCTTAAGCAGGGGAACTGCCTGACGCTGCATGTTCGAACCCATGAGAGCACGGTTTGCGTCGTCGTTCTCAAGGAAAGGAATCATTGCAGTTGCAACAGAAACAACCATCTTGGGAGAAATGTCCATGTAGTCAACTCTGGACACATCAACCTCAAGGAACTCATCTCTGTGCCTTGCAGTGATTTTGGATCTGACGAAACGGTTGTTTTCATCGAGAGGCTCGTTAGCCTGTGCAACAACAAAATCGTCCTCTGCGTCAGCTGTCATATATTCAACTTCATCAAGAACCGTGCCTGTTTCTTTGTCAATCTTTCTGAAAGGCGCTTCAATGAAGCCGTATTTGTTGATTTTAGCAAAAGTTGCAAGATAAGAAATAAGACCGATGTTGGGACCTTCGGGAGTTTCGATGGGGCACATTCTGCCGTAGTGAGAATAGTGAACGTCACGAACTTCGAAGCCCGCTCTGTCTCTTGAAAGACCGCCGGGGCCGAGAGCCGAAAGACGGCGCTTATGAGTAAGCTCTGCAAGGGGGTTGTTCTGATCCATGAACTGTGAAAGGGGTGATGAACCGAAGAACTCCTTGATGGCAACCATAACAGGGCGGATGTTGATAAGAGTCTGCGGAGTTATCTTATCTTCGTCCTCCTGAGCCTGAATAGCCATTCTTTCACGGACTACTCTTTCCATTCTTGCAAGACCGATTCTGAACTGATTCTGAAGAAGTTCGCCGACGGAGCGGATTCTTCTGTTGCCCAGATGGTCGATATCGTCAACATTGCCCACACGCTTGGTCAGGCAGTTAACGTAGTTGACAGATGCAAAGATATCGTCAACAATGATGTGCTTGGGAATAAGGTCATCGCAGCGCTCTGCCATTTCGGCAAGGAGAGCTGCCTTGTCGTCGCCGCACTTCTCAATGATTTCGTGAAGAACCGAGAAACGAACTTTTTCGTTGATTGCGATTTCTTCAAGCTCATCCTTTGAAATGCTTTCGGGAAGAAGCGCCGAAGGTTCAACCATGCCGTTGGAGATAACGAACAGCTCGCTGCCGTCCTCGCATGCAACAACAACCTTCATAACGCCTGCCTGCTCTATTTCAAGAGCCTTCTGCTTTGTGAGAATTTCGCCGGGCTCAGCAATCAGCTCACCTGTGTATTCTGAAATAACAGGCTGAGCAACCGTGCAGCCGGGAAGGCGGTTAAGCATTGAAAGCTTTTTGTTATATTTATAGCGGCCCACTCTGGAAATATCATATCTGTGAGGATCAAAGAAGAGATTATCAATGTGCTGCTGGGCGGATTCAAGAGTTACGGGTTCACCGGGACGAAGCTTCTTGAAAACTTCCATAAGAGCTTCTTCGGTGTTTCTTGTTTCGTCCTTTTCAAGAGTAGCTTCAAGCTTGTTATCCTCGCCGAAGAACTGGCGGATATCGTCGTTTGAGCTGAGACCCAGAGCACGGATAAACGCAGTGATATAGATTTTTCTGTTTTTGTCTATGCGGACATAGAAGATGTCGTTGGCATCGGTTTCATACTCAAGCCATGCACCTCTGTTGGGGTTGATTGTGCTTGTGTAAAGCTCGATACCGGTTTTGTCGTGGGTCATTCCGTAATAAACACCGGGGGAACGAACAAGCTGAGAAACAATAACTCTCTCTGCGCCGTTGATAACGAACGTTCCGCTTTCGGTCATTATGGGGAAATCACCCATGAAAACTTCCGACTCTTTGATAACGCCTGTTTCTTTGTTTTGCAAACGCACGGTTACTCTCATGGGAGCCGCATAAGTGGCGTCGCGCTCTTTGCATTCGCGAACCGTATACTTGGGCTTGTCATCCATGCGGTAATCAACAAAGCTGAGCACCCAGTTGCCTGTGTAATCCGTGATATCCGCCATATCACGGAAAACCTCCTTAAGACCTGTTTCAATGAACCACTGGTAGGAGGCCTTCTGGATTTCGATGAGGTTGGGCATATCCATAACCTCATTGATTTTTCCAAAGCTCATACGTGTGCAGCTTCCGCGTTTAACGGGATTCATTTTCAGCATTAGGCTAAATCACTCCGTTTCTTTAAATTTCCAATTTCGTGTGGAAAACCGTTTTTGACCTGAAATTCGCCCTTTTAAATAATTATTTATGCGCAATATTATTTAAATTATAGGGCATTAAATTCCATCATAATATGCAGGATAGCATTATATGTCAATTTTTTCAATAAGTCAAGTATTATTTTTAAATTTATTAAGCGAGTTTTTTATATTTGTGCATTCATACGAAATTTCAAGATTTTACAGCCGTATTTTTGTTTAATATTTTTGGCAATTTGTGTATTTTGCCTAACTTGGAAACCGATTTTTCATTAAGGCAAAAATAAAAACCGTAAAAATCACTTTTTACGGTTTTGGTTGTTTATAAATAATCATAAAATAATCGGTTTGAACTCTTTTTCCGCACCGCAGGATAATCTTTTAGCAAAGCAGAGAGCATAGATGTCACCCGCCGTGCATTCAACCGAAAATATTCTTTGCGCGCTTTCATCCAAGCCTGAGATATCTGCAGCCTTGGTTATAACCGGCAGCTTTGCGGTTTCTTTTGCCGCCCTGAGAAGCTGCGCTCCCCTCTCATTAAAGCCCATAACTTTTATATAAGGCACAGGGGTTTGCAAATCCTCCGCTTTGATGTTTAAGAAAAAATTAAGAATTATTCTTCTGATTCGTGCGTGAGAATATCTTTTCGTTTTTGCAAGTGCATAAAGCTCTTCAAGGCTTGTTGCCTGCTTTGCCGCCGTTATGATTCGGTTTTCGATTCCTTCACTGATATCGGGGGCACTGGCAAGCTCTTGCGGTGTTGCTGTGCGCATTCTGTATAATATCGCATTCTCTATTTGTGAAATATCGGCAATTTCTGCTTTGGCATATATTTCTGCCGCAGCTTTCGGAACAAAGCCCTCCCATGCCTGCGCAGTTCGGATTCTGTCCCTTATCAATGAAGCTGAAGCTATGTTTTCAGATGCGCTTTCAGAATCATGATCCGCTCCCGTACGTTTAAATGTTACAGGCTTTATTTTGCTGCCGATACGTTCAAGAGCTGCAGCATATTCAACACCCAGAATATTATTGGGGCTTTGAATTATATCGGCGCTTTCGGTGCAAATCGCTCTGAGCGCATTTTCCCTTGCAGAAGCAAAAGATATTCCCTTCTCAAGCTCCTTTGCAAGAATCGGCTTTATCTCTTCGCTGTAAACCGCCCTTGCCGCCGAAACAATCCTTTGAGCATCTCCGCATTCGCTGCCAAACACAAGCGAATCAACACAGCCCAAGCCGTTAAGAATTTCAACCCCTGCTCGTGCAAAGCTCTGAGCCGATGAAACGGCATAAACACTCGGCAACTGCAAAGCAAGGTCAATTCCGCATTCAATAGAAGCTTTTGTTCGCACCGAATGGTGCATCAAAGCAGGCTCACCCCTTTGAACAAAATTGCCGCTCATAACAGCTATAACATGGGTGAAGCCTGCTTGCCTCGCCTTTTGAACAAGAAAAGCATGACCGTTGTGAAACGGATTATATTCGGCTATTATTCCCGCAACCTTCATATTCATTGCCTTTCGATAGAATTAATGTAATAAAATACTTGAAAATTTTTATTAACAAGTATATAATATAACAGTTATGAGCTTAAATCAAGCAAATATTCACTATTGGGAGTGTTAAAATTGAAAATTCTTGTTATCAACTGCGGCAGTTCATCCCTCAAATATCAGCTTTTTGATATGGACACCGAAACAATGATTGCAAAAGGCAACTGCGAAAGAATCGGCGTTGACGGCAAAATCGGCGGCTCAACAGCTGACGGACGCAAGTTCGATTATGAAGTTGAATTCAAAAACCACACAGAAGCTTTTCTTGAGGTTAAGAAGGTTCTTACCGAAGGCGATGCAAAGGTTATTGACAGCCTTGGCGAAATCTCCGCTATCGGCCACAGAATCGTTCAGGGCGGCGCACTCTTTAATGAGAGCGTGCTTGTTACCGATGAGGTTATTAAAGGCATCGAAAGCCTTTGCGACCTTGCTCCCCTCCACAATCCCGCTCACATCCAGGGCATCAACGCTTGTATTGACGTTTTCGGCAAGGATGTTCCTCAGGTTACCGTTTTTGACAATTCATTCCATTCAACAATGCCTCCCGAGGCATATATATTCCCCATTCCTTATGAATACTATGAAAAGTATCAGGTTCGTCGCTACGGCTTCCACGGCACTTCCCACCGCTTCGTAAGCGCTCGCTGCGCAGAGGTTATGGGCAAGGATATCAAAGACCTCAAGATTGTTACCTGCCACCTCGGCAACGGTTCTTCAATCACCGCTGTTAAGGGCGGCAAGTGCATCGACACAAGCATGGGTCTTACTCCTCTCGACGGCTTTATCATGGGCACCCGCTGCGGCGCTGTTGACCCCTCCGTTATCACTTATCTCCAGCAGAAGGAAGGTTGGACTCCCTCCGAAACAGACACCATTCTTAACAAGAAATCCGGCGTTCTCGGCATTTCGGGCGTAGGCAGCGATGACAGAGACGTTTCCGCAGCAGAAGCTGAAGGCAACGAAAGAGCACACCTTGCAAGAAGCATTCAGAAATATCAGGTTCGCAAGCTCATCGGCAGCTACGTTGCAGCCATGGACGGAGTTGACGCCATTGTATTCACAGGCGGCATCGGCGAAAACACAATTGACCTTCGTGCTGATGTTTGCAACAATCTCAGCTACCTCGGCGTTGAACTTGACGCAGAAGCAAACGAAATCATGAGAAGAGGCAAGGAAGGCGAAATCTCAACCGCAAACTCAAAGGTTAAGGTTTATGTTCTTCCCACCAACGAAGAGCTTGTTATCGCAAGAGACACAAAGGCTATCGTTGAAGCTATGTAATATCAAACGGGCACGGTCAGCCGTGCCCGTTTTTGATTTTTCCGTTGACTAATAAGGCTCATTATAGTATAATATTTTAATAATGCAAATAAAATACGGAGGGATATTTCTGGAATACATTGCTCCGATTTTTAAAAGTATAACAGATGTTCGGGACTTCCCTGTGGGCAAAATCGCATGCTATCCGTGGGAGAAAAGCGGCGAAGGCCATCCGGAAAGCTATGCGGCAATGTTTGCCGTTGAGGGCGAAGAAATCCATGCCGTTTTATGGTCGTTTGAAGAAAACGTTCGCTGCGAATGCACAAAACGCGATGACCCTGTCTATACAGACAGCTGCCTTGAGCTTTTCCTTATGCCTGTTGAGGGCGACAATCGGTATGTTAATTTTGAGGTCAACAAAAACGGCGTTTATCTCTCTGAAATAGGCACCTGCCGCAGCGACAGAGTTTTTATCAAGGAATTAACCGGCCTTGAGCCTGTTATAGACACAATAAGAATCGAAGAAAACGGCAAAAAGGCCTGGGGATATGAAATTATCCTTACAGAAAGCTTTATTTCTGACCTCTACAAAACGGATTTTACCGTGCAAGAAACAACAATAAAAGGCAATTTTTACAAATGCGCCGAACTGTCGGAAAGCCCTCATTTCGGAACATTTTTTCCTGTCAACACCGAAAAACCCGATTTTCACCGTCCCGAATTCTTCGGCGATATAAAGTTTAGAAAGGCGTGACTTTTTTGGATAATTCAATCGGCAACATTGCTGAGCTTCTTAATGCGTTTCAGTTCAAGGGCAGCTTTGAAAAAAGCTCTCAGCTGCATGACGGCCACATAAACAACACCTATATATTCGATTTCCGCGAAGAAAGCGGAAAGCTCAACAAATATCTTGTTCAGGAACTGAACACATTTGTTTTCAAACAGCCTGAAGCCCTGATGGAAAATGTTATGGGCGTAACAAAATATATGCATGACCACGTTCTCAAAAACGGCGGCGATGTTGAAAGAGAATGCCTTTATGTCATTCCCGGAATCAGCGGAAAGCCCTATTATATTGACGGCGAAAACCGTTTCTGGCGATGCTATAACTTCATAAGCGGCGCTCATTCCTGCCAATGCGTCGAGAACGCAGAGGTTTTCTTTAATGCAGCCAAAGCTTTCGGAAATTTCCAGCGCATTCTTGCCGATTATCCCATTGACAGCTTGAGCGAAACCATACCCAACTTCCACAACACGGTTTCACGCTTTGCAGATTTCAAAAAAGCGGTTGAAGATAATCTTTCGGGCAGAGCATCGCAGGCTGAAGAAGAAATCAACTTTGTTCTTGAGCGAGAAAATGACTGCTCCGTTCTCATTGACCTTCTCAATGCAGGCAAGCTGCCCCTCAGAGTTACCCACAACGACACAAAGCTCAACAATGTTATGTTTGATAACGAAACAAACGAGGGTATTTGCGTTGTTGACCTTGACACCGTTATGCCCGGCCTTTCTCTTTATGATTTCGGTGACAGCATCCGTTTCGGCGCCAACACAGCAGCGGAGGACGAAAAAGACGTTTCCAAAGTTTCACTGAGCCTTGAATATTTCAAAGCCTATACTCTCGGATATCTCACAACTGCGGGTGAAAGCCTGACAAAAGAGGAAATCAATCAGCTTGCTTTTTCTTCAAAACTCATGACTCTTGAATGCGGAATGAGATTCCTCGGCGACTTCATAAACGGCGACGTATATTTCAAAACAGCTTATCCCGAACATAACCTCGTCAGATGCCGCACCCAGTTTGCACTTGTTGCGGATATTGAAAAGAAGCTCCCCGAAATGCAGAAAATTGTTGACGATTGCTGCAAGGAGCTTGGAATCCAAAAATGATTTCGGATATTCTGAGCGAAGGAGAATTCAAAAAACGGCTGGCTTTGTGGCTCCTCGATAACAGCAAAAGCGCCGTCATACCGAGCGGCTACACCCGCGAAGATTACGCAGAACTTTACCGCCTGCCCGATTTTGATTATATTCATACCCAATCCTTTGCCGACGAAAACGGTGATTTGATAACCCTGCTGAAAAGCGGAGTTTACCTTCGCAATTGGGAAACACGCAACGGCAAAGAGGCAAGAAAATTTGAATTCTATCATGTGCTTAAAACTCTCACCGACTCCCCTGAGGTTGAGCCGTTTCCGATGGGATATATTATTGTTTTAAATTAAATAATTATATAGTAAAGGACTGCCTCACGGAGAAAAAATCTTCTTCGTGAGGCAGTCCGTTTTTATTAATCAAGAAAATCTCTGAGCTTCTTGCTTCTGCTTGGGTGGCGCAGCTTTCTGAGGGCCTTTGCCTCAATCTGGCGGATTCTTTCACGGGTTACGCCAAATTCGCTGCCAACCTCTTCAAGAGTATGCGGATGGCCGTCCATAAGGCCGAAGCGCAGCTTAAGAACCTTTGCTTCTCTGGGAGTCAGAGTTTTGAGAACCTCTTCAAGCTGTTCTTTCAAAAGAAGCATGGAGGCTGCATCTGCCGGAGCGGGAGCGTCGTCATCGGGAATAAAATCACCAAGATGGCTGTCCTCCTCTTCGCCGATGGGAGTTTCAAGCGAAACAGGTTCCTGAGCAACTCTCATGATTTCACGAACCTTTTCAACAGGCATATCAAGTTCGGCAGCTATCTCCTCTGCGCTGGGGTCTCTTCCGTTCTTGTGAAGAAGCTGGCTGTTTGTCTTTTTAACCTTATTGATTGTTTCAACCATGTGAACAGGAATACGGATGGTTCTTGCCTGGTCAGCAATGGCTCTTGTGATAGCCTGTCTTATCCACCATGTTGCATAGGTTGAAAATTTGAAGCCCTTCGTATAATCGAACTTATCAACAGCTTTAATAAGGCCAAGGTTGCCCTCCTGAATAAGATCAAGGAACTGCATACCTCTGCCCACATATCTTTTTGCAATGCTTACAACAAGGCGCAGGTTTGCCTCGGCAAGCCTTTGCTTTGCATGCTGGTCATCGTCGGAAATTCTGATTGCAAGCTCAATTTCCTCCTCGGGAGTAAGAAGAGGGACTCTGCCGATTTCCTTAAGATAAACCTTAACAGGGTCATCAACGGCAATACCTTTGTCATCGCCGCCGATATCAAGGGACTTGGGCAAATCCACGTCAAAATTCTCAATCGCCGCACTGGATAAATCGTCAACAATTTCAATATTCTGGCTTTCAAGCGTTTCATAAAGCTTATCAAGCTCTTCAATATCAAGATCCATTTCGATGATTGCGGCATCGATTTCCTGAGTTGTCAGCTTGCCCGCAGCCTTTCCCTTCTCCACCAATGATTTGAAAGGCATTTTCTTTTCTGTTGCTTCCATTCGATCACATCCTATTTTTATTTTTTCTTAAACAGTTTTAAAAATTCCTCATCGCTTACGGAAGATGCATCCGTCGGTTTGTTGTTTGCACTTTCCTTGAGCACATTGATACAGTCCTCACACTCTTTCAATGTGTTGCTGAGGCTTACGGAAATCAGCGATATTCTTGTTACCGAATCCATTTCTTCAGGGTTAAAATCAGCTGAAAACATGCTCAGATTCGGCTCTGCACCATTTTCAAGTCCTCTTATAAGGCACTCAAAAATCCTGCGGTTAAATGCGGTAACAAAACTATCGGGTGAAATCTTTTCTTTTAATTTATTATAAAAATCGGGGTTTCGCATAAACGAAGAAATGAGTGCTTCCTCCGCTTTTGCCGCCCTAAGATTTTTTGACCTTTCGGGGTTGTTTTTATCTTCGCTGCTTTTTATCAGCATTTCTTCGGTTTCGGTGCGTTTTCTTGTTTCCTCAATGCGCCTTTGCCTTGCGGATGCTGTTTTCAGCTGAGCTTTTATGCTTTCAACGCTGACTCCGAGTTCGTTTGAAAGACGCGTTGCATAAATATCCTGCTCAATGCTGCCGCAGGAAGCAAGCACCTGCGTTGCCGCCATAAGGAAGCGCAGCTTGCCGTCATCCGTTTCAAGATTATATTTTCCGCGCTCTTCAAGAAGTTTATATTCCGTTTTGTTGGAAGCTTCTTTGAGCAAATCCGCAAATCTTTCTTTGCCGTGTTTGCGTATTATTTCGTCGGCATCCTTGCCGCCCGCCATACGCACAACCCGAAGCTTAAGCCCCGTTTTGCCAAGAACACCGAGAGCTCTCGCAGTTGCGGTTTTCCCCGCCTCGTCATTATCGTAGCAAATTATTATTTCATCCGCATAACGTGACAGCAGGTTTGCCTGTTCATTGGTGAATGCAGTTCCGAGGCATGCGATGGCATTGGTGAAGCCTGCCTGATGCAATGCTATAACATCCATGTATCCTTCAACAAGAATCAACTTGCCGCCATTATCGTTCTTTGCAAAATTCAAAGCGAAAACGCCGTTACTCTTTTTATAAACCAACGTGTCCGATGTATTGATATATTTGGGCTTTGAGTCATCCATAACACGCCCGCCGAAAGCAATCACATTGCCGCGCAGGTCAATTATTGGAAACATTACCCTGTTTCTGAAATTATCGTAATAATTGGCCCTACCGTTCTTATCCGAACGTCTTGCGAGGTTGGCAAGAACAAGCTCATGCTCCGTGAAGCCTTTTTCACGCATGTGCTTTATAAGTTCACGCCAATCATTGGGCGCATAGCCAAGGCCGAAGTGGCGAACCGTGTTTATCGAAAGGCCTCTGTTGAGAAAATAATCAAGCGCAGGTCGGTTTTCAGGCTTCATGAGGCACGCATGAAAGAATTTTGCCGCTTCTCTGTTAGCTTCAAGCAACCGCCTTCTTTGCTTTGAAAGCGTGTCATCATATCCGTCCTCAGGCATTGACATGCCTGCCATCTGCGCAACCGCCTTAACCGCTTCTATATAGTCAAGATTTTCCATTCTGCGCACAAAGCTGATAACATCGCCGCCTGCACCGCAGCCGAAGCAATAGAAAGAGCGGCTTTCGGGATAAACCGTGAAGGACGGAGTTTTTTCATTATGAAACGGACAAAGTCCGACAAGCGTTTTGCCCCTGCGCTTAAGACTTATGCTGGATGATATTACTTGCTCGATATCGATTTTATCCTGCAATTCCTGAATAAATCTTTCGCTTATTCTCATGTTTCCGCCCTCCTTTCTCGGCTTTTATTTTTTCTTTATAATCATAACAACCAATGCCGCAATGCCGACAGCAAGAACAGCGCAGACCGCTCCTAGCACAATCGGCGACTTGCTCTGCGCATTGTTTTCCGCTTCTGCCGAAGTTGCAGGCACGGTGCTCAGCAGATAATTCTCGGTCACTTCAACTTGCATAAATGTTACACCCGCAACGGATGCAACGATTGCTTCCTGCGTTGTTTCTGACGATGTAACCGCCTGTGCGGCTGTGGTTATCAGCGTTGTTGAAACAGGCTTTGTGGTTGTTGCCTTAGTTGTAGTGGGTTTTGTTGTGGTAGTGAGTTTTGTTGTGGTTGTTGCTTTTATTGTTGTGGTCGGTTTTACGGTTGTTGTAGGTTTTGTTGTAGTAGTTGGCTTTGCCGTTGTGGTTGCTTTAGTTGTTGTTACCGTTGTTTGGTCGGTTGTTTCTTCATTTTTTGCTCCGCCCAAAACAGGGTCAGGTTTTTCGCCTGTGCTGACGGGAGTGTAAATATGATACGATTTTGAAGGATATTTCAGCTTTCGTTCAACACCTGCACGCCCTTTATATACAACATTCTGTTCAAAAAGAACAAGATAGCCGTCCTCGCAATATTTAACAAGCGCCCAATGGTCGGTTGTTCCTCGCATTTCTGCGCTGACATAAATAACGTCACCCGGCTTCGGCGTTTTTGGGGTAACAAATTTATATCCTTGGGTGTCCATTCTTATACCGGAGCTGCCTATCGAAACTTCAAGCCCGTAAGCCTCTTTATAGAAGCGTTCAACAATCTCTCCGCAATGATATATACTTCCGTCCTCGTTGTAATACGCATTCACGCCGTAAAAGGTGTCTGCAACAAAATTTTTGCCCTGTATCTCAATATATCGGCCCGAGCTGATATCGTCATACCAATCGGCAAACGCATTTGGCACAATTCCGCTCACAAAAAGCAGAACGGCACACAGCATAGCAAGAGCCGCTTTTTTTATATTCATATTCGGTTAAACTCCTTAAATTTTAAAGAAATGCGTCGGTTGTTTCACTCCAGGCTTTGGGAATATAAAGCTCGTTAAAAACTCTGACCGCATATCTGTCCGTCATCCCGGCAATAAAGTCACATGCCGCAATGCCCATACCGTCACGCTCCGCAATCGCACGGAACTGAGGCGGAAGATTTTCTGTTTTTTTAACAAAATGGAAATAAAGCTTCTGAATCAGGTCAATTGCCTTTTTCTCCTCGCTTTTGCAGGCAGGGTTTGTGTAAACCTTTGCGAACATAAAGCTGTGAAGCTCATCAAAGGCCTGCTGAATACCCTTCTCCATTAAAATATCTTCACCGCTGTTTTCAATGCAGCTGAGAACAAGCGTGTTGATACGTGCGCTCTTTGAGGTTCCGAGTTCGTGGCGGATAGCAAGAGGAATATCCTCCTCACGCATTATTCCGGCGATGGTTGCATCGTCTATATCGTGGTTTATGTAAGCAATTTTATCTGCAAGGCGGACTATTCTGCCCTCAAGAGTAACAGCCTGCTCGCCATTTGTGTGGCGCTCGATTCCGTTGCGCACCTCGAAAGTCAAATTTAGCCCTTTTCCGTCCTTTTCAAGCGAATCAACAACTCTCAGGCTCTGTTCATAATGTTTGAAGCCTGTGGGGCACACGGCATTAAGCGCCCTTTCGCCTGCATGGCCAAACGGAGTGTGGCCAAGGTCATGGCCGAGAGCAATCGCTTCGGTAAGGTCGCAGTTGAGCATCAGCGCACCCGCAATTGTTCGGGCAATCTGCGAAACCTCAAGGGTGTGGGTCAGACGTGTTCTGTAGTAATCCCCTTCGGGTGAAAGAAAAACCTGTGTTTTATGCTTAAGGCGGCGGAAAGAGCTGCAGTGAATGATTCTGTCGCGGTCACGCTGAAATGCGGTGCGGACGGGGCATTCCTCTTCGGGACGCAATCTTCCCTTGCTTTCGCTTGCAAAAGCCGCTTTAGGCGATAATACCTGCTTTTCTCTTGCACAGGTGTTTTCTCTGATAGTATTCATCATTTTTCACCCCTTCAATATTTAATACGAAATAAATCCGTCGATTCCTGCAAGAAAATTATGAACTTTTTGTGAACAATTTCAAATAACAGAAAATATACGGCAGGTTTCGCTCCCGCCGTATATAAAAACAATGTTATATTATCTTCAAAGCGCCTGTCGGGCAGATGTTTGCGCACTTAAGGCAGTCCTTGCAGCCTGCAATTGCATCCGTCCCCTCAAATTCGGGCTTGATAACGGTTTTGAATCCTCTGCCGACCAAGCCGAGAATGCCTTTCTCCGCCTCTTCCTTACAGGTTCTCACGCAAAGATTGCAAAGAATGCATTTGCCCTGGTCACGCTGAATTGAAACAAGCCTTTCCTCTTTAAAGCATTCATGCTTTGCGCCTGCGAGACGTTCGGGGTTAATCGGGTCAAGGTTGGCATAGCGGATAAGCTTGCAATCCGCAAAATCATGGCAGCCGCACTCAAGGCAGCGTTTTGCTTCGTTTCTCGCCTGCTCCTCGGTGAAGCCGTTGATAACCGCTTCAAAATTGCCCTTTCTGTAGTCGGGGGCTTTAACCGACATAACCGCTCTGGGTGCCTTTTCTCTTTCGGCAAGCATTTCAGCGGTCACTTTTCTTTCGGAATAATAGGGCTTGGGGAAATCCATAGGCATTCCGAGAAGATATGCGTTGATTGCTCTTGCAGCAATATTTGCCTCTGCGATTGCATCGATGGCAATTGAAGCGCCGTTGTTGGTTGCATCGCCTGCAGCAAATACGCCTTCAAGATTTGTAAGACAGGTGGTTTCATCAGCCTGAATTGTTCCCCAGCCTGTTGTGCCGATATCTTCAAGACCTGCAGGAGCATATTTCTGACCGATT
>JAZNPT010000053.1:0-9494 GCA_045589815.1 Acutalibacteraceae bacterium
AACTTTTATCTTTTCACTTTCAAAGAATTGATTTTTAGTGAAGAGTGAAGAATGAAAAGTGAAGAGTTGAGGGTCTGCGACGCTTTTTATATCGGGTACGGGTGAAACCCGTCCGAAACTTTTCACCATTCACTTTTAACTTTTCACAAAAAAACCGCCCTTGCCGTAAAAGCAAGAGCGGTTCGATGCTATTTAGTTGCTTCTGCTTTTTCTCTTCCCTTGCCCCATATATGAACAATGCCTTCATCATTGAGCGCTTTAACAAGAATAAACGTGATGGGAAGAATGAAAATACCCAAAAATCCGAAAAGCTGAACCCCGAGATACATTCCCGCAAGAGTAACAACGGGATGAATGCCCACGTTCATTGCAACAAGCCTGGGTTCAAGAATCTGGCGGATAACGGTTATCAGCGCATAAAGCACAAGCAGGCCGATTCCAAGCCCGATGTTGCCCGTGAACAGATTATAAATTGCCCAGGGAACCATGATTGTGCCTGTGCCGAGAACGGGAAGAATATCAACAATTGCGGTGCAAATTGAAATTGCGATGATATATCCGCCTTCGTAAACACCGATAAGCTTTAGTATATTAAGTCCGATTGAAACTTCACAGAAAGTGATGAAAATAAGCGTGGCATAGGATTTGAGCATTTTGCCCAGAATCTCGCCGAGCAGCCTCTTTGTTCTGACCAAAGCCTTTTCATGCTCTTCGGAAAGATTATCTTTTATCATATTTGTGAATCCGTCATAGTCACAAGTTATGAAGAAACATGCTATTATACCTATGAGGACTGCTGTGAATACGGCAGGAATCTGCATTGCGGTTGAAAGCAGGCCTCCGAGCGGCGTTGCAATGGTTGAAAAATCTATTCCTCCGAAATTAACGGGCGAATCAACCGAAGCCTGAGGCAAATCCTCCTGAGTTGCAAGCAAAAGATTATCAACAATTCCGCTTATTGCATCGGAAGCGGTTTTTTCAACCGAATCGGGCAGGAAAGCGATTTTGTCAAGAATCCATGCCTCGGCGCTTTGAATCAGCCTTGGCAAATCGTCAACAAGCGACATAAGATATTCGCCGAGCCCTTTGAACTCGAGCACAAGTCTGTAGCCGACAAACACAACGGCGGTAACAATCAGCGAAATGATAAGCAACACGGACACTGCGCCTATAACGCCCTTTTTTATCTTTGTTTTTTTGGAAATTGCTCTGATAGGCTTCTGCAGAAACATCGCAATTGCAAATGCGATTATAAACGGAGAAACCAACCCGAAAGCGTATTTCATGAAAAGATAAAACAGCGCAATCACAAACACATAATAGACCAGATTTATTAATGTTGCTTTTCTTTTGTTTGTAAGCTCCATCTGTTCTCCCCCTTTTCAGGCTTTTACAAACTTTATTTTTGGAATATTTTACACTAATTTAACCAAAAAGGCAATTACTTCAATAAAAAATATATAAAAAATTCAAAAAGTTCAAAATATCTCTTTATTAATTTGAAAATATATGTTAAAATCTTTCCTAACAATGCAAAAATGAGTAAAAGTTTACACTATAAAGGAGCGAGTTTGCATGTATGTTGCCATTATGGGCTACGGCGTGGTCGGCTCGGGCGTTGCAACCCTGCTGAACAAAAACCACGAGCATATCGTTAAAAAGAGCATGCAGAGCGATATGCAGCTTAAATATATTCTTGACCGCAGGACTTTCCCCGGCGACCCCTACGAGCATCTTCTTATAACCGATTTTTCAAAAATTGTTGAGGATGACGAGGTTAAGATTGTTGTTGAAACCATGGGCGGCCTTCACCCCGCTTATGAATATGTTCTTGCAAGCCTTAAGGCAGGCAAAAACGTTGTTACCTCCAACAAAGAGCTTGTTGCCGCAAAGGGCTGCGAGCTTCTCAAGGTTGCGGACGAAAATAATGTTAACTTCCTTTTTGAGGCAAGCGTCGGCGGCGGCATCCCCATTATCCGCCCGATCAGCCAGTGCCTTGCCGCAAACGACATAGACGAAATTGCAGGTATACTTAACGGCACAACCAATTTCATTCTGACTAAAATGATAAATGACGGAATGACCTTTGACGAGGCTCTTCTTCTTGCTCAGAAAAACGGCTATGCGGAGCGTGACCCTTCTGCTGACGTTGACGGCCACGATGCATGCAGAAAAATCTGCATTCTCGCCGCTCTCTGCTTCGGCAAGCATGTTTATCCGGAATCCGTTCACACAGAGGGCATTCGCAAAATTGACCTTGCAGACGTTGACTATGCCCGTGCATGGGGCGGAGTTATAAAACTCATTGCAAAGGCAAAAATACTTGATAGCGGCAAGGTTTCCGTTATGGTTTCACCCGCTTTCGTTCAGAATCACAGCCAGCTTGCAACGGTTGATGACGTTTTCAACGCTATCCTCGTTCGCGGCGACGCAATCGGTGACGTTGTTTTCTACGGCAAGGGTGCGGGCAAAATGCCCACCGCCAGCGCCGTTGTTGCCGACGTTATTGACTGCGCAAGGCACATTCAGCGCAAGAAGTTCTTCGGCTGGCAGGACAGCGAGCCCGGCTATGTTGCAGATTTTGAAGAAAACGTTACAGCTTTCTATATCAGAGCAACAACCGAAAACGCAGCCGCAGCTCTGGCTCATATCAACAGCCTTTTCGGCGAAGTTAAAATGCTTGTCAGAGAGAATGCGCCCGACGGCGAGTTCGCTTTTGTAACCGCGCTTCTTTCTGAAAAAGAGCTTGCGGAAAAGCTTGCGCTTATTAAAGAAGCAAATATCGAATCGGTTATCCGCATAACCGATTATTAATCGGAGGTAAACTATGGGTTTAATTGTTCAGAAGTTCGGCGGCAGCTCCGTTGCCAATGCCGAAAGAGTTATGAATGTTGCAAGGATTGTTACGGACACTTATAAGCAGGGCAACGACGTTGTTGTTGTTGTTTCCGCTCAGGGCGACACAACCGACGACCTTATTGAAAAAGCTAAGGAAATCAATCCCAATGCATCAAAAAGAGAAATGGATATGCTCCTCTCCTCGGGCGAGCAGATTTCAATTTCACTTCTTGCTATGGCTATCGAAAGCCTCGGCTATCCCGCATGCTCGCTTCTCGGCTGGCAGGCAGGCTTTTCAACCAATTCTGCTTACGGCTCCGCAAGAATCAAAAAGGTTAATGCAGAGCGCATCAAGATGGAAATTGCAAAGAAAAACATCGTTATCGTTGCAGGCTTCCAGGGCCTTAACAAATATGACGACATAACAACTCTCGGCCGCGGCGGCTCAGACACAAGCGCCGTTGCCATCGCCGCATCAATGCATGCAGACCGCTGCCAGATTTTCACCGACGTTGAAGGCGTTTACACCGCCGACCCCAGAAAAATCAAGGGCGCAATCAAACTGAGCGAAATCACTTATGACGAAATGCTTGAGCTTGCAACTCTCGGCGCTCAGGTTCTCAACAACCGTTCGGTTGAAATGGCTAAGAAATATAATGTTAAACTTGAGGTGCTTTCAAGCCTTGTGCGCGCACCCGGCACCATTGTTAAGGAGGTAGCAAACATGGAAAAAATGCTTGTCAGAGGAGTTACTAAGGATACGGACGTTGCCCGTATTTCAATAATCGGCGTTCCCAACGTTCCCGGAATCGCTTATAAAATTTTCGGTAAGCTTGCCGCAAAGAATGTTAACGTTGACATCATTCTCCAGTCAGTCGGCAGAGGCGACACCAAGGACATCACCTTCACCACAGCAAAGTCACATCTTGATGACACTCTTGAGGTTCTCAAAAACCTTGACCTTGTTGCAGGCCTTGAAATCGTTTGTGACACAGACGTTGCAAAGGTTTCCGTTGTCGGCGCAGGCATGGAATCCCACCCCGGCATCGCTGCAAAGATGTTTGAGGCTCTTTTTGAGGCAGATATCAACATCCAGATGATTGCTACCAGCGAAATCAAGATTTCCGTTCTTATTGATGTTAAGGACGGCGACAAGGCTGTTGAAGCTGTTCACAACGCATTCATTCCTGAGCTTAGCTGAAACAAAATATAAAAAAGAGCACCGTTGGATGATTCCAACGGTGCATTCATTTTGCAGAAAAACTTGTTTTTCGCAAAATGAAATGATGTTGAGAAAGGCCGAAAGACAAGGAACAACCGCTTCACAGGCGTACAAAAGTACGTCGAAGCGGTTGTGACGCAGTAAGCAAAATTAATAAAACGGGCGATTCGTGAATTGCCCCTACAAAAAATAATTTTATTTTAAATCCCGAATTTTGCGGTTTCGGGCTTTATCAACAATCAGAAAGCACCGTTGGTTGATTCCAACGGTGCTCTTTATTATATACAATATTAATTACTCGTTGATAAGCTTGATAAGCTCGGAGAAGATTGTGTAGAGCTTTGTGCCGCGGAAGGCAATGATAAGCTCTTCAACAAGGTTTGTTTCCTCTTTAAACTCAAGAGCTTCGGAGCCGTCGTCAATAACAAGGGCCTGTGAAATGCAGAGGCCGCCTTCGCCGAAAAGCTCAACGCGGACATACTGGAAATCCTTTGCGTCCTTGATTGAGTCGAGGTCAAGAGTTACGGTGCCTGTGCCGTTAACTTTGTTGGTGTCAATAACCTTGCCGTTTGCAATCCACTGAATCTTATCGGTTTCTTTTGCGGAAACGGTTATCTTGTGGCCGTCAACGGTGAGTTTTGTGAACATGGGGATGGGTTTATCTGTGTTTGCAACGTCGATTTCCTTTTCGGGGCCGATTTTTTTGTTGGCACGCAGAAGTCTTGTTACCATGAAGAATGCGCCGCTCTGCATGGTTTCCTTAATGTTTTCAACGTTATTCTCCTTCATCATAAAGATGCTGTAGGAGGTGTCAACCGTGCCGGTGTGGTGAGCGTCGGTGTTGCTGAAGCCGATAACGTTTTTGCCGTAGGGGAGAGTATACATAAGAAGATTATCCCAAAGGATTCTGTCATAGCCTGTTGTGCCGTTTCTCTCGTTGAAAACCTCTGTGCCAAGGCATGAATCATATTTGAGAATGAGGTCGCCGATGGTTTTGACGTTTTTGGGGTCGCTGACAGCTTCGGGGTTGTCGTTGGAAGCAAGCCAGTCACCGGGATGGTTGATATGGGAAAGGCCGCCGTGCTTCTCAATATATGCGAGCGCCTGATCATAGCCAAGCTCGTTTTCGCTGCCGGGGAAGCCGTTGCCCTTATCGGGAGCAAGGAAATAGCCGTTAACGTGGTTCTTTGTGAGTGAAAGGTTGTTGAACTCGTTAGCGCCGAGAACGGCAACCATCTTTTTGTTTCTTACCGTGCCGTCATAAAGAGGATATGTGCCGTTCTGAATGGCTTCATATTCCTCATCGGTGAGGTGTTCGTATGGGTTATCAATAATAAGCTGATAGGTATAAAGAAGCTGGATGGCAGGTGTCTTGTTCCAATCAACGCCGGTTATGCCGTGGTCGGAAATTGCAAGGAAATCATAGTCCTGATTGTAAGCCTCTTTAACCATAACGGGCAGAGTGTCATCCGCATCGCTGTAGGTTGTGTGTGAATGAAGAGAGCCTTTATATGCTCCCCAGGCGTTTTCTCCCTCCCAAACAACATCTGCATAGGGAGAAACAATCTTGTAGTCCGCATTTGCTGCCGATGCCGTGCCAAGAATTCCGAAAGGCATAACAAGCATAATGCTGAGAACAACGCTTAATGCTTTTTTGAGTGTTTTCATTTCAAAGCCTCCATACATTTAATAATATTATAATTTAATCAAATTTTGCCTTTGTTGTCAATACGCTTTTTCTCCGCACATCCCGTAAAAATTAAAAAAATCTTATTTTGTCGAAAAAATTAAAGATTTTTTAAAAAAACTATTGACAAAACGATTTGCTTAGTATATAATCATCAAGCATTCAAAAAACGCCGTTGCGTTTTTTAGTCGGTGTTGATGACGTTGAGGGTCCACCCGTTCCCATCCCGAACACGGTAGTTAAGCTCAACAGTGCCGAAAATACTTGGCTGGAAGCGGCCCGGGAAGATAGGTCGACGCCGACACTTTTATTTAGCTGCCCAAAAGGGCGGCTATTTTTTTATCCGTAAGCTTTTGTCTGATTGTAGACAAAAGCTTTTTTTTATGATATTATGTTTATGTATATATTTATCCGCGTGAAAGGATGATTAAAATGACCGAACTGAAATACTGGGAAAATCCTTATATTATAAAGGAAAATAAAGAGGACGGCCACAACACCGCCCTGCCCCGACTCACCGTCAAGGATGCTGTTGACGGCGCGGATGCCCCTCTCAAATTCTCGCTCAACGGAACATGGAAGTTCTGGTGGCAGCAGGGCGTTGACGATTTGAGAACCGATTATTTTGCAGACGGCTTCGATGATTCCGACTGGGACGATATCGAGGTTCCGTCTCTTTGGCAGCTTAAGGGCTACGGCAAGCCCATTTATCTTTGCAGCAGCTATCCTGCCGCAATTTCAACCGTAAAGGGCGAAATTCCCAAAATCAACCACAACCTTAACGAAATCGGTGTTTACCGCCGCAATTTCGAAGTGCCCGAAACCTTTGACGGCAAGGAAATCTTTATCCATTTCGGCGCTGTTAAAGCAGGTTTCTACCTTTATATTAACGGCAGATACGTCGGCTATTCTCAGGGTTCAATGACCCCTGCCGAGTTCAGAATAACAGACCATGTTAAGGTTGGCATTAACCAAATCACGGTTGAGGTTTACCGCTACACAGACGGAACATATCTTGAGGATCAGGATATGTGGTTCCTTTGCGGCATTTACAGAGATGTTTATGTTTATGCAGAAGAAAAGCTCTGCATCCGCGATTTCTTTGCAGACGCTTCGCTTGACGATACTTATAAAAACGGCGTGCTCGACCTTGAAGTGACCCTCAACAACTACGGCGAGGCTCAGGCCTGCACTCTTGAGGCAGCCTTGATTGATAACGGCAAGCCCAAGAAAATTGCCATTGAAAAAATTAACGTTGAAAGCGGAAAAACCGTTCTTAACTTCAATTATGTTGAAGAAAACGTTCGTGCCTGGTCGGCAGAGGAGCCGAATCTTTACAAGCTTGTGCTTGCGCTGAGAATCGGCAGAAAGGTTCTTTCCGTCAAGTGCATCAAAATCGGCTTCAAAAAGGTTGAAATCAAGGGCAATGTTCTCTATATGAACGGCAAAAGAGTTATCATCAAGGGCGTTAACCGCCACGATTTTGACCCCGACAACGGCTGGGCTGTTCCAATTGAAAGATATTATCAGGATCTTCATCTTATGAAGCAGGCAAACATCAATGCCATCAGAACAAGCCACTATCCCGATGCAGAAATTTTCTATGACCTTTGCGATGAGCTTGGCTTCTATGTTATGGACGAGGCGGACGTTGAATCCCACGGTGTGCGCCGCAAAAACTGCCCCGGCGACAACCTTGAATTCAAAGAGGCTGTTGAGGACAGAGCCGAGAGAATGGTTCTGCGTGACAGAAGCCATGCATGCGTTTGCTTCTGGTCGCTCGGCAATGAGGCAGGCGACGGCGAAAACTTCATGCATGAGAAAAAAGCTATTCTTGCGCTTGATAAATCAAGACCCATCCACTATGAAGGCGATTTCGATTTTACAAAGAGCGATTTCATAAGCAGAATGTATCCCGTTGAGTATGTTGTTGAAAGCATGCGCAAGCAGGAAGAGCTTAAAATCAGCCCTTATGAAAATGTTGCAAACGTTCTTGCGGCGGATAACAAGCCCATCCCCGCCGAGGTTTATAAAACCCACCCCGTAATCTATTGCGAATATGCCCACGCCATGGAAAACAGCCTTGGCAACTTCAAGGAATATGTTGACGACTTCGAGAATTTTGACCACATGTGCGGCGGCTTTATCTGGGACTATGTTGACCAGTCGCTCCGCAAGGTTGAGGACGGCGTTGAAAAATGGCTTTACGGCGGCGACTTCAAAGAGGGCATGACGAGCTATTATTTCTGCGCAAACGGCATTATTTCCGCCGACAGAAAGCCGCATCCCTCATACTATGAGGTTAAAAAGGTTTATTCCAACCTTGAAGCCGTTGACTGCGACTGCCGCAGCGGCAAAATCAAAATCAAAAACAAGAATCTTTTCATTACCACAGAGGATTATAAAATCTGCTGGAGCCTGACCGTTAACGGCGATGAAGTCAAGAGAGGCGAAATCGGCGAGGTTATCGCTCCGTTGACCGAAAAGGAAATTCTGCTTCCGATAAGCCTTGCGGATTATCCCGAAGGCGAGGTTATTCTGACCGTTTCGTTCATCCTCAACGTTGACAAAGCCTGGGCAAAAGCGGGCTTTGAGCATAACTTCTGCCAGATTGCTCTGCGTGAAGCACCTGCCGCAAAGCGCAACCCCGCAAAGGGCGAGCTTAAATTTGCAAAATACGGCTCAAACATCAACATTGTCGGCGAAGGCTTCACCGCAAAAATCACGGGCGGCACTCTTTCGTCGCTCAAATACGGCGATAATGAAATTATCGAGGAAGGCTCACCCCTTCGCCCTGATTTCTTCCGTGCTTTGACAGATAATGACAGAGAATATCTCAACTTTGCCGCTCCGATTGCGGGAGTTCATCCGCTTTATCAGTGGAAGCGCACAACCGCAATGACCGTTGCCCGCTCCGTTAAGGCTCAATCAACCCCTTCAGGCGTTGAGGTTAAGGTTAAGTGGAACGCTCCGTTTGTTGCAGGCGTTTCAACCACTTATCTTTTCTCCCCCGCAGGCGAGGTTACCGTTAAGCACAGCGCAATGGGTCTGCTTCTCCCGATGCTCAAAATCGGCATGCGAATGGGAATCAAGAGCACTCTCGAAAACGTTGAATGGTACGGCAGAGGCCCGCATGAAACATATCTTGACAGAAAAACAGGCGGCAAAATCGCAAAGCACGCAATGACTGTTGCCGAATTGGAACACAGATATATGCGTCCTCAGGAAAACGGCCACAGAACCGATGTCAGGAGCCTCAGCGTGAGCGACGATTCGGGCTTCGGAATCAGAATTGATGCCATGGATATTCCGTTCGGATTTAACCTTGGCTACTACACCCCCGAAAAGCTTGACAAGGCAAAGCATCTTTATGAGCTTGTTAAGGATAACCACATAACTCTTTCCATTGACGGCGCAATGCGCGGAGTCGGCGGCGACATGCCCGGCTGCGCTCATCTCCACAAGGAATACAGACTTAACAGCCACAAGAAGATTGAGTTTGAATTCAGAATTTCCAAGAAGTGATTTTTAGTGAAGAGTGAAGAGTGAAGAATGAAAAGTGAAGAGTTAAGGGTCTGCGACGCTTTTGTATTGAGCACGGGTGAAACCCGTCCGAAACTTTTCACTATTCACTTTTATCTTTTCCCTTTCAAAGAATTGATTTTTAGTGAAGAGTGAAGAATGAAAAGTGAAGAGTTAAGGGTGGGCAAAGCCCACACCCCATCATATAATCGGTTATAGGCGGAG
>JAZNPT010000054.1:0-107307 GCA_045589815.1 Acutalibacteraceae bacterium
GGCATGATTCATCCCAACGTTCTTACTGCAGCAGGCATCGACCCCGAAAAATACACAGGCTTCGCTTTCGGCCTCGGCATGACACGTCTTGCTATGATGACATATGGCGTCAAGGATATCCGTGTATTCAACAGCGGAAGCCTCAAATCACTTTCGCAGTTTGATGAAAAGCCTTTCACCAGACCCGAGAAATAATCAAGGAGGACATAAGAAATGTTTGTATCAATAAATTGGATTAAAGACTATGTTGACCTTGACGGTCTGGATATCAAAAAGCTTATCGAAAGCTTCACTCTCGCAACCGCAGAGGTTGAGGACATAATCGAAAAGGGTGCCGACGTGCAGAACGTTGTTGTCGGCGAAATCCTTTCCGTTGAAAATCACCCCAACTCAAAGAAGCTTCATCTTCTCAAGGTAGATGCGGGCGAAAAGGTTTGCAACATCGTTTGCGGTGCGCCAAATGTTGCAGTCGGCCAAAAGGTTGCGCTTGCTCTTGCAGGTGGCAGAGTTTGCGGCGGCGAAATCAAGGTTGCCACCGTTGCAGGCTATGAATCCGAGGGCATGTGCTGCTCCGAGAAGGAACTCGGTATCAGCGATGACCATTCAGGCATCATGGAGCTTGACCCCTCACTCAAAAACGGCACAAACATCAAGGATATCTTCCCGATTGACGATATTATTTTTGAAGTTGATAACAAGTCACTCACCAACCGCCCCGACCTTTGGGGCCATTACGGCATTGCGAGAGAGCTTGCCGCTCTTTCAGGCAGAGAACTCAAGCCCCTTGAAATGGGTGATCTTTCCTATGACGGCGACGAGAAGGTTGACGTTAAAATCGGCAGAGAAGATTTGGTTTACAGATATTCCTGCATAAAAATGGATAACATCACAAAGAATAAGAGCCCCCTTGATATGCGTATCCGTCTTTATTATTGCGGCATGAGAGGCATCAACCTGCTTGCTGACGTAACAAACTATATCATGCTTGAGATCGGTCAGCCGACTCATGCATTTGCGGGCAGCTCAATTGACAAGATTGTTGTTACAACTCCCGACAAAAAAATTAAGTTCAAGACCCTTGACGGTGTTGAAAGAGATATTGACGAAGAAACTCTTATGATTTGCAACGGCAGCACACCTGTCGGCATTGCAGGCATCATGGGCGGCCTTGAATCCGAAATTGTTGAGGACACAGGTTCTGTTGTGCTTGAAAGTGCAAACTTTGACGGTGTCAGCATCCGCAAGTCATCCTCAAGGCTCGGCCACAGAACTGATGCCAGCGCAAGATATGAAAAAATGCTTGACCCCGAGCTTACAATGGATGCAGTCGGCAGATTTGTTAAGCTTGTTAAGGATATTGACAGCGGTGCAAGAGTTGCATCAAAGGTTACTGACGAATATGTCAGAAAATATCCCGAAATCTCGCTTTCATTTAATAAAAAATATGTTGACCGTTACACAGGCATTGACATCAGCGAGGAACAGATTGAAAAAACTCTCACGGCGCTCGGTTTCGGCGTTGATTATTGCAACGGTGAATATACCGTTAAGGTTCCTTCATGGCGTGCAACAAAGGATGTTACCATCAAGGCCGACATCATTGAAGAAATCACAAGAATTTACGGCTACGATAACTTTGAAATCACAACCACAAACAGCCCTCTGAAGCCCGTTCCCAATGATTACGCAAGAATGGAAGATAACGAGGTCAAAGACCTCCTTGTTAAGAAATACAGCTTCCATGAGGTTCATTCCTATGTATGGTGTGACGGCAGAAAGTTCAAGAAGCTCGGCATTGAGGTTGAGGATAATGTCAAAGTTCTTAATATCGAGAATTCCGACAACGGTGTTTTGAGAAATTCAATGCTCCCCACTCTTCTTGTTATGGCTCAGGAAAACAAGGATTTTGCCGATAAATACAGCATTTTTGAAATCGGCAGAGTCGTTGACGGCACGGATGAAAACGGCCTTTGCAACGAAAGAAAGCATCTTGGCGCAGTTATCTATGATAAGAGCGGCAATGAAAAGGCAGCATATCTTAAAGCAGTTGAAATTATTAACTGCATCATTGGCGAAATTAAGCAGAAGAAGGCAGGATATAATAAGATTGCTCCCGTTTCTGCATGGCAGCATCCCAAGAATACCGCTGAAATTCTTATTGACGGCAAGCGTGTGGGAATTCTCTGCGCAATGCATCCCGCAAACCGTGCCAAGCTTGATAAAACAGCTGCAGCTGTTTGCTTTGAAATTGATATGAACGCATTCAGCTCAATTGATGCTAACTCAATTTCATTCCGTGAACCCAGCACTCAGCAGTCAACCTATTATGACCTTTCGCTTGTCCTGGCGGAAAATACCAAATATTCGGATTTAGCCGCTTGCTGGGAATCCCTCAGCCTTGCAGAGCTTGAAAGCGCAAAGGTTATTGATACCTATGAAAAAGACGGCATTAAGAGCATGACTGTTCGCCTTGTTTTTGCAGCGATGGACAGAACTCTTGAAATGGAAGAGGTTCAGGGCTGGATTGACACAGTTCTTGCAAACCTCGGCAAAATAGGCGTAACTCTCAGAGCATAAAATTATTCGGGCGGGCTTTGTTCCCGCCCATTGTTATAGCAAAGGGGAATTTATATGAAAACTATTGAATTGCAGTTAAAAAGCGGTGCAACGCTGGCAGCTTATCTGCCTGATGCTTCAGTTGAAATGCCGCAGTCAAAAATCAGAAAAGCTGTTCTTGTTATCCCCGGCGGCGGTTACTCAATGTGCTCCGACCGTGAGGCAGAGCCTGTTGCTTTTTCGTTCCTTGCCAGGGGATATGCGGCATTTATCCTCAGATATACCGTCGGTGCGAACAAGGGATATGATTTTTCAATGCCGTTTGCCGATGTTAATGAGGCGATGAAAATCATTCACGAGAACGCAGATGAATGGAGCATAGACAAGGATAAAATCGCTGCAATCGGATTTTCAGCCGGCGGCCATCTTTGCGCAGCGCTTTCAACAATGGGCGATATCCGCCCTGCGGCAAGCATTCTTATTTATCCCTGCATTCTGGAATCAATCAGCAAAATTCTTGCTTTTCCCGTGCCGGGTCTTGATGACAAGGTGGATGATAAAACTCCTCCTGCATTCATTGCCGCTGCATGTGAAGATAATGTTGTTCCCATCAAAAACTCTTTGGCCTATGCGAGTGCGCTGGAAAAGGCCGGAATTCCTTTTGAAATTCATATCTATGAAAAGGGATATCACGGTTTTTCTCTTGCGGACACCAATGTTTATTCCAAGGCCGAAGCGGACTACAATGTCCATCTCAAAGGCTGGTTTGAGCTTTGCATAACATGGCTCAGCAAAAGATTTGAATAAGAATATGAAAAGAACCGCTTGTTGATTCAACAAGCGGTTCTTAGTTGTGTTACAGCTCTGCGCCCACATCTTCGCCTAAATCGCAAGTGTAAACCCACTCAATTACGTCACCGTCATTAACTTGATATTGGCTGCATCCGAGGTTTGGAAAAACACCGTTGACCTTGAACATCCAGCCCGATTTTGGCCCGCAGTCCTTTTCGTAAATCTGGTGAATTCCTTCAATATAATAGTTGTCATATCCGGGAGTGAATTCATATTCAAGCTGAATCCCCATGCTTTGGCAATATTGGCAATTATCGGAGCAGTTGCAGCTTTTACAGGCCTTTTTTAAAATATCAAAAACTGTTTCTCCTTGTAAGCATTCAACCGTCACGGCGTTCAGAATCATTCCGTCTGACGGAACAAACTGCTCTTTGCCGTTTCTTAAATTATCCGAGTTGTCGAGAATCTTTGTGCAGTTTATTGAGATTGTGCATGAATAAGTTTCAGGCTCGGTTGTATGCGGCTTTGAGGTTGTTTGTGCTTGAGTTGAAATAACTGCAGATGCGGTTTTGGAGGTAAGAGTTGTTGACTCTTCTTCAGGGAAATAGTTTCTCCTTGTGGTTGAAGGCTTTGTTTGCCTGGCGGCCGTGGTTCTGACTGTTGTCAGTATTTTGGTTAATGTTGTTTTAACGTCAGCAAGGGTTGTTTGATTTTTTGTAAAACTTGCAGTTGAGCTCGCTGTTGTTGTTTCGGTTCGGTTAACGGTTGAATATTCTGTTTCGACCGTGGTTGCTTTTGAAGTCAACGTGGTTAAAACGGTTTGAACTTCCTCTTTTTGGCATGCAGCGCAAGCTGAAATGAGAGCGAATGTTATAAATATTGCGATTATTCTTTTCATTTTTCACCTCATTTAAGCAAACTGAAAATCAAATCAAAAATATTTTTTAACCAGTCAATAATTATTTCAAAAAAAGATTTTTCAACTTTTTGTTCAGCTTTTCCAACGGCAAAAACAGTTCCCGAATCATTTTTATAAAACAGAGTTCCGTCATTGCTTGCGGTAATCGGGCTAATGCAGTAGCTTTTAGAACCGCTTTCGGGAATGAATAAGTCTTTGGCAACAGGAGAGGCACCGTCTGAAATAACGGTTATTCCTCCGGGACCTGCATTATAAGTTGAATAGATATAAATATTGTTGTAAGCCGTTGTGAGCAAAACCTCATTTTGAGGGTATCCTTTCATCGGAATAACTGCAATCGACTCAAGAGTGTTGCTGTTAATAACATCAATATTGCCGTTAAAGCCGCTTGACTGAACCCCGATATAAATTCTGTCATTATAAATTACAGGGGTTGATGTGCTTGCGCCGGAAAGCTTCAACGAAAAAACATCGCGGAAAAATCCGTTTTTATCAAGCGAAGTTTTATATAAATAGCCTGCTTTTGTTACAAAATAAATACTTTTTTCATAAAAACAGATGCCGCTTCTCTGATCGCCTGAAATTTCGGCTGTGTCAATTGTTTCGCCTGTTCGCTTGTTAAGACATTGCAAAGCGGTGCTTGCGTTTGTTTCAACGGAGCCGTTATCACCGCCGATAACAAGATAATCGCTGATAATAAGGCATTCCGACCAATAGAAGCCGCCCTTCTTAACGCAGCTCCACTTTAATTCTCCGCTTTCTGCATTAAGGCAAACAAAGTTTGCATCAAGTTCTTCATCGTTCCAAAATCCGGTGTAAATATATCCGCTGTCATAAACTATCGGAGAAAGTGCCTGACCGCTTAAAAAATCGGTGTATATCCAAAGAGATTCCAGGCTTTCGAGTTCAAAAGCCTGAACCGTTCCGCCTTCAAGCGGGCAGAAAATCATGCTGTCAGCAACAAGCACGGGAGTGTAGCCGAAGCTTGGTTCGCCTGCCATTTCCGCACTCTTTATTATTTCACCGTTTTGCGCATTGATTTTATAAAGTGTGTTTCGGCACATTGTGTATACATAATCGCCGCAGACTGCAGGAACGCTTGGTGAATTGCGGTAGCTGCTGCCGAGCTTAAGTGACCACTTAAGCTCAGCTTCTTCTGAATTTATGGGAGTTGGGGCCTGCGTGATTGCAGCCGTTGCCGAAACAAAGGATGATAAAGAAAAAATAAGAAGGCATAATAAAAAGGTGACAAGTTTTTTTGCTTTTTTCATTTTAACAGCCTCCGTTCAGAACTTATATAAGATTTGAGAGAAATCTTATCAAAGCTGCAAGCGGAGCAAAGGTGATGTTGATAGTAAAGCACTCGGCTTTGGTTGGGCCTTTTCCTGTGATATCAAAATAACCGATTGAATAATGAATTATAACGGCATTTTTATCAGATTCGGTATCAACGGAAATGTCTAAGCTTTCAGGCAGATATATTGCTCCTTCCGGTTCAACAATGTTAACCTTGACCCAGTTTGCAACGGCGGGGCATTTGCCCATAGACGGGTCATCAAAATTGCCCATAATGCAAAGATAAACTGTGCCGAGTTCATCAAAGCTGAGAACGGTTTCACCGTTTTTATCGAGTGTGCCTATTTTTGTGTATGTTATAAAATCAACCGTTGAATAAACATCAAGTCCCTGCATGGGATATGTGTATTCGGCTCTGTCCACATCTCTGTAGCAGCCGTACCACATTGCGCTGTAGCCTGTTGCTGAAACGGTGAATTCTTCGCCCGCAGCTGCGGTTATTTCATTATTTGCGGTTGTGATATAGTAATCGGCCCAGTAGGAGCTTTTATATGTAAAAAACGAAATATAGTCATTGCCGGAAATGAACGCCTGGTCGCAGGCGTAGCCGGTGTAGCTGTTATAAGCTTCGTTGAAAATTCCGTCATTCGGCATTTTGTCATTAACAAAAAATCCGAGGCTTGCGGATGAATTTGCAAAAGCTTTTGTAATAAATCCGGAGGACATAACGAGATAGTTGTTAGCGGTTTGTGAGGTGAATTCATCGCCGTAATATGCCTTGTGAGCGGCAACTACTGCATCAAAAACCGTGATACCCTCTGCACCGCGGAGCGAGTAGCCGTATTCTTCGGCGATTCCGTCATAAACCGTGAGGGTGCTTTTGGGGATAACAACAGCTCCGTCATAAAAGCTGAAGCTGACCGTGATTTCGTTCTCGGCCGCATAAGCTGCAGGCAGGCAGCAGAGCGCCAACGCCAGCGCAAGAGCCAGAGAACAGATTTTTGCTGTGATTTTTTTTATGTTTTTTCTTCCTTTCAGAAATAAAATTTGCCCCTCCGTGATAAACGGAGAGGCAAACAAAACTCAAAATAACCCTGCTGCATCAGGGCTTTTGTTATGCCACCCTCCGCTGCCCGAAGGTGCCTAACAATACTACGGCTCAAAACCGGCATTCCGACTGTTACGGTAATGGCTGTTGCGACGGATTTGCACCGCACTTTCCCTGAATTGAACCACAATATTAAATTAGCAACAAAATGATAGCACTAAACTCAAAAATTGTCAACATCTTCTGTAAAGCTCCGTTAATTCGGCAAGTTCGTTTGCAAGCGAAAAATTTATATCTTCTTTCAAGGCTCGCCATTGCCAGTTGTTTTCTGCGGTGGAGGGCGTATTCATTCTTGCCCACGAGCCGAGATGAAGCAAATCCTGCATGGTCAGGATTACTGTTTCGCCAACGCTTGCAAGGGCGGATTTTATAACACCGAGGCATCTGCCTTCATTCTCATCAAGCCTGAGATATTTAACGGCAAATTCAACATCGGCGGCACTTGCGTTTTCAAACCAGCCCTCAACGGTGTCATTATCGTGAGTCCCGATATAAACAACACAGTTTTTTTCGTAATTGTGCGGCAGATAATCGCTGTTTTCGCGGCTGTCAAACGCAAACTGCAAAACCTTCATTCCGGGATATCCCGTTTCCTTCAGCAAAGATATAACACCTTCGTCAACAAAGCCCAAATCCTCCGCAATGATTTCCTGCTGTCCGAGTGAGGCCTCGATTGCTTTAAAAAACTCAATACCCGGCCCCTTAAGCCAAAGACCGTTAACGGCATTTTCCATTCCGTAAGCAACGGTATAATATGAAGAAAATCCTCTGAAATGGTCTATTCTGAGGCGGTCAAACAGCTTCATAGAATGCTCAAGCCGCCTTATCCACCAGCGATAGCCGTCCTTGCGCATGTATTCCCAGTCGAAAACAGGGTTTCCCCAAAGCTGCCCCTCGCTGCTGAAACCGTCAGGCGGAACGCCAGCAACCCTTGCAGGGTTAAAATCATCGTCCAATTCGAATTGCTTCGGGCTTCCCCAGACATCCGCACTGTCGTGGGCTACATAAATAGGAAGGTCGCCTATAATTTGAATTCCGCTTTGGTTGGCATATTTTTTAAGCTTTTGCCATTGACGAAAAAACAAAAATTGAACGGTTTTGTGAAATGCAACCTCTTCGGAAAGAAGCGACTTTGCGCCGTCAACCGTCTGTTCATTGCGTGTTTTCAGGCCAAGCGGCCATTGATACCATGGTTTGCCGCCAAAAGAATTTTTCAAAGCCATGAACAAGGCATAATCATCAAGCCAGAAGGCATTCTCAGCCTGAAATTCCTCAAATTCATCGTTGGGGATAAAACGTGCGCAGGCTTTTCTCAAAATCTCTGAACGGTGCAGATATATTTTGCCGAAATCAACGCTTTGCAGATTGTCTCCCCAATCGGTGTTTTCATATTCATCCTTCAAAAGAAATCCGCTGTCGCAAAGCATATCAAGGTCAATCAAATAAGGATTTCCCGCAAATGCAGAAAATGACTGATAGGGAGAATTGCCGAAGCCCGTAGGATTCAGCGGCAGGATTTGCCAGTATTTTTGTTTTGCGGATTTAAGAAAATCAACAAAATCGTAGGCTTCTTTTCCGAGAGTGCCTATCCCGTAAGGGGAGGGCAGGGAGGTGATGTGGAGCAAAATTCCGCTGCTTCTCATATTGCCAATGTGGTTTCTTTATCAAAATAATGTGCCGAAGCGGGGTCGACAAACAGCTTTACGCTGTCGCCGACATTTATTTTTTTCTCGCTCTTGATGCGTGCGATGTGTTTTTTACCTGAAAGTTCAAAAAAAACGTTGGTTTCGTTGCCCGTCATTTCGGCAATATCCGCAGTTACGGTTAAGGCACACTTGCCTTTAAGATCGCTGTCCTCAACAGATAAAATATGCTCTGGTCTTATGCCGAGAATTATATTTTCGTTTTTATATTTTTCAAGGTTTTCGAGCTTGTCTTTTGGTATTTCAAGCGAGTAGCTTGCGAATTCCGCTTTCAGCCTGCCGGAATCGCCCGTTATTTTTGCCTCGATAAAATTCATTTGCGGCGAACCGATAAAACCTGCAACAAACATGTTTGCAGGCTCATTGTAAAGCTTCTGAGGCGTGTCGAACTGCTGGATAACACCCTTGTCCATAACAACAATTCTGTCCGCCATAGTCATTGCTTCGGTCTGGTCATGTGTAACATAAACAAATGTTGTTTGCAGCTTTTGCTGAAGCATGGTTATCTGGCTGCGCATTTCGGTTCTCAGCTTCGCATCAAGGTTTGAAAGGGGCTCATCAAGCAGAAAAACCTTGGGATTTCTGACCATCGCCCTTCCCAAAGCAACTCTTTGGCGCTGGCCGCCTGAAAGGGCACGCGGCTTACGCTCGAGATATGGCTCAAGGTCAAGGATTTTTGCCGCCCACATAACCTTTTCGTCGATTTCCTTTTTAGGCAGCTTTTTCAGTTTAAGGGCAAATGCCATATTCTTATAGACTGTCATGTGGGGATAGAGGGCATAGCTTTGAAAAACCATTGCAATGTCTCTGTCCTTTGGCGGAATATCATTAACTTTTTTGTCGTCAATATACAGCTCGCCGGAGGTGATATCCTCAAGCCCCGCTATCATTCGCAGGGTTGTTGATTTTCCACAGCCTGACGGGCCTACAAGCACTACAAATTCTTTGTCGTTTATTTCAAGTGACAGATTGGGTATAACGGTAACTTTGCCGTTATCAAAGGATTTTGCCACATCCTTGAATTTTATTGTTGCCATAGCAGTTATCCTTTCACTGCGCCCGCCACAACGCCTCGTATAATATATTTCTGGCAGAAAAGGTAGAAGATGATTATAGGCAGTATTGCCAAAACAAGCATAGCCATGAGTGCACCCATATCCTTGTTGCCGTAGCCTCCCGTGAGGGCCATCTGAACCGCAACAGGCAGAGTTTTGTTTTCACCCGAACCAAGCACAAGATAGGGCAGAAGATAGTCGTTCCAAATCCACATTGCATTGAGTATGGCAACGGTTATTGCCGTTGGTTTCAAAATCGGGAAAACAACAAGGAAGAATGTTTTTATCGGGCTGCAGCCGTCAATGGTTGCGGCTTCTTCGATTTCAGCAGGTATGCTTTTTATAAAACCGCTGAACATAAAAACAGAAAGTCCTGCACCGAAGCCCAGATAAACAAAAACAATGCCTATAAGATTGTTGAGATTTAATTCGAAAACATAATAGGTCATCGTATACATAACCATCTGAAACGGCACAATCATGCTGAAAACAAACAGGTAATACATGACTTTGGTTAATTTGTTTTTGATTCTCACGATATACCATGCGGTCATGGAGGTCATAAGCACAATGCCCGCAACCGAGAAGAATGTTATAAAGGCCGAATTTGCGAAGGAACGCATAAAATCGGATTGGGTGAAGCCTTTTATAAAATTATCAAAGCCAACAAAGGTTTCGGTATTTGGCAGCGAAAAAGGGGAGGATGAAATAAAAAAATTGCCCTTGACCGAATTTGTTAAGATTATTGCTATCGGTGCAAGAAAAACAACTGCAAGAAAAAACAGGAGAATATATATAATCGATTTGCCGAAACTGCTTTTTGTTTTCATTAATGCTCAACCTCCTTTTGCCTTGTTGCCCTCAGCTGTATGAATGCTATAAACGCAACCAACAGGAAGAATATAACAGCTTTTGCCTGACCCATGCCGTGCCATTGAGCAAGCTTTAATCCGGTATGATCATAAAATGTTTTATAAATATCGAGAGCAAGCAGGGCGGTGTCGGGAGATTTTCCGTTCAACGCAAGGTTTTGGTCAAACAGCTTAAATGAATTTGTCAGAGTTAAAAAGGAGCAGATTGTTACAGACGGCATAACCATCGGGATTGTAACGTGAACCAGTGTTTGAAACGGTGTTGCTCCGTCAATTGCGGCTGCTTCGCTCAGGGAATCGGGAATATTCTGAATGCCTGCAATATAAATTATCATCATATATCCGATAAGCTGCCAGTTTATCAGCACAACAAGACCCCAAAATCCGTAATCGGGATTGTAGGTGATGTCAACTCCGAAAATGCCGAGTATGCCGTTGATAATCAAGCTCCAGATATGGCCGAGCACAATGCCGCCGATGAGATTCGGCATAAAGAACACGGTTCTGAAAAAATTGGTGCCTTTAAGCCCTTTTGTCAGAAGCAGAGCAATTACAAAAGCAATAATATTTATGGTTATAACGGAAACAAACGTAAATTTTACCGTCAGCCAAAGAGAATTCAAAAATGTTTTGTCGGTTGTGAATATTTTGATGTAGTTCGCAAGCCCTACCCACTTGCTTTCGTTAACAACCTTGAATTCCGTGAAGGAAAGGTAAGCACCCATTGCGAACGGAACTATAAATGATACGGCGAAAGCGGCAAGAGTCGGCAGGGCGAATACGGGAAAATATTTTTTCAGGGTTTTCTGCATTCTATCAGCTCCGAAAAATCAGAAGAAAATATTTAAAAGAGAAGAGTGAAAGCTGTACGGGCGATTGATAATCGCCCGTAAAATTATGCCCCGAATTCATTCTTCCATTCTTCAACTGCAATTTTTTTAACCTCATCCCAGCTTATTGTTCCCTGAGCATATTTGAGAAGCGCAGAACCGAGGCTGTCCTTATAGTTCTGGCTTGGAAAAACAGTGAAATTCCATGGGATGTTGGTGATGTTATCTTTGTTCATCCAGCGGATAACTTCCCTTGCAAGAGGGTCATCGGGAGCTTCAGATTCTTCAAATGTATCGAACGGCGAAATAAAACCGAGTTTTTGAGTAACAAAATCCTTACCTTTTTCGGAACCGAAAAGCCAATAAAGAAAGTCGGCTGCGGCTTTTTGCTCAGCTTGGCTTGCTTTTGCGTTGATGCACATGAAATTTTCCGTTCCGATGGCAATTCCGATATTTTCTTCGCCGGAAACACCGGTATAAACCGGAAGAAATTTAATGTCCTCAGCATTAACTTTGTTGCCTGAAACCCCGAGAATCTGCGATGCGCCCCAGTTACCGTTTTGTACCATTGCGCATTTTCCTAACGCAAACTCTGCCATTGAAGAGGTAACGTCGAGAGTGCCGAGTTGCTTTTTGTCGGTGGTTGAATTGTTTATATAAAGGTCAAATATATTTTTAAAATTTTCAGCGTAGGTGAAATCTATTGTTTTATATCCATCACCCGTCAAATCAATCCCTTTGTCTTTAAATTCAAGGGAAAGAGGAATGTTCATCAAATGTGTTTGCCAGCGCCAGTCCTCGCCTGTTTTGAGTGAGGTTGCGGCGAAAACGCCTTCAATGCCGAGCTTGTCTTTGTTTTTCTGCATATCCTCAACAACAGCCTTGAGTGCAGCAAAATTTGTTATCTCATCAGCAGAAGTGTAGTCGGTTGCTTTTTCAGGCAGGGCAAAATATGCATCAAGAATTTTGGCATTATAAATAATGCCGTATCCTTCAACAACATAAGGAATGCCGTAAACGCTGTTGCCGGATGTGACAGCAAGCGATTTGTCCTTCAGATGCTTGTAAATTTCCGTGTCTTTCAAATCTGCGCAGTATTCAGACCATGATGTGTAGCCTATGGGGCCGTTGATTTGAAAAAGCGTGGGAGCGTCATCTGTTGCCATTCTTGCGGTCAGGGTAGATTCATAGGTGCCTGAAGCGGCAGTTTCAACTGTCAGCCTGATTCCTGTTTCTTCTTCGTAAGCGGCAGCGATTTCATCATAAACCTCTGCAATTTCGGGCTTGAAGTTAAGATAACGTATTTCTTTAACGGTTGCCGCAGTGCCTGAATTATTGTTGCTTGATACGGTGTTGTTGCCTGTGTTTCTGTTGCAGGCAGTGAAAATTGAGGCAACGATGAAAACGGCGGTGATAACCGAGATAAGTTTTTTTGCCATATAGATTCCCTCCGTTAATAAATTGTGGCAATAGTATTATGTACCTTGAATTCTCGGTTAATTCATTAAACGTTTTCATACGAAAAAAATCCTCCCGTTATTTTCGGGAGGATTTCAGAGTTAATATATATAATTTGCCGGGTTTTTGGTTTCGCCGTGATATATAACCTCAAAGTGAAGGTGAGGGCCTGTTGAGTTGCCGGTTGAACCGACCTTGCCGATGGTTTGTCCGGCTTCAACATAGTCGCCGACAGAAACCTTTATGGAGCCTTTAACCATGTGAGCATATCTTGTTTTATATCCGTCACCATGGTTAATCAGAACCATTTGGCCGTAGCCTGAGCTGCTTCTCTGAACAACCTCAACACGGCCGCTTTTTGAAGCGATAACCGGAGTACCGAGTGCGCCGCCACCGGATTTAACAAGGTCAATGCCGCTGTGCCAGCCTCTGCTTCGCCAGCCGTAAGGCGAGCTGACATAGTGGCAGCTCGGAGCAGGCCAAAGGAAGCCTTTGTTTGATGCAGAGCCGATGTAAACTCCGTTATAGGATGTCTTGGTGCCCACAGTAACGATTTCATCAACAGGTTCTTCAAGTGTTTCATAAGAATAGTCTGTATCCTGAAGAACACCGTCAACATAAATTTGGGTTTTGGTAACACGTTCACTGCCGTTAACGCCTTTTTGAGTAACGCGTCGGTAACCGCTGTATTTTGTAGCGTCACGCTTTTTAACGGTTTCAAACTCGATTTCACGGATTTCGGTTGATGTTACGATTTTTTTAATGCTGATAAGCTTTTCAGAAGAATCATCGCTGTCTGAAAGAGCGGCTGAAAGCTCAGCGGCATCCCACATAACCGAAGCATCCTCACGGTAAAGACCCTGAATATAATCAATGGTCTGTGCAAAGCTGACAACATAGCCTTCTGCCTGAGCTTCGGCTTCGTAGGGGGCGAGTATGCTGTCAAACACGGCTTTTGCATCTGCCTCGTTTTTAACTGCGCAGATGAATTTGCCGTCAATATAAATTCCGCAGGCATGTGTAAGATTGTCAACGGAATTCTCAATCATTTTGTCCGATATAGTCTGAGCGTCATTAAGCTCATCAAGAGAAACAAGGCTGAGAGAATATCTTGCGTTGAAGTTTGCGGCAGGCGCCGCAGCAACCGTGGCCTCAATATTTTCGGATGAGTATGCTCCTGAGCTCAAACGGTCTTTAACCAAATCTCTGGCTTCAATATAGACCGCTTCATCGCTGATATATCCGATGCTTTTGTCATTATAAATAACTTCAAGGGCAAAGGTGACGCTGTTCCAATAGTTGACGGTGATAATCAGTATCATCAGCGATGCAATCGGAAGCAGAGTGTTGAAAGCTGTTTTCAGAAGATTGCTGTGGCGTGAAAATGCTTTTCTGACATAGTGGATTATGACAGACGGCAATGACCACGGCTTTCTTAATGTTCTTTTTATAAATTTAAGTGCATGCTTTATTTCTCCACGGAAATGGATGACTTCCTTAGCTGTTGTATTGAAACGCTTTCTTAATTTGATTTTTGTGCTCTCTGTCGCTTTGGAAAAAGAACGGTGAAGGCGAACGAAAGGAAATTTGATTATCTTAAATATAAAAGCGAAAACAATTGCAAGAATTCTGCAAATGCTGTTACCGAAATTGTAAAAAACGGAGTATACAGGATTGAAAGAAGCTGTCTTTGAGATTTTTGCGTTCGCTTTGCTGCCGGATTCAGGCTTCTCCGTATCTTGAGATATCGGCATTACCGTGTTTGAAGATTTGATGATTTCATCAATTCGTTCAAGCTCTTCCTTTACGGCTTCGCGCTCATCCACATCAGGAATGATTTTACTTATGGCAGAACTGTGTTTTTTTGCCTTTTCTGCAGGGTGCGCATTGTTTTGCGCATTCTCAAGCTGCAAAGAATATCTTCTCTCAATATCCTCCTTGATAGCCTGCATTTCAAGCTTTCGCCTTTCCTCATCCTTAATGCGAAGCTCTTCCTCACGGCTTTTCGGCACGCTTTTGGGCGGAGTTTCGGAATAAAGGCTGGTCAGGTCATAAAAACCGTCCATAATTTCGTCAAATGCCTTTGAATGGCTTTCATCGGACTGAACGCTTCTATTAACTTTTTTGTTTTCGTTATTCATTAACAGCGCTCCGTAAACAATATTTATTTTATTATAATATAAAAAGCGCTGTATTACAAGTCTTAAAAAGAATTATAATTACAGCGCAATTATATTAATGCTGGGTTAACATGAAATATTTCCTTTTAAAAAACGTTCAAGTGCGTTTTGCCAATGCGGAAGTCCGGCGAAGCCGCCGATATCAAGAGATTTTTTTGAAAGACGCGAATTTGCCGGCCTTGTTGCAACCGATTTATATTCGCTGCTTGGAATAGGTATGATTTGGGTTTTTGAGCCAGAAAGCTCCATTATTTTTGCGGCAAACTCCGCCCACGAGCAAAATCCCTCGTTGGTTGCGTGATATATGCCGTATTTTTCGCTCATTGCCATTTGACAAAGAAGGGCGGCAAGGTCTTTTGTGTATGTGGGTGAGCCTATCTGGTCATTAACAACGGTGATTTCATTCCGATCTTTTGAAAGGCGGAGCATTGTTTTAACAAAGTTTTTGCCGTTTTCGCCGAATACCCATGAAATGCGAATTATAAAAAACTTTTCGCAGTTTTCCATAACCGCTTTTTCACCTGCAAGCTTTGTTTCGCCGTAATAATTGCAGGGGTTTGTGGGGCTGTCGGTTTCAAACGGAGTTTCGCCGTCACCGCCAAAAACGTAGTCGGTGCTGAGATACAACATTTTTATGCCGTGTTTTGAGCAGGAGCGTGCTATATTCAATGTGCCGTCAACATTGATTTTTTTGCAGGTTTCACGCTCGGTTTCCGCAATATCAACATTGGTAAAGGCAGCGCAGTGGATAACGGCATCTGCCCGACTTTCGGCGATGAAATTTTCAACGGCTGCTCCGTCGGTTATATCAAGCTCCGGCAAATCTGTGCCTATTGGTTCAATGCCGTTTTTTTGAAGCTCAAGCATGACATCGGAGCCGAGCTGACCCTTTGAACCCGTAACAATGATTTTCATAGCCTAATCCTCCTGCGTTTTTTAGTATTCTATCACATTTTTTATGTGTAAACAATATTTTTTTGGTTTTAACTGTTCCTTTTTAAAAAATATGTGGTATTATTATAATGAAACCGATGCAAATAAAGGAGTAACGGCAATGGCATTCAAAAATCTTATAGATTTGCATACGCACACAGACAATTCTTTTGACGGCCATCATTCAACAATGTTTCTTTGCGAAACTGCCTGTATGAAAGGGCTTCGTGCGATTGCGTTCACAGACCATCTCGAAATGGATGCCTTTTTTAAAGGGAATTTTGACCGAACTGCAATTCAGTCATATTTTGAGGTTGTCAAAGCACGTTCTGCCTTTAGCGGCAAGATGCTTGTCTGCGTTGGTGCTGAGCTTGGCCAGGCGGTTTATAATAAGCCTGTTTCGGAAAAGCTTCTTGAAACAATGAAATACGATTTTGTTATAGGTGCAATACATAATCTTCCCGAAATTGAAGATTTTTATTATATGAATTTTGACGACGAAAGCATTGACTACATGGCTTTGCTTGAGCAGTATTTTGAATGGGAGCTCAGGCTTGCGGAATGGGCAAAGTTTGATACGCTTGCTCATCTTACATATCCTCTGCGTTATATCGTCGGCAAATACAAAAAGTCGGTTGACATGTCAAAATTTGACGAAATTATTGATGAGATACTTGTTACCCTTATCAAAAACAAAAAGGCGCTTGAAATCAACACGGCAGGTCTGCGCCAGCCAATCGGAGTTACTTCTCCGGATGAACGCATTATCAGACGATATAAGGAGCTTGGCGGTGAGCTTATAACCATCGGCTCCGATGCGCATTATGCGGAGCATCTCGGTGCAGGGATTGACAAGGGCTATGAGCTTGCACTTAAGTGCGGCTTTGATAAGATAGCGGTTTATCAGGACAGAACACCCACCCTTATACCGATTGAGTAAAGGAGCGAAATATGAAAATTACTGTTGATGCCCCTGCAAAAATAAACCTTTTCCTTGATATTATCGGCAAGCTCGATAACGGATATCACAGCCTGTTTATGGTTATGCAGTCAGTCGGCCTTTCGGATAGAATAATTCTTGAAGAAAGCGAAGAAAACGGAATTTTTTTGAGTTGCTCAGACGAACGGCTGCCGAGCGATGAACATAATATTGCTTATAAGGCGGCCGCAGCCTTTTTCAAAAAAAATAATATTGAGCCTAAAATAAAAATCAGTATTGAGAAACATATTCCTTTTGCTGCAGGCCTTGCAGGCGGCAGTGCGGATGCAGCGGCGGTTATAGTCGGCTTGAATGAGTTTTTTAAAACTCAGCTGAGTATGGCAGAGCTTTGCAAAATAGGGCTTTCTGTCGGCAGCGACGTTCCTTTTTGCATTGTCGGCGGCACCTGCCTTTCTCAAAACACAGGCGGTGTACTTTCTGCGCTTGAACCGCTCAAGGATTGTTTTGTTATTCTCGCAAAGCCCGAGGCCGGTGTTTCAACTGCAGAGGCTTATGCTGCGGCGGACAGCGCTCATCTTTACAGACCGGACAGTATGCGTATGCTTGATGCCTGCGAAAAAGGTGATTTTGACGGTATCTGCAAATATGCCGGCAATGTTTTTGAACAGGTTATTGAGGTTGCGGACCGTGTGGAATTCAAACGCATCATGCGAAAGCACGGTTGCTCGCTTTGTCAGATGAGCGGCAGCGGACCAACGGTTTTTGCACTTTTTGAAAAAGAAGAAAATGCGAAAGGCTGCGCAGAAGAACTGAAAACCATTTGTCCGAATGTGTTTTTAACTGTTCCCGTTGCACACGGTGCAGCAGTTGAATAAAGTTTTAAGCCCCGTCAGAACCATTAATCTGACGGGGCTTCCTTTAAGTTGGTTTTATGTTTTTCTTTCTTGAATTGCGGTTCATTGCATAAAAGAATACCGATATGACCGTGCAGGTCAGCCAGCCGATAGGCCATGCCGCCCATATTCCGTTTGTGCCGTGAACGGGGGAGAGAATATATGCGAAAATAACACGCAGAATCAAATCTGCAAAGGTTGTTACCATAAATGCTTTCATCCAGCCTGTGCCGCGGAGAACGCCGTCAGCAAGAATTTTGAAAGCGATTGGGCAATAGAAGGGCGATGCAATTTTTAAAAACTCTTTTCCGATTTGCAACGCATCTGCATTGCTGTCCTCAAGGAAAAGCATAATCAGCGGTTCTCCGGCAAAGAAATACGCAACGGAAAACGGCACGGTGATTAAAAGTGACATAATAAGCCCTGCGCCGAAGCCCGAATCAATTCTTGAAAGCTTGTTTGCGCCAACGTTTTGAGCCGTGTAGCCCGAAACACCGTTGCCGAGAGTGGTGATGCTTGTTATGCAGAAGGTGTTCAGTTTGATTGCGGCCGAATAGCCCGCAACAACCGATGAACCGAAGCTGTTAATAAGCCTTTGTATAAACAGATTGCCAACAGAAACGAAGCTTTGCTGCAAAATGCTTGGAACTGCAACAATGCATATTTCCCAAAGTGTTGAAAAAGAGAATTTTTGGTGTTTCCCGCTTACCTTTATTTCCTTTATTCTGATCGAAACGGTGATAAGTGCCAAAACGCATGCAGTTCCCTGTGCAATAAAGGTTGCCCATGCAACGCCTGCAACTCCCCAATGGAGAAATTTAACAAATGCATAGTCAAGAACAATATTTCCGACCGATGAGCATACAAGGAAAAACAAAGGCGTTTTTGAATCGCCGACCGAAACGAATATCGCCGTGGCTATATTATAAAGAAAAAGGAAAGCAAAGCCCCCAGTGTATATTTTAAGATAAAGTGAAGAATCATTAAAAATATTTTCGGGAGTATTTAGGAGCTGCATTATCGGCTTGCATGTTGCAAGACCAACCGCCGTCAGCAGCACCGAAGAAATAACGGCAGAAATAACCGTTGTTGAAATTGCGGTTCTCGTGCGAGTGAAATCGTGTGAACCGAAAATCTTTGCAATAACAACGGAGCTGCCGATGTTGCAGCCGATAGCTATTGCATTGAAAATCATGGTTACGGGGTATGATGCACCGACAGCCGCCAAAGCATCCTCGCCTGCAAACCGGCCCGCTATAACGGAATCCGCAATGTTATAAAGCTGCTGAAAAATAACACTGAGAAACATCGGTATGGTGTAGCTCCAAAGAACCTTTGAAGGTTTGCCCGAGGTTAAGTCTTTAACCAATTTTATCCTCTCCGATATGTTTTTTATTTCTGAATCTGATAAGTCCGATTATTATTGAAATTTCGCTTAAAATCTCGGTAAGAGTTCCCGAATATGAATTGCAGATTATGTTATAAATCAGCCACATCAACGAAGTCGGAAGCGTTAGCGCTCGAAGCTCCTGCGTTTTGGGGTTCCACATAACAAATGATGATATCATCATTGCCGCCATAGGCAGAAGAGAAACAGGGGATGTGTAGGTGATAAGTCCGCCGAGGCCTGCAAGAATTGCAAAAACAATGGGGCAGAAAATGCTGTCCGCAAATTTGGATTTGCCTCTGAAGCAATATACTATGCTGCGAGTAAAGCCGATAATATTGCCAACCATTCCTTCATAAGCGCCAAGCATAAAATATTGAAGCGCAAAAAGCAGGCCGGAGCAAAACTGCATGGCAACGATGCGCCTGTGGGTACGCTGCTGAAAAGAGAAAAGAAGAAGAGCGGCGGCAATGAATCCGATAATCTGAGATATTATAAATGTGGTGTCGTTATTTGTGAAAAAAGATGTTATAAAATCCATAAAAACCTCAAATTTTGTGTTTTTGTTTATTATATCTTTTTTGTGATTTTATAACAATGCTTAAAATGAAGAAAACCCCGCTGCTCAAGCGGGGTTTTTTGTATATTTCAAACATTGAAAGAAAATCGGAATAAATTATCAAAGCTTTTCGCAAACCGAGCAAATATATTTATTGTCAATTTTAAGGAACGAACACTCAAATCCGCTTTCGGAGCAAACAATGCTTTTTTCACCAATTTTGAAAGAAACATTTTTGATGTCTGCACCAAGACCCGTGCCAATGCATTTGAAATACGCTTCCTTCAAGGTCCAGATATTAAAGAATCCGTTTCCTTCGGAGCGGATATATTCAAGCTCATCGGGGCTGGCAAATTTTTCGGCTGCTCTGAAATTGAACGGGCGGATTTTTTCAATATCAATGCCGATTTCTCTATCTGAAACAGCACAAACCACCAAGTCACCGCTGTGACTGATGTTAAAATAAACATTAATTCCTACTGCAAAGGGCTTACCCTTTTCGGAAAGGGCGAATTCAATGGAGTTGGGAGCAATGCCGCAGAATTCGGCTATTGCCGAGCGGCAAAGATGGTCGGCAGCGATTTTTGCTTTTTGTTTTTTTGAGTTCTGCAGACGGATTACGCTTTGTCGGCGGTCACAGCTCATCTCACGAAACCATAATTCAAGCTCCGAATCGGTTGCTTTTGTTAAGTTGAAAGAATATATTTTCATAATCAGCCTCTAAATAAAAAGCCGCCGGAATAATATCCGTCGGCATAAGTTGAAATATTAGAAAAGTCCGGAAAATTTAACCATGAAAACAGAAACACACAGGCCGACAATGAAGCCGCCGATGATTTCAGGGATGGTGTGACCTTCAACCTTCTTAACGTCTTGGGCTTCCTTGCCGCAAACCTTGCCTTGAAGTCTGTTGAACGCATCGGTCAGCCTGCTGATGGGGAGCCTGACTTTTACGGCATCAAACATAACAATAAAAGCAAAAACGCCGCATGCGGCAAAAATATCCGAATCAAAGCCGTTGCGAAGCGCAATGCAGCCGCAAAGGGCGATAACGGTTGCCGTGTGGGAGCTGGGCATTCCGCCGAGCTTAAACAGGGTTTCAATTGTCACTTTTCCTCGTGCAAGACCTTTTCTTTTGCCGTTGTAGTATTTAACCGTATTGATAATAACTTTAATTAATTGGGCAATAAACCAAGCAATAAGGCAAACAATAAATATTTTCATTATAAAAATAACTCCTCATAAAACACAATTCAGTTAATTGTACAATATTGACTGACAAAAAGCAATACTTTTTTCTTGAAAAAAGTGAGTCATTTGTGTTAAAATGTCGATATTCGGTTTTAAGCGCAGAAAAAATAAAATATTAACGGGGGTTAATATGAAAAAAAAGAAAACAAATGCGGCAAACGCAAATTCACCAACATACTCAACCGTTAAAGAAATTATCGTTACCGGCGCAAAAAAAGGCGGGGACAAAAGACAGTATGTTTTCCTTGATAAGAATAAAAAAGAGTGCGAAAGAACCTTCAGGCAGACTTGGAATGAGATAAACGCAATCGGAACATATTTCTATCTCAAAGGTCTTAACGGCAAAAAGAAGATTGCGATTATCGGTGAGAACTGCTTTGAGTGGATGATTGTATATTATGCTACCCTTGTCGGCGGTAATATAACAGTTCCTATGGATTGCAAGCTTCCTGCTGAAGACCTTGCAGACCAGCTTATCCGCTGCGACTGCGATGCGTTGGTTTATACGGGCAAGTTCGTCAATATGGTTGAAGAATTCAAGGCTGATCCCAACATGCCTGAAATGCAGTATTTCAACATAAGCGATGATTATGAGGCATTTATCAGCGAAGGCAAGGCTGCTGTTGATGCGGGCGACACTTCTCTTGTTGATGCTGTGGTTGAACCCGAGGATCTCGCATGCATTGCTTACACATCCGGAACAACGGCAAAGAGCAAGGGTGTTATGCTCACTCATAAGAACATTGCAAGCAACTGTTCATCCGCTTGCCGTGCGCACACCGGCAGACACGCCATCGGCTTCCTTCCTCTTAACCATACTTATGCATGGGTAAGCGCACTTTTTTCATCTTATATTTTGACCGAATGGGGTTACCTCTGCGACGGTATCGGTAACATTCAGGGCGATCTTAAAAAATATCATCCCTACAACTTCTCGGGCGTTCCCCTTGTTGTTGAAACCATCTATGACCGTATCTGGAAAACGGCAAGAAAAACAGGCAGAGAGGAAATTCTTAAAAAAGGTCTTAAAATCAGCAAAACCCTTATGAAATTGGGAATTGACAGAAGACGTAAGATATTCAAGACCATTATTGATAATCTCGGCGGCAACCTCAACATGATTGTTTGCGGCGGTGCAAACCTTGATCCCAAATATGAAGAAGGTATGCATGATTTCGGCATCGAAATCTACAATGGCTATGGCATGACCGAGTGCTCTCCCGCAATAACATGCAACCGCCCGGGCAAATTCAAGTTCGGAAGTGTCGGAACTCCGCTTGATTGCTGCGAAATTAAAATCAACAACCCCGATGAAGACGGTGTTGGCGAAATTTATGTTAAGGGCGACAATGTTATGGCCGGTTACTACGGTGAACCCGAAGCAACAGCGGCTGCGTTTGACGGCGAGTGGTTCAAAACAGGCGACCACGGCAGAATTGACAGGGACGGCTTCCTCTTTATGGTTGGCAGAAAGAAAAATCTCATCTGCCTTTCCAACGGCAAAAACGTTTCTCCCGAAGAGCTTGAAGACAAGCTCTCAAGAATCGACTATGTTAAAGAAGTTCTTGTTTATGAAGAAGATGAAAGAATTGTTGCCGAGTTTTTCCTTAACGAAGAGGACTATCCCGATGCAAGGGACAGAATAAACGGCGATGTTCAGGAGTTCAACCGCAACATGCCTTTGTTTAAAAACATAAACAAGGTTAAAGTACGCGATGATGAGTTTCCTAAGACAACAACCCTCAAGATTGCAAGAAACTATAATTAACATAACAAAAGACGGCTGCAATTGCGGCCGTCTTTTTCTGTATCATATATCAATAATTTTTGGTGTTATATTCAGCGCAGGGAGCATTTTTTCAGTTAAATCGCTTGTTTTGATTTTTAAGGTTGCAGTATTGTCACTCGGATGACAGCACAGAAACTCGTTGTCCAATATCTCGCTGTCAATCGCTAAAAAAACACTTTTTTCTTTGTCAAAAACAAGGCTTGTAACGCTAAGAGAACCGGGCGAGGTGTTAAGGATATTTTCCATAGCCTCAGTGCCTGCAAAAGAAAGCCTTGATGTTCCGAGTTTTTTTGAAACGTCCCCGGTAACAAATTTTTTGTTTCCCTTAATCATCAACAGATATCTTACGCTTCCCGAGGTTGTTTGCAAAAACAGATTCTTGCAGATTTCTCCGCCGATAAGATTCTCTATTTTTTGACATTCTTCAATTGTGAAAGCAGCAGTATGTGAGAAAATCTCAAATTTAATGCCGATATTGTTAAGAAATTCGCAAACAGTGGTTGCTTTTTTGCTTAAATTGTTCATATCAATTATAAAATGCGGATTCATAGCTTGCGGTATCAATTTTAATGGATTTCCATGGTCCGCTGCTGCAATCCTCATGAGTCAGAATTCCGTCCTCAAAGATGTGAATGTTGGAAAACTGCGATTTACCTTTTGAAAGCACCCATTGCCTACCGATTGATTCCTCGGGAATCGGGAATATGCTTTCTTCGATTGAAAATGCGCCGTTTCTCAGTTCTCCGCATGCAAAATAAACTATTTTACCATCGCTGTCAAACTCAATATAACAGCGGGTTGTGTTGCTTTGAATGATATAGGCGCCGTTTTCCGCTTTTAAAAATTCAAGGAATTCTTTAATGTGTTCGCCTTCGCCATCCTCGGTTTTGAAAACATAGCGAAAGCTGTCAGCCTTTTTATTGTATTCAGCAGAATACGCTTCAGTCAGCTCTTCTGAAACAAACTTAAGGGAAAAGCTCGTTTCACCGTCGGATTCAAAAACAATATCTGCTCCGTTGCTCATAAGCTTATAGAAGTTTTTAGCTTCTTCATCGGTCATATCCGAACGAAAGCCCTCTGTGATTTCAAACGAAGAAACAACAAACGGTTCAAAAGCTGTGTGAATATAATCGTTTTCAAGAAAATATTCATCGGGGTTTTGAACTCTGATTGCTTTGTTATGCCCGCTTTCGGGCACGCTGACCTTTGCTTTCATGGCTGAAATTACGCTTGAAAATCTTTCAAGGCTGCCTGCAAAGGTTTTTTCTGTGTTGGTTATGTTAAGCATATCTGCGGTTATTATTTTTCTGCTGTCGTCATTGCTTGAGCAGGAGCACAGCAAAAAAACAAGAACTGCAATCAGACATAAGCATTTTTTCATCGTTTTATTTTTCCTGGAGCAGCTTTGCAAGTTCGTCCATAAAGGTGTTGATATCCTTGAACTGTCTGTAAACTGAAGCAAAGCGAACATAAGCAACCTCATCAAGATCCCTGAGCTTATCCATTGCAAGTTCGCCGATATGAACGGAGGTTACTTCTCGGTCAAGTGAGTTTTGAAGAGTTGCTTCTATTTCGTTGACGGCGGTTTCAAGCTTTTCAAGAGAAACCGGTCTCTTTTCACAAGCCCTGAGCATGCCGTTAAAGAGCTTGTTGCGGTCAAAAACTTCTCTTGACTTGTCTTTTTTAACAACGATTACCGGAACACTTTCAATAACCTCATAAGTGGTGAAGCGCTTCTGGCAGCTTATGCATTCTCTGCGGCGGCGGATGCGCTCGCCCTCATCAGTTGGTCTTGAATCGATAACCTTGCTTTCTTCACAGCCGCAAAACGGACATTTCATAGCTAAAACACTCCTTATGTTTATTGTTTTTTGATTCCTGTTTGTTTGATTTTTTTGCCGCAAAGCTCAATGCTTTTTCTGGCAAGCGTAACGAGCGAATCCACAATGGTTTCGTCGGCGATGCTGTAGTCACGGTAGATTATTGAAAGCTCGGTGCAGCCGAGCACAACGCAGTCGCACCCTCTTCTTTTAAGATTGTTTATTATTCGCCAAAAGCTTTCAATATCAACGCTTTTACCTGCTTTAACCTGGTTATAAATTATTTCCATGAGGATTTCGGTGTCCTCATCATCGGGAACGGCATAGTCAAGGCCGTGCTTTTGAAGCATGGTTTGGTATGCACCTGAAACAAGTGTTCCCTTTGTGGCAAGTATGCCAACCTTTTTTGCATTGGGAACGGTGTTCTTTATGTAAAGAACCGTTTCTTCGATTATGTTGATTATGTGAGTATCGACCGCTTTTTGGATTTCATCATAGAAAAAATGAGCAGTGTTACAGGGGATAACAATGTAGTCCGCACCGGCCTTCTGCAGGGTTTTTGCATCCTCAATCATCTGCGGCAGAGGGTTCGGCTCGCTTGGGTCAAGTATGTAATTGGTGCGGTCATGTATTGCGGCATGGTTGAGAATAATCATTGAAACATGCTGCTGGTCGGTTTCGGCGTCGGTGAGCCTTATAACAAGCTCGGCAAAATATATGGTTGCAAGAGGACCGACTCCTCCAAGCACGCCGAGCTTTAACTCTTTGTTTTCGCTCATTTAATCACTATCCGTAAATTTTGTATTTTCTGATTTGATTATAGAAAACGGCGTTGGTATAGAAAATTCTTTTCGGGTTTTTATCTGCCTTGTATTTTATCGGGAAGGTCCAGTTGCCTTCTTTCATTAGTTCGAGGGCTCTGTTTTTCAATTCTTCGTCGTGAACATAGTTCTTGATAACATATTTCGGAACGAGAGAGAAGAGATGTTCCTTATTCGCAACGGTATATTCAAGGTCTTTTTCATAAATTAGGTCATCAACAATCCATTTAACGGTGTTGAAGCCGCTGGCGGTAACATAAAAATTGCTTCTGCCGAGGCGAACATTAATTTCAAAGAATTTGAATTTGCCGTCTCTTGTATCATATTTTATGTCAAAATTTGCAAAACCGGTGTATCCGATATGTTCAAGAAATTTTGTTGCGGCGGCAACGATTTGGTCATTAACTTCGTTAATGATGACAACGGGGTTTCCGATTGCCGAGGGGGTGTGATCCTCCAGCAAAACGTGGCCGAGTGAGGCGAATTTAACCTTTGAATTTCTGTCACAGTAGCAGGTGAGAACTCTCATGTAAGTGTCATCACCGGGAATGCAGTCCTGAATCAGGAATTTGTAGTTATAGTCTGTTTTTTCAAGCTTGGCAAGCATATCGTCAAGCTCTTGCCTTGTTTTGAATCTGAAAACCTTGCGCTTGCCGTCAAATTTTGCATAATGATACATTGCGCTGTTGGCGGGCTTTGCAATAATCGGATATTCAAAATCGAAGTCCATCGCGTTTTCTTCGCCGCAGTTATAAACGTAAGTTCTCGGGTAATCAATGCCGAGTTCTTCGCATATTTCATAAAACTTGTCTTTAAGAACAATTTTGTTAAGAAGCTCCTCGTCGATATAAGGAATAACATAGTATTCGCTGAGAACGGGTTTGTTTTCAATAAGGATTCTGACATACCAGTCTCCGCAGCCCATAACAATCAGCTTCTTTTTGCCCTTGAACTCTTTGCCGACTTCAATAAGGGTTTGAACAAGTGTATCCTTATTTTCAAGGCCGGGGAATACGCGGTTTTCAATGATGTCGCTGTTGGCGATATATTCGCATTTTTTCATGCTGAGAACAAGGGATTTTATTTTATATTCTTCATGAAAGCTTCTTGCAAGGCTGTACGCAGTAAAATCCGCACCCAGAATAACAGGCAAAAACTCTTTTTCCTCAAACTCCATTTTTTACAACTCCATATACAAACTTATAATCATTATATTACATTTAAAGCCGAATTGCAAGGTTGCCGCAACCGATTTTTATAAATTTTCAATATACTTAAGAGCTTCTGCCAAGTCTTTGCTGCTCTCAAAATTGCTGCGATAAAGTTCGATTATATAATCGCCTTTGTAGTTTGCCGAGCTCATAACGGAAAACAGCTTTTTGAAATCGAAATTTCCTTTGGCAGGCGGCAGACAGTCGTTGCAGGAATTGTGGTCGCTCAAATGAATGTGAACTATGCTTTCTTTGAATTCTTCCGCAAAGGCAATGGGTGAATAACCGGCCCTGAATGCCTGCTTAACATCAAATATCAGCTTGAACTCACTGCCGAGAGCAGCTCTCATTTTTCTTAAAAAATCGGGGCTTTCGCTGAAGTGACGGTTAACGTTTTCCTGCCCAACGGTAACCCCGAATTCCTTGCCTGCTTGCGAAAGCTTCATGAAACGCTCAAAATATTCGTTATCCGTAATTTTACCCGGAAGCAAAGAACCGTGTATAACGGAGAATTCGGCTCCGACGGCGCTTGTTACCTCAAAGCTGCGTTTGTAAAAATCCAGCATATCGTCAAAACGCCTTTTGTATTCGCTGAAAAGCATGTAAGTTTCGGCAAATGATGAAAAAGGATGAACAGAAACTATTTTCATTCCGTATTCATCAGATATTCTGTTGAGAATTTTTGCGAATTCAAGGGTTGTTTCACTCGGCGAATTCAAAAAAACCTCGCAGGTTTTAACGCCGAGCTTTGCAAGCTCTTCAAGCGATTTTTCGGTTTCTTGCGGGTAAAGGCACGATGTTGAAATTCCGAAAGCCATTTTATCAAATCCTTGGTTGGTAATATTTTAGGTTTGAACACGGCTGAACCGTGATGTATAATCTGCATATAAGGAGGTCAGCCATGAAAGCGATATTTAAGGGACTTCACCGCCCTGCACGCAGAACATTCGTTATCGGGTGGTTGATAGTTGCCGCCGTTGTTGCCGCCTCGACTGTGCTTTACATAGGGGCAGGCAGGGTGTTCGATTATTATTCTTCCGTTGAAATCAGCGAAAAGCTGCTTGCGAGCGCAAGACCTGTTTCGATAGGTGTTTGCGTTTCAGCGCTCGGCTTGGAGTATTATTCTAAACGAAACAAAAGCTCAACACGCTGAATTATACCACAGCGATATTTTTATTTCAAGAAAGTCGGGAAAAACGTGAGTTTTTTCTCGACTTTTTTACTTTAATGTGTTATGATACCCTTGTATTAATGCGGTATTGCCCGTGTAACAGGAGGAATTGCTATGCTCAAAGTTGCCATGCTTTCAAAATGGCATGTCCACGCAGAAGGATATGCCCGTGATTTTCTAAAGACTAAAAAGGCGGAAATAACCGCTGTTTGGGATGAAAAGTCCGAAAGAGGAGCATCCTGGGCGGAAAAGCTTGGCTGCGATTTTGAAGCTGATCTTGATGCTCTGCTTGCAAGAGAAGATGTTGACGCAGTTTGCTGCTGCGCACCGACAACCATGCACAAGGAAGTGCTTATCAAGGCTGCCAAGGCAGGAAAGCATATTTTTACCGAAAAAACACTTGCATGCACGGTTGAAGAGTGCCGCGAAATCGCAAAGGCAGTTGAGGAAAACGGTGTAACCTTTACTATTTCGTTCCCCCATAAGGCTTGGCCTGCTGTCAGATTTGCAAAAGAACATATTGAAAGCGGCGATTTCGGCAAAGTTACAAACGTCAGAATCCGCAATGCCCACAACGGCGTCAGCGGAAAGTGGCTGCCCGAATATTGGTTTGTTAAAGAGGATTGCGCAGGCGGTGCAATGATGGATCTGGGCTGCCATCCGATGTATCTTTTATCCTATCTCTGCGGCAAGCCCAAGAAAATAACGGGCATTGCAAATTCCGTTTTCGGAACTCCCGTTGACGAAAATGCAATTTCGGTTATCGAATTCGAAAACGGTGCCATCGGAGTTTCAGAAACCTCGTTTCTCGCCTTTTCATCACCCTATACCATTGAGGTTCACGGCACGGAAGGCATCTTCCTTTGGCGCGGCAACAATGATATGAAATATAAGACCGTTGAAACCGCAAAGCTCAACAAGGGCTTCATCACGCCCGATGTTATGCCTGATGACGGCGGATATCCGATAGACCTTTTTGTTGATGCCTGCATCAACGGCACGGGGTCGCCCGACGGCTTGGGAATGCAGGATGCCATTGAGCTTGCCTGCCTTCTTGAAAATTCTTATATAGCTTATGAAACAGGAAAAACTGTTGAAGTTAAGGAGTAAAAAACAATGAGAACAACGCTTCACTATTATGATATATTTCCCAAGGTTTTCCCTGCAGGGAAAGAAGTTACAATAACAATCAAGCCTTTGGGAAGCCACGCCGAGTGCAAAGACCCTGAAAAGATTTATCTTGCAATTTACGGCCTCGATGACGGCAACCCCAGAGATTATCCCCACAGAAAGAACGGCGCACAGGTTCCGTTTGTGTATGACGGCGAGCTTAGATTTACATATACTTTTCCTCGTGAACAGCAATACTATGTCAGGATTTTTGATAAAGAAACAAATAAGAGGCTTCTTCAGATGAGCGTTTATGCCCTTGATGAGGACCTTTGCGGAAGATATCCGCTTATCGGTGATTTGCACATGCATACCTGCCGTTCAGACGGCAGACAGTCGCCTCCGATAGTTTGCGCAAACTACAGGAAACATGGCTACGATTTCTTTGCAATAACTGATCATCACCGCTATTATCCATCGCTTGAAGCGATTGAGGCATATAAAGATGTTCCCATTGAGTTTAACATCTGCCCCGGCGAAGAAGTTCATCTTCCCGACCTCTCGCCTGACCATATCAACGATGTTCACATCGTGAATTTCGGCGGAAAATATTCGGTCAACGGAATTCTCAAGGATGAATATGCCGAAGAGTTCGGCAATGACATTGATAAGCGCCGATTCGAAGGTTTTCCTTGCCCCGAGGCAATAACCGAAGATGAATACAGAAAAGAAGTTGATGCGCTTGCTGCGACTCTTGATATCCCTGAAGGGATTGAGCCGTTTACTTACGCAAGCTGCGTGTGGGTGTTTAACCACATCAGAAAGGCGGAGGGCCTTGGCATTTTCTGCCATCCTTATTGGCTTTCAAATGTTCATCAGGTGCCCGAAAACATAACTGATTATATGCTCAAGACACATCCGTTTGATGCGTTTGAGGTTCTCGGCGGCGAAAATTATTATGAGCATAACGGCTTCCAGACCCACAAATATTATGAAGTGCTCGCAAAGGGATATGAAAAATTCCCCATTGTCGGCAGCACGGACAGCCACAGCTCTGTTAACAACGAAAATGCCTATGTTGCTTCAACAATGGTATTCTCACCTGCTAATGAAAGAGAGGCAATTATAGATTCAATCAAGAATTTTTATTCGATTGCCATTGACGGCATAAGCAAAGAATTCCGTCTTGTCGGTGATTTCAGACTCGCACGTTATGCAACCTTCCTTCTTCAGGATTATTTCCCGCTTCATGACGACCTTTGCTATGAAGAAGGCAGGGCAATGAAAGATTATGTCTGCGGCATCGAAGGTGCAAAGGAAACTCTTGAGTTTATCAGCGGCAGAGTTCAAAAGCAGAGAGAAAAATATTTTGCATTTTAAAGTAATAAACACATGGAGGTAATGTTGTGGAAAAACAGCGTGCACTTGATGCCGAGTTTGTTCATCCGAATAAAATCGGTTTCAAAGACGGACTGGGATATGCGTTCGGTGATGCGGCGAATTTGTTCGTTCTTACTTATGTTTCGTCATATCTTAAAGTCTTTTTTACAGATATTCTCAAGGTTGCCGAAAGCAAAATAACAACACTTTTGCTTATTGCAAGGCTTTGGGATGCGATCAATGACCCGTTGTGGGGCAATATTGTTGCAAAGAAAAAACCTAACAAAGACGGCAAATACAGACCTTATATAAAATGGTTTGCCATTCCTTTGGGTATTATGGCTATGCTTTGCTTCGTGAATTTCAGAAACTTCACATCAAGCGAAACCGTTGTTGTTGCTCTTATGTATATAACATATATCGGTTTTGGTATGATGTATACAACAATCAATATTCCTTACGGCTCGCTTGCTTCTGTTATTACCGATGACCCCGAGGGAAGAACGCTTCTGTCAACCTTCCGTTCAATCGGTGCAGGTTTGGGCGGTGCTGTGCCCCTTCTTATCGGTCCTATGATTATTTATACCGTAACGGGCACTAACAGCGAAGGCAATGCTGTTAAGGCGGCTGATGCGGGAGGAATGCTCAAATTCGGTGTGATTATGGGTGTTCTTTCAATAATTTTCTTCTTCCTTTGCTTTAAAACAACAAAGGAAAGAGTTGCTTCCGAGGAAGAACCCAAGGTGGATATCAAAGGCATGTATCTCGGAATGCTCAAGAGCAGACCCTTTATTGTGGCTGCGCTTTCGGGTATTCTTATCAGCGGTCAGCTTCAGTTCGGTTCACTTAATCAGTATCTTTATAAGAACTATTTTGAAAATACAGACCTTTCCATTATCGGAACAATTGCAAACTACCTTCCCATGGCGGTTATGATTTTCTTCATGCCCAAGCTTGTTAAGAAGTTTGGCAAGCAGGAGCTTTGCAGCGTCGGAACTCTTTTCTCTGCTGTTGCTGCAGTCCTCATGTTCTTTGTTGTTCCGCATTGCCAGAGAACAGGCAGCGCTCCTGTTGTGTTCATGATATTCACATTTATCATCGGCTTCGGTTATTCGTTTGTAAGCATCACAAACTGGGCCATTATTACCGATGTTATCGACTATCAGGAATATAAAACGGGTATCCGCAGCGAAAGCGCGGTATATGCTGTTTACACCTTCTGCCGCAACCTTGGCCAGACAATAGCTGACGTTGGCGGAATGAAGCTTCTCGGCAGCGTTGCGGGCTATGACGGCGCAGTTCACGGCTCGGCAGGCTATGTTGAGGGCGTTGGTGAGGGAATACTTTTTGTTTGCACGGTTATCCCTGCAATAGTTTATACTCTTGTGTTTATTCTCTTTAAGTTTGGTTATCCTCTTAACAAATCAAGGCTTGAAACCATGTATGCAAGCCTGAGAGAAACCAGAAGCGCAGGCGAGGAAAGCCTTTAAAGTAATTGTTGGTGTTTTATAAGCGGCGGAGGCAGCGTTTGCTGCCTCCGCTTCAAAATTTATTTTTTCTTTCACTTGATTTGACGGCGCAGGTGTTATATAATAAATAAGTTAGTTCTACAAAATCCGCAGTGTTTGTGCCTTTTGCGGTGAAGGGGTGTTGAAATTGAAGAAAATCGGTTTTGACAATGCGGCTTATATCAGCAAGCAGTCTGAGCAGATAAGCAAACGAATCAATGAATTCGGCGGAAAGCTTTATCTTGAATTCGGTGGCAAGCTTTTTGATGATTTTCATGCTTCAAGGGTTCTTCCGGGCTTCGCACCGGACAGCAAGCTGCAAATGCTTAAAAGCATTGCCCATGATGTTGAGGTTGTTATTGTTATCAATTCCGGCGATATCGAGAGCAATAAGATGCGCCGTGACCTCGGCATAACTTATGATGCGGATGTTTTGCGCCTTATCGATGCTTACAGGGGAGCGGGCCTTTTTGTCGGCAGCGTTGTTCTTGCTCAATATAAAGAACAGCCCGCAGCCGAGGCTTTCAAAACCAAGCTTCAGCAGCTTGGCGTCAAGGTTTTCACTCACCGCAATATCGACGGCTATCCTTATAACGTTTCTCATATCGTCAGCGATGAGGGCTTTGGCAAAAACGAGTTTATTGAAACCGAAAGACCTCTCGTTGTTATCACCGCACCCGGTCCCGGCAGCGGAAAAATGGCAACCTGCCTTTCTCAGCTGTATCATGAGAATCAGCGCGGCAACAAGGCGGGATATGCCAAGTTTGAAACCTTCCCCATTTGGAATTTGCCTTTGAAGCACCCTGTAAACCTTGCTTATGAGGCAGCAACAGCAGACCTTAACGACGTTAACATGATTGATCCCTATCATCTTGATGCTTACGGTGTAACAACTGTTAACTATAATAGGGACGTTGAGGTTTTTCCTGTATTAAATGCAATATTTGAAAAAATTGAGGGTGTCAGTCCTTACAAATCTCCCACGGATATGGGCGTTAATATGGCCGGTTATGCTATATGTGATGACGAAGCAACAAGAGAGGCTTCTAAGCAGGAAATTCTTCGCCGTTATTTTGCAGCACTTTGCGATTTTAAAATGGGCAGAGGCAAGCAGGAGGCCGTTGATAAAATAGTCAGCCTGATGAATCAGGCGGGAATCAGCGTTGAGGACAGGAGGGTAATCAAGGCTGCTGTTGACAGAAGCAATGAGACAGATGGTCAGCCTGCGGTTGCAATTGAGCTGCCTGATGGCAGAATTGTTACGGGTAAAACCTCCAATCTTCTCGGTGCTTCGAGTGCCGCTCTTCTTAACGCAGCAAAGCATCTTGCGGGGCTTCCCGATGATTTGCTGATGATTTCTCCGTCAATAATAGAGCCTATCCAGAAGCTTAAAACAGGAATTCTCAAAGGTCACAATCCCAGGCTTCATTCAGATGAAACCCTAATTGCTCTTTCAATGAGCGCCAACACAAATCCTGTTGCAAACAAAGCGCTTGAGGCAATTGAGGGCCTCAAGGACTGCGAGGCTCATTCAACGGTTATCCTCTCTCAGGTTGATATGGATGTTTACAGGAAACTCGGAATAAATCTTACCTGTGAGCCCAGATATCAAACAAAAAAGCTTTATCATAAATAAAATTTTTGCCGCGCTTAATGCGCGGCATTTTTTTGTGTTGTCCAATGTTACATTTGTAACATTGATATTATTTTTATAATATAATAAAATAACTATGAAATATTCTTTGAAAGGATATAGACAGATGGGTAAAAAGATAATTGTTGCAGGTCTCGGCCATGGCGGAATTGCGGCGGCGGCGCTTATTGCAAAAGCAGGTTTTGATGTTACCGTTTATGAACAGAAAAAGGAAGGCACTCTCGGCTATGACTGGACCGATATTTTTGCTCCGGGTGCGCTTGCTGTTGCGGGCATGGAAATGCCGCCGGAGGATAAATATGAGTATAAAGAAGATATGACTTTCTTTGGCCCTTCAATGAGTAAGGGTCTGCGCCAGCATGTCCCCGAGGAAAAGCTTGAAATAAAAATGGAACGCCGTGATATTTACGAGCATTTTATTAATTATGCTCTTGAATGCGGTGTAAAAATTGAATATGAATGTGAAGTTCTCGGTCCGATTATCCTCGGCAGCCGGGTTGTGGGAATTAAAACAAGCAAGGGCGAGTTTTACGGCGACCTTGTTATCGATGCCTGCGGCATGAATTCTCCCGTTCGCCGCAATTTGCCCGATTCATTCGGCATTGAAAAAGAGGTTGACAGAAAAGAAAAGATTTCGATTTACAGAGCTTTTTATAATGTTGCGAGCGATGAAGATGTTCAGGCAAAATTCAAGGTTATTCTTTTTGCCGACGGCAAACTGGGTGTGAGTTGGATTGCATCTGAGGAAGACCACACAGATTTGCTTATCGGCAGATTTGAGGCTTTTGATATGGATGAGGTTGAACGCTTCTCGGATTATCTTCGCCAAACAAATCCCAGGCTCGGCAAAGAGGTTCTCAGGGGAGGGCAGTTTGTTGAAATTCCCGTGCGTCAACCGCTTTCGGTGATGATTGCCGACGGTTATGCCGCTATAGGTGACAGTGCATTCATGACGGTTCCGCTCATTGGTTCAGGCATCGCTAACAGCCTCAAAGCTGCAAGAATTCTTGCTGATACGGTGATTGCGGATAAGCATTGCTCATTTACTGCCGAAACTCTTTGGAAATATCAAATGGGATATTATAAGGAACTTGGAGCGGGGCTTGCTCCGCTCGCATGCGGCAAGCTGCTTTTGCTCGGCCTTACTCCCGAGGATGTTGATTATGTTTTTGAAAAAGGAATCATTACTGAGGATTTAATGACTATCGGTGCGGATTTCACGGGCCTCGGAAACGTGAATATTGACCCCAAAGCTTTAATTAATCAGGCTAAGCAGGTTTGCCACGATCCCGAACTTCTTAAAAAGATTATAGCCTGCGGTGTTCGCATGGGTAAAGCGATGGCAGCCTGTGCAATGATGCCAAAACGCTGGAATGCAAGCAGGGTCCGTTCGTGGTCAAAGGTTTATGAGTTTGTATTTAAATAAAAAGGCACCGCCGAAGTTCAAAGAACTTCGGCGGCTTTTTGCATTTTATATAACTCTGAATGTTTTGACCTCAAATGGTTTGATATCAAACTCAAATCCGTTTTCGGAGCATTCGATTTCACGCTTATCTTCCTCAATCATGTTGCACTCATAAACCTTTTCAAAACCGAAATTAAGTTTTACGCAATGAGTGCCTCTTCTTTGCTCTTCTTCAACAAAGCGGATAATATATCCTCTGCCGTCCTGAGCTTTTTTGATTGCATCAACGGCAATGTTTTCGCCTGTCCCTTCAACAAACTTGATTTCGCAGGGAATATTGCCGCTGACAGCTTCTGCATTATAGACTGCAACGGGAGCAACGTTGAAGGCAATTGCATGCTGAACAGTGCCGTTTCTCCAGTCACCGTCATGAGGATAAAAGGCATATTTGAAGGTGTTTATGCCATGGTCGCCTGTTCTGTCAGGGCAGGTGGGGGCACGCATGAGTGTTATTCTTACATGACTGTTGTGGATGTCATAGCCGTATTTGCAGTCATTGATAATGCTGCAGCCGTAGCCGCCTTCGGAAAGGTCTGCCCATTTGTGTGCAGCAACCTCAAATCTTGTGAGGTCATAGAGAGTGTTCCAATGGGTTGGACGCTTTGTTGCACCGTGGGCAATGTCATAGGTTGCATCTGTGTCAATAACTGCGGCGTCAAAGCCTGCTTTAAGGACTTTGTCGCTTTCGTGCCAGTCAACTGTTGTGTCAAAAACAACGGTTTCGCCGTTTTGATAGAGAATAACATCCTGTGTTATTGTTGACTTGTTGAAACTGTATTTAACTCTTACAACGCCTCTGACGGCGTTGCTTTCAACAACCTCAATGCTGTCTGCCTTAAGCTCCCACATTTTCTTCTGATAGTTAAGCTCAAGGTTCCATGCGGTTTCGTGAACGCATTTGTCGAGCGAAATTGTGAGAATATTGCCCCTGCCGTCAAGAGCTTCTCTTTGGTTAACTTTATCATATATGCTTGTGATTATTCCGTTTTCGTCAAAAGTAACAGCAAGATTTGCATTCTCGATATAGGTGGTATCCGCCTCAACGGGAGCATAGATGCATTCACCCTCGTGCAGATTAAATGTCTTGCAGCTCATGGGTTCAAGGCAATCGGGGATGAACATGAATTTGCCGTTAATATATGCGCAGGGGAGCGATAAACCGTCTGAAGTTGCAACATACATTCCATCGGGAACACCTTCAACCTCAACAGGCTCATAGCTGCTTGCGTTCGTGAGGTTCCAAACGGTGATGCTGTTTTTATCAGCGGTAACAGCTCCCGAAAGAGCCTTTAAAGCGCCGTTATAGATATCCTCGCCGATTTTGTTCATTACGGCATAATCTCTGCGGCAGTCCTCAAAAACTTCGTGTATGGAAGAACCGGGAAGAATATCGTGAAACTGGTTAGTCATGAGAATACGCCAGCCTTTTTCAATTTCTTCCTTGGGATATTCCTTGCCCAAAAGTTTTTCTGCAAAAACAGAAAGCATTTCGGCTCTTGTGAAAAGATATTCGCCCTTGCGGTTGTTCTTTTTAACAAAAGCCTGGCTGGTGAAGGTTCCTCTGTGGTTTTCATAGAACATTTCGCCGTTCCATACGGGAAGCTCATCTTCGTGACCGCTGTATGTTTCAAAGAAATCGTCAACATGGCCGATTTCGGTTTTGGGCAATCCGGGGAAATTCTGAAGCCTTCTGCCTCTTTCAAGCATGTTGCGTGTCGGGCCGCCGCCGCCGTCACCGTAGCCATACATGCTCATTGCGGTGTTCAACTCGTTTTTATTGTTGCATTCTTCATCAACCGTCATGATTTCTTCAACATTGAAGTGGCAGTTGTATGCGGGGCGCATAAGATGAGCGCGCACTCTGTCGCCGTTGTTGCCCTGCCACATAAACATGCTGTAGGGGAATTTTGTGGTGTCGTTATATGAAAGCTTTGAGGTGATGAAGTTCTGCATTCCGCAGCCGTTGATGATTTGGGGAAGCGCCCATGTGAAGCCGAAGCAGTCGGGCAGCCAGTATGTTTTTGAAACTTTGCCGAATTCCTTTTTGAAGAATTCGGTGCCGTAAAGCACCTGTCTGATAAGAGCTTCGCCTGATGCAAGGTTTGTGTCCGCCTCAACCCAAACGTTGCCGCAGATATCCCATTGACCTGATGCAACCTTTTCTTTAATTTTTTCATATATTTCGGGATAGTGGTCCTTCATCATCTGGTAAAGCACCGCCTGGCTTTGACCGAAGGTCATTTCGGGATAAACATCCATAAGCGAAGTAACATTCATGAATGTTCTTGCGCTCTTTCTGATGCTTTCCTGAATTCTCCAAAGCCAAGCGACGTCAATGTGGCTGTGGCCTGTAAGAATAACCTTGCTCTGTGCCGACCAGTCAATTGCGGCAATCTTTGAAAGGTAATATTTTCTTGCTTCTTTAATGGATTCTCTTACTCTTGCCTCATCAAAATCATAGTCAACAATATGCATGCTGTCATCAACCGCAGCATAAACTTTTGCCTTGATATGCTCGTCTTTTATGTAATCAAGAGCCTGGAATGCAACCTGAAGGTCGATATAGTAACCCTCGCATTCCTTGTCAACAACAAAAATGCAGGTTTCGCCGAAACGGCATTCAGCATGCTTTGCGCCATCCATGGCGGCATCGCAGAAGCTCATGGAGTCAACCGTTGCTTCGATTTCAAATTCAAGAACTTCGCCTGCTTTATGAATTCCGAGAGCAACTTCGGTTCTGTCCGGAATGCTGTCTCTTGACGCGCAGCCTGAAATATATTTGCCGTTGCATTTAACGAGCGCTTCGCCTCCGACTGCGAATTTTGCACGCAACTCAAGGCCGTCCATTTCTTCGGGAACGGTAACGCTTGCTTTGAAGAAATGAGCGGAATCATAGCCTGCATACCAGATGTCGCCGCCTTTTATTTCACCCTTAAAATCTTCCATTTCGTATCTGTCGCCAAGGAACATTCCGCGAGTGTATTCCCAAACGGGTATTTCTTTTTTGTACAGGATGCAGTATAGCTTTAACTGCTTATACATATCATCTTTAAGTATTTGAGGTTTTATGGTGTGCATATCAACACTCCTTTAATATCAGATGATTTTATAATAGCAGATGACGTTATAAAAAGCAACAAAAAACCGCCCGATTTCAGGCGGCTTTTATAAAATCATTTAAAATTGAAATGCCAAGTCATTCCCGGTAATCACAACTTCTTCGAGCATGGTTGCTGTTTCGATTGTTGTGTGGTTCCCTGTAAGAGTTCCCGTGTGAGTAATTCTCACAAGCTGACCTTTCTTTAAAAATCCGCTTATGATATATCGCTTGATGTTCATATTGTTTGCAATAACCGTGAATTCAATTCCGTCATCGGGGTTTTTCATCATAATTGCGTCATTAACTTTGATATAATCCTCACCTATCTCGGTTACATTGCCGATTATATATTGCTTGTTGTCTGCGATTTCACCCGCTTTATGCTCCAACGCATAGTTGGCAATTTCATTGACAGCATCTTCTCCGATGTAGTATTCGTAGGCGTAGCCGTCGATATTTGTTCTGATATAGCCGTTGTCGGACAGCCCCCATGAGAGATTATCTGAACCGAGTTCTTCAGAAACAATCACAAAAGAGAGCTTCTTTTTGCCGCTTGGTATAGGCTTTGCTTCAAGTGTTTCGGCATCGGCGTGCTTTAAAAACATGCTCCACAATGCTTCGCTGTCGGCTTCGGTTAAGCCGTAAAGCTTTGAGTTGTGATAAATTGTTGTTAATGGGAATGTTTCTGTTAAATTCAATGCCGTAATTAAATCGCCGAGAGTGGCGGGCGGATTGTAATAATGGCGCATATTGAAAACATAATATCCGGCATGTCCCTGATATTTAACCGCGATAAATCTTGTCGAATCAACGCCTTTGATTTCATATATTCCGCAAGTTGTTGTGTGGGTTTTGTCCTCATATATGTCATATCCCCGTAATGTTGCCGTGCAAAGCTTTTTACCTACTTTATCCTTTGAAAGCGTGTTGTGTGAGCGGATTGTGTATGTTCTGTCATTATATTCAACAAAGGTGAATTGCTCAAATATCTCTTTGCAATTCCATGGCCATTCTCTGGCGCTCGCTTGTGACATTATGTTTATATTTTTGTTGCGCTCTCTTAGGTCTGCCCATTGGCACGGCAGGTGAGTCACCGGAGGAATTACGGTTGCAGGCTCCGTTAAAGTGCTATTCTCGGTTGAGTTTTCCGCAGTTTCTGAAACGGGAGGCGGAGCAAGAGTAATATTTGTGCTTTCGTTTGTTGATTGCGGCAATGTTGCTGCGGTTGTTGGCGGGTCTGTGAGAATGAAGGCTTCATCAAGACCGATTTTGATAAGCTTTTTGATGTTGCTCAAACCGAACACACATGCTGCAGCAATGCAAAGGCATGCCGCCAGAGAGGCGGCAGTTATCCAAATTTTTTTATCGGTTTTCGGTTTTGACCTTGCATCCTTTATGCATTCGTCGTCAACCTTTCCGACAGCATCCAAAATATCGTCAGGTTTCATTTTAAGCCCTCCTTTTCCAATCGGGCGCGAAGCTTTTGTCGGATTCTGTAAAGCATAGATTTAATCTTGCTCTGCGAATAGCCGAAGCGCGCAGCTATTGATTCAATGGAATCCATATAAAAGTAGCGGCAGAGGAATATATGACGTTCTTTATCTGACAAAGCTTTAACGAATGAATTTATAACATCGGCAAGCATTTGTGTTTCAACCGTATGCTCGATGCTGCTTTTATCGGATATGCATTCCGAAAGCTCATCCAAAACAACCGCAGTTTGTCCGCCGCCGCGCTTTTCCGCGCCGTTTTTTCTCCATTTATTAATAGAGATGCGCCGAGTGATTTTGCCCAGAAATGTTGACAGGACAGACGGACGGTGCGGAGGCATGCTGTTCCATGCGCTCAAATATGTGTCGTTAACGCATTCCTCGGCATCAGCACGGTTATTGAGAATATTGTTGGCAACGGAAAGACAGTAGCTGCCGTATTTTGCGGCAGTTTCATTTATTGCTTTTTCATTTCGTTCCCAATATAAATCCACAATTTGCTTATCATCCATCCGTAACACCTCCTTTTCAAATGAAAAGCTTTTCACCCATATACTCGCATTTTGGCGGATTAGGTTGCATAAAAAAGGAAAGTTTTTAAAATTTAAGGCACCGCCAAAGCGATGCCTCAAAATACTTATTTATAATTATTTGGTGGGAAGCCCTTCTTTATCATACATGCAGGCAGTTTCAATCATGATTTCAATGCCTGCGGCGATTGCTTCTTCTCTGAGATTGTCTGCGTTGTCAAGTCTTGTGTGATAATATCTCGGGGGAGTGGGGTCCATTGCGGCAAAGCCGGTTGCGGGGATACCCTTTTGAGTGAATGCAGCGGCATCGCAAGCGCCGAGATAAATTGATTCAAACTTAAGGTCAAAGCCGCAGTTTTCGCCTGCATTCTTAACAAGATGCTTTGCGCCCCAATGGTGCTTAACAGTGCCACTCAAATCTCTGTCATAAACAGCCATTGTTTCAAGGTCACGGAAGGTGTCAAGTCCGATAACGCAGGTCTCAACGTCCTTAAGCTCCTTTTCATGAGCTTTGGCATAGGCTTTAGCGCCGCGAAGGCCTGCTTCTTCTGAACCGGAGCAAATAACAACAAGCTCGGTGTTTTCAAATCTCGTGTCTGTTTCTTCCATCGCTTTTGCAACTGCCATGCCTACATAGCAGCCTGTGAGGTTGTCGTTTGCACCGGGCACACTCTTGAACGGGTTCTGGAAAAGAAGGAATGCAAGCTGGAAAGGAATGAAAATGCAGCCAACAACGAAGCCGAGAATCATAAGCCAGCGAGGCTCTGCAGCCTCGAGTGCGCCGCCTGTTCCGGCGCAGATAATGCCGATGATTGCAACAATAAGGTCAGCAACAAGGCCTACAACGGCAGGAATAAGCACAAGCTTCATGCCAACGCCGCCAAGCCAATAGTTAAGTGTCCATTCAAACTGGCTGTCCGCATGACCAACAAGAATTATTCTTTTTTTAACTTCACCCTTAGGCGCTCTTTTTGCGATAACGTTGTGGCTGGGAAGAGCGGGGAAAAGAGGGTCGATAAATTGTTTATACATAAGGAATTCAAGAAGAAGGGGTATTGTTCCGAGAATAACAAGAATAAGCGAGATTATGGGTGTTGCAAAGGCGTATGTAAAAACGCTTGCGATTGCGCAGGCAACGGTAAAAGGAATAAATCCCATAAAAGCCTGGCGGTGAACCTTGAATTCCTCAATGGTAACCTCATCGCATGATTTCTTTAAGTCCTTTGCCATAAGCTCCTGAGCCTTAAGCTCCTCGGGCGAGCCGGGCTTTCTGGGGCCGATTTCGTTGCAGATTCTTGTAATGCCTTTGACTGCGTAGCGGGAGAGCTTTTTGATGTCAAAGGAGCTGCTGTATTCGAGTGCTGTTTTCATTGGTATACCTCCGCTTTTATTTTTACTTTAATAGAATAACACGTCAAAGCAGAAAAAGTCAATATCGGTGATGCAGTTTTGTTATATTTGCTCAATTCGCGGTTTTAAAGTTTGATATATTAAACAAAAAACGGCCTCGGATTGCTCCGAGACCGAATAAATCAAAGGCAGTAAACTCCGGACTGCATAACGGCGTATTCAACATCTTTAACTCTGAAATATTTCAGAACAGGCTCGTTGAACACATAATAATCCGAAACGTTGTAGTTATCAAAGCCGATGGTGCGGATTTTATAGGAATAAGCGTTGCAGATAAACAGCTTGTTATCATAAACAGAAATGTCAATCGGATGGCAGAAGGCCTTTTCTTTGGGACTGCCGATGCGGAATTCAATCCGGTTGTGTTTGACGGAATAGTTGATTATTGCATGGGAATCAGGCACGGCAAACCAGAGGTCTGCGCCGTTAACAGCAGGGGAGCAAGCGGGATTATCAAGATATTCAACCACGCATTCCGATAAAATTTCACCGCTGTTGCTCAAAACTTTTAATTCTCCGTCGGGATATGAGGCGACCATGGTGTTTGCCGAAATGTTAGCAACACTGCATGTTACAAAATCGCCGAGTGCTTTGGCAATGCGGATGCCGTTTTCACCGAATTTTGCATTTATGTAAGAGGGAACGGGGATTTTTTCAAAGATATCAATTTCCTGATTATAAATATAGAATGCAACGGCTTCCCCGCCCTCGGGCAAGGTTTCCTTGCATGCATAAATAAAGCCCCTTTCGACGGGCAGAATGTCAAGTAAATCCGCATTAAAAAGCTTTTGCACGTTGTTTTCCTCCGGGAAAATAATACCCCCGCCAAGCCGTATGCAGCCGATTGTAACCTGCTCTTTAAGCAGGTGGGTGCCGCCCGATGCTTTCACGCTCCCTTCGTCCGCCTAAGCGGGAGGTCTGCAATCCGCCACCGGAGCAAGGCTCCCTATTAATGTGTGTTGGGTTACATATAGGCTGCAATTTTTCGCACAAGGCAGGGTGTAAAATACTGTATTATTGTGTTAAGAAAATTTGAAATTATTCTGCTTCTTCTTCAAAGTCAAACATTTCTGCAAGTCTTTCTTCGAAAGCTGAGCCGACTTCGTTAAACTCTTCGTCATCTTCGATGGGGCAAAGATATGTTTCGCCTTTTTCTTCCTCCACCTTAAGAATTATAAGCTCGTTATCGGCCTCTGTTATTTTGTCGGGGTTTTCGGGAAGAGGAAGCAGGGCAACATAACGGCCCTTATCGGTTTCTATTCTGTCAAGCTCTTCAAAAATATGCTCTTTACCGTCTTCGTCAACAATGCTGACGATATCGGGGGTGTATTCTTCATTGTTCATTGGATTTTTCCTTTCTTCGGCTAAAACAGATGAGGCTTGTTTTGCCGTCACATTGCGTTATTTATATTTTAACTCCAATGCGCCTTTTAGTCAATAGGAAATCACGATAAGTGAAAAACGTCTAAAAGTTTTCAACTTTTTCATAAAAAACTATTGACAACCACCAAAAAGCGTGTTATATTATAGGCGAGGAAAGAAACAGGGAACAAGACTTAAATGCCTTTAAATTATCTCTTATGTGTGATGCTGCACAGTCAAAATGCAGTTGGAAGAGAAGCTTGGAAAAGGCAAGTCCCCTGGACAGCCTCTTGACCATAGATTATAAGTCACAGGTCAAAACCAAAGTGAATAAAAGAAAGGCGGCGATACCCGATGTACAACGCAGAACATCAGCTCGCAGCCGCTGAAGCCAACAAATAATAACAGCAGATTTTGAAAGCAAAATCGGATAATATAAAAATGAATCCGCAAAGAGCTTGTCAAACTGCAATTAAACAAATTTTTTGTTAAAATGTTGGCAAGCGGCTGTGGGCAAAATAAAATTGAATATTGACATTAAAATATAATCAAGACCGTACCAAAAGGTGCGGTCTTTTTGTGCTTGTGCGGATGTAAAAAAGGCCGCATTGTGCTGAAAAAGATATATTGCTAAAATATACCTTGAAATATCTATTTATAACTGTTATAATTATAAGATATTGAAAGGATGATTGCTTTTGAGACGCAAGAAATGGCTGGTATCAAAAGGCAGCAAGGATTTGGCGGCGCAGATAGCCCAGGAGCTTAGCGTTGACCCGTTTGCAGCCTTGCTTGTTACTTCCAGAGGCTTTGACAATATAGATGAAATAAACGATTTTTTTGATGCCGATGCACCGCTTTCTCTTTCTCCCTTGTCCATTGCGGATATGGGAAAGGCTGCCGAGCGAATTAACAGAGCTATCGATAATTTCGAAATGATTTGTGTTTTCGGTGATTATGATGCTGACGGTGTAACGGCAACGGCTTTGCTTTACTCATATCTTGAAACAAAAGGTGCCAATGTTATTCGCTATATTCCCGACAGGCTCACCGAGGGCTACGGCCTCAACATCGGAGCCGTTGAAGAACTTGCGGACAGAGGTGTTAAGCTTATTATAACCGTTGATAACGGTGTTTCCGCAATTGATGAGGCAATAAGAGTTAAAGAACTCGGAATGCAGCTTATCGTTACAGACCATCACAAGGTCGGCGATGTTTTGCCCGATGCCTATGCGGTCGTTGACCCTCATCGCCCCGATTGCCCAAGCAGATTCAAAGAAATGTCGGGTGTCGGAGTGGCGTTCAAGCTTGTTTGCGCGCTTGAGGGGGATGACGGCGATATTCTGATTGAAGAATACGGCGATTTGGTTGCGCTCGGAACAATCGGAGATGTTGTGACTCTTACGGGTGAAAACCGCGTTATGGTGCGCAGAGGATTGAGGCTTATCAACGATTGCCCCAGACCGGGCATAAATGCGCTTATGTCAGCAGCGGGTGTGGGCGATAAGGTGTTTTCAGCATCAACGGCGGCTTTTACTGTTTGTCCCCGAATTAATGCAGCAGGAAGAATGGGATCTGCCAATAAGGCGCTTGAACTCCTTCTTTGCGATGACGATGAAACGGCTGAACTGCTTGCTGAAGAAATTAACAGCATGAATGTGTTAAGGCAAAAGACCGAAACAGAGATTTATGCCAATGCGGTGCTGCAACTCGGCGAAGGGTCTGACCTTATTAACGATAAAGTTATTGTTGTTGACGGCGAAGGCTGGCATCAGGGCGTTATCGGCATAGTTGCTGCAAGAATAGTTGAAAAATACGGTCGCCCATGTATTGTAATTTCACGTGACGGCGAAAGCGCAAGAGGCTCATGCCGCAGCATAGAAGGATTTTCGATATATGATGCAATCGTTTACGCATCTGATTGCCTTGAGCATTTCGGCGGGCATACTCTTGCGGCTGGCATAGGACTCAAGTCATCAAAAATAGCGGAGTTCCGCAGAAGAATAAATGAATATGCGGCAGATAAAGATATGCCGTTTGCAACTCAACGGATTGATTGCCGATTGATGCCGAATTCAATCAGTCTTGACATTCTTTCCTCAATTAGCTTGCTTGAACCCTTCGGTGCAGGTAATCCGCAACCGTGCTTCGGTTTGTTCGGCGTTAGAATTGAAGAAACAGCCGCCGTATCAGACGGCAAGCATATCAGAATGATAGTTTCGAAAAACGGAGCAAGGACGGGCGTTGTGTTTTTCGGTATGCCTGAGAAACGCTTTCCCTTCGATAAAGACGATATTGTTGACCTTGCCGTTAATCTTGACAGAAATATTTATAACGGCGAAGAGCGTGTTTCTGTTATAGTCAGAGGAATAAGACCGTCCAAAACAGATGAAGATGCCGTTCTTTCATCAATAGGTCTGTTTGACAGATTCTTGCGCAGCGAAAAATTAAGCCGTGATGAAGCGCAACGTATTTTGCCGGACAGACAGCTTCAGATTGATGTGTTCAAAAGCATAAAGGCTAAGCCCTTGAAGGATAAATATTGCGAGGCTTTGTGCATGCGCCTTGGCGACAGCGGCGAAAATCTTGCAAAGATAGCTGCAGTTGTTGAGATAATGCTTGAAATGGGCATACTTGCAGCAGACGAAAATGATATGATTTATGTTCCCGAAAATCCGCCTAAAGTGAATTTGGAGGATTCGGAAATAATGCAAAAAATTAAAAGCTTTCTTTGGAATTGAGTTGACGAGGGAATTTTATGAAGGATATTTTAAAATCCACTAACCGCACTTTTGAAAGCCCGGAGGAGTGCATGCGTGAGCTGTTAAAGCTTATTCGCAGCGATTGCTCCGACAATGAGATCTGCCATGTCAGAAAGGCTTATGAGATTGCGTCAGAAGCTCATGACGGCCAGATGCGCCTTTCGGGTGAGCCGTATATTATGCATCCGCTGAGTGTTGCACTGATTCTTGCGAGTCTCGGCATGGATGAGGCTTCGATTATTGCGGCAATTCTTCACGACACGGTTGAGGACACCAAGCTCACCAACGCCGAGGTCAGAAAGGAATTCGGCGAAACCATTGCGGAGCTTGTTGACGGTGTTACCAAAATAGGCAAGGTTCCTCTTCAAACAAAAGAGGAGCAACAGGCAGAAAATATCCGCAAAATGCTTATTGCGATGTCAAGGGATATCCGAGTTATAATTATCAAGCTTGCTGACAGACTTCATAACATGAGAACACTCAGATTCAAGCCTGAACAGAGGCGCAGAGAAATTGCAAGGGAAACGATTGAAATTTATGCTCCCATTGCTCATCGTCTCGGTATCAGGCCGATTAAAGAGGAGCTTGAGGATCTTTCAATCAGCTATCTTGACCCTGTGGCTTATCATGAAATTGAAATGTCGCTTGAAAGGCAGAGCAAGACCAGAAACGAATTCCTTGCCGATATTCAGGCAAGAATTGAAGAAAGAGTTAAGGATACTGTGTCTAATGCTCAGGTAAGCGGCAGAATCAAATCGGTTCACGGCATATACAGGAAAATGTATATGCAAAATAAGAATTTTGACCAGATTTACGATATATACGCAGTCAGAATAATTGTTGATACAGTTATTGACTGTTACAACTGCCTGGGGATTATTCATGACATGTTCAACTCCATTCCGGGCAGATTCAAGGACTATATTTCAACCCCCAAGCCGAATATGTATCAGTCGCTCCATACCACCGTTTTGGGCAAGGAGGGCATTCCCTTTGAGGTGCAGATAAGAACTTGGGATATGCACCATACGGCAGAATACGGTATTGCGGCTCACTGGAAATATAAGCTCGGCATCGGCGGTGCGGCAAAATTCGAAGAGCGTCTTTCTTGGATAAGGCAGCTTCTTGAAAGTCAGAGCGAAACCGAGGATGTTGAGGATATCGTAACAACCATCAAGAGCGACCTTGTTCCCGAGGAGGTTTTTGTTTTCACTCCCAAGGGCGATGTTTTCAGTTTGCCTTCCGGTGCAACTGTTGTTGACTTTGCTTATGCCATCCATTCGGCGGTCGGCAACAAAATGGTTGGCGCTAAGGTTGACGGCAGAATTGTTCCGCTTGATTATAATGTTAAAACAGGCGAAATTGTTGAAATTATGACATCTTCGCAGCAGGGCAAGGGCCCGAGCCGCGACTGGCTCAATATTGTTAAAACCAGCCAGGCGAGGAGCAAAATTCGCCAGTGGTTCAAAAAAGAACGCAGAGAAGAAAATATTATTGAAGGCAAGGCTCAGATTGAGCGAGAGTTCAAACGCAGTTTTATCCGCCTTACCGAAGCTGAATATACGGAGTTTATCGCTAAGGTTGCCGAAAGGCAGCATTGCAAGAATCTTGACGATTTTTATGCCGCAATCGGCTACGGCGGAATTTCGCTCATGCGTCTTATGCCGAAAATCAAAGAGGATTACGGCAAGCTCAACAAAACCGAAGAACCGGTTATCACCCTCACTCAGCCCAAAAAGAGGACAAAGAGCAAAGAGGGCGTTGTTATTGAAGGTATTGATAACTGCCTTATCAAGTTTTCACGCTGCTGCAATCCGCTCCCGGGTGACGAAATTATCGGCTTCATTACCCGCGGCCACGGTGTTTCCGTCCACACAAGGAACTGCACCAATGTTCCAAAGGATATTTCAAAAGCCGGCGAACCCGAGCGTTGGATTGAAGCTTACTGGGATAACGGAATCAGAGAGGATTTTAAATGCACTCTCCAGCTTTATTGTCTTAACAGAATCGGTTTGCTTGCCGATGTTTCAAGTATGCTTGCCAATATGAGAATTATGATTAACGATATCAGCACCCGCAACACCAAGGACGGCAGAGCCATAATTATGGTCACCGTTTCGGTTAACGGAGTTGAGCATCTCAATTCTCTCGTTTCAAAGGTTTCAAAGGTTGACGGAGTTCTCAGCGTCGAGAGAAGCGGTATATAAATGGAAAAAGGTGATTAAATGCGCGCAGTTATTCAAAGAGTCAACAAATCCTCCGTCAGCGTTGACGGTGAAATAAAAGGCAGCGTCGGAAAGGGCTTCAACGTGCTTCTCGGCGTTATGAATGGTGATACCGAATCGCAGGCGGATTTGCTTGCAGGCAAGATTGCAAGGCTTCGTGTCTTTGAGGACGAAAATGAAAAAATGAACAAAAGCGTTACCGATATTGACGGAGAGATTTTGGTTATTTCTCAGTTCACGCTTTGCGCCGATATCAAAAAAGGCAACCGTCCGTCATTCACGGATTCTGCGGCACCTGCGGAAGCCAACAGGCTTTATGAATATTTTTGCTCAAAGCTTCTTGAAAACGGTGTCCGTAAGGTTGAAACAGGCGTTTTTGCTGCGGATATGAAGGTTGAGATTGAAAATGACGGCCCCGTAACGATTGTTATGGACACAGATATTTGGGATAAAAGGTGAGAAAATGAAAATAACACAGCTGCAGCTTGAGCATGAGATTTTTGCAAACTGCTTTTTGCTTGTTGACGATGCAACAAATGAAGCGGCGATTGTTGACCCGGGTTGGCACGGCGATATAATCAAAAATGCTCTCAAAACAGAAAATGTTGATTTAAAATATGTTTTGCTTACTCACGGCCATTTTGACCATATATTGGGTGTTTACGGCTTGCAAAAGGAAACGGGTGCAAAGGTTGTTATTCACGAATGCGATGCAGGCCATCTTATTGACCCCTGCAAGAGCCTTTGTGAGGGCAACTTCCCCGAACTGCAGTATCCGGTCAATGCCGACATAACCGTAAAAGACGGCGATACTATTATGCTTGGCAAAACCGAAATTAAGGTCATGAGCACTCCCGGCCACACCAACGGAAGTGTTTGCTATATTATTGAAAATGAAAAAGTTATTCTCAGCGGAGACACTCTGTTTTGCATGACTGCGGGAAGAACGGATTTCTTTGACGGCAGCGATGAAAAAATGATTGCTTCCCTTAAAAGACTGATTGCCCTTGACGGTGATTACAGGGTTTTGCCCGGTCATAACAGAGAAACAACCCTTGAAAGCGAAAGAAAACGCAATTGGTATATACGAAGGATGGTAAAATAAGTGATATTAAGAATTTTCGGGCATGATTTTCATTATGAATGCGAAAATCTTTGCAGGGTTTATTATCCCAACGAAAAAATTAATATAGTTTACGGCGATGACGGTGAGGATGCCAAAACCGTTATTACTCGCTGTTCGCAGATTGGCGGAGGCAATTTTATTGAGGTTGAGGCTCATGTTGACGGAGTTTCGTGTTCAGCAGAGGCAAATGTAACTGCGTCTGCCGATGAGCTTCGAGATAAGAGCGAGCTCAAAATGGCGCAGCTTATTTTTGCTCTGCTTTCGGAGATAACGGGTTACACTCCGCCATGGGGAGTTCTGACGGGTGTGCGCCCTTCGAAGCTTATGCTCAGGCTCATTGACCAAATGGGTGCTGACGGTGCAAAGCGTTATTTCACCGAAGATTTGTTGGTGAGCGAAGAAAAAACAAGCCTTGCCCAAACCGTTGCCGCAGCAGAAGAAAAAATCGTTGCTCTTTCAAAAAACGATTCATTCAGTCTTTATGTTTCAATTCCGTTTTGCCCCACAAGATGCAGCTACTGCTCTTTTGTTTCGCACTCTATTGCAAATTCCAATGCACGCAAGCTTTTGCCCGAATATCTGGAAAAGCTTGCAGAAGAAATAAAAATAACAGGTGAAATTGCAAAGGAACTTAACCTTCGCCTTGAAAGTATTTATTTCGGCGGCGGAACTCCCGGCGTTCTTGAAGCGCCGCAGATGGACAGGCTGCTTGGCGCAATTGAAAACAGCTTCGACCTTTCAACTCTAAGGGAATACACCGTTGAGGTTGGCAGGCCTGATACCGTAACACCCGAAAAGCTGAGAATATTAAGGCTCCACAATGTTGGAAGAATCAGCATAAATCCGCAAACGTTCAATCAGAAAACCTTGGAGCTTATCGGCAGAAATCACAGCGTTGAACAAGCCGTGAAAGCATATCAGCTTGCCAAGGCATACGGCTTTGACAGCATCAACATGGATTTGATAGCGGGTTTGCCCGATGAAACATTTCAGGATTTCTGTGCAAGTGTTGACACCGCTGTGTCGCTTTCACCCGAGAATATAACAGTACATACCCTTGCATTGAAACGCTCATCGGAGCTTAATGCTTCCGGCGCAGGGGTTTCAGGCGGAAACGAAGCGAAAAAAATGCTTGAATATGCTTCCGAAAGGCTTTACGGCAGCGGATATGAGCCTTATTATATGTATCGCCAGAGCAAATGTGTCGGCAATCTTGAAAATGTCGGCTGGTGCAAGACGGGCACGGAATGCCTTTATAATGTGTTTATGATGGAAGAATGCCACACGGTTCTTGCCGTTGGCGCAGGCGGCGTGACAAAACTTTGCGAACCGGGCACAAATAATGTTGAACGCATTTTTAATTATAAATATCCTTATGAATATATTTCCGGTTTTGACAAAATAACCGAACGCAAAAACGGAATAAAGAGTTTTTATTTGTCATACTAAATCTTATAGGGTGATGAAGTATGGACGATAAATATACCTACAGCAAAATTAACAATCTTGCTCTTGCGCCGAAAGAGTTCCTTGAAAATTGCTCAAAGGCCTATCATGCCAAGGTTGCCAAGGTTGCACGAGAGGTTTTTGACGATGCAAGCAAAAAAATAGTTATGCTTGCAGGGCCGTCATCCTCGGGCAAAACAACAACGGCAACTTTGATTTCAAGAGGAATAGAATTCATGGGCGGCAAGGCATACACCGTTTCGCTTGATGATTTCTATTTACCTCACAGTATCGGATATCCGCTTGATGAAAACGGGAAACCCGATTATGAGTGCATTGAAGCTCTTGATGTTGAGCTTATTCATCTTTGCCTCGGTGAGCTTATCAGAAAGGGTAGCAGCAGCTTGCCTGTTTTTGATTTCACAACGGGCGAGAGGATAAACAACGCAAAAAATATTTATCTTGAAGAAAATGATGTGATAATAGTTGAAGGCTTGCATGCCCTCAACCCTGTTATTACGGACACACTTAACAAATCAAATTTGTATAAAATATATGTCAGCGTTTCTTCGCGTGTTTATGAAAATGACGGGAGCGTGCTGCTTTCAAAGCGCGATTTGCGATTTGTTCGCAGAATGGTCAGGGACTACAGCTTCCGTTCAACATCGGTAGAAAAAACCTTTGAAGTTTGGGAGAGTGTTATGCGAGGGGAGGATAAATATCTTTTCCCGTTTGAAGATTTGGCTGATATCAAGCTGGATTCGTTCCATCCATGCGAACCGTGCGTGTTGGCTGAGCGTGCAATCGCTTTGCTGAAAAGCGCACTTGGAGGAAAAAATAACAAAAAGGCATCCTTGATGATAAATAAGCTTGACCTTTTTAAAAATATAGATTATTCTGTTCTTCCGAAGGATTCGCTTTTGCGGGAATTTACCGGATAGTCAGAACTACCTTAAAGGAGTGTGAGCCTGTTGGCTACAGAAAAAAAGCAGTCTGTTTTAAACGGCGCAATGATGCTTATGTTTGCCGTTTTGTTGGTTAAGGTTATCGGTCTTTTATTTAAAATACCGCTTACTGACATGATTGGTGCGGCGGGCAGAGGCTATTTTAACTCTGCTTATGAAATTTATACCCCAATTTTTGCGATTTCTATGGCAGGTCTTCCTGTCGCCGTTTCAAGAATGGTGGCTGAAAATGTTGCTTTGGGTAACTACCGCGAGCCCAGAATGATTCGCAAGGTTTCGGAGCGCCTGTTCATTCTTGTCGGCATTATCGGAACTCTTGTTTTGCTTGTGTTGGCATATCCTTATGCAAAATTTGTTGCGGATGAGCGCAGCCTTCCTGCTGTTTTGTGCGTTGCCCCGTCAATCTTTTTCTGCTGTTTTATGTCAACCTACCGCGGCTACTACGAAGGCTTGCGAAACATGACTCCGACTGCCATTTCTCAGGTGGTTGAAGCCTTGGGCAAACTTGTGGTCGGTCTTGTTCTTGCTAAGCTTGTTATAACGGTGGGAACCTCGCAGTATGAAAGCGGCATGCTTGCTTCCGGCAATGTTTCTGCGGTTGTTTTCGGCAATGAAGTAACAAGCCTTGCCGAAGCAAACGGCGTCATAAGACCCTGGGCAGCCGCAGGTGCGGTTATGGGTGTTACGGTTGGTTCCGTTGCCGCTGCAGTATTTCTTGCGATATACTATAAAATAAAGGGCGACGGCTTCACACGCGTTCAGCTTGTTAACTCTCCGAAATCTGCTCCTTCAGATGAACTTGCAAAGAAAATGGTTAAGATAGCCATCCCGATGGTTGTCAGCGCCCTTATTCTTAACATAACTAATCTTGTTGATACCGTAACCATTCAGTCACGCCTTGCAGCCGCAATTGAAACGGATTTGACAACCGTTTTGCAGATGCATACCGAAGCGATTAATGAAGCGGTGAGCCTTTCAAGGCTTAATCTTAACGATTCCAACGAGATTGTTAAATATCTGTGGGGCTCTTACGGCATGGCTCTTGATTTCAGAAACCTTATCCCCAACCTCACTTTGCAGCTCGGAATCAGTGCACTTCCCGCTCTTGCAGCCGCATGGGCTGTTAAGGACAGAAAGGGTATTAAATCAACAATTGAAATGGTTTTGAGAATATGCATGCTTATAGGCCTGCCTGCCGGTTTTGGCATGGCAGCGCTTGCAGAACCGCTTCTTACGGTTATCTATGGCAGAGGCTTAAGCTCGGATGCTATTCCCGTTGTTGCACCTATCATGGTTGTTTACGGCATAGCAACAGCACTTATGGCGGTTTCAACGCCTATCACCAACATGCTCCAGGCAATCGGAAGAACGGATATTCCCGTCAAATCCGTTGTTGTGGGAGCAATCTGCAAAATAGTTTGTAATTTTATCCTTGTAGGAAATCCCAAAATCAATGTTTACGGCGCTGTTGCGGGAACGGTTTTGTTCTATGCGGTTATTGTTACCTGCAATCTCACATCGCTCCTTCGCATATCAAAGGTTAAGGTTAACTGGGGTTCAATTCTTGTTAAGCCTTTAATCAGTGCGGCTCTCTGTGCTGTTACCGCATTTGCGGCATACGGATTACTTTCGAGAATATTCCCTGCAGGCAACACCGAAAGCCTGCTCAATATGGGCACGGTTTCAACCGCTGTTGCCGTTGGTCTGGCAGTTGTTGTTTATGTTATTTCGCTGCTTCTTTTGAAAGGAATTGCACGTGAAGACGTGTCTGTTTTGCCAAAAGGAGAAAAAATTGCAAAAAAGCTTGAAAAATACGGACTTTTAGGTTAAAATATTAGTTGCGTATATTTGGGAGTGTGAAAAATGGTTGACTTCGAGTTCAAAAACAGTTATACTGTACAGGATCTCGTTGAAATAATGCGTCTGCTTCGTGAGCCGGGCGGATGCCCTTGGGATGCCGAACAAACTCATATAAGTATTAAAAAGAATCTCATTGAAGAAACTTATGAGGTTATAGAAGCCATCAACAAAGACGATAAGGCTCTGCTTTGCGAGGAACTCGGCGATTTGCTTATGCAGGTTGTTTTTCATGCTCAGATGGAAAAGGAACTCGGAGTTTTTGATTTTGACACGGTTTCAGACGGTGTATGCAAAAAGCTGATTGAGCGCCATCCTCATGTTTTCGGTGAGATTGCTGTTTCAGGCGTTGATGATGTTTTAACAAACTGGGACGACATAAAAAGAAAATCCAAGGGCCAGAAGAATACAACCGAGTCAATGCTCAGCGTTCCGCGTGAGCTTCCCGCTTTGATGCGTGCATCGAAGCTTCAAAAAAAGGCTGCCGATGTCGGGTTTGACTGGAGCGATGTTTCCGGCGCACTTGACAAGCTTGAGGAGGAAATAAAAGAACTCAGGCAGGCAATTGATAAAAACGACAGTGCAAATGCGCAGGAAGAACTCGGCGATGTTTTGTTTTCTGCCGTTAATGTTTCAAGATTTATCAAGGTCGATGCCGAAGAAGCCTTGACTGCTGCGAGCGACAAGTTTCTTGCAAGGTTTTCAACAGTGGAAAAGCTTGCCGCAGAGCGCAGAATTAATATGAATTCTTCAAGTCTTGAAGTTTTGGATAAACTTTGGGATGAAGCAAAGGCTAACGAAAAGTGAATATGAATACCTTGTGTATTTATAAAATAGAAAACAAAAAGATTGGAGTAAAAAAATGAATAAGACAGAACTCGTAAATGCTATCGCAAAGAACGAAGGCATTGAAAAGAAATGTGCAGAAAAGGCAGTTAACGCAGTGTTCGCTGCTGTTGCAGATGCTCTTGCAGCAGGCGAGAAGGTTCAGCTTATCGGTTTTGGTACATTTGAAGTTCGTGAGCGCGCTGAGAAGCAGGCTCGCAACCCCAGAACAGGTGAAACAATCACTGTTGCTGCAACAAAGGCTCCTGTTTTCAAGGCAGGTTCAGCTCTTAAGGCTAAGGTTGCAAAATAAGTTTACCCATAAACAGGCTGCCTTTTCGGCAGCCTTTGTTTTTGCGCAAGAGGAGGGGAGAAATTGAGACTCGATAAATATCTGAAGGTTTCCAGAATTATAAAAAGAAGAACTGTTGCCAACGAAGCCTGTGATGCAAAGCATGTTACGGTTAACGGCAAGGTAGCGAGGGCGTCTTATGATGTTAAGGTTGGCGATATTATAGAAATCACCTTCGGTTCAAACACAAACCGCTTTGAGGTTTTGAATGTTTCCGAGCATGCAACAAAAGAAACTGCGGCTATGATGTTTAAACCGCTTTAATCATAAACAAGCCTCCCGAAGCATATCATTGAATGAATCAATGATTAACGGGAGGTTTTTTTATGCAGGAAGAAAGAAAAATGCCGTCAATGCCGCATAATATTGTTCTTGAGGACAGACGAATGCTTACAATTTCGGGTGTGTCGGATGTTGACAGCTTTGATGAGGAAACCGTAATAGTTTTTACGGATTTGGGAGAATTGACAATAAGGGGCTCCAATCTTCATATTAACCGCTTGAGCGTTGAAGTGGGGGAATTAACTGTTGAGGGCAGCATTGCGGCTCTGATATATTCCGATGAAGCGCCGAAAAGCGGCGGATTTTTCAGCAAGGTGTTCAGATAAATGGAGTATATTCAGGGGCTTTCGGTTCAAACGGAAATTTTTCTTTATGCTCTCGGATTCGGCTTTTTGCTCGGAATACTTTATGATATTTTCCGAACCGTTCGCATGATAATTTCAAACTCAAGAGCTTTTGTTCTCTTTATGGATTTGCTCTATTTTGCGGTTTGTGCCTTTTTGCTTTTCTGTTTCAATATGATTGTTGACAGCGGATATATCAGAGTTTATGTTTTGCTGGGCGAATTGCTGGGATGGCTGATATATTATTTTTCTTTTGGTGCAATTGCTGTGAAAGCAGCTAATGCCGTGACAGGCTTTTTCAAAAAGCTCTTTTCTGCGATTTTTAAGCCGTTTGAAAAGCTTGTAAGGCGAACGGTGAGAAAAATACAAAAAAGAGCCGGAAATTGCAAAAAAATAATGAGAAAAAACGAAAAAAAAACAAAATTTATCTTGCAAAAGTATAAGAACATAGTGTATAATCTTAATAGTTATATTGAAAATAGTGTTTTTAAAAAACAGAAGGAAGAATAAATGGCAGCAGTTAAGGTTAAAAACAGAAAACACAGCGTCATACTGGCGGTGCTTTTTTGCGCGCTGGTGTGTTACTTCGTTGCAACCTTAATCAGCCTGCAGTCAAAGGTTCGCGCTCAGGAAAATGCTGTTGCGGATTTAAAGAGTCAGTATCAGCAGCAGGTTGAAGATAATGAAGAGCTTAAGCAGATAATTGCCGAGGGCAGCGAGGCGGATTATATTGAACGCATAGCAAGGGAACAATACGGCTATGCAAAGCCCGAGGAAAGAGTGTATTACGATTCATCGGTATATTAAACTGTTTTTCAGTTTGTTTTATAAATTTTAATTTTTTACGGAAGGATTTTTTTGTTGTATGCAGTTTGAAGAAGGTGCAATCGTAAGCGGAAAGGTTACGGGCTTAACCGATTTTGGAGCTTTTCTGGAGCTTGAGGGCGGAAAAACAGGTATGATACATATTTCCGAGGTAGCCTCAAACTATGTTAAAGATATCAGAGAGCATATTTCGGTTGGCCAGGAAGTCAAAGCAAAAATTATTTCGGTTTCTCCCGAAGGGAAAATCAGCCTTTCAATCAGAAAGCTTAATGACCAGCCTAAGGAGCAGCAGCGTCCTCAGCGTCCGCAGAAGCCCAGAAGCGAAAGACGCCCTGCAAATGTTTGGAACGGCCAGAAGAGCAGTGCTCCCGCAGCAGGCGAGAAGCAGTCTTTTGAAGATATGATGGCAAGATTCAAGCAAGTCAGCGATGAAAAGATGACTGACCTCAAAAGAGCAAGCGACTCCAAGAGAGGCAGCGCCGGTTATTCCCGCAGAGGTGCAAAATAATTATTCAAACGGGGGCAGTGCCTCCGTTTTTTGATGTTAACGCATTTATGTTGGAGGAAAGTTATGCGCTGTGTTGATGTTTCAAAAATTGAGCAGGCTGTGCGTGATATGTGCATTAGTGCCAACAAGCGTCTGCCCGAGGACCTTGAACAAAGAATTAAATATTGTGCAGGCTGCGAATGCGATGAGCTTCCCGCAAGCATTATGAAATCGCTTGAGGATAATATTGAAGCGGCAAAGCAGCTTGATATTCCTGTTTGCCAGGATACCGGCATGGCAGTTGTTTTTGCCGAAATCGGCCAGGAGGTTCAGCTCGTTGGCGGCGGCTTTGAGGCGGCTGTGAATAAAGGTGTTGCAAGAGGATACACAGAGGGCTTTCTTCGCTGTTCTGTGGTTAAAGACCCGCTTCGCCGCGTTAACACAGGCAACAATACTCCCGCAGTTATTCACACAAGAATTGTCGACGGCGATAAGGTGAAGATAACGGTTGCGCCAAAGGGATTCGGCAGCGAGAATATGAGCAGCCTCAAGATGTTCACTCCCTCGGCAACCCGTGAAGATATAATCAACTATGTTGTTGACGCCGTTAAAACGGCTGGCAGCAATCCCTGCCCTCCGATGGTTCTCGGTATCGGAATCGGCGGAACATTTGAGCAATGCGCCCTGCTTGCCAAAACAGCGCTTTGCAGAAATATCAGCGAACCGAATGCAGACGAATATTATTCCTCAATGGAAAGTGAAATTCTTGAAAGAGTCAATGCTCTTAATATCGGCCCTCAGGGCTTTGGCGGCAAAACCACAGCGCTGAGTGTTGCCATTGAAGCACGCCCCACTCACATTGCGGGGCTTCCGGTTGCAGTTAATGTTGGATGCCATGTTACCCGCCACATAAGCATGGTTATCTGAATAGATTTTATACAAATTATGAAAAATTTCAAAAACCCCTTTACATTTTTTGTGCATTTGTGCTACAATATAATTGAAGTTAAACACTTCAATAGCTAAAAAGGGGATGACTACATGAAAATCACAATTACAGGTCGCAAGTGCTCACCGAGAGAATCCTTCAAAGAACATGCAGAGAAGAAGCTCGCCAAAATTGAGCGCTTTTTCGGCTCCGATGCGGAGGCGAAAGTTACGGTAACTGTTGAGAAGTCATCACAATCGGTTGAAATCACCGTCAACAATAACGGTATGATTTTCAGAGCTCAGGAGAGAGCGGAAAACATGAACGAAGCTCTCGACAAATGTGTTGACACCCTTATCAGACAGATCAGAAAAAACAAAACCCGCATTGAAAAGAAAATTCGTGCAGCAAGCTTTGACGCTTTTGCCGATGAGGATGAGGTTGCGGAAGAAGTTGAATTCGATCTTGTAAGGAAAAAAACCGTAAATCTCAAACCCCAGTCTGTTGATGAAGCAATTCTTCAAATGAATCTGGTTGACCACAATTTTTATGTTTTCATTGAAGAATCAATCGGCGAAGTTTGCGTTGTTTATAAGCGCAATGACGGAGGCTACGGTCTTATCACACCTGAGATTGAATAAATCAGCCCGATTGAATAAAATCAGTTAATTTTGGCGGGAATCAATTGGTGGTTCCCGCCTGTTTTTTGGTAATAAACAGGAGATATGTAATGAAAATTGATTTTGTAATACCATGCCTTCTCGGCATGGAATCACTCATTGCAGGCGAGCTTAAAGAATTCGGAGCGGAAAACGTTGCGGCAGAAAACGGCAGGGTTTTGTTCAGCGGCGATGAAAACATGCTTGCAAGGGTTAATATCTGCTCCCGCTTTGCCGAAAGGGTTCAAATTCTTGTCGGTTCTTTTGAGGCAAGAAGTTTTGAGGAGCTTTTTCAGGGTACGAAGGCTCTGGCGTGGGAAGAATGGATAGGTTCGCTCGATGCTTTTCCCGTTAAGGGGTATTCGATTAATTCGGAGCTTTTCAGCACCCGTGACTGCCAGGCAATAATTAAAAAAGCGGTGGTTGAACGGCTCAAGTCAAAATATCATATCGAATGGTTTGAGGAAACGGGCCCCGTTCATCAAATTCAGTTTTCAATTATGAAGGACAAGGTTTCTCTCCTTATTGATACATCCGGCATGGGATTGCACAAAAGGGGCTATCGCATTGATGCAAACGATGCACCGATTAAGGAAACGCTTGCTGCTGCGCTTTGCAGCCTGTCACATCTCAGACCTTATCACAAGCTGTATGACCCTATGTGCGGTTCCGGAACAATTCTTATCGAGGGCGCTATGATGGCGGCCAATATGGCTCCGGGAATTAACCGCAGTTTTTCTGCTGAGCGTTTCGGTGTTATCCCGAGAAATGTTTGGGAGGAAGAAAGAGAAAGAGCGCGCAGTCTTGTCAGACCGTGCGACGATTTTATGGCATTTGGCTCTGATTTAGATGCCAAGGCAATCGAAATTGCCAAGGTCAATGCTCAGAGGGCAGGGGTCGGCGATAAAATCAGTTTCAAGGTTGCAGATGTTGCAAAGTTCTCGCCTTCAACAGACAGAGGAACCGTTATCTGTAACCCGCCTTACGGTGAGAGGCTGCTTGACCTTAGCGAATGCGAAGCTATATATAAATCCATGGGCAAGGTTTTTGAACAGAAGAAGGGCTGGTCATACAGCATAATAAGCCCTGATGAAGAATTTGAAAAAGCATTCGGCAGAAAAGCAGATAAGAGAAGAAAGCTTTACAACGGCATGATAAAATGCCAGTTGTTCATGTATTTTAAATAATAACGGAAGGATGTTCGGTTATGAAACACATTTTTGTTATCAATCCTGCAGCAGGTCAGGGAAAATCACTTGATTTTATTAAGGCAAAAATTGAAGCAACAGCAAAAAAATATTCGCTTGATTATGAAGTATATATTACTGAAAAAAAAGGCGACGGCATTGAATTTGTTGAAGAAAGAGCTAAAAGCGGTGAAGAACTTCGTTTCTATGCTTGCGGAGGCGATGGAACTCTCTATGATGTTGTTAACGGAGCTTACGGCTATAAAAACGTTCAGGTTGCGGTTGTTCCTCTTGGCTCGGGTAACGATTTTATCCGCCTTTTCGGCACTCAGGAGGAATTCCTTGAGCTTGATGACCAGATAAATGGCGTTCCCGTTGAGCTTGACCTTATCAAATGCGGAACCGAAATCGCAATCAACCAGTGTTCGATGGGTATGGACGCTGAGGTATGCGCAATGCAGGGCAAAATCAAGAAATTCCCTATGGTAACAGGCGAAGGGGCATATTATATCGGTTGTCTTTATGCGATTATGAGGAAGTTCCATAACAGATTTACAATCACAATTGATGATGAAGAAGTTATTTCAAAAGACTGCCTTTTCTGCTTCTGCGGCAATTCAAGATGGTATGGCGGCGGATTCATGGCTGCTCCTTTGGCTCAGCCTGATGACGGTTTGCTGGATTTTGTTATTGTTGAAGCAAATATAAGCAGAGCGAAGCTTGTAACCCTTCTCAATAAATATAAGCGCGGCGAACATCTTGACTGGGATATCACCACTTTCAAGAGAGGCAAGAAGCTGACTATTCACAGCGATTCACCTGCAGCCGTAAATGTTGACGGTGAGTGCAAGTTTATAACAGACACATCGTTTGAACTTATCGAAAAGGGTATGACTTTTGTTGTTCCCAGAAAGTCGCAGTTCCTTGTTGAAAGAGAAAAACGATTGGCAGCAAAATAATTTGTAAAGGTCGGTTTTGATATGAAATACTGTGCATCATGCGGAAACACCATTGAAGACAGCGCAAAGTTCTGTTCCGTTTGCGGAGCAAAGGCAGATAACGGAGCGGCACAGGCTGAATATCAGCCTGATAATCATCAAAAGTCAGAAAGTGCCAGCAAACTGGATGAGGTTGTTAATAAGTTTACGAACACGGCAGACACAACGGCAGACTATGCTCAGGATGATATTGATAAAAATCGAGTTATGGCTGTTCTTGCTTATCTTGGCTTGCTGTTCCTTGTTCCTTTGTTTGCCGCCAAGGAATCGCCTTTTGCAAGATTTCACACAAACCAGGGCATTTTGCTGTTTATTTTTGAAATGGTTGGCAGCATTGCAGCAAGCTTGATTCCCTGGATAGGCTGGGTAGTAGGCACTTTGGTCGGAATAATCGGATTTGTTATGCTTATTCTCGGTTTAATTAACTCCATTAAGGGGGAAGCAAAAGAACTGCCCTTTATCGGAAAATTCAGAATACTTAAATAACGGTTAGCGCAGCCGCAATGGTTGCGCTATGCCTTTTTGGGGGATGAAAATGAAAAACACAAATGCAATAAAATTCAATTCTTCAGGCAAGCTTGTGATTATGCAGGTTAGTGACCCGCAGGATATGAAATATGTCCGCAAGGCTATGGTTAAAATGCTGGACAATGCCTATGATAAACTCAAGCCTGACCTTGTTCTTTTTACAGGTGACAATATTCTCGGCAACCATCTGCTTGATGCGCGTTTCGGGGACCGCCAGATAGCAAGCGGCAAGGCGGCAACCATGCAGATTATGAAAGAGTCGATTCACCATATCTGCGCCCCTCTTGAAAAAAGAAAAATACCCTTTGCGATGATTTACGGAAATCATGACGACATGAATCTTGTTTCAAAGGACGAGCAGGCGGATATTTACCGCAGCTATTCAATGTGTTTGCCAATGAATAACCGTAACGGCAAGGTTGATTGTGATACATACAATATCCCGATTTATTCAAGCAACGGAGAAAAGGTTGTTTTTAATCTCTGGATGCTGGACAGCGCATGGTATGACCGCAAAGAGGATAAGTGCCATGAGGCGATAAAGCCCGAAACTGTTGAATGGTATAAAAAAACCTCTGCCGAGCTTAAAGAGCAAAACGAAGGCGAGGTTGTTCCGTCGCTGATGTTTGCGCATATTCCTTTGCCCGCCATAACAAATCTCATTGAGCAGTGCGGCGAGAATGATGTAGGTGCGGTTAAAACTCATAAAATGGGCTGGTGCAGGCTTCGCCCTGACCTTGCACGCGGAACTATGCTTGAATATCCGAGCATTCTTGAAGATGATGCAGGCCTCTTTGAAGCCGTACTTGAATGCGGAGATGTTAAAGGCATTGTTTCAGGCCATGACCATGTTAATTGCTTTGAGGGCAAATATAAAGGCATAGAATTTATTCAGACCTCCTGTGCATCCTTCCGCTGCTACGGCGGCGAAATGCGGGGTGTGCGTATTTTTGAAATTGATGAAAGAGACCCTGAAGGATATCAGACATATTTCTTTAATTATGCCGATTTGTGCGGCAGGGGTGCGATTTCAAAGCTCAGATATTTCTGGGATGCCGACGAAATGGAAAAAACCAAAACAGCTCTTTTGGCAGGCACAGCCGTTGCTGCAGGTGTTATAACCGCAATAGCGAGAAAGAAATAACTTCGGAGGAAATAATATGAAAAAAATATGCAGAAATTTTGTTGCTTGTTTATTGGCAACGCTTATGGCATTCAGCTTTTCTTTATCAGGCTTTGCTTTTGAAGCGGAAGAAACAACCGTGGCAAGTGTTCCCGAGATTCCAGAAGAAACAGTTGAAGATACTGCTGATAATAATGAGGATGAAATCGTTGCAACGGTTTCTCTCTGTTCAGTTGTTTATGTTTGGCCGATTTCCGGGCACACATTTATTTATGTTCACAACAACTCCGACGAACCAATACAGGTCGGTCTTTATGAAGTTCCTGTCGGTCAGGGCGTTTCCATTGGTGCTTTTTCATTTTCTGTTCATGACGGCTGGGGTATCTATTACAATATCGAAGGCTTCAAAGAAAACACAAAGGGACGAATGGACAAGGTTTGGTCAAAGTCAAAGGAACTTAACGCAAGCGAGCTTGAAAAGCTGACAGCAGAGCTTAAGGCTTATCCTAATTATTGGGGCTTTGTTGCCAACTGTGCCACATTCGCATTTGCAATGTGGAATTCGGTTTCGGGTGACCACTTCTTTTCGCTTTTGATTCCTGCCATATCTCAGTTTATGCTTATGGTCGGCGGCGGGAAAAAGGGAGTTTTGGAGATGTATTGCCCTGAGAGAGAGCAGATACTCAGGCAAAAGGGTTTCGGCAGCGAGGCTCATCTTGAGATTGCAAGTGACGGCACAATAAGCTGATAATCTGTATCGGGGGGTGGCATTTTGAAAACCAACGCTGTTAAAACAACAAAACTCGGATTTAAGCTCTGGCTTTCCGTTATTATTTTTGGCCTTATCGGGCAGATTGCCTGGATAGTCGAAAATATGTATTTTTCAAAATTTGTTCAGAATAATATTGAACCCGAGGCTTATGCAACAACAATAATGGTTGCTTTTTCCGCAATTGCGGCAACGCTTGCAACCGTTATCGGCGGCGCTCTGTGCGATAAGCTTGGCAAGCGCAAGTCAATCATTTGCTGGGGATATATACTCTGGGGAATTTCCACCATGGCTTTCGCCTTTATTCCCCTTGATTTTGCCCCCGATGCAAAATTAAAGCTCGTTGCCGTTGTTATCATCATGGACTGCGTAATGTCCTTTATCGGCGCAACTGCAAATGATGCGGCTTTCAATACATGGGTGTCTGATATTTCGGATACCACCAACAGAGGCAAAATTGACGTTGTTCTTGCGATAATGCCGGTTGCGGCAATGGGCGTTGTTTTTGTGGGCCTTGATTCGCTCACAAGCACAAGCGAGCATTGGGGAGATTTCTTCATGCTTCTCGGCGCAGTTCCGATTGTAGGCGGTATTCTCGGATTTTTTATGCTTAAAGATGCACCGCATGTTAAAAAGCAGGATACAACAGGTTATTGGAGCAATGTTTTCTACAGCTTTAAGCCTTCTGTTATCAAAGAGAATAAGATGCTTTATGTATGCCTTCTCGGCAGCATGTGCTCAGGCGCATCAATTCAGGTCTATCAGTCTTATCTGATTAACTTTGTTGAAAAAACTCTTGGCATAACGGATTATGTTATTCCGCTTATTGTTATTGTTCTCGGTTCAGCTGTGCTTTCTGTGGTTATGGGAAATCTGATGGATAAATACGGCAAGGAAAAGTTTTATTATCCCACGATTTTTGTTAATATTCTTGGCGCTTTGATAGTTTATTGCTTGAAGTTCGTGCTTGGTGACACAACCAAAATGATGGTGCTTATCATGGTTGGCGGTGTTATGGTTATGGGTGCTTCGCTCGTTATGGCCGGCCTTTTCCTCGGCGCCTTCCGCGATTATATTCCCCATGGCAAGGAAGGCTCCTTCATGGGCATGAGAATGTTCCTTTTTGTGCTTCTTCCCATGCTTATCGGCCCGGGTGTTGCGCAGTTCACAATCAATTCAGTCAATATGAGAACGGCAGACGGCATGATTCTTTATCCTCCCGAACTGTTCCTTGCAGGCGCTGTTGTGGTTGCTTTTGCGTTTATCCCTGCTTATTTTGTTAAGAAAAACGATAAGGTAATCAGAGCAAAGCTCATTGCTGAAAGGAAGTAATAACATGGCAAAAGAAAAGCGTTTTGAAAAAACATATTCTCAGGATTTGGGCTCAACAATAATTTATGTTGACAAGGAAACAGGCGTAAATTATTTGTTTGTAGCAAACGGTTATGCCGGCGGTTTAACACCGCTCCTTGACCGTGAGGGTAAGCCTGTAATAACACCGGTTATCAATAAATAAAAACTTAACCCCCGAAAAGATAAAAATTTCTTTTCGGGGGTTCCTTTATATGTTTTTAAAGTTTTGCGAGAGTTTCCATAACGTAGTTGCCGAACTCCTCGCAGGTTGCGCCGTTATCTCTGCCTGTAATCTGAAGCTTCTTTTCTTCATACATGCAGATATCAAGGGCTCTTTCAAGCTTGTCTGCTTCTTCCTGCTTGCCAATGTGTGAAAGAAGCATAACTGCCGCACGGAGCATTGAGCAGGGGTCTGCATACTTGCCTCTGCCCTCTCTCATCATTCTGGGAGCAGAGCCGTGGATAGCTTCAAACATAGCGTATTTCTTGCCGATGTTTGCGCTGCCTGCAGTGCCTACGCCGCCCTGGAATTCAGCAGCCTCGTCGGTGATGATGTCGCCGTAAAGGTTGGGGAGAACAAAAACCTTGAAGTCTGTTCTTCTTTTTTTATCAATAAGCTTTGCGGTGGTGATATCAATATACCATTCATCGGTTGTGATTTCAGGATAATCTTTTCCGATTTCCTTGCAAAGATTAAGGAATTTGCCGTCTGTGGTTTTGATAACGTTTGCTTTCTGGATGATGGAAACTCTGTCCTTCTTGTTTCTTCTTGCATAGTCATAAGCAAGCTTTGCAATTCTCTTTGTGCCCTCCGTGGTGGTAACAACAAAGTCCATTGCAAGGTCATCGGTAACGTTGATGCCCTTTGAGCCGACAGCATAAGCGCCTTCGGTGTTTTCGCGGAAGAAGGTCCAGTCAATGCCTTCGTCAGGAACCTTAACGGGGCGAAGATTTGCAAAAAGGTCGAGCGCCTTTCTCATTGCAACATTTGCGCTTTCGATGTTGGGCCACGGGTCTCCGGCCTGGGGTGTGGTTGTGGGGCCTTTAAGGATAACGGGGCATTTCTTGAGTTCCTCAAGAACATCGTCAGGGATAGCTTTGTTAACAGCAACACGGTTTTCAATGGTCAGGCCGTCAATGGTCTTGAACTCGATTTTGCCTGCTTCAACATCCTCTTTGAGAAGGAATTCAAGAACTCTTGCAGCTTCGTTTGTGATGATGGGGCCAATGCCGTCGCCGCCGCAAACGCCGATTGTGAGCTTGTCAAGAGTTGAATAGTCAACAAAATCGCCCTGCTGCTTAATTGCTTCGCTTCTTGCATCCTGTTCCCTTATAAGAGCTTCAAACTTTTCAACAGCGGCTTTAATTTGTAATTCTGTCATATCTGTTTCTCCTTATTTGCCTGTGTTCTTCGTGTAGTTAAGCAGTCCGCCGTCAAGAATCATAGCGGTCTGTCTGTCTGAATAGTCATAATTAAGCTCGTATTTCTCGCCCTTGGTTATGTTTTCAAGAACAACCTTTGCGCCGTTCTTGATGTTTTCTCTGATTCCGTTAAGTGCGAGCATATCGTCTGTTTCAATTTTGTCATAATCATCGGGATTTGCAAAGGTGAATGGCATAATGCCTGCGTTGATGAGGTTGGCACAGTGGATTCTTGCAAAAGATTTTGCGATAACAGCCTTGATTCCGAGATAAAGGGGAACGAGTGCGGCATGTTCTCTTGATGAGCCCTGGCCGTAGTTTGCGCCGCCGATGATGAAGCCCTTGCCTGCTGCCTTGCAGCGCTCTGCAAAGTGTTCGTCACACTGCTTGAAGCAGAAGTTTGAAAGGAAGGGGATGTTTGAACGGTAGGGAAGAATCTTTGCGCCTGCGGGCATAATGTGGTCGGTTGTGATGTTGTCGCCAACCTTGAGAATTGCAGGGGCTTCGATATCTTCGGGAAGCTCAACGCTTGTGGGGAAGGGCTTGATGTTGGGGCCGTATTTGATTTCAACGCTGTCAGCCTCTTCAACAGAAGCGGGATGCTCAATCATGTTATCGTTAATGATGAAGCGCTCAGGCATTGTGATTTCAGGCATCTCGCCGAGAGTTCTCGGGTCTGTGAGATAGCCTGTGATTGCCGATGCTGCAGCAACCTCGGGGCTGACAAGATAAATGCCTGCGTCTGCCGTGCCTGAACGTCCTTCAAAGTTGCGGTTAAAGGTTCTGAGAGAAACGCCTTTAGATTGTGGTGACTGACCCATGCCGATGCAGGGGCCGCAGGAGCATTCAAGAAGCCTTGCGCCTGCGCAGAGAATGTCTGAAAGAGCACCGTTGAGTGAAAGCATGTTAAGAACCTGCATTGAACCCGGAGAGATTGTGAGGCTGACGTTGGGGGCAACCTTTTTGCCTTTGAGAATAGCCGCAACCTTCAGAAGGTCAAGCAGAGAGGAGTTTGTGCATGAGCCGATGCAAACCTGGCTGATTTCAATATTGCCGATTTCTTCAACAGTTTTAACGTTATCGGGCATGTGGGGCATAGCTGCCATGGGTGCAAGCTTGCAAAGGTCGATATCAATAATTTCGTCATACTGTGCGTCAGCATCGGGAAGAAGCTCTGACCAGTCCTCCTCGCGTCCCTGCGCTTTAAGAAAAGCTTTGGTAATTTCGTCTGAGGGGAAAACAGAGGTTGTTGCACCGAGCTCAGCGCCCATATTTGTTATGGTTGCTCTTTCGGGAACGGAAAGGGTCTTAACGCCCTCGCCGCCGTATTCGATAATTTTGCCTACGCCGCCTTTAACGCTCATGATACGAAGCACTTCAAGGATAATATCCTTTGCGCCAACCCAAGGGGAAAGCTTGCCGGAAAGGCGGACAAGGGTCATTTTAGGCATTGTTGTGTAGTATGTTCCGCCGCCCATAGCAACAGCAACGTCGAGGCCGCCTGCTCCGATTGCAAGCATGCCGATTCCGCCGCCGGTGGGGGTGTGGCTGTCAGAGCCGATAAGCGTTTTGCCCGGCTTGCCAAATCGCTCAAGGTGAAGCTGGTGGCAGATTCCGTTGCCGGGTTTTGAGAAAAGAAGGCCTCGTTTCTTTGCAACGCTCTGAATAAATCTGTGGTCATCTGCATTTTCAAATCCGTTTTGCAGAGTATTGTGGTCGATATATGAAACCGAAAGCTCTGTGCGAACTCTTTCAACGCCCATAGCTTCGAATTCGAGATATGCCATTGTGCCTGTAGCATCCTGTGTTAATGTTTGGTCGATTTTGAGACCGATTTCGGTTCCGGGTATCATTTCTCCGCTGACAAGATGGCTTTTAATAAGCTTTTGGCCGATTGTCATTCCCATAATCCATCCTCCGTAATTTTAAAACAATGATATTTAATTGTATTGCAAATCACATCTGTTTGTCAAGTGTAAAATAATATAATATTAATGTTTTTATATACTAAATAAATGTAAATCCCGCCAATGGATTATTCCACTGACGGGATAGCTTTTTAAAATTAAAAATCTGCCGAGCCTGTTGTTCTGGGGAAGGGGAGAACGTCGCGGATATTTGAAATGCCGGTTAAATACATAACAAGCCTTTCAAAGCCCAAGCCGAATCCGCTGTGCTTGACACCGCCGTAACGGCGAAGGTCAAGATACCAGCTGTAATCATCGGGGTTAAGGCCAAGCTCTTTGATGCGTGCTTCAAGCAGCTCAAGGCGTTCCTCTCTTTGGCTGCCGCCGATGATTTCACCGATGCCCATAACAAGGCAGTCGCAGGCGGCAACGGTTTTTCCGTCATCGTTAAGGCGCATATAGAAGGCTTTGATTTCCTTGGGGTAGTCTGTAACAAAAACAGGCTTTTTGAAAATCTGCTCCGTAAGATAACGCTCATGCTCGGTCTGCAAATCGCAACCCCAGCTTACCTTATATTCAAATTCGTCATTATGCTCTTCAAGCATTTTAACAGCATCTGTGTAGGTTACTCTGCCGAAATCTGAATTTGCAACGGTTGTGAGTCTTTCAATAAGCTCTTTATCAACAAATTTATCAAGGAATTCAAGCTCCATGGGGCAGTTATCAAGAACATATCTGATAACATATTTTATCATGCCTTCGGCAACATCCATATCATCGCTCAATTCCGCAAAAGCCATTTCCGGCTCAATCATCCAGAATTCCGCAGCGTGGCGCTGAGTATAGGATTTTTCTGCTCTGAAGGTGGGGCCGAAGGTGTAAACCTTGCCGAAAGCAAGTGCCATTGTTTCGGCCTGAAGCTGGCCTGAAACGGTCAGATAAGCGGGCTTCTGGAAGAAATCCTCGCTGTAGTCAATCTTTCCGTCCTCTGTTTTGGGCAGGTTCTCCATATCAAGGGTTGTAACTCGGAACATTTCGCCTGCGCCTTCACAGTCGCTGCAGGAAATCAGCGGAGTGTGCGCATAAACAAAGCCTTGCTCCATGAAAAACTTATGAATTGCATAGGCTGCAACCGAGCGGATTCTGAAAGCTGCGTTAAAAAGATTTGTGCGCGGTCTGAGATGGGCAATTGTTCTCAAAAACTCAACCGAATGTCTTTTCTTTTGCAAAGGATAATCGGGAGTTGAGGTTGCCTCAATGGATATTTCATCAGCGTTGATTTCAAAAGGCTGATTTGCCTGCGGAGTGAGCAAAAGCTTGCCCGTAACCTTGACCGCAGCGCCAACGTTAAGCTTTGCGATGTCTTTATAATTTTCAAGCTTTGCCGCTTCAAAAACAATCTGAACACCCTTGAAGCAGCTGCCGTCATTAAGTTCAATAAAACCGATTGCTTTTGAATCCCTGAGGGTTTTAATCCAGCCGTAAACCGTAACGCTTTGGTCGGCATATTTATCGGGAGCTTCAAAAAGCTTTTTAATTTCAAGTCTTTCCATACGGAAAACCTCCTGTGTACTTAAACAAAAATAAAAAGCACTAAACTGTTATAGTGTCAATATTCTTTTCTAATGTTGCGGTGCTTATGCCGCTGATGTTTGTCAGTTCATCAACGGTTCTGAACGCGCCGTTTTTCTCTCTGTAGTCAATAATAGCCTGTGCTTTTTTTGCGCCAATGCCTTCAAGCTGCGAAAGCTCGTCTGCATCGGCGGTGTTAATGTTGATTTTGCCGATAGGAGCAGTTGTTGTTCTTTCTGCCCGGGTCGTTGTTATAACCGAAGCTTCAAGGCTGTTATATTTAGGTGAATCAAACACCGAATACAGCAGAGCTGCTATTGTTATAACAAGCGCTGCGGCAATCAGCAAAAGTTCATGCTTTTTTTCGCTCATAATCAGAAATTCGAGCCGTTCCAGCCCCAATGCTCTGCTTCTTCATATTTTATATAAATGTTGGCTCTGTCAATGCCGAGTTCTTCGTTAACGATTTCTGAAAGTGCGGCGGTGAGCCTGTCATAAGCAGCATCGGAGGTTGAGCCGAAAAGGCTGACCTCAAGATATGCATAATCCTGAGTATTATCTCCTTTAAAATACATGTCAATATTATCTTCAAAGGCAAGCATGAGCCACGCCTCGCTTTTGCCTGGGATAAGGGCGATTGCTTCGCCAAGTTTAGCTTTGAGATTATCTTTATTTTTCTCGGTGAGTTCTTTGCTGACTGTTGTTCTGATATACGGCATGTGTTTATCCTCCTAATCAATTCACTCTCAAGAAATCTCTTGCCTCAACAATAACGCCGAGGGTTGAAAAATCGTTGTTTGTGTAGTTAACATAAATTCTTGCGCCTGTATCATATTCGGTGCAGAAAATTCCGTCCTGCACCTCATAATGGTCGGTTATTCTTGCGTCTCTCAAATCGTTGAGAGCTTCGTTTGCTCCGGTATAAAATTCCGCAGCTGTATTAATGGTGTTGTCATAATAGAATTTATCTGATTCGGTTTGCCCCGTGACCGGTTCATAGTTCCACTCGAAATGTGGGCAAGCACCGTATTCGATATATTTGAGCAGGGTTTCCTGCAGATTGATATCCGTGTTTATCGGTTCTCCCGCATAGTCAACAATTCCGTGCAGAACAAGCTGAATGAAAGGCACGGCAAGGTATGCGCCGCTTTCTGAAATTGTTGTTTCAAGAGGAATGTTGATAACGGAATCAATGTTTTTCAACATATAGAAATTGCCCGTTACAGCCATTGTGGAGTGGCCTGTTGAAAGGGGCACAATAGCCTCGCTGATTGCGCCGGCAGCGTCTTCACGCAAAACTCCTCCCAAAGAAAAATCGGAATAGAGAACGGAGCCGACATCATTGAGGCAATAGCCTGAAAAGCCGTAATAACGGGTGTCGGTCAATACGGAAGAAACAACTTTTTTGAGCTTGCTGATATTTCTGAACTGTCTTTCGGCAACCGTTTCGCCCATATAATCAACAAGCTTGCTGTCAGGAGTGTATGAACTGGTGTTCTTTTGAATATCGGTTGCGTTTATGCCTGAAAAACCTGTTGAGGAGGAAAGCAGATTAACATCAAGAAACAGACTCATTTTTTGCGCTGTGATGTATGCATGAAGCTCATCAAGCTTTTCTGTTCCTCCAAGCCTGCGTAAAACGGAGGCGTCATTTATATCTTTTGAATCAAGACCGCCGCTGAAGATTCCCGCATAGCGGATGCTGACATTGTTAATACCTTTGTTTTTCATTCTTATGAGCATATCTTCAGCCTGTTCAAAGGTTGTGAGCTTTGAAAGGTAGTTTATCGGGCCGAATGACTTTTTTGCTGCTCCGGTAAGAGTGAGATAAAACGGCATATAGTCGCTGATTTCAACGGCTTTTGTTGAAAGAACAGAATTTCTGATAAGCTGTTCGCGGCATGCCGAAGCAAGGCCTGCATAGGTTGCGTTGTTGCCTGTAAGGAATCGGTAACAAAGTGAAATTTCGTTCACTGAGGAGGCTTTGGAAATATAAAGAGTGTTATCTCGATAACTTATTGGCGTGATATTGAAGCTTGGATGAACGGTGTTGTATTCACTTATGCCTGTTGCTTTCTGAGCATTTATTGATGCAACAGCATCGCCGTTTTCAATCAGAGAAACGAAGGCGGAGTTGCCGTGCTTGATTCCGAAAGCGGGAATAACTGCGCTGCCTGAAGAATCCGATTCGGTTGATGGGTCCTGTCCGTACACATCAAACGAAAGAGACTCAAAAGATTCATCATAAATTGAAGTTTTGATTATAGCGCCGCAGCCGTCCGGAACAAGCAGAAAATCACCTTCCGCTGTGTCATTATAAGCTCCGAAGTAATTGAGAAGGTCAATGTCTTCAATAAAAGCATCAGGATTTCCTGTTATGTTTTCATAGCTGCAGGAAACATTCATGCTTCCGTCCTTCAGAGTCACGGTAAGGATGGCTCGGAATCCGATGTCGCTTTTTTCAAAGCTCTGCTTTGCGGCGGTTTTTTCGTCGGTAAACATGTCAAATGTGAAAACAGCGCCGTTTTCAATCAATGAATGGGATGACTTGCCGTAAGCAACAGAGTTATCCTGAGAATTCAAATAATAAATATCCGTTCCGCCGATAATCTTCAGCGAAACCATGCTTGCCCGGCTGACAAGAGCTTCGCCTTGAGCAATGCCGTCAAGCAGGGGAAGAACACTCCAAAGCTGCCCTTGAGAAGTTTCTTTGATTGCAAAAGAATCGGTTGATGGGTCGATATAAAGCTCGATAAGCCCTGATGATGCAGCTTTTTCTGCAAATGCAGCGGCATTTGCGGAATAATGAACAGAGCTGTCAGCGGCGGGATTGGTTATGCTGTTCCTTGCGGGAACGGATTTGATAACCTTAACGCCTGATTCTTCCCTTGAACCGCATGCAGTCAGAATTCCTGATAAAACGACGAAGCATAGCAGGACAGAAAGCGTTTTGAGAAATATTCTTTTCGAATTACTGTTTGTTTTCATAATACTTAGAATCCTTTGAAACTTCAAAAGTGAAAATTACGCCGTTTTCAATGTTTTTAACGCCATGCTTGCACAGGTGATTTTTCATAATGCCTTTAACGATTGAAAGGCCGAGACCAAATCGGCTTTCGCTCCTGCCGTGTGCTTTGTCAGCTCTGTAGAAGCTGTCCCATATTTCGGGCAAATCCTGCTGCGAAATATGCTCGCCTGTATTGAAAACACCGATTTCATAGAGAGTATCTGTTTCGTTAAGGCGAAGTTCAATTCGCTTTTCGCCTGAACAATGAGAAACTGCATTTGTTATGTAGTTTTTCAGAACGATTTCGATTTTATCCTCCTGCGCATAGCAAACAAGAGGAGAGGGGATTTGATTGACAACCGTGATTCCGTTCTGCTCGAAAAGGAGGGAAAGGTGATTCAAAAGAGAATTAATTTTTTGACCGAGATCGAAATAGTCGGGCGTGAAAGGCTGAGCACCGCTTTCAAGCTTTGAAAGCTCAAGAAGCTCAACAACCAGAGCGTTCATTTTCTGACTCTCATCATTGATAATCTGACAGTATTCCTTGATAACCTCAGGGTCATCGCTGATGCCCTCGCAAAGGCCTTCGGCATAGCCGGAAATGATTGCAATGGGTGTTTTCAATTCGTGGGAAACGTTGTTAATGAAAGATTTTCTTGCATTGTCAAGAGCATGACGTCTTTCTATATCTTTTTCAAGCTGCCCGTTTTTATCCTTCAAATCCATAAGGGTGGCATCAAGTGTTGTTGAAAGTGTGTTGATGCTTGTTCCGAGTTCGCCGATTTCGTCATTACCGTAGTTGCCGCATTTTCTGTCGAAATTCAGAGAGGCCATGTCCTTGGTTATATCGTTCATTTCAACCAGAGGTTTTGTGAACTTTGCAACAAGCAGATAAAAAATTGCTGACATAAGAATTATGAGTGAAATGCTGATAAACGAAAAAACCTTTCCGGCAACTTCAACAATATTTTCAACATCGGCAACCTCCGAATAAAGGTGAACGGTTTCTCCCGTGTCAATTGTTGTGGAATAAACAAAATATTCTGTGTTGGTTACCGGTTTTTTCATAATCGCAAAGTTTTCATAATTAATTGCCGGGTAGTTATCACTCGGCTTTAAGCTTGCATAATCGGATTCAGAGGAGCTTGATGATGCGAAATGGTCGCTTCCGAAAACAGAGCTTCCGTTTTTTGTTGTGTATGCGATTGAGCCGTCAGGGTTAATCATTTCAAAATCAACGTTATCATTTGCGGCAATTGAATATAAGTCAAAATAATAGGCAGCAGAGCCGGGAAGGCAAGCATTGATTTTTGTTGCAGTTTCGCACATCTCATTGTAGGTATGCATCGAAAATGTTCTGAAAAGCACCGGAGTACTGAAAACCGTGATCAGAATTACAAAAAGAACAAGAACGGCAAGAATGGTTGCAAAAAGCTTTATTCTTATTCTTCGAAGCTTCAGTTTTGAAAAAAAGTGTTTCAAGACCTTTCCACCTCAATTTTATATCCGACTCCGTAGACTGTTTTGAGATGATTTTCACCCCAAGAGCCAAGTTTTGTTCTGAGTCTTGCAACGTGAGAGTCAACAGTTCTTGGGTCACCGATAAAATCAACACCCCAAATGCTGTCGAGAAGCTGCTCTCTTGAATATATTCTGCCGCAGTTTCCTGCAAGTTTAACAAGGATATTATGCTCCTTAATGGTTAATTCAACGGCATTGCCGCTGTTTGTAACGGTGTGGGCAGGGATATCAATAATAAGGCCGTCGATTGCAATTATTTCGCCTGATGCATTGTTTCTGCCCTGAGATCTTTTGAGAAGCGCTTCAACTCGTTTAACAAGAACACTCGGGCTGAACGGTTTTGTGACATAATCGTCTGCGCCGCTTTCAAAAGACATAAGTTCATCAAACTCCTGGCTTCTTGCTGTGAGAACAAGAATGGGGACAGCGCTTGTTTCGCGGATTTTTTTGCTGACCTCCCAGCCGTCTGCTTCTGGCATCATTATGTCACAGATAACAAGGTCGAATTGACCGGCAGAAAGAAATTTTTCAATAGCATCTTTTCCGTCAACAGCTTCAACGGTTTCGTAACCTGCATTTTTTAAAAAGTCACAGACAAGCCTTCTGATTAAGGCTTCGTCATCTGCAACAAGAATTCGTTTCATATTTTCACACTGCTTTCGCATTGGATTTTTAAACAATATATCAATTTATAATAACATACTTTATATATATAAATCAATAGCCAAACTTTTAAAAATAGCTTTTGCTGTTTCGGCAAATACTTTGCGAATTAAAAAAACTAAAATTTTTATAAAAACTATTGTTTTATGCAATCAAATTTAGTATAATATTTCAGTATTTATTCTGGGTCTTAATGGCCTTCTGAAAGGTGTGGTTTAATGCTCGGCAAATATGTCAGAGTCAGGGTTACCAACCCAATCCGCTCCGTAAACAGACAGTTCGGTTTTGTCTATCAGCTTAATTTCGGTGCAATTGAAGGCAAAAAACGATATGACAGCAATTCTCACGGCGCCTATATCATGGGAATCAATCATCCCGTCAGAACTTTTGACGGCAGGGTTATTGCTGCAATTAAAAGAGGGGACGGAAGCCCTACTGTTTACGTTGTTGCTCCTAAGAGCATGCGTTTTATTTCCTATCAGATTGAGGATGCAATTGCTTTTGCGGAAAAGGGCAGAAATTATAAGCTGGAGTGTCTTTATGAGCGCTCTTGCGGTGCTGTTGTTTACAGAATCATCAACGACGAAGTCAGATATCTTCTCATTAAAAACCGCCGAAGCACTCACTGGGGATTCCCGAAAGGTCATATTGAAAAGGGCGAAACCTATGAGCAGACAGCGATTAGAGAGGTGCTTGAAGAAACCGGTATCCACATTCAGATTTTGCCGCAGTTTGCATCAAAATCCGAATATACAATTCAGGGAAGGGTGGAAAAATCGGTAACGATTTTTCTTGCCAAAACCAAGGATACTCAAACAACAATTCAGCGCGAAGAAATCGAAGATTATATCTGGCTTAATTTCGAAAAGGCGATGGATACTTTGAGGTTTATCAATGACCGAAATATTCTTCAAAGTGCACATGACTTTTTGATTGAGCAAAATATCGTCTAGAGAAAGGGCAGTTTAAATGACTGAAGCCATTACGGATTATCTGGTGGGTGTGTTTCAAGGCACTATTCCCAAGGAGCTTATAATTTTTATCATATCAATGTTTCCGATTGTTGAACTAAGGGGCGGAATGATTGCAGCAAAGCTTTTGGATGTTGAGCTGATAAAAGCTTTTGTTATATGCTATATCGGCAATATACTGCCGATACCGTTTATTCTTTTGTTTATTCGAAGAATTTTTGAGTTTCTCAAAAAATTCAAAATAACAGGGAAGCTTATAAACAAACTTGAAACAAGTTCGATGAGAAAAAGCGAAAAGGTCAAAAAAGGAAGCAAATGGGGTTTGCTTACCTTTGTTGCCATCCCTCTGCCGGGAACAGGCGGATGGACAGGCGCTCTTATTGCAGCGCTTCTTGATATGAGAATCAAGATTTCGTTTCCTGTTATTGCGCTCGGTGTTTTGATAGCCAACCTTATAATGAGCGTTTTTTCTTATGGATTTCTCGGAGTGTTGGGTCTTTAATAAAAAACAAGGTGAATTATGCAGTTGATTCTTCTGCACAATTCACCTTTTTGTTTTTAGTTGTAATATAATTGATTAAGGGATATCAGTTTGCCGATTCTTTCGCCAATCTGTTCCGGAGTGGCTTTGATTTCATCATTCAGCCAGCTGAGAATAACAGTTTTTGCACCTGAGGTTATGTAGATAAGGTAGAGATTTGCGTCGTCCTTATCAGCAGCATTCGGGGTTAAAACAACTTTTTCCAGCAGTCTTTCGTAATAGGCATTAACCAAACGCCAAATGAAATTATTCAAGATGTTGGACTGGGTAAGCATGCGGTAATAATCTTTGTCACGGTTTAAATATTCACAAATTCGTGTGATAAAATCCGTTATGTTGGTTGTTATGTTTTCAAATCCGAAGCGGTCAACAAATTCCATCAGATTTTTGAATTCTTCGCATTCGATTTGGCTTATAACCGCATCAACATCCGAATAATGCGCATAAAAAGTGCCGCGGCTGATATCAGCTTCGCGAATAATGTCGGAAACTGTTATTTTGGTTGGTGCTTTTTCATGAATGAGCTTGGCAACGGCTTTTTTGATAAGATTTTTGGAACGGATGGAGCTTCTGTATTCAGCTTTGGGCATTTAAACACCCTCCATTTCTATTTTCTCTATGATAATATAATTTATAATATTTCTTTTGAAAAGTCAATTAATAAATTGTTAACAAGGCTAAAAGGTCTTATGCTTTTGATTTTATTTCTCAAATATTTTATAATATACTTGTAGATGTTTTGCAATGTTGCTATAATATATACAGTTATATGTTTTGGAGGTTGTGTTATGAAACTTGTTAATCAAACTGAAGTTATCGGTAAGAGATTGGGTGATAAAACTGCAGTTCGCATTATCTGTGAAGCAGGTTTTGACGGAATAGATTTTTCAATGTTCAAAATGCAGGATGACTCTGATATTTTAAATTCTCAGAGTTATAAATCTCACATAAACGAGCTTATTAAAATTGCCGATTCTTACGGTGTTACTTTTGAACAGGCTCATGCCCCGTTTCCTTCAGCAAAGGAAAACAACGGGGAGTATAACAAAGTTATCTTTGAAAAAATCAAAAGAGCGCTTGAAATCACAGGAATGCTGGATGCAAAAATCTGCGTTGTTCATCCTGTTCAGTTCAGCGAAAATCAGTTTGAGCAGAACATGGAGCTTTATCACACACTTGAGCCTTATGCCGCAGAATACGGCGTTAAAATTGCCCTCGAAAACATGTGGGGATGGGATAACAAGCTTAACAGAATTGTTCCCAATGTTTGCAGCGTTGCCGAGGATTTTAACCGCTATGTTGATGCTTTGAATCCTGAGCATTTCACAGCCTGCCTTGATTTAGGCCATTGCGGCTTGGTCGGTGATAATGCCGGAACCATGATTCGCCAGATGGGTTCAAGGCTCGGATGCCTGCACATCCATGATAACGATAATGTTAATGACAGCCACACGCTTCCTTATCTGCTTGATATGGATTGGGATGATATTCTCAAAGCGCTCGGCGAAATCGATTATCAAGGCCATTTTACTTATGAAGCAGATAACTTCCTCGCAGATTTCCCCGATGACCTTTTGCCTGCGTGTGAAAGATTTATGCACGATGTCGGCAGGTCGATGATGAAAAAAATTGAAAAATACAGGGTAAAACAATGATAAATTTTATTTGTCCGGTGTGTTCGGATACGCTGGCGGAACATGAAAAGCTTTATAAATGCTCAAACGGACATTGTTTTGACAAATCCAAATTCGGCTATGTGAACCTTTTGCAGTCACAGAAATCCTCTGCCAAAAGGCACGGGGATGACCGTCTTATGGTCAGGGCAAGGCGAGATTTTCTGAACAGCGGCGGCTACGGCTTTTTGCTTGAAGCTGTTTGCGAAATCTGTAAAGAATATTTGCCCGGCGGTGCAAATGTGCTTGATGCAGGCTGCGGTGAATGCTACTATTCCGCAGGGATTAAGAGCAAGCTTTTTGAAAACGGAATTAAAACCGAATTTGTGGGAGTTGACATTTCAAAGGATGCCCTTGAATTTGCTTCAAAAAGAAAAAGCGGAATATCGCTTGCCGTGGCAAGCCTTTTTGAACTGCCTTTTGCCGACGGACAATTTGATGCCTTGCTCAACATTTTTTCTCCCGAAGCGGATGCGGAATTTCACCGTGTGTTGAAAAAAGACGGCATAATGATTAGGGTGATACCTCTTGAAAAACACCTGTACGGCTTAAAATCCGTGATTTACGATAAGCCTTATATTAACGATGTGCCTGACGGGGAAATTTCAGGATTCATGTTGATTAAATCAAAACAGATAAAGGCAGAAATATGGCTTGAATCCAACGAAGAAATATGTAATCTTTTCAAAATGACACCATATTACTACAAAACTGGCAAAAATGACCAGCAAAAAATCAATGGGCTTGAAAAATTCAAAACACAGGCAGAATTTGAAATTAGAGTTTATAAAAAGGACTGATAATATGCATAAAAGAATGGCTTTAACCCCTCCTATGGGATGGAACAGCTGGGATTGCTACGGCGCTGCTGTCAATGAAGAACAGCTTCTTGCAAACGCAGATTATATGGCAAAGAACCTTAAGGATTACGGCTGGGAATATATTGTTTGCGATATTCAATGGTCAGAGCCGACGGCGGACAGCTTCTATTATCACAATTTTGCTCCGCTTTATATGGATGAATATTCCCGTCTTATTCCTGCCCCTGAAAGATTTCCGTCCTCAGCAGGCGGTAAGGGCTTCAAGCCCATTGCTGACTATGTGCATTCGCTTGGCTTGAAGTTCGGCATTCATATAATGCGAGGAATCCCGAGACAGGCTGTTCATCAGAATGCAAAAATCAAGTGTGACGGAGTTACTGCAAAGGATATTGCTCAGCAATATTCGGTTTGCCCGTGGCAGACGGATATGTACGGCATTAACCCCGATGCAAAGGGTGCACAGGAATACTACAATTCCATTTTTGAGCTTTATGCTTCATGGGGCGTTGACTACATAAAGTGTGATGACATCGCAAACACCGAATTCCTTAAAGATAATCCTTATTCCGCTCGCCGCGAGATAGAAATGCTTCGCAAGGCGATTGACGGCTGCGGCAGGGATATGGTTCTCAGCCTTTCTCCCGGCCCGGCTCCTGTTTGGGAGCATGAGCATCTTGCCGCCAATGCAAATCTTTGGCGCATGACCGGCGATTTCTGGGACGAATGGAGCAAACTCCATTCAATGTTCGAACGCTGCTATGCATGGCAGGAATATGTTCAGCCGGGTGCATGGCCCGATTGTGATATGCTGCCCATAGGCAGAATTCAGATAACCGAAAAGCTTGAAGAATACAGAAACAGATATACTCGCTTCACCCATGATGAGCAGATAACAATGATGACTCTGTGGGGTATTTTCCGTTCTCCTCTAATGATTGGCGCTGAAATGCGCGACAATGATGAATTTACTCTTTCACTTCTTCAAAACAGAGAGCTTATCGATATGCTCAAAAATTCATGGGGAGCAAGGCAGTTTAAGCGTGAAGAAACTGACGGTAAGGGCGAAATAGTTTGGGTTTCCAAGGGCGAAAGCTGCAAGTTTGTTGCCTTGTTCAACACGGATGATGATGCCAAAGCTATCAAATTTGATGTTACCGATATCGCTGTCGGCGGCATGCAATACAGCGTTTGGGATATGTGGAAACATGAAGAATATGCCGTCACAGACGGTGAATTTTCTGCCCAAGTGAATTCCCACGGTGCAAGACTCTTTAGAATAAAGGTGAAATAATATGGAAAAACAACCGAATCTCAGGCTTGCAACCGAAAAGCCCGATCATATTATGGTCAGCATTTCGGGGGATGCTAAAACTTCAATGACTGTCACATGGCGTTCAAGTCTTGAAGTCAGCGAGGGTTATGTAGAATACTATGAAAAAAACGGCTATAAAAAAAGAGTTGATGCCATTGTCAAGCCGTTTAAAAGTGATGTTAACACGAGTAATATTTTCTGGGCTACCCCCTCAAATCTGAAGCCCGGAACAAGATACTATTATACATGCGGCAGCGCAGAAAATCGCAGCGAAGAATATTGGTTTGACACCGAGGAAGAAAATCTCACCAAGTTTAAATTTATCGCTATTTCAGACCATCAGAAGGACGATGACCACTATAACCCCGATTATTCAACCCTTAATAAATTCCTTAAGGATGTTCTTGCAAAGCACCCCGATGTTAAGTTCATTCTTACCGCGGGAGACAATACAAACTGCGGTCAGCATGAGATACAATGGAATGCAATGTTTGAGGGAATGCAGGGAATTATGGAGCATCTGCCTTATATGATGAGCTGCGGAAATCATGATAACAGAGGTTTTGCACAGTATTTTCCCGAAGAAGTGGACAGATATTATGCCGAGCCTGCTGATTTTTTCAACACACAGCTTGAATACTCCTATCCTAAAAACGGCCCCGAGGGCTGGCAGACGGAAATATATTCCTTTAACTACGGCAATGCCCATTTCAATGTTTTTGGCGTTAACGAACCTGAGCTTATGAACGAGTGGGCAAAGAAGGATATTGCAAATTGCGGAAAAACATGGAAATTCGGTGCACATCATTTTCCTGTTTATTATGCAGGCCCTAACCTCGCAAATGATGATACTTATCCCATGATGCGTGAATCCATGGAGATGCTGGATGTTCTTTTCTCGGGTCATGAGCATAATTTTTCACGCTCTTTCCCGATAAGGAACGAGGAGCTGTTTGACAGGCCGTCACAGGGAACGGTTCATTATGAACTCGGCAATGCAAATTTTAATCCGCCCGGAACAAAAACAACCGATAAGGTCTGGCATGCATCTTTCTATCCTCATGAGGAAAAGACTGCATCCTATGCTCTTGTTGAGGTTGACGGCAACAGGGTTACTCTTATTTCAGAGCTTAATGACGGCAGGATTTTTGATGAATGCCTTATTGACAAGGAAAAGGATGAGATAAGGCCATACAGAGTTGCTCCCGTTTTTGGTGAGGGAAGAACAAGAGTGTATTACAAAGGCGTGGATTTGGGTCTTTGTAACATGTCAACTCCGGCTGTTTGCAAAGACGGCAAGTGGTACATTGCTTTTGCAACGCTGATAAGATTTGCCGGCGGTGAGGATATCCGCGAAAAAGGCAAGGTGACACTTAAAATATACGGTAGAGAAGCAACATTTACGGAAAATAGTCGCTTTGCTGCAACGGATAAGGGTGAGCTTGACCTTGGAACTGAGGTTTTCAGAGGCTTTGAAGAGCAGCTTTATATGCCTGTTGACGGGGCCTGCAAGGCTTTCGGAATGAAATGGGCTTATGCCGAAAGAAACAATTTCATAACAATTGAGCATATCAGCGAAAATCACCCGATTGTTCCTCAACCGTAATACAAAAAAAGAAAAAGAGATGTCGTTCAATCGACATCTCTTTTTTTACTGTCTGTAACTGTCAAGAAAGTCTGCAAGGCTTGTCATTGCGGTTTCAAGTGTTGTTAAATCGGGTAGAAAAACAATTCGGAAATGGTCAGGTTTGTTCCAATTGAAGCCCGTGCCGCAGGTGACAAGTATCTTTTTTTCGCGCAGCAAATCAAGCGCAAATTTTTCATCATCGGTTATATTGAATTTTTTTGTGTCAAGCTTAGGGAAAATATAGAAAGCAGCTTTGGGTTTAGTTGCAGTTATTCCGGAAATTGAATTCAATGCATCATAAATGTAGTTTCTTTGCTCATAAATTCTTCCGCCGGGGGTAAGCAGAGCATCGCCTGTTTGAATTCCGCCAAGAGCAGTTTGAATTATGCTTTGGCCGGGAACATTGGAGCAAAGGCGCATGGAAGAAAGAAGGTTCAGCCCTTCTATATATCCTTTCGCATGGGATTTGTCGCCTGCAAGGCACATCCAGCCGCACCTGAAGCCTGCGACCTTGTGGGACTTTGAAAGCCCGTTAAAGCTCACGGTGAGCAGGTCGGGGGCAAGGGAGGCAAGGGCCACATGCTCTTCTCCGTCAAGAACAAGGCGGTCATAAATTTCATCTGCAAAAAGAACTAAATCATTTTGGCGGGCTATGTCAACAATCTGTTCAAGGATATCCTTTGAATAAAGTGCTCCCGTAGGATTGTTGGGATTAATAACAACAATTCCTTTGGTGTTGGGCGTTATTTTCTTTTTGATATCATCAATATCAGGGTTCCAGTCTGCTTTTTCGTCGCAGAGATAGTGAACTGCCGTTCCTCCGGCAAGCGTAACAGAAGCAGTCCAGAGCGGATAATCAGGCATAGGCACAAGTATCTCATCGCCGCTGTCAAGCAGCCCTTGCATGGACATGGTTATCAGCTCGCTCACACCGTTACCCGTGTAAATATCGTTAACGCCTACATTCGGTATGCCCTTTAGCTGGCAATACTGCATGATTGCCTTGCGTGCGGCAAACTGGCCTTTTGAATCTGAATATCCCTGCGTTGAACGCAGATTGTAAATCATATCAACAATTATTTCGTCAGGAGCATTGAAGCCGAACGGGGCAGGGTTGCCTATGTTAAGCTTCAGAATTTCCATTCCGTTTGCTTCCATTCGGTTTGCCTCGTCCATAACAGGGCCTCTTATATCATAGCAAACATTATCCAGCTTTTTTGATTTCGTAAAATTTCTCATAATATCACCTTTTCAAATTATATCACCGAAAGTAAAAAAATCAACCGCATGAAAGAAAATCATACGGTTGATTCAAGCTATTTAACTTCAGTATAAATCGGCTCTTGGGTAATGCCGTGAGCAACAATATTCATAAGCTTGTTATTTTCCTGTGCAAGGTTATCGGAAATTGTTATCGGCTCAAAAAATTCGATTTTGATTCTTTTTCTGAGCATTTTATATTTTCCCGTAATGGCAAACGGAACAATTTGTGAACCTGTGATATTTGCCATCTTAACTGCACCGAACTTGAATGTGTTAATGGTCAGATGAGCTTCGCTTTTGAGCTTAACTTTTCCTTCGGGGAAAATTCCTATAACCTTGTCATCCTCCAGCACCTCAACGGCAGCCGCAAGGGAAAAGGAGCTTTTTGCACTGCGGTTAACAGGGATTATTCCGAAAGGCGCAAAAAAACGTTTGAGAGGAGGCTCCAAAAGCTCACTTTTGGCAAGAAAATGAACAACTCTTTTTGTTGCGCAGGCAACAGTAATGCAATCCATAAAATGCATGTGGTTGCCTGCAAGAATGATTCTGCCGCTTTCCGGAATGTTTTCTGCGCCGATAACCGTGGGCCTGAATAAAAGCCTGAACAGTTTATCAAGTTTGTTTCTATGTTTCAAATATGCTTTTGGTTCTTCCATTTCATATCCTCCGAACAGGAAATATGTCTATATTTAGAGTATAGCATTTTGCGAAAAAAAGTCAACATGATGCGTTGCACGCTAAGATTTATTTGCATGCGGTGCATTCTTCGCAGGATGTGAGCATTCATTGTTTTCGCCCGCAACTGCAAGCATAAGGCGGATTCTGTTTTCCTGATTAACTCTTGTTGCGCCCGGGTCATAATCAATGGGAACGATATTTGAATGAGGATATAGTTCTTTGAGCTTTCTTATCATGCCTTTGCCCACGATATGGTTTGGCAGGCAGCCGAACGGCTGGGCACAAACGATGTTGCCGTAGCCGCTTTCGATAAGCTCCATCATTTCAGCGGTCAAAAGCCATCCTTCGCCCATTTTACAGCCTGCACCGATTATTTTTGTGCAGGTTTCTTTTATGTGTGCATAGGGAGCAGGAACGGTGAAATTGCCGTATGCGCGGGCTGCATTGTTCAGATTGGTTTCAACTGTCGTGAGATACCACATTGCAATTTTCATTGCAAGCTTTTTAAACTTGTTTCCGCCGTAAAGCTTGATATCTTCAAGACGGTTGTCGGTTTTGAAAAGGAAAAAGCCCAAAAGACCCGGCACCATAACTTCACAGCCCTGACTGAAAAGAAACTCTTCAAGATGATTGTTTGCAAGGGGAGAGTATTTAACATAAATTTCACCAACAACGCCAACCTTAACCTTATCGACTTTTTTAACGGGTATCTGTGCAAAGGATTTGGTGATTTCGGGCAAAGCTTTTTTGATGGCAAAATGAGAATATCCTTTGCCTTTTTTCAGGTTTTCGCTGATATCGTCAATCCATTTTTGCGTCAGCCTTGCTGTTTCGCCTTCATTAACTTCGTAAGGCTCAACCTGGTTTTTCAGGAGCATGATGTGGTCGCCGTAAATGAGAGCGGAAAGCATCTTAAGAGCCATTGAAAGTTTGATTTTGAAGCCGCTGTTTTTCTCAAGGCCCGAAAGATTGAGTGAGATAACCGGAACCTGCGGATATCCTGCTTTTTTGAGGGCTTTTCTTAAAAGGTGAATATAGTTTGATGCTCTGCATCCGCCGCCGGACTGTGTAATCAGAAGCGCAGTTTTGTTTGGGTCATATTCGCCCGAATTAAGGGCATCAATAAGCTGACCGATAACAAGCAGGGCAGGGTAGCAGGTGTCGTTATGAACATATTTAAGTCCTTCGTCAACAACCGCTCTGCCGTCATTCTTCAAAAGCTTAACATTATAGCCGTATTGCCCGAAAATATTAACAAGAAGTGAAAAATGAATGTTTGCCATGTTGGGTGCGAGGAGTGTATAATCCCGCATTTCTTTTGTAAATTCAACTCTGTTTGCAGTGTTCATATTATACCTCCTTATCTTCCGGTGGCGGCAAACAGGCTTCTGAGTCTGATTTTAACCGCACCGGGGTTTGAAATTTCGTCAATTTTAATCTGTGTATATATTTTTCCGTCGCGTTCAAGGATGCTTCTCATTTCGTCCGTTGTGATTGCATCAACTCCGCAACCGAAAGAAACAAGCTGAACAATGTTGAGGTCCTTGTCGTTTGCTTTGGCAACATATTTTGCGGCGGCATAGAGCCTTGAATGATATGTCCACTGATCAAGAACATCTGTGGGGAATTTCTTAACAAGCGGGCTGACGCTGTCCTCCGTGATAACGGTTGCGCCGCATTCGCAGATGAGCTTATCAATGCCGTGGTTGATTTCCTCGTCAAGATGATACGGTCTGCCGCAAAGAACAATAACAGGCTTGTTTTGTTCCTTGGATTCCTTGAGATATTCCATTCCCTTAAGGTGAATTTTTTTCATATAGGAATGGTATTCATCATAAGCTTTGTCAGCTGCCGATTTAACAGCCTTAAGGGTTATTCCCTCGAATTTTGCGCTGAGTATGGCGTAAATCTTTTTAACAAAATCCTTGGGTCTGTGAAGTCCGAGATAATCGCTCATAAAATTGAGATTTTTAAGGCCGCCCACATTTGAGCGGATAACCTCGGGATAGTATGCGACAACTGGGCAGTTATAGTTGTTATCGCCGAGCGCTTCGTCTATGTTGTATGTCATGCAGGGGTAGAAAATGTTTTCAACACCCTGATTAATCAGATTCTCAACATGGCCGTGAAGCAGCTTTGCAGGGTAGCATACCGTGTCAGACGGGATTGTGTGCTGGCCTTCAACATAAAGCTCTCTTGTGGATTTGGGTGAAAGAGCAATGCCGAAGCCAAGCTCTGTGAAGAATTTGTGCCAGAACGGAAGCAGCTCAAACATATTAAGACCCATAGGCAGGCCGATTTGCGGCTTTGTGCCGATAACGGGTTTGTATTCGGAAAGCAGCTCTCGTTTGTAGTCAAACATGTTTTTGCCGCTGCTTTCGTTAGTTTTTGCAAGCGGTTTTGAGCAACGGTTTCCGCCTATGAAGCTCCTGCCGGAATTAAAAGTGTTGACTGTTAAACGGCAATGATTGCTGCATTTGCCGCAGGTGACTGCCTTAACCTTGTGTTCAAAGCTTTTAAGTTCCTGAGCAGAAATGATGGTGCTTTTTTCGGGCATTCTTTCCATTGCGAAAAGAGCTGCGCCGTAAGCTCCCATAAGGCCTGAAATATTTGGTCTTACAACATTTCTGTTAATTTCCTGTTCAAAAGCGCGAAGAACCGCATCGTTAAGGAAAGTACCGCCCTGAACAACGATGTTCTTGCCGAGTTCATCGGCATTTGCAGCTCTGATAACCTTATAAATTGCGTTTTTAACAACGCTGATTGAAAGACCGGCCGAAATGTTTTCAATTGATGCGCCATCCTTCTGAGCCTGCTTAACGGAAGAATTCATAAATACCGTGCAGCGTGAGCCGAGGTCAACGGGCTTGTCTGCAAAAAGGCCGAGCTTTGAGAAATCTGCAATGTTATATCCCCATGCGGCAGCGAATGTTTGCAGGAACGAGCCGCAGCCTGAGGAGCAGGCTTCGTTGAGGAAAATATTGTCAATTGCGTTGTTTCTGATTTTAAAGCATTTAATGTCCTGGCCGCCGATGTCAATAATGAAATCAACGTCGGGCTTGAATCTTTTTGCGGCGGTGAAGTGGGCAACTGTTTCAACAAGGCCGATATCAACGGCAAAAGCATTTTTGATAATATCCTCACCGTAGCCTGTTACTGCACTTGAGGCAACAATGGCTGTGGGATATTCATTATAGAAATCAGCAAGGAAATCTCTGATGAGTGAAACAGGGTCGCCGTTGTTGGGTATGTATCTGCTGTAAACAATTTTTCCGTCCATGTTGATAACTGCGGCTTTAACGGTGGTTGAGCCTGCGTCGATGCCTATGCAGACCTTTTCACCGTCAGCGATTTTGCAATTATCTTCAACAGAATTTTTGGCATGACGTGCCGAAAATTCTTTATATTCCTCTTCTGATTTGAAAAGCGGAGTTGCGCCGAGATATTCACCGCTTTCTTTTGAGTTTTTGATTTTTTCGGTAATGTCTTTAATATCAAGTTCTTCTCCGCTTGCTGAATATGCTGCACCGAGAGCAACAAAATACAGTCCGTTTTCGGGGCATGTGCCTTTAACACCCAAGCCTGTGTCAAATGCTTCTCTTAACTCGGAGAGGAAGTATAAAGGTCCGCCAAGGTAAACAACGTTGCCTTCAATTTTTCTGCCCTGTGAAAGGCCTGAAACCGTTTGATTAACAACTGCGGTGAAAATGCTGGCAGCAATGTCATTTTTTCTTGCTCCCTGGTTGAGAAGGGGCTGAATATCCGATTTTGCGAAAACGCCGCATCTTGAAGCGACAGAATAAATTTTTTCGTGGCTTTTTGAAAGCTCGTTCATTTCAGTCGGGCTGACGTTAAGAAGCGATGCCATCTGGTCAATGAATGCGCCTGTGCCGCCTGCGCAGGAGCCGTTCATTCTGACCTCAACGCCGTTTGTGAAAAAGAGGATTTTTGCATCTTCGCCGCCAAGCTCAATAACAGCGTCAGTTCCTGGCAAAAGGCGGGAAACGCTGATTCTTGTTGCGTAAACTTCCTGAATAAATTCCAGACCGAGCGCATTTGCAAAGCCCATGCCTGCCGAACCCGAAACAACAAGAGCAGCTTTGGAAAATTCGGGGTTTTCCTTGATGATTTCCGAAAGCATTGCAGCGCTTTTTTCGGCGATTTTTGAGTAATGGCGTTCATACGCCTTGTAAACAATTTTATCGTTATTGTCGATTGCAACGCATTTGAGCGTTGTTGAACCGACGTCCATACCTATTCTCATAATTCTTCTCCTGTTTCCCGATTATGCATCTTTGCGGATTTTATCTGCCTGGATTCCGAGACTTTCAAGCATCAGCTTTTCTATTTCGTCATGCAGTTTTTTGTTGGCTTCTTCAACGGTCATATCTCCAACCTTGAATGGATTGCCGAATATAACCTGCAAATCTTTGCTGCGGAATTTATATTCTCCCGTAAGACCGAACGGAACGATATAAGCATCCGTCTTTTTCGCCATTGAAACTGCGCCGTGCTTAAGGGGCAGCATGAAAGCATCAGTTTTGTTTCTTGTCCCTTCGGGGAAAATACCGATTGCGCCGTCATCTTTAAGAACCGTGAGCGCGGATTTTGCGCTTGAAAAGTCCTTTCTCGAACGGTCAACGGGAATGCAGCCTACAAGCCTGAAGAAGGGCGCAAGCGCACCTTCAAAATATTCCTTTTTAGCCATATAGTGGATAACTCTTTTTGTTGCCATAATGGTAAGGCACTGGTCGAAAACATGCTTGTGGTTGCCTGCGATGATGATTGCACCGTCTTCGGGAATTTTTTCAGCGCCGATAATTTTGGGGTTATAATAAAACTTGAACAGGGGACGCATAACGGGAGTCAGTAATTTATATCCCAGTTCTCTGTCTTCGGGTCTTTTCATTTTTTAATACCTTCCTTAATAAGTTCGTTTGAGACAATACTCATAAGCTTTTCGTTTGTTTCTTCAAGATTGTCGGATGCCCTTAACGGCTCCATAAACTGTATTTTAATGCTTCTTTCAAAGGGCTTGTATTTGCCGGTGATAACAAACGGAACTATGTCCGATTTTGCATCGCGTGACATTTTTACGGCACCGTATTTGAAAGGCATGATAACATCCTGGGTGCGGTTGATTGTGCCTTCGGGGAAAATACCTATAACCTTTTCGTCATTGAGAGTTTCAATGGCAGTCTGCAATGCAGCCTTGTCCTTTGTTCTGCGGTTAACGGGAATAATGCCGAGCGGCTTAAAGATATATTTAAGTGGCCCCTTCATCAACTCATCTTTAGCAAGATAGTGAACGCATCTGTTAGTGGCGCAGCCGATAAGAATGCAGTCAAAATAGTGAGTGTGATTACCGGCAAGAATAATGCGCCCGCTTTGCGGTATGTAGCGTTTGCCTGTAATTGTCGGCTTATAAACAGCCTTGAACAGCGCTGCCAGCGGTCTTCTGATAACCTTGTATAAAACCGGTTCTTTCATTTTTTTGTCCTCCGTTTGGTAAAAATATACAAATTTAAGGTTTTGTTTTTGTAACAATAGTCCCCATAATAAAAATAGCGGAGCTGAAAAGCTCCGCTTAATTGATGGCGTTTATCAGATTTTTTCAACTGTTGTTTCTTTAATAACGGCAATCAGTCTGAACTTACCTGATTTGATTTTTTTGAGTGTGCTGTATCGGGCGCAGTTTCTTATGATTCGCTGCTTTGCCTCATCTTCGATGCACATATTACTCATAACTCTTGTATATTCATTAAGATGTTGGTTATTAGTCTTCATTCAAATCAATCCTTTCGAGTTCAAGCTTCAGTAATTTTCGCCCGTATTGCAACTGCTTTCTGACTGTGACAGGTGATGTGTTTGTTATCTGAGCAATTTCGTTGGCTTTGTAGCCTTCGATATAATATAAATCAAGTGCGATTTTGTATTTTGTCGGCAGGTGCATTATAAGTTCAAAAATATCGCGGTCATCATCGCTTATTCCGATGTGACGAAGCTCATCAAGGTTTTCCGCTGCATGGCGGTTGTTGAATCTGCTTATATTTTTGCTGATGTTGGTTGCAACCTTGATTAACCATGCTTTTTCATGGTCAGAATCTCTGAAAAGCGGGGCTTTGGTCATGTATTTCAAGAAAGTTTCCTGAACAGCGTCCTCAGCATCATGCTTGTTATTTAAAATGCTGTAACTTATTCTGAAAAGCATCTGGCTGTATTTCTCGACCGCATATTCAATATGGCGAAGCTCATCGTTATATTGGGCAGTAACGGCGCACACAGTCATACCACCTTTCATTTGGACATAATTATACCTTTATATAAATAAAACACCGCAAAACACCAAAATGTGATATTTATTTTATGAACAATTTGTAAACTTATTCTAACACAACCAAAAATACTTTTTTAAGTTGAATTTGTAAAAAAAATATGATATAATCCGAATTATGGAAAAGATGACAAATAAAGAAATTTTAAATCAAATCGAAGGCGGACTTATCGTTTCCTGCCAAGCCTTATCAACAGAGCCATTATATGACAGCTACATAATGAGCAAAATGGCTTATGCCGCATCCCTCGGCGGTGCCGTGGGCATAAGGGCAAATACTGTTGTTGATATTTTGGCTATCAGGGAAAGAGTCAGCCTGCCGATTATCGGAATTATCAAGCAAGAGTATGATGACAGCGATGTTTATATTACTCCAACCATGAAAGAGGTTGATGCTCTTGTCGAAATCGGCTGCGATATAATTGCGGTCGATGCAACAAACAGATTGAGGCCTAACGGGGTAACCTTTGAAGAGTTCTTCAAAGAGGTGCGTGCAAAATATCCTGACCAGCTCTTTATGGCGGATACCTCCTGCTTTGAGGAGGGCGAAAAGGCACTTGAACTCGGTTTTGACCTGCTCGGAACAACCATGAGCGGTTATACCCCTTATACAAAAGGCACATCTTTGCCCGATTTCACGCTTATGAAGCGTTATAAGGATGAGCTTGGTGCAACTGTTATTGCCGAGGGCGGCATCTGGGCGCCCGATGAGCTTGTTAAAGCCTTTGAATGCGGTGCGCATGCTGCCGTGGTAGGCACAGCCATCACAAGACCCATGGATATCACCAAACGCTTTGTTAAGGCGCTTGAGGAGTCAAAAAAATAACTAAGCAGGGGACGATGCCCGCATCGTCCCTTATATTTTATCGGAGGAGTTTTAATGAAAATTCTTGCTTTCGATATCGGCGGCACGGAGATTAAATATGCCTTTTGCGACGAAAAATTCAATTTGACAGAGAAAAAATCAATTCCAACAAATGCCAAAGAAGGCGGCAGACGTATAATTGAAAGAGTTGTTAATATTATAAAAAGCTGTGAAAGCGTTGACCGCATCGGTATTTCAACTGCGGGGCAGGTTGACAGCATAAAAGGCGAGATAGTTTATGCCACAGACAGCATTCCGGGCTACACAGGCACAAAAATCAAGGAAACAATCGAAGCCGAAACAGGCATTCCGACCGCTGTTGAAAACGACGTTAATTCTGCGGCGATTGGCGAGGCTGTTTTTGGTGCGGCAAAGGGATATTCCGATTTTATCTGCCTTACTTACGGCACAGGCATAGGCGGAGCAATTTATCTCAACAACAAGCTTTTTACCGGCAATTCATTTTCTGCAGGTGAGTTTGGTCATATCGTAACGCATGCGGGTGGCAGAGAATGCACATGCGGCGGCTGCGGCTGTTACGAAGCTTATGCTTCGGCCGGTGCGTTGGTTCGAAATGTTGCTGAAAAGCTTGGTAAAGAAATGAACGGCAGAGAAATTTTTGAAAATTTTGATAATCCTGAAATTAAAAAGCTTATTGATGAATGGATTGATGAAATCGTTCTCGGTCTAAAAGGACTTGTTTATATTTTTAATCCTGCACTTATTGTTGCCGGTGGGGGAATAATGAACGAATCTTATATAACAGACCAAGTTAATGCAAGGCTTCAAAAAGAGCTTATGGCAAGCTTCAGAAAAGTCAGGGTCGTTAAGGCTTTGATGGGAAATGATGCTAACAAGCTTGGAGCGGCATACCTTGCGTCTCAGCTGTAATTTTTAAAAATAAAAGGTGGCTTGCAGAGTTATCTGCAGGCCACCTTATTTGTTTATCTGATGCCGTAGTTTTCGATTACATAGTCCATATCCTTGTCGCCTCTGCCGGAGAGGTTGATAAGGACGGAGCCGTGCTCCATTGTTTTTGCCAGCTTCATGCCGTATGCAACTGCGTGTGAGCTTTCGATTGCAGGAATAATTCCTTCAAGGCGTGACAGCTTATAGAATGCATCGATTGTTTCTTCATCATCGATTACATCGTATTTAACTCTGCCGATTTCCTGAAGGAACGCATGCTCGGGGCCGGATGAGGGGTAGTCAAGACCGCTTGCAACGGAATAAACGGGAGCAGGTTCGCCGTTTTCGTCCTTGAGCATGATGCTGTTGAAGCCGTGCATAATACCCTCTGTGCCGTATTTAAGGCTGGCCGCGTGGTCACCGAGCTTGGGGCCTCTGCCGAGAGGCTCAATGCCGTAAATATCAACGGGGTCATTGAGGAAGCCGGCGAAAAGACCTGCTGCGTTTGAACCGCCGCCGACACACGCAACAATTGCATCGGGCAGGTGACCTGTCATGTCAATAAACTGGTCTCTGGCTTCAATGCCCACAACGCTCTGAAAATCACGAACCATCATCGGGAAGGGATGGGGGCCAAGCACCGAGCCGATGCAGTAAATGGAGTCCTTGTACTCCTTGCTGTATGCATCAAAAGCTGCGTCAACGGCTTCTTTGAGGGTTTGAAGGCCGTGAGTGACTTCAACAACGTTTGCACCGAGGATTTTCATTCTTGCAACATTGGGAGCCTGCTTTTTGATGTCAACCGAGCCCATGTAAATATCGCATTCAAGGCCGAAATATGCGGCTGCGGTTGCAAGAGCAACGCCGTGCTGGCCTGCGCCTGTTTCGGCAATAACCTTTTTCTTGCCCATATATTTTGCAAGAAGCGCTTCACCCATGCAATGGTTAAGCTTGTGAGCGCCTGAGTGGTTTAAGTCCTCACGCTTTGCGTAAAGCTGAACCTTGCCGCCGAGTGCATCCGAAAGCCTTTCAAGATGAGAAACGGGGGTAGGTCTGCCCTGGAATTCTTTTCTGATTCTGCGAAGCTCCGCAATGAACTTTCTTGACTGGCAGATTGAATAATATGCTTCGGTGATTTCAGCCATGGCAGCCTTGAGCTTATCGTCAATATAAACGCCGCCGTATTTGCCGAAATAACCGTTTTTGTCGGGATAATTACTGAAATAGGTATCAAAATCTACATTATTGAATTTCATGGTGTTTTCCTCCAAATTATATAAAAAGTAATGTTTGTTAATTTTGGCTTCAGATGAAACTGCGCCATCGTTCTTTTAACAAAATCATAAACTGTGCCTCCCAAAAAACAAAAAGCCCCTGACAGAAAAATGCTTTCTGTCAAGGACGAATAAACTTATTCGCGGTGCCACCCTGATTCACGGCGATGCCGTGCACTTTGCAGGGATACTATCATATCCCCGGCAACTAACGTATGCCAACACGTTGCAGAATACTTTGCGATTTCGCATTTGACTGCACCCTCAGCGGCCCATTTGACAACCTGTTTCTTACCCGACTCTCAGCATCTCGGGCTCTCTGGAAAGGCATGATTGCCGTTATCTCCGCCTCAACGGTTTGATATCTTAAATTATTTTGGATTATACCACCATAATATGAATTTGTCAACAGGAAATTGATGCATGATAAGAAAAATAAGCACCTGCGAACACAAAAGTGACGCAGGTGCATTTTGAATTATTCAGGCTTTTTGATTTGGTTAAGCTGAGCATTGATGCCCAGAAGTTGTTCTTTGGTGAGGTTGATTCCCATTGTTCCGATCATGCCTGCAAGGCGGATAAAGGTGAAGCCGCCCATCATTTGCATCAGGGCATCGTTCATTTCAAAGCCGCCGGCAACAGTATCGCCCTCTTTGGGAAGCATCTGTGCAAAAATGCCGCCAAAGAGCTGCATTCCTTCGGGTGTTGCCATGATGTCGCTGAGTTTATCATTGATTGAAAGATAGCCTTCAACCTCGGTTATATCAAACCAGTTGAGAATTGCGCTTTTTTCTCTGAGGCGGTATTCTTCATTGAAAATCTCAACCTTGCGAAGCTTGCTTTCGTCTTTGTGTTCGCCTGCAACGGCAACAAGGTTTGTTTCGCCGCTGTTGGGAACATCAAAATAGAAGAAGTGGTCTGCGGCAGCTTTTTTGCCAAGGCTCGTTCCGTTTGCAAAAAGCTCGACCTCGGGCTGATTTGAATAAACAGTAATCTTTGTTACATCTTCAACGCGGTCAACATATCTTTTGCCGCAGATGTGAACAAACGGGTCATCTGAAAGCCATGCCTTATAGGCATAGAAGGAATCCTTCTTATATTTTCTGTCAAAGGTAACAAGACCCTTATGGTTCTGACCGTTTTCACCGCCCTCGCTTCTTGCGTCTGCACCGAAATCAAACATATTCCAAACGTGGGTTGCCCACATATATTTTCTTGAGAAGAACTGCTTAATGAGTTCCTCGTGATAATATGCCTGATATTCCTCGGTGTAGTCGCCTTGAATGGGTTTTGAGGTGTGCCAGTTGAGAGCCTCGCAGCCGTATTCGGAGCAGCCGATTGGAGTGTTGGGATGACGCTCGTGGAATTTATCAAACCATGGGCCGTTCATCGTTGTGTCGCCGCCATACCAGCCGAAATAGTGGTTGTATGAAACAAGGTCGGGAATTTGGATATAGGGGCTTTCGATTGAGCAGGGGGAAACCACCGCAATTGTTGTCAGACGGGTTTTATCCATCTCATGGCAAAGGTCGTTGAGAATTTTGTGATTTTCAAGAAGATCTGGATCTTCGTCGCCCTTCATCGAGATTTCGTTTGAAAGTCCCCAAACAACAACGGAGGGATGGTTATAGTTTTGAGTGATGAGTTCCTTCATCTGTGAAATTGTGTTTTCACGTGCCGTAGGCATGTGTTGTGAAATATAAGGGATTTCTGCCCAGATAATCATGCCTCGCTCATCGCAAAGGTCATAGAAATACTGGTCATGCTGATAGTGCGCAAGGCGGATGGTTGTTGCTCCGACTTCGCAGATAAGGTCCATATCCTCTTCATGATGCTCGGGAAGAAGAGCGTTGCCGATGCCCCATCTGTCCTGATGGCGAGCAACACCGCGAAGAGGATATTCTTCGCCGTTAAGGATAAAACCGTTTTCGGGGTCAACCTTGAATGTGCGGCAGCCGAAACGGGTTGAAACGGCGTCAATAACCTCGCCGTTTTCAACAAGCTCGGCTTTTAGTGTGTAGAGATATGGGTCCTTCCTGCCGTGCCAGAGATGGACATTTGCAATTTCAAGAACTGCTTTTGCTTCTGCAGTTTCCGTTGCGGCAATTTCGTTGCCTTCCTTGTCGGTGATTGTGTAACGGATAACCTGACCGTCAGCGGCGTTTGTTACCCATGTTTCAGCAGTAACCTTTGCATCGCTTCCGATGATTTCGGGGGTAACGGCAAGGCCGGGTCCGCCGAAGTAATCAAGGTCAAAGTGTGATTTGTTAACGCAGATAATATTGACATTGCGGTAAAGTCCGCCATAGAAGGTGAAGTCTGCAACCTGAGGATAAACTGTTTGGTTAGCAGAGTTGTCAACGGCGATAACAAAAAGATTTTCTCTTTCAAGAGCGTCAGTAATGTTAATGCGCCAGGTTGAATATCCGCCGTCATGATGGGCGAGCATTTTGCCGTTAAGATAAACATCGGCAGAGGAGTTTGCACCGCAGATTTCAAGATAATAGCAGTCCGCTTCGGGCAGATCCATTTTATCAAGAGCCTTTGCATAATAGCAGGTTCCTCTGTAGTAATCGTTGCCGCCGTCCTGGCCGTCAATTGCGTTCCAGCTGTGGGGCAGATTTACCCAATACCAGTCATTGGGGAGCGATGCGGGGATTTCGTTTGCTTGCTTTGTGAATGCCCATTTGGCATTGAAATTAACTGTATTTCTCATTGTTTTATCTCCATGAAATTTAATAAAACAGCCGGCAGGAACTACCGGCTGTAAGAATGCCTGATTATTTGTTAACTGCCGAACGTCTTTCTTCAAGTTCAGCGGTCATCTGAGCAACCTTCTTTTTGTTGAGGTCATAAATAAATGCAATTGAAATGAACATAACGGCTGCGCTGAAGGTGTAAAGCGCAGCAACGAGCCACTTCATGTTTTCTGCAACAGCGAAGGGCTGGTCTGCACCGAGAGAGCCGTCATAACCGAGTGCGCTCATGATAAGGATAACTGCGGAGGGACCCATGCCTTGAGCAAGCTTTCTGAAGAAAGAGTGAAGTGAATATACGGTACCCTCTTCTTTGGTGTTGTTTTTCCATTCGTTATAGTCGATGGCATCAGCCATAAGTGCCCATGAAACGCAGGTGTAGAAGCCAAGGCCGAGACCAAAGAATACCTGAGCGATGATATAGCCGATAAGGCCGACGCTGCCGTTGCCGAGAGGGAGGAAAAGAAGAAGTGCGCCGAAAGTGCTTACTGCCGAACCGACAGCACAGGCTTCCTTCTTGCCGTATTTATTAACGATTTTCTTAATGAAGGGCATGAAGAGGAACATCGGAAGATAGCTTATAAGCATGATGATGCCCGATGCCTTTGCATTGCCGAAATATGACTGGAAGAGAACTGTTGTTGCAGTCTGTGAGCCCTGCATGCCAATGAACATAGCCATTGCAGCAAGTGTTGCGCCGACGGCGGCACGGTTCTTAATGAAGTTTGCAAAAGCTTTGAAAGGATTGAATTTCTGCTTCTTTTCGCTGATTGTAACGGTGCTTTCTTCAACACGGATTTCGGTTGTTTTAAGCATGTAGCTGAATGCAATAAGGCCGAGAACACCCATGATGATTGCTGCAACAAAAACAACCTCACCCTTGAGGTTATCACTTGCATCGTAGCAGATGATGGGGAGAACAACCATGGGAACAATGTTGCCAACCATGGAGCCTATTGAGCGCCATGTTGAGAGCTCGGAACGCTGTGCTCCGTCGGTTGTGATAACAGACATCATTGAGCCGTAGGGAACGTTTGCAACGGTATAAAATGCATCCCAGAGAACATATCCTAAAACGAACATGATGCATCTCATTGCAAGAGGAGCATTGGGAAGAGGAAGGAAGAAGAAAAGGCCGGAGAACAAAAGACCTAATGCGCCGATAAAAATGTAGGTTTTGAACTTGCCTCTCTTGTATTTTCTCTTGTCGGCATCAAAAAGAGAACCGAGAAGAGGGTCATTTATTGCATCCCATATCTGAACAACAAGGAGCAAAGTGGCATACATTTCTTCGCCAAGAGCCATAAACTGAGTCCAGAAAATGGCCATAATTGTGCTTTTGAGAGCAAAGCTCATGTTGCAGCCAAAATCACCTGCGGCATACGAAACCTTGTCGAGCATGCCGAACTTGCGATAACCGTTTGCATCAAGGGTTACCTGTTTTTTCATTGTGTTTCCTCACTTTCGGGTGCGCTGAAAGAGCAGGGTGTTGACCCTGCTGATTTAATGCACCATATTTCATTCGAATTATAACATATAAACATATTAGGTGTCAATACGGAATAAAGTTATGTGCAAAACTTACATATATTGTTAAAGCAAGAGCAGCAAAGCCACAAAAGGTTTTGCTGCTCAAATTGAATGATTATGATTCTATTTGCAAAGCTCATTGTACTGATAGCATCTGACATAGTCAACCTTAAACTCAGCCGGCCAGTTTTCTTCAGGTGTAAGCTCTATTTTTCCTGTTCCGTGTCTGTCAGAATGCTGAATGCCGTTTTCTCCGGCAAATTCACAGGAGAGGAGCAGATACTCAGGGTTTTGCGAAACTCCGCCTGCGGAAAGGCGACCTGTTTCCACTCCGTTTATGTAAAATATATATTCGTCTTTGTTCCATTCAACGCCGTAAGTGTTATATTCGGAGTAAGGGTCTTTTTCAATGAAAACTTTGCCTATAGAAGCGTTTTGTATTTCTTTTCCGTAGCCGTCATAAATAATACCGGTGGTTATGCAGTCGTTGCCCCACCAATAGTCTTTGTAATAAAACGATTCAAAAACGTCAACCTCTGTTCCGTCCTGACCCGAACCGTCAACATTAACAACTTGGTCATTCATCATCCAAAAAGCGCTCCACATGCCTGTGGCGGCAGGCAGAATGCATCTGACTTCAAAATATCCGTAAAGCTGCTCATATTTGCCCTGAGTGGTGATATCTGCTGTGTACCAGCCTGCTTTATATTCATCAAAATCAATTTGATTGTGCCAATTCTCATAATATCTGTTTTCAAGCGGTGTTTCCATATATTGGGCCTTGATTATGAGATTGCCGTCTTTAACGCTGACCATATCTTCGTGCCAATATCCGCCCTTGCGTTCGGTAATCCACCAAGAAGAACCCCATTTTGTTTTATCAAGAGAATCTCCGTTGAATTCATCGCACCATACAAGCGTGAATTTGCTCATATCAACGGTTTCTCCCTTGGGAATCCTGCCAAGGTCAAGTGCATTGGGGAGCTGAGGGTTAATGAGCATAAGCAATGCAATTAATATTTTTAAAATTGATTTTATCATAACAAACACCTGATTGCTTTTGTTTTTTAAGCCGTAAAGATTATGATTGGCATTAGCTCACAGCTTTTTGTGTATTTTATTATAACACAAATATTCCAAAAATGCAATAACAGAAGTTTTTGCTGTAAATGATTATACTTTCAAAACAATATATAAAAAACCGCGGAGAATAAATTAATATTAACCGCAGTTTTTTGTTTGTTAAACTAATTGTATAATTTTAAAAAAGTCATGCATCTTTAGAAACGGTATAACGGCTTGCTCTTTCGAATTCTTCGGGGGTGCCGTAGCCTTGAGCGAGATTTTCATTTATGAGTTTAACAATTTCGCTGTGAAGGCGGTTGTTTGCCTGCTCAACGGTCATTCCTTTTGTTGAGAAAGGCTTGCCTATTCTTGAGCAAAGGGTTTTGCTTCTGAATTTGTATTCGCCGGTAACCGCAACAGGAACAATCATTGCTTCATTTTTGCAAGCAAGAGAAGCTGCGCCGTATTTAAATTCGCCAAGCAAATCATCGGTTTTATTTCTTGTTCCCTCAGGGAAGATTCCCAATGCGCCGCTATTGGAAAGCACGGCATTGGCAGAGGCCTTTGCGTCCTCATCATGTCCGTTTCGGTTAACGCAGATGCAACCGGTAAGCTTGAAAAACCATGCAAAAGAGCCTTTGAAATACTCTGATTTTGCCATATAATTTATCGGCCTGCTTGTTGCAAGTGCGGCAAGGCATTGGTCAAGCACATGCTTATGGTTGCTGCAGATTACAACAGCACCTTTTTTTGGAATATTTCCCTTCCCGAACACATGCGGACTGTAGTAGATAGAGAATATTGTAAGCAATAAGGGAGCGAGCAGTTTGTAGCCCCAAGTTCTCGGTTTTTTTGACATCAGCAAACTGCCTCCTTAGCACTTTCTTTCTGGAGCTTCATGAAGTCGATTTTGTTATAAGCGGTTTTGGGGAGGAGATCAACAAACTCATATTTGTAAGGAACGCTGTAATGCATGAGCTTCTTTTTGCAGTAATCACGGATTTCTGCTTTTGTTTTTTCGCTCTTTTCTTTTCCGCCTTTAAGAATGATATATGCTTTGGCAACCTCTTTTTTGTATTGATGAGGAACTGAAACAACAACGCATTTTTCAACAAAATCAAGCTCTTCGATAACACTTTCAATCTGAGTGGGATACACATTGAAGCCTGAGGTTATCATCATTCTTTTTATTCTGAGCTTGTAGTGAACAAAACCGTCTTCGTCAATTGCCGCCATATCACCGGTATGAAGCCAAAGTTTGCCGTCAGCATGAGTGCGCAGCGTGTTTTCTGTTTCTTCCGGATTGTTTCTGTAGCCTATCATAACCGTGGGGCCGCTTACGCAAAGTTCGCCGTCCTCTCCTGCAGGGAGAACGTTGGTTGTTCCGGGTTCAACAATGCACATTTCTGTGCCGATGAGAGGCTTGCCTATGGTTCTCGATTTATAATTATCGCCTACGGAAAGGCTGAGGGCTGCAAGGCCTTCTGTCATGCCGTAGCCTTCGCAGATTTTGATATTTGAATTATGTGCAGCCAAGAAATCGTTAACGCTTTTTTCAAGCTTTTCGGGCAGGGTGTCGCCGCCGCTTACAGCATATTTAAGGAATGAAAAATCAATTTTTTCGGTGCCCTTTGCTTTCAGCAATGCATCATAAAGTGTGGGAACGCCGAAAATCATTGTGGGCTTATATTTTTTGAGAATGCTTGCGAATTTTTTGGCATTAAACTGCGGAATAAGCACAGAGCATGCACCAAAGCAGAATGAAACGTGAACGCATACACCCAGACCAAAGCCGTGGAAAATAGGTAGGATTGCAAGAATCTTATCGCCGGCCTTTACGTCACGCAACGTGAGCACAGCCTGAATTCCGAAAGCATTGAAATTGCTGTTGGAGAGCATGATATCCTTGGGAGTGCCGGTTGTTCCGCCGCTGTGAAGAATAACAGCAACATCTTTGTTTTGCTCGCCTTTCGGACAGTATTCTTCAACATGCATTGCTTTTTCGGCAAACTCGCTCCAAGACAAATATCTTTTATCTGATTTGTCATATTTGAAATTTTTGATACATTTGAGCGAATATAGTGCTTTCATAACTGCGGGCATGGAATTGCCGGCAGAAGCAACAATAACTTTTTTAAGCGGAGTTTCATCTATGATTTTGGAGATTTTTTCGGTGCAGATATCAACGCAAAGCAGAATTTTGCTGTTGACTCTGTTTATGTGATTTTTTATTTCTTCCTGTGCGGAAAGTGGATGGAGTATGTTTGCAACAGCTCCGATTCTGTTAAGAGCATAGATGCTGATAACCGCTTCGGGAGTGTTGGGCATAACGATTGTTACGATATCGCCCTTACGGACGCCTAAATTGCTGTATGCGCCCGAAATATCCTCAATTCTTTTAACCAAGTTTTTGAATGAACATTTTGTTCCGAAATATTCATAGGCCAAAGATTCGGGTTGGTTTTCTGCTGAAATTTTAAGCATTCCGAACATGGAAGTATCGGGAATCTCAAAACCGAGAGGCAGACTGCTGTTTTCATACTTAAAAAACGGATTTTTTAACATAGTTTTCATATTAACCTCACATTATATTTATATCTTGTCTCATGCCGCGGGCAATCAGAACCGTGCTGATTGCTAAAACTGCAACAGCAGATGCGGCTGCAAAATGTTTTCCTGACAATTCTTTTCTTGAGTCATTCTTGTGAACAAGGTAATCCGCGATACGCTCCTTTTCTGCTTGAGGAAGCGAAATCGAACCGATTAATCTTATATAATCTCTTATATAGCGGTCAATCATAATAATTGCTCCTTTTCAATTTCTTTTTTCAACAGTTCTCTTCCTTTTTGAAGGCGTTTCCGAACAGCATCTTCGCTGATACCGATTATTTCTGCAATTTCTTTGCTTCGGTAGCCTTCAACATAATATAGAGTCATAACGATTTTATGCTTTGCAGGCAAGCTCATGATAAGCTCAAATGTTTCATAATCTTCTTCGCTGATGCCGATGTTTTGAACATCATAAAGGCTTATCGATTCTCTTCTTAACCGAAACATAAGCATGTTTTTGCTGATATTTGCCGAAACCCTTATCAGCCATGCTTTTCGGTGTTCTTCGCTGTTGAACTCGGGCGCCTTTGTGAGATATCTCAGAAATGTTTCCTGAACGGCATCCTCGGCATCCTCCGAATTTGAAAGAATACAGTAAGATATTCTGAAAATCAGGGAACTGTATTTATTTACAAGTTCTTTGATTTCTTCTTCTGATTTATGCGGTTTTTGAGCCAAATCGGAAAACACCTCCTTTTTTTCGAAAACATCCATTTAAGAAACAATATTAAAGCGCAAAATGTGAATTTTTATTTGTTAACAATTTATGAATTTTATAATATTCTTAGTAATTCCGTGAGTATTTGTCAAACTTCGCAAAAAAAGAAGCGCAACCTTTTTGTCAGGATTACGCTTCCGTTAAAAAATCTTTATCTGAACAGGTTATTAAAGAGCATTCTTAAATCGATATAAACTAGTTCAATTTTTCGGAATTTTGGCATCAGTTGTAGCCGCTGATAAACCGAGAAAACAGTTAAACAAAGAATTATAGAAAAATTTTTTGATTATCATGTTATTTCTCCTGTTTTCAAAATGAGAGCATATCAATTCTTTGTTTTTTTAACCTACTATATCTTTATCTGTTGTTATTCTGTTTGACCAGAGGTATGAAAACATACACATTCCGGAAAAAGCGCTTGCAATTAGGGCTTTATAAGTGAACCGATAATGCAAAAATGAGTGGTTCTGTGCAAAAACATACCATGCTATCGGTGTTAGCGCTATGATAATAAAAGGAATTGTAGCTTTAAAGTCAATCTGCTTTTTGGCAGCTTTATGTAAGATAATAAATATCATAACCGCAATGAAAATGGCGGCAAGTATTGTTATGGGTGTTTTGATAAATGTGAGTATATTTTTTCCAAGTACACTTATCACGGAAAACTCGCCTCTTCCGGAAGAATGAGAAATTCTTTGTTCAACTGATTTTGCTGATGAAGCAAATAAGTTTTTGCCTGTCAGCAATGAGCCCGTGAGCCATTTGCCGACCCACATACCTGCATATCCGATTCCCCAGCATGAAAAGGCTATTGCGCCATCAAATATTCTTTTATTTAACGAATCATTTTTTATTATACAACAGTATAATGTTGCGGCCATGCCGAATGTCGCTATCGGATACGTAAGAAAATCGAAAAAAGCAACCAAAACACCAATCACGGTAAAGAAGCATGCAATGTATAGCCTGCTGTTGAGCTTGGCTTCAAAAACCAGCATTGCTATCAACGAGAAAGCAAAAATATAGAAAATTGTTGCGTACTGCATTGACATTGCAGTTGCAGCGGGAACGATAAAGCAAATACTGAGTAGGTATGGAATAATGTATGAAGAAAGTTTTTTCTTGAACATAAGAAGAACGATGGTTGCATTCAGGAGAGTTTGAATAATAATATTCAGCACTCTGATTGCACTATAATCCATAATCATTAACAGAGGTTTCAATATCACAAGATACCCATGCCAATATCTGGCATACTCCGCTTTGCTGAAAGAGAATTCATTGTTATTATGATAATAGTGATACAATGCATCAACCCGTCCGACATCATGTGAATCAATGTCATTCATATATACATTTATTGCCCTGTCAATCAATGGTTCGTTGCCGTCGTATGCTGCATTAGCCAGCATTATTGCATCTGTAAAGTTATCCAAACGGCTCATGCAAAGAGAGGTTAAGGAGTAATCTTCGCCTTCTGTGTAAAGCACTTCAGAAGATTTTATAACATTTTTTGTTATATTATCGAGCGGCAGGGAGAAAGCTATGAGCATGGAAGCTGTTCCCAGAATAATACTGATAACAACTATGATTACAGCGAAAATAAAGTATAACGGTATTTTTTTTATTTCATGTTTCATATTATTTTTCATAGTTATCTGTTCCCGTAAGGCTTTTCTTTCTCAAAAAGATGTTTTGTGAGTTTTGAAAGTTTATTTCAAAATCTTGCCTGTTTTTTTGAACGATACAGTCCAGAATTAATCCGGAAAACAGAGATTGAAGTGCGGCTATTGCTGTGAATCCGCAAACTAAAAGGGTGGGAATCTTAGGAACAATACCGGTGTTGAGGTAATCGATAAAAATCGGAATGAAAAAAGCGGCTGCCAAAACTGCCAAAACCAGAGAAATTGCACCGAAAAAAGCCAGAGGTTTATAGTTCTTAAAGAATTTAACCATTGTTTTTATAACTCTGAATCCGTCTGCAAAAGTGTTTAGTTTTGAAACGCTTCCATCTGGACGGTTGCGGTATTCAATAATTACGTTTTCCACCGACAGATTTTTGTCAATTGCATGTATAGTCATTTCGGTTTCAATTTCAAATCCTTTAGAAAGTATGGGAAATGTTTTAACAAAATTATATCCGAACGCACGGTATCCGGTCATTATATCCTTTATGTTTGATTTGAACAGTTTGTTGACAAAAAGCCGCATCATGCTGTTGCCGAGATTATGAAAAGGACGTTTGTTTTCAGTGAAATAAGTTGAGGAAAGTCTGTCACCAACAACCATATCTGCGTTTTTATTGAAAATCAAGTCAACCATTTGCGGAGCAAATTCGGCAGGGTAGGTGTCATCTCCGTCAACCATTATGTAACACTCGGCATCTATTTCTCGAAACATTCTGCGAATTACATTGCCTTTACCCTGACAGTATTCTTTCCTGACAATTGCGCCGGCATTGTGGGCTATTTCAGAAGTATCGTCTGTAGAATTATTGTCATAGACATAAATAACAGCTTCGGGAAGAACTTTTTTAAAATCATTTATGACCTTGTTGATTGTCGACGCTTCGTTGTAACATGGAATCATTACTGCAATTTTATCCATAGCTTAAAATCTCCCTCAATACATCTGTTTTAATGCTAAAACCACAAAAATTTTATCATACGTGTTTTTTGTTGTCAAGCATTCCGAGTTTTCCGAGCTTTTCTATTCGCACATGCCCCAATTTCAATTGCGGTCTTCTTTTTTCAAATTCAAATGAAACGGCGTGATACGGACCAACTTCCGGTTTGGGATAACTGTTGATTACGTCACATTTTGCCAGAATTTCGTCTGCTGCTGTGTTGGCTACCGACAATTCCAGATTGCCTTTTTGCGTAAGTTCAGAACCCGATATAACAGCAATCATAGGTGACATACCGAAATCTGCAACTTTTTTTCCGTTCAGGAAAGCCGATGCAGAAACCGATGTGCCGTCCAGTATAAGACGGTAGCGTTCCTGCGGTTGAGGTTCGTTCGGAAGAGTGTATTCTGCCATGTAGGTGATTTCTCCGGAAAATTCATGTTTCGGAACTGCTGTTAAATCAATCTCTTTCATATCAATTCCCGAACTGCCCAACAAAAACTGTCTGGCTTTGATAGGCTTAAATTCCGTAATTTCCAACGAATATTCGGTTTCTTGCGGGTCACAGGGAAACGCTTCGTTGCTTGAGAAAAATACAGCTATTTCACCGCAGACAAGTGAAATATCAGCGGCTTTTGCATTGCATATTTCGCCGCTTTGCAGTTTAAGACGGTAAAGGTTTTTTGCCGGAATATCGAGAGTTTCTTCCGCAATATCTTCTCCCTCGTTAAATATAAACCAGAGAGTGCCGTTTTCGACTTTTCTGATCATTACCCTAAGCTTGTTATTTTTTACAGCAAGGCTCGGTTTGCCATCTCCGATGTATGGAGTGATTTTTGCCCGTACCGATTCGGGCATATAGCGGCATTCAGGCACTTTGATGTGCTTGTAAACGGCATCTCCTATTTTTAGACCGTTAGGAGTTACACGGGCGCTTTCTATGCCGTAATCATCCACAATTTCAAACCAGATATTTTTATCTTCAAGTTCTGCCCCTGCACGGTTGTAGGCTTTGCATGCATCAACACAGATTTGCGGATTTGCCCAGAAATCTGCAGACGGGTGATAGAGTGCAGTGTCGCATACCACATCTCCAAGGCGCAAAAGATAAGACAGGCGGGCATAATATGTGTGAAAACCCGTCATGTTGTAAAAACCGGGCTTTTTAGGTGTGAAAACCGGGCGTTCAACCATAGCTCCCAAACGCTCGTCGGTAGATGTCAGACTGAAAATATTGAATATATTTATGCCGCGTATTGCCTGATAGTTAAGTATATAGCGCATTTCATCCGGTGTTAATCCGTCACCGTAAACTCCGAATGTTTCGGTAAGAGCAAGCTTTTTGCCGCTCTGTCGAGCTGCCGAAGGAGCAATACGCGGAAAAAACGGACTTCCCTCAGCAACAGGAACTGTATTTTTATGAGGATAGCGAATTTGCTGCCAGATCACATCAATTCCCGGAACGGTAAATGCACTCAATGCATGCACATGGCTGAAATACATCTGATGAGCACCTCCGTCGGGGATATGGTCCAAATCAAGATGTCCGCCAAAACGTATGTTATGGTCATTGCACCAATCAGACAGCTTTTTGCAATAGTTTTTATAAAACAGCTGTCCTACCAGTCGACCGTAATCTATTCGTGCCTGCTTCTGTTTTTCGGTTTGTGCCAGACTTGCATCAAGAATTACGGGAAGAAAGTCGGTCACATCATAACCGTATTCTGTTATGAATGTCTCAACCAGATTTTTGGGTATGAGGCTGTAAATAACAGAAGGTTCATCGGTAAAAAAGAGAGTGATTTCTTTGCCGAACATGTAATTAAGATACTTATAGTAGGCTTCGTATGTATTGCCTATAAACGTGTCCACTACATCGGGATTGGTTGTGTCTACATGGTTGAGGCTTGGGGTATCAAGCTTTTTGAAGAAATACTCCGTTACAACGGTTTCTTCCTCGGCGCAAAATGCTTCCGTTATACGAACGGTGCCGATAAAAGGAAATATCTCTTCTTTCGGGCAATATATATCTCCGGTTTTCAGTATTACTTCGTTAGTGCGAATGACGGTTTCTACTGCTTCGGGATTTTCTCTCACCGTATTTCCGCAAGCTCCGCCCGAAGGCCAGCCGCCTTCATCGTATAACCAGCATTCCATTCCCAATGCTTTTGCTTTTTGAATGGCATATTCAACCATTTCGAAAAAATCTTCCGAAAGATATTCGGGAAACAGGAAGGTTCGCATTTGTTCAGGACGGAAATCAGCAGGTTCTGGAAGAATATATATTCCGCGTATTCCGCAGGCGGCATATTCCGTTAACTGGCGGTCAACAGATTCACGAGTGATGTGCGAATTCCAAATCCATCCGTAAACGATATGATTTTCTTTGGATGGCTCACGGAATGAATTGATACAAAACTTACTCATAATTGACCTCCGCAGCAATGAGTGTGATATCTTCTTTATAGTGACCAGAAACTGTCCGTAAAACGTGTTGCACGGTGAGGGAAGGCTTTGAAGAAATCATCAGCATTGCGTTTCAGTTCGACACCGTCTATAAAAACAGCTGTCTGAGCAGTGTGACCTTCACCTGCAAGGAGCAGTCTTGATGCGGCAGCCGGTGTGAGTGAGATGTCATAATCCCCGTCGGCCCTTTGTGTGACGATTGCTTTGCCGTTTTGATATTCAACATCAAATATTCCTTTATTCTGTTCAAGATTATCAAGGCTTAATATGCTGAATTTGCCGCTTTCTTTGGGATATGAGTTGTTTTCGAGCAGTTTTTTTAGATTGTATATTCTTGCTGCAGTGCCTCCGTTGTACTCGTAATTAACATCGCTGATTCTGTCGGCAAGGCAGGCAAAAGGTGAACCTTGATACTGTTTTTTTACAAGAAGAGTCTTTGTGATGCCGTCATAGTTGCGTAAAAAACCGACAATTCCGTTAAGGGCGTCTGGTGTCAGCACAAACAGCTCCTCTGCAACAAGTTCGTCGGGCCGATTTATCCTGAAACGTACATATCCGTCTGCTTCGCCTGAAGCGCTGCGGTGAATGTATGTATAATCTGCATTTTCGAGAGGCTTGTCGCAGAAATGCTTTTTGTCCTCTCTTATCGTCATAAGGTTTTCTGTGAAAACACATTTGTTGTGCAGTTCGCACAGTTCTTCAAACTGTTCACCCGTATAAAGCACAACATCGTTATTATGGGGGATGTGTCCGAGATTATGAAAAGGAACTCTGATGGCAAAAGTGCGGTTAAGGTTTGCATAACCGAATTTTTCATAATATGAGATTGAGAACGGCGAAAGAAAACCTGCCGTGATGTCGTTTTGGAGGGCAGTTCTGCCCACTTCATCAAAGATTGCCCTTACAGCGCCCGTTCCGCGGTGTTCAGGTTGACTGCAAACTCCGCTGAGAACAAGTATGTTTATCAAATTTCCACAGTAATTGCACTTAAAATCAAACAATTCGACGCCTGCAATAAGTTTTCCCTCATGAAAAGCACCGAGAACAGGTATTTCAACATCCGTATCCTCGTCTTTATTGAATTTCCAAATGAAAGATGCGGAGGATATCTTAAGATAATCAACAGCTTCTTCGGGTTTTATTAATCTTACTTCCATAACTGTTCTCCTGAATATAAATATAATCATAATTTATTAATTTTATTGTATCACAAGATATAAAGTTTTTCAATGATTTGTAATAGTGATATAGTTTATATATAACCGGTTTTTCTTTTTCGGCACATCATAATTCCGCAATGATTGAAAATTCTGTGAAATAGAAAAACATAGTATTTGAAACAAGTCAAGGCATAGGTGGAATAACGGCATAACAAAAAAGAGCAGGTTACAAACCTGCTCGATACATAACAAATCATATTAAATTTAACTATGAGGAAATGAAAAAAGAAAAGTGAGTGTTCACTTGTGTTATGAGCACTCACTATGGTGCAGCCACTGCGTTAATATCCGAACCAATGCCCGATTTTTCAAGATCGGCAAAGGTGATTGTTTTCGTTTGTTCTCTGTAATTAAATGTGATG
>JAZNPT010000055.1:0-103539 GCA_045589815.1 Acutalibacteraceae bacterium
AAGAAATTAAATGTCAACGCTGTCTTTAAAAAGGCATCCTTTGCAAAAGGAATACGTTGGGTACGCCTTAAGGCGATGCCAGTAACATAGGGCTTTGCCCGCATATGAAGAACCCCCGGCTTAGCCGGGGGGTTACTATTATTCTTCGGTTTCTACCCCAACAATGAATTCAATGTAATTTGTGTAAAAAATATCAAGCGTTTTGGTGATTTGATTATATCCGATGAAAACTCCGTAAACATCTTCGCCGATTTCTTTAACCATGCTTGCGGAAACAACTGTGCAGCCGTCAACGTTGGTTGCCGTTCTTTTGCCGGCAAACTCCGCATCAACAAGAGCCTGAAGATATTCGTCAACTTCATTCAAGGTAACACCTGCAAATGCATCTTTAAATCCGAAATCCCAATACCATTTTTCTTTGTTTGAGTCTTTTGTGTAGGTTTCGGATATTGTGCCGTCAGCTTCAAGATAGCCGTATTTTCCGCTGTTTCTTGAATATCCGTCAAATTTGGGGAAAATTGCGGTTAATTCTTCGGGAAAGTTGACTGTGCATTCGCAAATATCAATTGTAAAAGTTAACTCTCCGTTGGCTTTTTCAACTGTTTTATTTATTTGAACAAGATGCTCGCCGTCCTGCCAACTGCCGTTAAACCCAACGGGATAATAGGTTGCGCCTTCCTCTATTTTTTTGACACCTCCGATATATCCGTTTTCGGTGAATTTGTTTGAAAACAGAAAAAATTCATTTTCGGGGCAGGTAAAAACGAGCCTTACCCAATCCGAGCGGTATCCCGCACCCGATTCATTGCCTTTGCCTGTTGAAAAATAAAAATCATGCATTTTTTCAGGCGGAGACGGAAAATTATCGGGCAGCGGTGCAGAGCGCCAATCTGTGCTGTATTTTACGGTGGTTTCGGTAAAGGCAGTTGTTGTTTCTTCGAAATTTTCGTTCTGATCCGAACATGCGCAGAGGAACAGCATTGATGCCGATATAAAAAGAGCAATAAATTTTCTCATAATAAACCTCCTTGATTTGACTATTTTACCATGAGTTTTTTTGTTTGTAAACATATTTTGCTATACAAAAACTCAAAAACATGCTATACTGTTCAACATCAGGATAAGGAGGGTTGAAAATGCCGAGAAATATAGATTACATCGTGCCTGCAGAATATGACGGAAGAAAAACCGTTCATTTTTTGCGCGGTTATTGCGGCTTTTCGTCCCGGCTTATGCGCAAGGTCAAATATTCAATTAAATGCAACGGTAAACCGACAAGAACTATTGACAGAATAAAAACCGATGATATAATCAGCGTGATAATTCCGGATGATGACACTTTGCCTGAGGTTACCGAAACAGATATTGATATCATCTATGAGGATGATGATATTCTTGTTATCAACAAATCGCCTTTTATGGCGATGCATCCGACCCACAATCATCAGGGCGATACTCTTGCAAATGCCGTTACCGCTTATCTCACAAAAAAAGGCAAGAGTGTCGCTTTCAGAGCTGTCGGCAGGCTTGATAAGGGCACATCAGGGCTTGTTGTGTGTGCAGTTAATCCGCTTTCTGCCTGCAAGCTGTCAGGTAAAATAGAAAAAGAGTATTCGGCTCTTGTGCAGGGTGAATTGAAAGGTGAGGGCAGGGTAGATGTCCCGATTTATCGCCCCGATCCAATGAAAACTCTGCGTGCATGCTCCTATGAGCTTGGCGTTGAACCGGCTTTTACCAATTGGAAAACAGAAAAAATTTTTGATGGGGCAACTTTGCTGAGTCTGAGACTTGAAACGGGAAGAACTCATCAAATCAGAGTTCACATGGCATTTATCGGTCATCCGCTTGCAGGGGACAGTATGTACGGTGATTTCATGCCCGAAATCGGGCATCAGCTTCTCCATTGCAGAAAGTGTTTTTTTGAACATCCGGTAACGGGCAAAAAAATGGGGTTTGAGGCTCCGTTTCCGCCGGATTTTGCCGAAACAATGGTAAAATTGAATAAATATCCGATTTGATTGCAAAATTTTTGAAGTTTTGTTATAAAAATACAAAACTTCTTTACTTTTTATTTTAATAATGCTATAATGTTTATATCATATAATTGACGGAGGTAACTCTAATGAAAAAAATTATTAAAATTTTAGCGGTTGTTATGATTGTTGCTCTTTCGGCAACTCTTCTTTTCGCTTGCGGCGGTCAGGAAGATACCGGCAGAGAAAAGCTTATCATGGGCACGAATGCGGCATTCCCTCCCTATGAATATTATGAGGGCGACAAGATTGTCGGCATTGATGCAGAAGTAGGCGCTCTTATCGCAGAAAAGCTTGACATGGATTTTGAAATTCAGGATATGGATTTCAACGGCATCATCAGCGCAGTTCAGAACGGCGTTGTTGATATCGGCATGGCAGGCATGACGGTCAGAGAAGACAGACTTGAACATGTTAACTTCTCAACAACATACGCAAAGGGCGTTCAGGTTGTCATTGTTAAGGAAGGCTCAGATATTGCAACTCTTGATGACCTTGCAGGCAAGCTTATCGGTGTTCAGGAAGCAACAACAGGCGATGCTTACGCAAGCGAAGATTACGGCGAAGAAAATGTTAAGAGATACACCAACGGTGCTGCTGCTGTTGCAGCTCTCCAAAGCGGTATAGTTAACGCAGTTATCATTGACAACGAGCCCGCAAAGGCTTTTGTTGAAGCAAACGAAGGTCTCACAATTCTTGAAACAGCTTATGCTGACGAAGATTACGCAATTGCAGTTGCAAAGGAAAATACAGAGCTTCTCGAAAAGATTAATGCCGCTCTTGCAGAGCTTACCGCAGACGGCTCAATCGATGCAATCGTTAACAAGTATATCCCCGCATAAGGTGATTTTTAAAAGCGTTAAGGGCAGGCTTTCGCTTGCCCTTAATTTTTGATTTGTTAATAATTTTGAAAGGCAGAATAAGACATGAGAGATTTCAAAATGTCTAATAAAACATTTGCAGCTTTGATTATAGCAGTTTGTGCTGTGCTGGTTGTAAGTTTTGCTTTCCCGGCAGTTGCTTCCGCTGCTGAAGCTGCGCAGGAAACAGGTGGCATAGGCAGTTTCTTTATTGAACTGAAAGATAATATTGTTCAGGCTTTTAATGAGCTTAAGGATGATGTTTACAATGTTCTTATTAAGAACGATAACTATAAACACATTACCGATGGCTTGCTCATTACTATTGAAATAACACTTGCTGCGCTTGCAATCGGCCTTGTGCTTGGTTTTATTGTTGCAATTATACGTTCAACGCACGATAAAACAGGCAAATTTAAGTTTCTCAATTCGATTTGCAAGTTATATTTAACCGTGTTCAGAGGCACACCCGTTATTGTTCAGCTTTTGATAATATATTATCTTTGGCTTGGCAAGGCAGGTGTTCACGAAAACATAGCGGCAATAATAGCTTTCGGCGTGAATTCCGGTGCTTATGTTGCGGAAATAGTCCGTTCGGGAATCATGTCAATTGATAACGGCCAGTTTGAAGCAGGAAGAAGTCTCGGATTCAACTATGTTCAAACTATGATTTATATAATTCTTCCTCAGGCTCTTAAAAATGTTCTTCCTACATTGGCAAACGAATTCATTGTTTTGCTCAAAGAAACATCGGTTGCAAGTTTCATTGCCGTTAAGGATATGATGAAGGGTGCAAACGCACTTGTAGGTTTTACATACAACATGAACATTCCCTATATAACGGTTGCGCTGATTTATCTTGTTATGGTTCTTGTTCTTCAAAAAGGTGTCAGCCTGCTTGAAAGGAGGCTTCGCAACAGTGACCACTGATAATGTTCTGATAAAAGTAACGGGGCTTCAGAAAAATTTCGGTTCTTTGGAAGTTCTAAAAGATATCAATACTGAGATAAAAAAAGGTGAGGTTGTTGTTGTTATCGGTCCTTCCGGTTCGGGTAAATCAACATTCCTCCGATGCCTCAACAGGCTTGAGGAACCCTCAGGCGGAACAATTGAGCTTGACGGTGTTGACATAACAGATAAAAAGGTTAATATTAACAAGCACCGCGAAAAAATGGGCATGGTTTTCCAGCAATTCAACCTTTTCAATAATCACACAATTCTCAAAAACATTACTCTTGCACCTGTTAAGCTTGGCATAATGAAAAAGGCAGAAGCTGAACAAAAAGCTATAGAGCTTCTTAAAAGGGTTGGTCTTGAAGAAAAAGCGAATGCATATCCGTCGCAGCTTTCCGGCGGCCAAAAGCAGAGAGTGGCAATCGTGCGTGCGCTTGCTATGAATCCCGAAGTAATGCTTTTTGATGAACCTACATCTGCGCTTGACCCGGAAATGGTCGGCGAGGTGTTGGATGTTATGAAAGAGCTTGCACAGTCGGGCATGACAATGGTTGTTGTTACCCATGAAATGGGCTTCGCAAAAGAAGTTGGCTCAAGGGTTGTGTTTATGGATGAGGGTGTTATTATGGAAGAAAACACCCCCGATGAGTTTTTTGCCAATCCTCAAAACCCCAGACTTAAGGATTTCCTTTCAAAGGTTCTTATTTAAGCAAATCGCCTTGTCGTTGGTTGACAAGGCGAATTTTTAATGCTAATATTATTATCTTAAAGGCGGTGATTTAATGAGAACAAAGGCGACCGGTATTTTTGAACGTTTCAAATATGAATTAGGTGTTTTTGCGCTTCTTTGTATACAGGTTTTGTTTAACATCGAAGAGCTTAAAGGAATGCTGAGGAGCTTTTACGTTTATTATCTTGTTGATTTTTCAATGGGCAAAACATCCAGACTTCTTGTCGGATCCATTGTCAGTTTATTTACAGATAAACCAACTGAGGCATGGGTCAACAGCTTTGCACGTGTTGTTTTGTTTCTGACGTTGTTGCTCACCGCTGTTATCATTGGGCAGGTTGTTAAAGCAACAAAAAAAGAAATGAAGATGCCTGTATATGTGTTTATTCTGTTTTTCGTTTCAGGCTCTTTTACGCTTTACGGTTTTTCAAAGTTTTTCGGAATGCTGGATATTTATATGTATATCTTTGCATTGTTGGCTATTGTTTTTGCTCAAAACAAATATTTGCGCTGGTTAGCTCCTCTTTTCTGTGTTGCGGGAGTATTTGTTAATTATGTATTTACAATATCGTATTTCCCGATAGTTGTTCTTGTTATTCTTTACCTTGCCGAAAGCAAGGAAAAGAAAGCGGCGGATATCATTCTTTTCTGCATAACTGTTATTGTTACGCTTGCAGCAACATTTTTCTGCGCTTTTTCAGCAAAAGAAACAATGATTGTGAGTTTTGATGAGTTATGGCAGATTGTAAATGAAAAAGCAGGTTATAAGATAGGCTATGAGCATGTTGAGTATTTCAAATTATATTTATTTCAAGAAACAGATGCTGCCAAGATAACGTTTGAAAAGGAGCCTTTTGAAGTTTCACCGATTGAGTTTATTGTTACTATGCTGAAATACATGATTACCTATGAAAACAATCTTTCCGGCTTGCTTACGATTGCAATTGTTGTTATTCCGATTATTGCAATGTTTTGCCTGTTATGGATTATGAGCATAAGAAACACCAAAACTAAAAGCCGCAAATTTGTTTATATTTGTTTTATTCTTTCCGTGCTTTTTATTCCGCTTAGTGTAGTTTTGTCTACCGATCCGATAAGATGGATTTCGGCAGGCGTGCTCACTCAATTCGGATTGTGTTTCTATATGCTGTATAAACATGATGCTCCTTTTGAAGCGGCGATGAATAAAACAAAGAGCTTCTTTTCAAACAATAAATTTGTTCTGGTGCTCATGTTTGCGTTTTATGCTTTCAGCATACAGTACAATCTCGGAACATTTTAAAATTAGAACCGTCTCTGCATGGCGAGACGGTTCATTTTTTATATGTTGGAATATTGATTGTTCTTTATTATCTGATAGGTCTTTGTAAGTTCTTTTATACCGTCATCCAGGGAGTAAAGAGGTTTCCAGCCAAGAGCTTCAAGCTTTTCGTTTGATACAATGTAGTTGCGTTTGTCAGGATCCTCTCCTATGGGCGCTTCGATATAAATAAATTTAGGTAAAATGGTTTTGATTTTTTCACAAAGCTCAATTTTTGAAAGGTTGGAGTCGGAAAGGCCGCAGTTGTGGGTTCCGCCTTCCATTTTTTCAAAGTTTTCAATTGCAAACCAAAAAGCATTGGCAGCATCTCTGACATGCAGGTAGTTTCTTTTGAAATTTCCTTCAAAAATAACAAGTGTTCGGTCAAAAACTGCTCTGTATACAAAATCGTTAACCAGAAGGTCGGTTCTCATTCTCGGCGATGCACCGAAAAGAGTTGCAAAACGGAATGCCGTTGTTCCGCTTTCGCTGAGAACGGCTGCTTCGGCTTCCACTTTGCTTTTTCCGTAAATGGAAATAGGTTTAATGGGAGAATTTTCAGTACAGAATTTTTCGCCTTCGCCAAGGCCGTATCCGCTGTTTGTGCAGGGAAATATTATTCTTTGGCCTTTGTCTCTCAAACGCAGAATCATTTTAACGGCATCAAGGTTAATTGAGTATGCCGAGCATGCTTCTTTATCGCAAATCGGAAAGCCTGCAAGTGCAGCAAGCGGAATAATGTAATCCTTGCCTTTTATTGCTTCTTTAACAGCATTTTCGTTGCGTGCGTCAGCGTTTATTATTTCGAAATTGGGATTTGCGCAGCATTCGAGCAACGAGCTTTGATTATAGAAAAAATTGTCAAGAACCGTAACGCAGCAACCCTTTGATAAAAGAAGGGGAACGAGAACGGAGCCGATATAGCCTGCGCCGCCGGTAACAAGAATATTAAGCATATAAATTCACTTCCTTGACAGATACTTTACCACATTTTTATCGGTTAGTCAATAAAGCTAAAATTTTTGGTTTATTGACATTATATATTTTCAGTATTATAATATATTTAATTATGTTTAATATTGAAAGGAGCGGCGATGAAAAACATTTATTTTGTTCAGGCCAATAATGTTTACGGCAATGAGCGAAGGTCTGTTTATATCCCGTATGCATCGGGCTGCATTGCCGCTTATGCTTTTGATGATGAAAGAATAAAAGCGTCATGCAGATTGGCGGGTTTTGTTTATACTCATGAGCCGCTGAAATCGGCAGTAAAAAAAATAAAAGACCCGTTTGTTGTTGCTTTTTCCTGCTCGGTATGGAACTATGAATATAACAAAGCTCTCGCACAAGCGCTGAAGAAGATTTATCCGCAGGTTATCATTGTTTTCGGCGGCCACAATGTTTTGAGAGGCTTTGAAACCTTTGACGATTGCCTTCATGCGGATATTCTTATATACCGTGAAGGCGAAGAGGCTTTCAGGCAGTTGGTCTTGGCTTTGCTGGAAAACGGTAGTCTGGACGGCATAGCAAACATCGCTTACCGCAAAGGTAACGAATATTTCAAAACAGAGGAAAAACCGTTTTGCTTAAGCGAATATCCGTCGCCCTATCTCAGCGGCGTTTTTGATGAAATTGTTAAGGACGAAACAAGCTTTTCCGCTGTGATTGAAACTAACCGCGGCTGTCCCTTTAAATGCGCATTTTGTGATTGGGGAACTCTCGGAAGCAGGGTCCGCCTTTTCCCGATGGAACGAATAAAAGCAGAGATGGATTGGATTGCTGCCCACAAAATAGAATATGTTTATTGTGCTGACGGCAATTTCGGAATTGTGGACAGAGACGAAGAGATTGCGGAATACATCATATCCCTGAAAAAAGCAACCGGCTATCCAAAAAATTTCAGGGTTTGTTTCACAAAGAATCGAACCGATTTTGTTAAAAAGATCTGTGCAAGATTCCACCAATACGGTTTAGACAAGGCTCAAACGCTTTCTTTTCAAAGCCTTTCACCAAAGGTGCTTGAAAATATCGGGAGAAAAAACATATCGCTTGAGCACTTCCGTGAGCTCATGAATGAATACAGCCGATGCGGAATTTCAACCTCCTCCGAGCTTATTCTCGGCTTGCCGGGCGAAACAAAAGAAAGCTTTACCCGAGGGCTTTGCGATTTGATAGAATACGGTCAGCATCATGCAATTCAGGTTTACACCTGTGATTTGCTTCCGAATTCTGAAATGGGAGCTCCCGAATTCGTTGAAAGGTTCGGTATCAGGACGGTTAAAACTCCGTTCTTTCAGGCACATTGCAGCGCTTTGGAGAAGCGTGAAATCCAAGAGTATAACACAACCGTTATCGAAACCGATTCGTTAAGCGTGGAGGATTGGATTTATTGCGTCGTTTTTGCCTGCATTGTCCAGGCTTTCCATAACATCGGATTTTTCAGAACGGTTGCTCTTTATTTGCGAAACGAAATGGGGATAAGCTATTTTGATATCTATTCCGGCATTGCAGAGTTTTCACAAAAAAACACAAATACGGTGTGCGGAGAAATCTATTCTTTAATATCGGAGTTTGCCCGAGGAATGACGCGAGGAGAAAACGCATGGGCAGTTGCCTGCGAGTCTCTCGGCGATATATGCTGGCAATTTGATGAAATATATTTTCTGAAATGTCTTGAAAAAGCGGATGCTGTTTTCGGTGAACTTGAGTGTTTCGCGGCAGATAAATTCGGAATGACCGATGAAATGAAAGCTGTGTTTAAATATCAGCGGCAGATTTTAAAAAGAGTTAATTCCGGCGGCAGATATGAAATATCTGCTGAATATGATTTTTATAATTATTTCAGGCGCATTTATGAGGGCAGTTATGCTCCCCTTGAAAAAAAAGAAACGCTTATATCTTTGGAGGATAATATTTTCTGCAGTAATCTTTATGAATATGCTTGCAAGGTTGTGTGGTACGGCAGAAATCAGGCTTCTGCACTTTACACCTCCGATTGTTATAAGCCTCAAGTGCAAAATTCAGTTAAAGAGGGATGAATATGTTAAAAAAATTTACGTCAATAAATAAAAATACCGTCATAACGGCAATTGTTGTTTTTGTTCTTATGTGCGCAAAAACATTTTTTGAATTGTATGATATCGGAACAGTTGGAATGAAAATTATTTTGCTTACCGTTGCTTCCGGTGCGGCATTCGCATTGTTTTTTTGCGCGTATTTTTCAAGTAACGGTGCAAAGGATCTTGAAGGCCGCGACGTGGTCGGAATAATTGCTCTGCTTTATGTTTTGGCTCTTCTTGTTAACGGTGGAGTCGTGAACGATGAATCGTTAATATTTACCATAGCAATTTCCGTAATGCTTCTGATGCTTAAAAATTTTTACTTAATCATTGCAGTTGCGGTTATAAGTGTTATTTTGGCATTGTTTTTCAATTATGCCGCAGTCACAAGCATACCTGCTTCCATGGGTGTGTCCATGGTTATATTTGCCGGCTTGTTTGAAAAAGAAAAGAAGCTTTCCAAAAAGAAAGCTCTGAAAGAAGAAGCCAAGGTTAGCAAAACCAAGGAAAAAGTTATTTTTGCTGTTTGTGAGGCGGTAATGCTTGCTGCTGTGATTTATGCCGAATACGAGCGCCGTTTCACCGTTTCTTTTGAGGCGTTTAAGGTTTTCTGGATTTATTCCGTGGCAGGAGCAATATTGTTTGTTGTTCTTGTTGCTTTGGCCGTTTTGTCGGTTAAAAACAAAAAAACCGCAATTGAAGCATTGGGTTATTTTGTTCCTGCCGCACTTTTGGTTCCTCCGCTTATGATGGGCAGCAGAATGATTCCCATGGCCGTTACGGCAGGCTTGCTGATGATGTTTGTAATGTGCTGTTCAGAAAAAACATTCATAAATGAGCTTGTTGAAAAAGGATACGGTGCAGTCAGACAAAAAATCGGCAAAAAGGCTGAAACAGAAGAATGATATTTCAGTTATGTAAGTAAAAGGAGCTGAATTTTTTGCATAATAAAAGAAATGTTTACTTTGTTCAGGTTGATGTTTCTTCGGGAAAAAATGCTAAGGTTGTTTATCTGCCTTATACTTCGGGTGTTATAATAGCAAATGCATGGAAGAACACCGCAGTTGCTTCAGCATACAGATTTAAAGATTTTGTTTTTATTCGCAAGGAGATAGAAGCGGCTGTTGAAGAAATGGAAAATCCGTCTGTTGTAGGCTTCTCAAACTATTGCTGGAATACCGAGTATCATCTTGCGCTTGCCGCTGCAATAAAAAAGAAGTTTCCGGAATGCGTAACGGTTTTCGGCGGCCACAATATTCCGCAGGATACATCGTTTCTTGAAGAGAATCCTCAGGTTGATTTTCTCTGTTTCGGCGAAGGCGAAATAACCTTCGGTAATCTGCTTGAGGCACTTGTTTCGGGCAATGTTTCAGATGTTGCAAATATTGCTTGCAGAACAGAAAACGGATGCTTTATGACTGAAAAAAAGTCACTTTGCAGCGAGGATTATGCTTCGCCTTATCTTGACGGATGGTTTGACGGCTTTTTTGAAAAATATCCCGATTATGAGTTTAACACTATTCTTGAAACAAGCCGCGGCTGTCCTAACTCCTGCGCATATTGTGACTGGGGTCCGCTCAAAGGAAAAACACGCTTCTTTTCTCTTGAAAAGGTTTTGGCGGAGATTGAATGGATAGGTAAAAACAAAATTTGCTTTGTTTGGGGTGCGGATGCCAATTTTGGAATTGGAAAAAACGATTTGATAATTGCTGATGCACTTGTTGAAGCGAAGAGAAAATACGGTTATCCCGAAAGGGTAAGAATCAACTATTCAAAAGGCAATTCAGAACGTGTGCGCGAAATAGTGCGCAGATTTAACCGAAAGGGAATCGACAGGGAGGGAGCAACAATATCGCTCCAGAGCCTTTCTCCCGTTGTTCTGGAGAATATCGGGCGCAAGAACATGTCGCTTGAAAGCTTTCAGAAAAGCTTCAGCCTGTATCACGAGGAAAAGCTTCAGGTATATTCTGAGCTTATTCTCGGCTTGCCGGGTGAAACCTATGATAGCTTTGTTGACGGCATTTGTAAGCTTTTTGAAATAGGGCAGCACTTTATTTTCGAGGTTTATCATTGCATAGTGCTTCCCAATTCCGAGCTTGGTCAGAAGGAATATATTAAAAAACACGGAATAAAAACCTCGTGTTCCGAAATAGTCCGTTTTCATTGCACTGCAGATGCGTATTATATACCGGAGAAAATCAACATAATAACACAAACGGATACAATGCCGTGCGAGATGTGGCAAAGAAGCTCTTTGTTTGCCGGATTTACTCAGGCAATGCATGCCTGCGGTTTATTGCGTTGCTTTGCAATCTATGCTTTTTATGAGCTTGGAATAGGCTACAGAAGCTTTTATGAAGGGCTTATGGAGTATATCGAAAACGGAAATGCTCCGTTCTTTGAAGAATTTTATAACACGGTTAAAATTTCGTTTGCAAAGCTTGCGGATGGTGAAACGCCCAAGTTCTTTGTTCCGTTTGTCGGGAATCTTGTATGGGATCATTATGAGTACATGTTTTTGCATGTCAGCGGCAGCATTGATAGGTTTTACGAGGAAATGCTTCCTTATTTGAGAACGGTTATTAATGATGATGAGGTTCTTTCTCAGCTTCTTTCCTACCAGAAGGCAATTATCAGAAAGCCTTCGGAAGAAACAAGCGAATGTGTGACAGAATATAATTTCTACGAATATTTCAAGAATATCTATATCAATAAATATTCCGCACTCGAAAAAGGTGTGTTTAAAACTGTGTTTACTGACAGCAACCCGGTTCACGGCTGGGAGGATTTCGGCAAATTCGTTGTGTGGTACGGCAAAATGGGCAGCAAATCATACAAGGACAGCATTGAAGTGAAAAGACTTTGATAACAGGTTGTTTTATAAGGCTGTGAACCGCATAAACAGAATATAAAGCGAGAAGTGGCTTGCAGAGGAGTTTTACCTTTGCAAGCCACATTTGATTTAATGAATTGAGTGATATAAATTTGAACGAAACAACTCTTATTGGTGTTGATTTTTGGATTCGGAAATCGCTGTTTTAATATAAGTGCTGTTACTGTCCTTTCTGCCATACCAGGCAACCCTTTTGGCGAATTCTTCCCATGATGCAAAAGGCTTGGCATCGATGGTAACAGTGTTGTAACATTTTTTGAGAGCGATTTTCTTTCCGTCAAGAGCACTGAGAAAATATTCGAGAAAATCGTAAGAAAAATCAAGCTTAACAAGTTTTTTAAATGGCTGTTTCGGCATATTACGCTGGAATTCCAACAGTTCCCGAAAAATTTTCTCTTCAATTCCGAAGCTCAAGAGAAAATCAACCGTTTCGTCATAAAATTTGTCAGCTTCGTATACGGTGCAAAGATATGCATACTCTTCAAACGGCCAAAGGACATTTCCGAATCTTTTGTCGGAACAGCTCAGAGTATCGGTTTCGGCGATAACCTTTTCAAGGTATTTTTCTATTGCAGCAAATGTTTTACCCGCAACTGTTTCCGGGTTTGCAAGGATATACTCGAGCAATGAAGAATAGAACTCTTTATAAGAGCAGTATCCTTCCTGATAAAGATAGAGAGCAAAAAACTGCAGAATTCCCATGTGATGAAAGCATTGAACAGCAAATGAAAACAGATTCATTTTTTTCCAGTCATCGTTTGACATTGAATATGTGGAAGTCACGATGCTTGAGCTTTCGGGAATATCGTCATTATTGTTAAGTTCTCTGTGAGGCTGATTGAGCGGAACATTTGAAATGCCGATTTGATAACGGTCGATATATTCTTTTTTGCCCATTATTGAGCAGGGAAGCCATTCGCAGTTGTGTATATAAATGGAGTTGTGTTGGCCAAGATTGAGCAGTTGGTCTATTCCGTCAACAAAGCTTTCGTAGGTCTCACCCGGCAGGCCGAGAATAAGCTCCGTATAGGTGGCAACACCTGCGTTGTTATAAAGCTCCATAAGTTCAGAATAATATTCGATGCTTATGTTTTCTCTGCCAATATTTTTCAGGGTATCCTTGTTCATTGACTGAAAAGAAAGCGTTATACCTTTGTTCATTCCGCTTTTCTCAAGCTTGAGACCGATATTGAAAACAGTTTGGGTACTGTTCTTTGCATAAGATGTTTGAAATCCGAGGGGTCTTCCGCCTTCTTTTTTTGCAGCAATAATTCTGTCGGTTATATCTTCATCGCGTTTAAACATTCCGAAGTTGGAGTCCGCAGAGCCGAGACCGTAAATGCGATTGTTTTTCATCCAGTCAATTTCCCCGTAAATTCTTTCTATAGGGAATTTGCGAATTTTGGATTTCATGCAGCTCCAGTCACAGTAAGCACAGCTGTTGGGGCAGCCTCTTGAGGTTTCAATCAATGCCATGAAATCCTTGTCGGGATTTTCTTTAAGTATTTTATCAAAATAACCGTTGGTGTAGGGGGAAGGGAAATCACATTCGGTTGATACCATTTCAGGGTTTGTTAAAATCCCGAAGTCCGTTCTCATTGAAATTCCGGGAATATCTTCGGCTTTGTCCAGACCGATTAAGGAACGCATCAGTCTGCGGAAAATAACCTCTCCTTCTCCGTGAAGAAGATAATCTATATAGGGGCATTCTTCGAGCATTCCGCCGCCCGGTGCAACGTGATGACCTCCGAAAACGATAACACAATCGGGATATTTTTCCTTTATTTTTTTTGCAACGGTTTTGTTATAATTGCAGTTCCAGATGTACGTTGAAAATGCAACAATTGCAGGATTATCAATTCTTTTTAACACGCTTTCAACGGGTTCGCGAAGAAAAAATATATTTTCAAGGGAGTAATTATCGGCCACATCATTGTCGGCAAAGGCGTAAGCGCAAAGCTGGCCTGCCGTGTAAGGAATGTGGACGGATCTGCCGTAAGAATAGTTCACTTGAAAGAAAAAAAGTTTCTTTTTCAAAAAAACACTAACCTTTCAAATTTTCTTGGTTTCAATATTTTTCAGATTGTTTGTGTAAAGTGTTGCGCCTTTGCGGCGGCCGTACCAAACGGTTTCTTTTGCAAATTTAGGCCATTCATCATATTTAACACCGGAAGTGAAGGTGTATAAAACCTTTTGCTTTTCAAGAACCGTTGTTTTGCCTGAAGCAACTTTTTGAAAATAATCAAGAAAATCGTAATCGCACTCAAACTTCCTGCCGCTTTCAAAGGGTCGCTTGATTGCATTGAGCTGAAATTTGAGAAGCTGCTCATAAACCTCTTTTTCAATTCCCAAAGGTTTAATATAGGATTCTATAAGTTCTTCAAGCTTTTCGAAATTATAGAGAATTTCAAGGAAAAGTCCCTCTTCAAAGAACCAGGTGACATTGCCGAAAACTGGATTGCTGTGATTCCATTCGCCTTCAAGTGAACCGTCAAGCTTTTTCTTGATTTCACGGAAAAGCTTGCCGATAAGCCCGGCATCTTCAAGGCAGAAGTTCAGCAAACCTGTGTAAAAATCATAATAGTCAATGCCGAGTGAATGATAAGCATATATTGCAAAATATCTGAGAAGCCCGAGGCTGTGGAAGCACTGCAGGCAAATTGAAAACAGATTTGCATAAACCCAGCCGTCACGCGAAAGAGTGCTGGTTGAACGGACAAGATATGAATATTCGGGGATTGAATCCTTTTTGCCGCTCGCAGAATGAATATGATTGAACTGAACCTTCATGGGTTCGATTTTATATTTTTCCATGTATTCGGGTTTGCACATCGGGGCATTTGGCAGCAGCTCGCAGTAATAAACGCTGATGGAATTATGTTGACCCGCACGCAGAAGCTTGCAAAGACCCTGGCAAAAGCTTTCTGCTGTTTCGCCGGGTAGGCCGAGAATGAGCTCGGAGTAGGTGGGGATATTTGCGTTGGTATAATCGGACATCAGCCCTGAAAAATGCTCCATAGTCAGGTTCTTGCGGTTAATATTTTTCAGAGCATCATCGCAAAGTGTCTGGTAAGCCATGGTTGCGCCTTTATCAAGACCTCTGGAGTTAAGCTTTTGAGAAATTCTGAAAACTCTTTCCGCACTGTTTTTTTCATAACACGGTCTGAAAACTTTCGGAAAGCCGTTCTTTTTGTTAAGCTCAACTATATATTCGGCAATCTCTTCGTCGCGTTCAAACATTCCGAAGTTTGAGTCGGCGCAGAAGCAGTATTCTATTTTGTGTTCAGAAAGCCACTTGATTTCGCCCTTAACCTTTTCCATCGGAAAGAGTCTGAGCTTTTTATGGTTGCTCCAGTCGCAATAAGCGCAGTTGTAAGGGCATCCGCGGTTGGTTTCGATGATTGTGTCAAACATCGTATCGGGATTTTTTTCTATGATTGAATCAAAAACGCCTTCCAAATAAGGCGAAGGATAGTTCTCAACAGATTCGGGGCAGTTGGCTTCGGTGAGAATTTTATTTCCGCAACCGTCCTTAAAAGCAATTCCACGGCATTCATTAAGGTTTGAGCCGTCCCTTAATGCCCTCAAAAGAGCTGCGGTTACTTCTTCACCCTCACCGAGAGTAAGAATGTCAATGTATTCATTTTGAAGAAATTCCATGCGCTCGGATACGCTGTGGCCGCCAAAAACGATGATGCATTCGGGATATTTTTCTTTAACCGCTTTCGCAAGAGCTTTGTTGAATTCAACGTTCCATACATAAGTTGAAAACGCAGCAATATAAGGGGATTCCATGCCGCTGACAATGTTTTCAATGCTGTCTCTGCGGAAAATAATCTCCTTGAAATCATATTCTGCTGCGATATCAGGCTGTTTTCTGCAATAAGCAACAATTGTTCCTGTTGCATAAGGCAGATAAACGGATTTGTCAAAAGCAAATCCCACCTGAACAAAATAAACGTTTTTCAAACTAAAACACCTGCTTTAATTCTTGCGAAAATTTAAAAAGAGTATCATAGTGAGCCGAAGCTGATTCGGCCGCCTCCGGCTCGTCTGAGCCGATAAGTATGTTTTGGCCGACACCTGCATTTGTGCCTGCAAGGATGTCGGACATTCTGTTTCCGAGCATAAACGAATTTTTAAGGTCGATTTCTATTCCTATATCGGCAAAATCGGAAACGGCCTTTAAAATAAGACCGGGCTGCGGTTTGCGGCATGTGCAATCCGCACGGTATTCATCGATAATTGCTTGCGGATGATGAGGGCAATAGTAATATCCGTCGGCAATAATGCCGTGCATGCGGCGAAGCTCGCTGTTGATGAAATCGTGAAGCGCTTCCGCATCGCTGATTTTATAGAGATTTTTTGCAATGCCCGCCTGATTTGTGACCACGATTGCAAGATATCCGTTTTCTTTGATGGTTGCAATGGCCTTGTCCGCATTTGGAAGAAATTCAAAATCATCAGAGCGGAAAAGATGACATTTGTCAATGTTTATTGTGCCGTCTCTGTCAAGAAAAACGGCTTTTCTGGTTCTTTTGGTATTAAGGTGTTCTTTTTCGGCCTGAGCTTTCCGGTAGTTTTCGGGAATCCCGATATCTATAAAATATCCGTTGCTCTCAAAAACCCCAACGGAGCAGTAATCGCTTTCAAGAACTTGCTTTTCAAATGAAAATTTTTCTTCTGTTATGCCGTCAAGAGTATTCTTTTTAATAAAATATATTCCGCCGTTGATAAGACCCGAAGCCTTGACTCCTTTTTCGCGGAAGCCGCAAAGCTTTCCGTTTTCAGCTTTGATAAAGCCTGAATTTTCGGCATTAACAACGTTTCTTGCTGCAAGAGTTATCGGGTTATCGGAACTGTCATGAAATTTTTTCATTTCAAACAAATCAACGTCAAAGAAGCTGTCGCCGTTAACAACAACGGCGGTTTCACTTTTGCACATTCCGAGGGCTTTTTTTATTGCTCCGCCCGTTCCGAGAGGGGTTTCCTCTTTGCAATAGTCAACAGTCATGCCGCGGTAAGCCCTTCCGATTGTGTTTTCAACGGTTTGAGCCATAAAGCCGGTTGATATTATTATGCGGTGAGCTCCGTTGGCATAAAGATAGTCAAGAAGATAGTTCAAAAAAGGTTTTTCGCCTATCGGAGCCAAAGGCTTCGGAAGGTTATCAACGCAGCCTTTGAGCCTTGTGCCGAAACCGCCTGCAAGAACTATTGCTTCCATTATTTCTGTGCCTCCGCAATGATATCCTTTGTGCCGTCGGGCAGTTCAACGCCTTTGTCATAAAAAGCAACAAGGATTGAATCCTCATGGTAGATAAAGCTGTGCAGAACATTAGGCTCAATGATGAACATATCGCCTTTTTTGAACTCATAAGTTTCTTTTTGACCGTTAAGGCTTGCCTCAAGAGTGAATGCTCCGTCAACAACATAAAAGCCCTCACGGTTGAGTCTGTGAAAATGGTTTCCGCGTTCAAAACCTGCTTTTGAGGTTACAACGTTTATCTGGCGGTAGCCTTCATGTATAAGCTGAACAAGAGCGCCCCGTTCATCTTCAAAAATAAAATCCGGTTTGATAATTTTTATCATTTTTTACCCCATTGTCAATTGTTGCAAATAATTTTTGTTCCTTCATTTTCAAACTTGAATTCAACTTCAAGCATCCCTGAAAGAGCCGCCCTGACGGACTGTTGTTTCTCTTTGGGAACATAGAACAAAAGGCATCCGCCGCCGCCGGCTCCGAGAAGCTTGCCGCCGAGAGCGCCTGCTTTTAGTGCTTTATAATACAGTTCATCGATTAAATCTGTTGATATTTCATGGCTGATGCTGCGTTTGAGCTTCCATGTTTCGTTGAGCATCAACCCGAAATCATCGAGAGAACGTGAAGGTTCAACAAGAATTTTTTCTGCCTCGTCAACCATTTTTAATATTTCAAGAAGCTCTGCAGTCTTTTGAGGAAGCATGAGCTTGGTTGTTTTTTGGATTTGAAAAGAAAAACGGGAAAGACCCGTAAAGAAAAGCATAAGATTTTCATTAAGCTCCTGCTTTTTTATCGGTTCAATTTCAAGAGGCTTGACCGAATATCCTTTTTCGCCAAAGTCAATGCGGTTGAAGCCGCCGAAAGCTGCGGCTATTTGATCCTGAATTCCGCCGGCCTCATTGCAGAGCACGCGTTCAAGGTGTATTGCATCGTCGGCAAGCTCACGTTTTGTTTTTATTATTCCTTGCATGGTATATAAAGCGTTGAGCATGCCAACGGAAAAAGCGCTGCTTGTTCCCAGCCCTGTTTTTGCCGGCAGGTCAGCATCATAGTTCAGGCAAACATTATCGAGTCCGAGCCATTTCATGGCATTCCTGATTGCAGGATGCTGTATTTCATCAACGGAATTAACTTTTTCGATTCGTGCATAGGAAAGATATGTTTTGTAGTCAAACATTGAGGGCGGCAGGGGGCGGACATTCACATGGCAATATTTGTTGAAGGTTGTTGAAATAACCGCACCTGAATGTTCATTAAAAAATTCCGGAAAATCAGTTCCGCCGCCAAAAAATGACATTCTCACGGGAGTTTGAGATATTATCATTTTATACTTCCTCCATTTTGGACTAACCTATATTATATCATATAGAAATTATTATATCAAGCCTTTTAATAGACAATATTGATAGGAGAGCCGTTCAGAAAAGCGTTTACGTTTTCTCGGCAAATTCCCATAAGTCTTTCCCTTGTTTCAAAGCCTGCCCATGCAATGTGAGGGGTAATATAGCAGTTTTCAAGGCCGAAAAGGGGGCAGTCGGCTTTCGGAGGCTCGGTTTCAAGCACATCAAGACCCGCTCCCGCAATTACGCCGTTTTTGAGTGCATCGGCAAGCGCATTTTCGTCAACAACCTGCCCTCTTGAAGTGTTGATAAGAACAGCGGATTTTTTCATTTTTGAAAGAAATTCAGCATTGACCATGCCATGCGTTGCCGGGGTAAGAGGACAATGCAGGCTGACGAAATCGCTTTTTTTAAGCAACTCGTCCTTTTCGCAGAATTCAACATTTTCATATTCCGACGGATGGTTTGTGTTGGCAATAACGTTCATTCCAAAAGCGTTTGCGATTTTTGCAACAGCTTTGCCGATTTTTCCGAAGCCTATTATTCCGAGTGTTTTACCGTTGAGTTCTGTGAGATTTGTTTTCCAATAGCAAAAATCTTTAGATGCGCTCCATTCGCCCGAATGAACGGATTGGCTGTGAGCGGCAACTGCATTTGTATGCTCAAGAATTAAGGCAAAAACAAGCTGAGCAACGGCCGATGTGCTGTAAGACGGAATGTTGCAAACAGGAATGCCTTTTTTACGGCAGAACTCCCAATCAACAATGTTGTAGCCTGTGCTGAGAAGACCGATATATTTCAGATTTGTTAAAGATTCAAGAAGCTCTTTTCTGAGCGGAGTTTTGTTGGTTATAACAATTTCGCAGCCTTCCGTACGCTGCGCAACAAGCTCTTCGGGAGTGCGGTCATAAATATTGCAGTCTCCAAGCTCCTTAAGCCAATCCCATGAAAGGTCACCGGGGTTGGTTGTGAAACCGTCAAGCACGCATATTTTCATCTGATTTCCTCCGTATTCTGCAAATATATTTAATATTATAACATAAAACGCAAAAAATAAAACATCAAAATATTTGGTTTTCTTATTGACCCGAAAAGAATAATAATATAAAATAAGGTGTTAGGAAAAATAACATAGGAAACGGTGAGCTTTTGGAAACAAGAAAAAAGCAAAAAAAACTCCTGCTTTTCAGCGGATTAATATTGATAGCGCTGTCGCTTGCCGTTGCAGTGCTTTTGTTTTCGCTTCAGTTTGAGGAATTGTGGCGATGGTATTCGCATGCCAAGGTGAGGCTTGCCGAGCTTGAAGATTTTATCGCCCATCTTGACAAGGCGTGGCAGTTCATAGCCGCAATATTGATGCTTTTTGCAGTTAAAAGCTTCTTTCCCATCTATGCAACATCCACGGTTTGCTTTTTAACGGGTGTTGTGCTTCCGATGTATCTTGCCATTCCCGTCAACGTTCTCGGCTTTTCCGTTTTGCTGACAATCCGATATTTTTGGGGCAGGCGTTTCGGCGCAGGCAATGCATGGAAGGTTATATCCAAAACAGAAAAACTCAGGAATCTTATTTGTCAGGACGGAAAGGGAAATCCTGCTTTGCTTATTGCTCTTAGGATGATTCCCTGCATGCCGATTAACAGCATATCCGGAATCTACGGTTCGTTTAACTTTGGCTATAAAAAATTCATTTTGCTTTCGGTGATAGGATTCATGCCGAAGCTGATATCGTTTACTTTTGTAGGACGCAATGTTTTTGACCCGCTGTCATCAGGGTTCCTGTTGCCGATATCCGTGCTGCTGTTTCTTTCCGGTGTATCCGTTTTGTCTGTTAACGGAGTTTGGGCAACGGTTGAAAAATCAATTGAATATGCAAAGAAAAGGAAAATAAATAAACTTCAAAAGAAAGGAATTGCCGAAAATGATTAAGACAACAGCTTTAAAAGAAAAGCTTGCAGGTGCCGAATATGAAGAGGCTTTTGCAAAAAACTATAAAAGTGAGGATATAGCTGCTCAAAAAGAACGTTATATCAGAATTGTTTCAAATTTTGAAGAGCTTTTCGGTGCTGACAGAGAGGTTGCCATGTTCAGTGCACCGGGAAGAACAGAGGTTGGCGGTAATCATACCGACCACAACCATGGCTGCGTCCTTGCGGCGAGCGTTAATCTTGATGCGGTTGCCGCAGCAAGCGTTAACGGCGAAAATATTGTCAGAGTTAAGTCCGAGGGCTACAAAATGGACGTTGTTGATTTGAGTGACCTCGGTGTTATGCCTGCCGAAAGAGGCAAGTCTGCCGCTCTTGTAAGGGGCGTTTGCGCAGGTTTTAAAAACAGGGGGTATAATATCGGCGGTTTTGATGCCGCAACAGCTTCGGATGTTCTTTCCGGCTCGGGTCTGTCTTCGTCTGCAGCATTTGAAGTTCTTCTCGGAACAATGCTTAATCACCTTTATAATGACGGCAGAATCAGTGCGGTTGAAATTGCTCAGATAGCTCAGTTTGCTGAAAACGAATATTTCGGCAAGCCATGCGGACTCATGGACCAGATGGCATGCTCCGTGGGCGGATTTGTAAAGATTGATTTCAATGATCCTGCAGTTCCTGTTATTGAGAAGCTTGATTTTGACTTCGGTTCAAGCCGCCATGCTCTCTGCATAGTTGATACGGGTGGAGACCACTCCGATTTAACCGACGAGTATGCTGCTGTACGCGGCGAAATGGAAGCGGTTGCCGCAAAGTTCGGCAAAGGCGTTCTCCGCGATGTTGACAGAGCTGAATTTGAAAAGAATATTTCCGTTATCCGCGATGTGGCAGGCGACAGAGCAGTTCTTCGTGCAATGCATTTTTATAATGAGAATGACAGAGTTGCCAAGCAGGCTGAGGCACTTAAATGCGGCAATTTCGATGCATTTAAGACACTCGTGATTGAAAGCGGATTTTCTTCCTGTATGTATAATCAGAATGTTTACACATGCCGTGCTCCCGAAAATCAGCCCGTGAGCGTTGCGCTTGCAATATGCCAGGATGTTTTGATTGGCAAAGGCGCATGGAGAGTTCACGGCGGCGGCTTTGCGGGAACGATTCAGGCTTTTGTTCCCATGGAGCTTCTTGAAGAATTCAAGTCGAGAATTTGCGCCGTATTCGGCGAGAAATCCTGCTATGTTCTTAATATCCGTCCCGAAGGCGGAATTAAAGTTATCTGATAACCGTGAGGTATTGAATTATGACAGATTATTCCGAAGTTTCTGCCCTGCTTGAAAGGCTTTGTGCGGCAAACGGAGTTTCGGGTGCAGAAAATGAAGCTGCAAAGGTTGCGGCCGAGTTGCTTGGAAAATATATGCCCGTTCAAATTGATGCACTCGGAAGCGTAACGGGCTCAATCGGCAGCGGCGATGTTCATATTTTGCTTGATGCCCACCTTGACCAGATCGGTCTTGTTGTGACTGCGATTGATGAAGTCGGCTTTTTAAAAGTTGCCAAATGCGGCGGTGCGGATATTCGAGTTCTTGCGGCGGCAGAGGTTACCGTTCACGGCAAAGAAAAGCTTTTCGGGGTTATCACTTCAACGCCGCCTCACCTTTCAAAGCCCGAGGAAGCAAACAAAGCCAAGGGCTTTGATGATATTGCCGTTGATATAGGCTTGAGCAGCGATGAAGCGAGAGAACTTGTGTCACCGGGCGACAGAATCACCTTTAACGGCAATTTTTCAAGATTGCTCGGCAACCGTATAAGCTCGCCTTCCGTTGATAACAGAGCGGGTGTTGCGGCAGTTCTCAGATGCCTTGAAATATTGAAGGCCGGGGAGCTTAACTGCAAAATCAGCGTTATGTTCTCCGTTCAGGAGGAAACGGGCGGCAGCGGCGCTCAGGCCGGCGCTTTTGCTGCCGATGCAGATGAAGCAATTGCTGTTGATGTCAGTTTTGCATCAGCACCCGGAGTAAGCAGTGAAAAATATGCCGAGCTCGGCGGCGGAACAATGATTGGCTACGGTCCTTCTCTTGATTACGGAATGAGCAGAAAGCTGTCCGAAATTGCAGAGAATAAGAATATCAAGAATCAAGCCGAGGTAATGGGAGGCAAAACAGGAACCAACTGCGACCAGATACAGGTTGCCGGCAAGGGTGTTAAAACCGCACTCTTGTCTGTCCCGCTTAGAAATATGCATACAGCAGCAGAGGTATGCGACCTTGAGGATATTGAAAATACGGCAATACTGATGGCTGAATATATAGTCGAAAGGAGCGGCTCGAATGCTTGAATTAATCAGAGAACTTTGCACCCTTTCGGGAATTTCAGGCAGAGAAAATGCCGTTCGTGAATATATAGTTTCTCAAATCAAAGATTATGCTGAATACAGCGTTGACCCGCTCGGGAATCTTATTGTGTTCAAAAAAGGCAGAAAGCCTGCCAAAAACAAGGTTATGCTTGATGCGCACATGGACGAAGTGGGGCTTATAATAACAGCAATCACTTCTGACGGATATTTGAAATTTGTTAAGGTTGGCGGCATTGACACACGCGTCATGATTGGCAGAACCGTTAAAGTCGGCGATAAGGCGGTTAACGGTGTCATCGGCATCAAGCCTGTTCATCTTGTTGAGAAGGATGCGGAGGCTGATATACCAAAACTGGATGACCTTTATATTGATATCGGCGCAAAAAGCAAAGAAGAAGCGCAGCAATATGTCAGGCTCGGGGATTCCGCTTGGTTTGCAAGCGATTTTGTTGAGTTTGGTGACGGCTTTATCAAGGCAAAAGCTCTTGATGACAGAGCCGGTTGCGCAATATTGATTGAAATGATAAAAAGCGACCTTGAATATGATACATGGTTTTCCTTCAGTGTGCAGGAAGAAATCGGCACAAGAGGGGCGCAAACATCGGCATTCACCGTTGCGCCCGACTATGCAATTGTTGTTGAAACAACGACGGCGGCTGATATTTCAGGCGTGAAGGATGAAAAAAGAGTTTGCCTTTGCGGCAGCGGCGGTGCGGTTTCTTTTATGGACCGAAGCACGCTTTATGACCGCAAGCTTTTTGATAAGGCTTTTGAGGTTGCCCAAAGAGAGGGGATAGCATGCCAGCCTAAAACAATGGTTGCGGGCGGTAATGATGCGGGGGCTATTCATAAAAGCCGCAGCGGCGTTAAGGTGCTGACTGTTTCGATTCCCTGCCGTTATCTTCATTCTCCCGGCTGCGTTATAAAATACAGCGATGCGCAGGAAAGTTTGCGTCTGATTAAAGCGATGGCGGAGGAGTTTGCCGCATGGTAAGCCTTTGCAAATGCTCAGAAGAGCTTGATTTTTTGCCTGCAGACCCTTATGCGGCAAGGATAACCGCACTTTTTAATACCTACGGCGCAGAGCAGAGCTTTGCGCTGTTTTGGGTTCAAAAATCAGACAGACTGCATACTGCCGCCGTAAGCAGAGTAGACGGCAACATGACTGTCTGTGCTTGCGAAGATGCCGATTTTGAGGAGCTTTCAGCTTTTGTTAATGCAGCGGGCTTTGACAGCCTGACCTGTTCGGAACAATGCATTACAAAGCTTGGTTTTAAGCCTCAAAAAACATCTTACACAGTCAAATATAACGGCGGTGCAAGGATAAAAGAAACCGATATTGTTGATGACTGCGACAAACGTCAAATATATGATTTGCTTTGCTTGTGCGGCTTTGAGCTTGGTAATTACGGCTCATTTCTTGCTGATGTTTGCGCAAGGCTTAACAAAGGAACGGCTTCTCTTGCGGCTATTGAAGAAAACGATGTTCCGAAAGCATGCGCATTCGCCTTGTTTGAAGGGAGAAAAAGTGTTTTACTCGGTGCAGTTGCAACGTCTCCAGATTCAAGGGGCAAGGGTTATGCTTCAGCACTTGTCGGAATGCTTGCCGAGAAAAAATCCGAAAAGGAAGTTTTTCTTTTTTGCAGAAATGACGGACTTCTTGAATTCTATAATCAAATCGGATTTTCCGCTGTCGGCAGGTGGGCGATATTTGAAAAAGAATAGGGAGGAATTTTATGTCACCGATTTGCTACGTTTTGGCTCTGATTACTGTTGTTTTTGCTGTCGGTTGTGTTGCTTTTCGCCGAAAGGGAAAAGCTTTTGAAGGCATGATGTGCAAATTTATGGCAAGCTTCGGTTTCATTTCGGTTGCCATTGTAGGGTATTGCATGAATCCGCAAAATACATATTATTTCTGCCTTGTATGCTTTGCTTTGTTTTTTGGATTTTTCGGCGATGTTTTGCTTGGCATAAAAGAAGTCGCTCCTACTTTCAGAGGAAAGCTTATCCCGCTGGGAACCCTTTATTTTTTGATTGGCCATGTTTTCTTTTTGTCAGCCTTTCTTTCGATTAGCGGTTTCAATTTGGCGGCATTGCTTTTTGGCATTGCAGGCTTTTTGGTTGCGCTTGTCATGATAAAGGTTCTGAAAATGAAGGTGGATGCAAAGCTTTGGATAATTATGAGTGTTTATTACGGAGCTTTGGCTTATAAGATTTCGGCCTCTGCGGTGTTGCTTGTGTCCGATCCAAATCCTGCATGGTGGCTTTCGTTTATCGGCTCCTGCTTGTTCTTTATCAGCGACACATGCCTCGCTTTTCTCTATTTTACTCCTGTCAAGAGAAAAAATGTTTTGGTTACAATTGAGCTTTCAACATATTATCCGGCCCAGATATTGCTTGCAATGTCGGTTGCGTTGATGTAATTCAAATCTAAAGGAGGAATTTAAATGCTTGGTATTCTTACAAAAATTTCAGCAATGTTCTTTACAATGGTTATGCCGATTGTTGTTGCATTCAACAGCATTTCGGTTTCGCTTCCGTTTATGGATAACTCAGCGCAAATTGAGTATGCTTTTGCCAATGAAGAGGCCGGTTCTGCGGCCGGCGAGGTTACCGTTACCGCTTCAATGAACGGTGAATACGACCTTTACTGGGGCAATGGTGAGGGCGAAAAGCTTTTTGTTGAAGTTGGCGATTATAATGCTTATTACAGTGAGTTTGCAACTGTTGATGTTTCTGGCGGAGAGGGCAGCCTGAAAATTCAGGAGTTTACGGCAATTCCCGAAGACGCTGAAACAGTTCTTGCCTACAGATGTAATGTTCTTGCGGGCGAAATGGAAATTCCTGATACAAAGCTTGCGGATTACGGCGAAAAGGCATACACATTCGGTGCACTCAGCGATGTTCATTTTAACAGATATAACGGTTCCCTCAGCGGCGATGATGCTTGCCTGACATTCCCCAATGCTTTGAATTTTATAGAGCAGTTTGACGTTGAGATTGTCGGAATTTCGGGAGATATTTCTGCTGACGGAGAAAGAGATGCCTTTGAAAAATATAACAGCATAGCTTCAAACTATAATTTCCCTGTTTATACATGCACCGGCAATCACGATGTCAGCGAGTATTTTACAAAAGAAAACTGGCAGGAGCTTATGAATACCGGTGTTTACGGCGAGAAAAAGGCTGACGGTGTTGTTGACGTTGCAGCAAACGGAATGGATTTTGTCTATGCGCCCGAAGCTGCGAACGGGGATGTGTTCATTTTTCTTTCACAGTATGCCTGGGATTATGGCGAAGCAAACAGCCGTATTTTGACGGATGACCAGCTTGACTGGCTTGAGGTTCAGCTTGAAAAATATAAGGATAAAACAGTTTATCTTTTCTTCCACACATTCCTCAATAATCCGGTTGAAGGCGAAGAACCCAAAATGGGCGAGGGTAATCTTCTCAACAATAAGGGGCACCATTATAACCTTTCATTCACTTCAGGCTGTGCTGATGAAGTTCGTTTCAGAGGAATGATGGATAAATACGAAAATGTTGTTTATTTTAACGGCCATTCACATTGGGCTTATGATATGCAGGAGATTAATCCGAACCTTAACATCGCTAATTACGGCGGTGAATATGCAACCATGATTCATGTTTCAAGCGTATCATCTCCCAGAAGAACAAAGGCAGATTTGGATGACACAACAGAGCATTACATGCGTTCTTCGGAGGGAATGATAGTTACCGCTTATGAGGATAAGATTGTATTCAATGCGGTTGATTTTCTTCGCGGTGAGATGCTTGCTTACGCAACCTATGTTATTGAGAAATAATAAATTAAAGGCGGTCGGGATGACCGCCTTTTTTTATGCCTTGTTGTTTTCTTTTATTCGTTTTATTGCTCCCTTTTCAAGCCTTGAAACCTGAGCTTGTGAAATTCCGATTTCGTTAGCAACCTCCATTTGCGTTTTTCCTTGCATAAAACGAAGAAAGAGTATCTTTTTTTCTCTGGAGTTCAGGTCTTTTATGGCTTGCTTCAAAAGTATTTCTTCAAGCCAACTTTCGTCCGTTTCGGTGTCGCCTATTTGGTCCATAACATAGATTGTGTCGCCGCCGTCGGAATAAACCGGCTCGTTCAGCGAGATGGGCTCAACAATTGCATCAAGCGCAATAACAACACTTTCTTTGTCAATACCAAGCTCCTGTGCGATTTCTTCGGGAGTTGGATCTCGTTCAAGCTCGTTTATCAGCCTTTCTCTTATCTGCATTGCATGATATGCTGTATCCCTTACGGAACGGCTGACTCTGACGGGATTATTGTCGCGCAGATGCCGCCTGACTTCACCAATAATCATAGGGCAGGCATAGGTGCTGAACCGCACGTCAAGATTCAAGTCAAAGTTATCAATGGCTTTTATGAGCCCAATGCAGCCAACTTGAAAAAGGTCGTCAGGATTTTCTCCCCTGTTTGAAAAACGCTGGATAACACTCAAAACAAGCCGCAAATTACCCGTCACAAGCTCATCACGTGCTTTTTTATCGCCTGCACGCGCCTTTTTAAGCAGCTCCATTTTTTCGCTTTCTTTAAGAACTTTTAATTTCGATGTGTTAACTCCGCAGATTTCAACCTTGTTGAATTGCAAAAAATCACCCCGATACATTTAATGGCAATAACAGTATTGCCTGAAAGAAACGGGGTTATCCTGTTTTTTGTTATAAATTCATCAGCTTGGAATAAAAAATAAAAAAGCTAGGAAATCAGAGCAAATCGGAGTATTTAAGAGAAAATTAAAGTAAAATATTTAAAAAATCCTGACCGAAACAGGATTTTCACGAATTTGTTAAAAAAATTGTTGACATTTGCAAGTTTTTGCTCTATATTTTATCTTATATAATAAGCCGTTTCGCAGGTTACTGCGTTAAAGGCAGAGAGGGGCTGCATAATTGGAAAAAAATGCGATAATTGATTTAAAAAATATTTCCGTTGCTTTCGGAAACAATCAGGTTCTTAAAAATCTAAACCTCTACATTCGCGATAAGGAGTTCATAACCTTTCTCGGTCCCTCGGGCTGCGGCAAAACCACAACGCTCAGAATCATCGCCGGTTTTATTGAACCCGACGAAGGAGAGGTTATTTTTGAGGGAAAGAAGATTAATAGTGTTCCTCCTCATAAAAGGCAGGTTAACACTATTTTTCAGCGTTATGCACTTTTTCCTCATCTCAACGTTTATGAGAACGTTGCTTTCGGATTAAGAATAAAAAAGGTTCCCGAAAAGCAGATAAAAGAAACTGTTGAAGAAATGCTCGCTCTTGTTAATCTGACGGGCTTTAATAAACGCAACATAAATTCTCTTTCAGGCGGCCAGCAGCAGCGTGTTGCAATTGCAAGGGCTTTGGCTGTTAAGCCCAGAGTTTTGTTGCTTGATGAGCCTCTCGGTGCTCTTGATTTGAAGCTTCGCAAGGATATGCAGATTGAGCTTAAAAATATTCAGCAAAGGCTCGGAATAACGTTTATATATGTTACCCATGATCAGGAAGAGGCTCTTTCAATGTCTGATACCGTTGTTGTTATGGATGGCGGCGTTATTCAGCAAATCGGAACACCTCTTGATATATATAACGAGCCTAAAAACGCTTTTGTTGCTGATTTTATCGGTGAAAGCAATATTCTTGACGGCGTTATGATTGATGACTGCCTTGTTGATTTTTCAGGTCACCGTTTTGAGTGCCTTGATAAGGGCTTCGGCAAAAATGAGGCGGTTGATGTTGTTGTGCGCCCTGAGGATGTTGATGTTGTTGCACCTGAAAACGGCATGCTTTGCGGTGTTGTTACTTCCGTGACCTTTAAAGGGGTTCACTTTGAAATTATTGTTGACATCGGCGGATTCAAATGGATGATTCAAACAACCGATTATCAGCCGGAGGGCGCAAAAATCGGTCTGTTTATTGAGCCGGATGCTATTCACATAATGAAAAAATCCGAGTATTCGGGTATTTACGGAGATTACAGCTCTTTCAGCGAGGAGTTTGATGAACTTTCCAATGCCGAGGAGGAGGTGGAGGAATGAGCAGCCGTTCTTCTTTAAAATCAAAGCTCGTTGCCTCACCTTATATTGTTTGGTCGGTGCTTTTTATTGTTGCGCCGCTGATTTTTGTTGTCTATTACTCGTTCACCGATGCTTCGGGTAGCTTCACTTTTGATAATATTGAGGCTTTGAGCAAATATGCACCCACTTTTCTGCGTTCAATATGGTTCGGAATTGTTGCAACAATTATATGCCTTTTGATTGCTTTCCCGATTGCATATATTATTTCGCAGAAAACAGAAAAGGTTCAGCGAACACTCGTTATGCTTGTTATGCTGCCGATGTGGATGAGTTTTCTTATCCGAACTTATTCATGGATGGCGCTTTTGCAGGATACGGGCATTATCAACAGCTTTCTCGGCAAGCTCGGAATCGACCCTATTCACATGATAAACACTTCAGGTGCGGTTATTCTGGGTATGGTTTATAACTTTTTGCCCTATATGATTATGCCGATTTATTCCGTTATGGCAAAGCTTGACCGCAGCATGGTTGAAGCGTGTCAGGATTTAGGCGGAAACAGGTTGACCGTTATCAGAAAATGCATAATCCCCATGAGCATGCCGGGCATCGTTTCGGGCATTACAATGGTTTTTGTTCCGTCAGTCAGCACATTTTATATTTCCCAGAAGCTCGGCGGCGGTTCCTTCGATTTGATAGGCGATGTTATTGAAAGGCAGTTCCAGCAGAGCTATAATTATAATCTCGGCGCTTCGCTTTCGCTTGTTCTCATGGTTCTTATTCTTATCTGCATGGCGGTTATGAACCGCTTTTCGGGCGACGAGGAGGGGATGGTTATATGAAAATTGCTTCAAAAATCTATACCGCCCTTGTTTTTGCATTCCTCTATGCGCCGATTATCGTTATGATAGTTTTTTCGTTCAATTCAACCAGCAGCACAAGCGTGTTTTCGGGCTTTTCGCTTGAGTGGTATAAGGTTTTGCTTGAAGATGAAGCCACCCTCAGAGCGCTTTATAATACGCTTATTTTGGCTGTCAGTTCTTCGCTGATTGCAACTGTGCTCGGCACGGCGGCTGCAGTCGGAATTGATAAATACAAAAAAGGTGTTGCTCGTTCAAGCATTATGGCGGTTACAAATATCCCGATGATGAATCCTGAAATTGTTACCGGCATTTCAATGATGCTTTTGTTTGTTTTTGTTGGCAGGCTTGTCAATATTGATGCTGTTCTGGGCTTTGGCACCCTGCTTATCGCTCATGTTACATTCAATTTGCCATATATAATTCTTAATGTTTTACCCAAGCTTCGTCAAACAGACAGAAACCTTGCCGAAGCGGCGCAGGATCTCGGCTGCAGGCCGGCCATGGCGTTCTTCAAGGTGGTTTTGCCATCCATTATGCCCGGCATAATAACGGGTATGATTACGGCATTCACTCTTTCGCTTGATGATTTTATTATCAGCTATTTTACCAGCGGACCCGGCTTCCAGACTCTTCCCATCGCTATTTTTTCAATGACCAAAAAGAGGGTCAAGCCGGATATGTATGCACTTTCCGCTTTGATTTTTGTAAGCATTCTTTTGCTTCTTATTCTCTATAATGTTGCTCAGGTTAAGAGCGAACAAAAGTCAAAGAAAAAATGAAAAGTTTTTCCACAAGGAGTGACTTTTATTGAAAAAAACAGTTTGTGCGCTTTTGGCGCTCGCAATCGCTCTCATGCCCTGTGCTTTTGCTTTTGCCGCAGATAAGAGTGAAATAGATGCCCTCAGAGGAACAACACTCTATGTTTATAACTGGGGCGAATACATTTCTGACGGCGCTGACGGCACTCTGGATGTTAATGCCGCATTTGAAGAAAAATACGGCATAGATGTTGTTTATGATACCTATGATAACAATGAAGTAATGTATTCCAAATTAAAAAGCGGCGGAGTTTCCTATGATATTGTTATTCCGTCGGATTATATGATTGAGCGAATGATTGCGGAAGATATGCTTCAGCCTATTGATTTTTCAAACATTCCGAATTATAAATATATTCCGAATCAGTACAAGAATCTTGCCCATGACCCTCAAAACATATATTCCGTGCCTTATACGGTCGGTATGGTGGGCCTTATTTACAACACAAAAATGGTTGATAAGGATCCCGACAGCTGGACTGCACTCTGGGATGAGAATTATAAGGGAAGCATTCTTATGATTAACAATCCGAGGGATGCTTTTGCGATTGCTCAAAGCGTTCTCGGTATGGATTTCAACAATGAGTCTCCGGTTTCATGGAGAGTTGCTTCCGAGCTTCTTAAGGAGCAGAAAAATGTTAATCCGGCTTATGTAAATGACGAAATATTCCTTAAAATGGAATCCGGTGAAGCTGCCCTTGCACCTTACTATGCAGGCGATTTCCTTACCATGCAGGAAAATAATCCTGACCTTGCTTTTGTTTATCCCAAGGAAGGTGTTAATTTCTTTGTTGACGGTGCATGCATCCTTAAAGGCGCAAAAAACAAGCTGGCGGCAGAGCTTTATATTGATTTCCTTCTGGAGCCTGATGTGGCACTTGCAAATGCAGAATATATCTGCTATGCAAGCCCGCATACCGAGGTTTATCAGAACCCCGAATACTCTTTCTACCAGGATGAAATTCTTTATCCTGAAGAAGGTAAATTCAAAACCCAGCTTTTCCTTAATCTTGACCCCGAGATTCTTTCTCTCATGAGTTCTCTCTGGGATGATGTTAAGAATCATGTTCCATCTTCCGGTTCAGGCAATTATGCGCTTTTCTTTGGCGGAGAGGACTCACAGGCGGTTTCCGATGACGGAGAGGAAATGACTCCGGAAGCCAGAAAATATGCGCTTTATATCGGTATTTTTGCTGCAATCTGTGTTGCTTACATTGTTTTCAGATATGCAAGAAAGAAATACAGAGAAAGCGTATAATAAATAAAAATTAACGGGTGTGCCAAGCGGCACACCCGTTTTGCTTAGGAATTAGAACGGATTGAAAAGACGTTCAAGAGTGATGGGGTTATAACCCAAAGCGAAGTATTTGAATATCCAAATAATAGGATTAAGTCTGAAGAAAAATGCGTCAACAACGGTTACAAGTCCGCGGAGAAATGTTGAAATATCGTGAGTTTCGGGCACTTCAACCTTTTCGAATGTTTCACCTTCAACGTTGAGAACGAGGGGCTGTGAATAGCAGATGCCGTTATCGCCGGAGAGATAGAATCTGACAAACATATAAGGCTCGGCAAGAAATTCGTCGTTGTGAAGGTCAAGTGTTGCTTTGCCGTTTTCAAAGCTTTCTCTCTTAATGACTTCGCCGTTTGAAACCCATGTAATAATGTTTGCGTTTACGCCTTCAACGGTGATGGTGTCAGCATCCTGGTCAATATCCATTCTTGTAACATTGGGAGTATTGTCAAGCCAGTAAGCCTTGGTATCATAAACATCCTGCTCAACAAATCCGGGCATTTCTTTCATTCCGTTAAGCTCAACACCGTTTGAGAAATGGGAGATTGAGAAGAATTGACCGTTTTCAAGGCATTTACGGAAAGCATCAAGCGTAAGTTCGGGCATCCAACTCATTGTGTAGGCATCGTTAATAGAGGTTTCACTGTGGGAATCCGCAAAAGTGTTGCCCCAAGGAACAACGCCGTAGGGAATGGTTTTTTGAAGAATCTGGTCATAAAGAATGCGGTCACAGCGTGTGTGAGCATCCGTTGCGCTGTTTATGCCCATTCCGAGCGACGAACCTGCGTTGTCAAGGAAAAGACGGGCAAATTTGTTAACATAGTATTCGTCAACTTTTTTGCCTACGTGTTTTTCGGAATCCTTGTCGGTATAAACATATTCACCAACGTGTGAAAGGAATGATATTCCTCCGGCTTCCTTAACTCCTTTAGTGGGAGTTTCATAGTCACCGAAAACGCCGGCAAGGCCCTGACCGTATTCTGCCCAATAGCCTGTCAGATGGCAGTCAGCAATGGGTGTTGCCATGTTGAGCTCGATTCCTAGAGGAACATCGAGCATGCCGTTGGTGCTGGTGCGGGTGAGGGTATCGCCTGCAGAAGTAAGAAAGCTTCTGCCTGCGTGTGTGCCGTTGAGATAAGCTTTATATTCATCTTCGGGGATAGGAACAATATCAGCCATTTTTGTGCGTTCTTTTTTTATTAAACGCATGAGAGGGACTGTTTCCGGCACAATATTCCAGCCTCTGTTGAGTGTGCCGTGGTCGGTAAGAGCAACTATCTCAAAATCAAGAGCGTAGTGCATTTTACAAAATTCCTCGATAGTGAGGAAACCGTCACTGGCGGTTGTGTGGCAATGCAGCTGGGTTTTGTAATCCTCCCAGGCATCCCAATTGATGTCTTCATAGGGACTTTCGATTATATAGTTTTTCTTTGCTTGGTTGGTTTCGATTTCTGCTGCGAAGGCGGGAGAAACACCGAAAGCCATCAGTCCAGCAAGAAGCAATGCCAGCATTTTTTTTGCGATTTTCATAGAAAAATCATCTCCCGAAATTGTTTTTGGAAATTGCTGTTACAATTATAACAAATATAATAATAAACGGTCAATTGTAATTTTTATAAAAATAAAGGGCAAAGATTTGTAATCTTTGCCCAATAAAGTGTTATTGTTTTGCGCCGTTATCAAACATTTCAAGGGTTTTAATGCTTGCGGCAAAGCAGTTTGCAAGTCCTTGCTCGTTCATGTTTGTGTATGTATCAAGTCTTGTGTGATAGTAACGCTCAAGCTTGTGGTTAAGGCCTGTAATGCCGGCAGCGCGGAAGCCGCCCTGAGCAAAACCTGCGGAATCGGTTGCGCCTCCGAGGGGAGGAACCATGCCTTTTTTGCAGGGTATTCCGATTTCTTTTGCCGCTTCCATAAACAAATCGCAGGCATCTTTATCAGCTTTGACGGTGCCGTTAAGGTCACGGTAGTTTACCATAAGATATTTAGGCTCGTTGATAGTGTCGTATGAGTAGATGAAGGTAGGAACATCTTCAAACTCGCCTTTATGTGTTTCTGCCCAGGCTTTTGCACCGCGAAGGCCGATTTCTTCAGAACCGGTAAGAACAACACCGATTTCGGTGTTTTCAAGCTCAATGCCTTCATCCTTAAGGAACTTAAGAACGGCAATACCCATATAGCAGCCGGAAAGATTATCGTTTGCGCCATCAACAACTCTGCGATAGTTGACCATGAAATAAAGGCCGATTGAGAAGGGGAGGGTTACAAGTCCCCAAAGACCTGCCTTAACAAGAGGATCAGAGGTATCAGGCATACCGAAAGTTATTCCGTTTTTTGCAACATAAATAATTGAAAGAACAAGATAAAAAAGCGCAGCACCGATAACAATAATTGCATGGCCTTCAAAGCCGACTCCGCCGAGTGCATAGTTGACGGGCCACTCCCATGTTGCATCGGGATGGCCGTTAAAGATAATTCTTCTCTTGGTTTCACCGGTGCATTTTTTGATGGCTGTTACATTGTGGCTTGTTTTCTTGGGGAAAATCGGGTCGAGAAGTTTTTTGTATACACCGAACTGAATAAGAACAATTGCAAAACCCGCAATAAGCAGCGGAATTGAAATAATGGGAGCAAACGGAAACAGAATTGCACCGAGAATTGCAAAGGTTACGGTGAAATAAATCCAACCATAGAAGGCGCGGGGGGCAACTTCATAGCTTTCAACTTTAACATCATTGCATCCGCAGTCATTTTTCAGAACCTCTGCCATATATTCGCAGGATTTTTTTTCGCCCTCTGAGCCGGGGTCTCTTTTGCCGCATGTTTTAATAACATGAGTGATTTCATCAACAATGTATTTTGCGGCTTTGTCTTTTTGATTGATAATTTTCTTAAGATCCATTTGTTTATCCTCCTGCAATTAAGTATTAATAAAATATTAACATTTTGATTGGAATGTGTCAATAAAATTGGCTCTTGGTGTTACAAAATATGTTACAAAAAGCGAAAAACGGTAAAAATTAAATTATTTCAATGTCAGAATATACAGCGAAATGGTCTGAATAATATTCTCCGTTTATCATTTTGTTGACAACTTTGAATTTAGCAGGTTTAACAGTTGCTTCATCAACAAAAACAAAATCGATTATTTCACGGATTTCTTCAGGCCTGAAGCCGTGGAAGGTGAAGCAGTCATCTGTATCCGGGGCAAGCTTTCTGGCGTCAGACATATTGCCGCTGACCATTGTGTTATAGCAATCGGAATCCTGAAAAACATTAAAGTCACCCGTGCACACAACGGGAACACTGCCGAAGGAGGCTGCTTTTTCCTGAATCATCTTAACACCGTTGATTTGCGCCTGCCTGCCGACATGATCAAGGTGAGTGTTGAAATGAACATAGGATTTGCCGTTTTCTTTATCGGTCAGCTTAACAAAGGTTGCAACTCGGATGCAGGCTGCATCCCACCCCTTACCCGGTTTTTCGGGCGTTTCAGAAAGCCAGAAATTGCCGCTTTCGCTTGCAGTGAACTTATCTTTTTTATAAAAAACAGCGGAAAATTCCCCTTTCTTTTTTCCGTCATCTCTGCCAACACCGACATAGGCATATTCAGGCAGATTTTTGATTAGCTTTTTCATCCATTCCCAGTGTGCTTCCTGAACGCCGAATGAATCAGGGTTGGTTTCACGGATGATTTGATAAACAAGCGGAGCTCTTTTTTGCCATTTTCGGTGTTTTCTGCCTGCACACAGCAGGTTAAATGACATTACACGATACATTATTTGTTTCCTCCGTTAAAGAGTGTCATATCAACGATGATGGGGAAGTGGTCTGATGCCAAAATATGCCTTACTGTATCTGAATCAATAATGCTGGACTTGACAGAAGAAACATAGCCGTTAACAAAAACATAATCGATGGGTTTTGTGTCGGGCATAATAACGTGATAGCCGTGATATGTTGCGTGATCGTCGTATTTCTCAGCAAGGTATTTTGTGTCCTTAAGCCCGCAGGAAAGCAAGTTGTTATAGTTGCCGCAGCCTTCGCTGAAGTTGAAATCGCCTGTAAGAACAACAGGGATATCGGGAGCGATTTCAGCGATTTTTGCTGTGATAAGGGCAACGGATTCCGCTTGCGCCGTGCCGCCAACATGGTCAAGGTGTGTGTTGAAATGAGCGTATATAAAGCCTGTTTCTTTGTTTTTGAGAATTGCCCATGAAGTTACTCTTTCACAAGCTGCATCCCATCCGAAAGAGGGCTTGTCGGGTGTTTCGGAAAGCCAGAAATGGCCGCTGTCAACGAGAGTATATTTATCTTTAAGATAGAAAATTGCGCTTGCTTCGCCCTTTTCAATGCCGTCTTCTCTGTATTTTTCGATATGAGAATAGTCGGCAAGCTCTGCGGCAACTCCTTCAACCCATTTTTTATCGGCTTCCTGCAAGCCGAAGGAGTCGGGAGTGTATTCTTTGATTTCGTCGGCAATGAGCGGAATTCTCTTTTCAACCGCCCTTAAGCCGTCGCCGCTTATTTTAACATTGTATGTAATAATTCTGACATCCTGCGTTGCGGCTTGCTGCGCAATGGCGTTGGGATTAACATTGACAAGGGGAAGGGTGGGCTTTATTTCTTCTGCAGGGGTTTGAGTGCCGAACATTGCGATAACAGAAATAAAAAACGCAACAATTTTTTGCATTATTTTAAAATACATATTAAATCTCCTTTAGCCGTTAATGAGTGTCATTTTTGAAATAACCGGATGATGGTCTGAAGGGAAAATTCCGTTGATTTTCTCTGTGTCAACCATGTAGCTTTTAACCTCCGAACAGAATGCATTGACAAATATATAGTCGATGGGAAGCGGCTTTTCAAGCAGTTCGGAATATCCGTGATATGTTGCGCAATTATCGGCAGTCAAAGCGAGTTTTTTGGTGTCTTTGAAGCCGCTTTCAAGCACGCGGTTATATGCATCTCCGCCTTCCTCATCATTGAAGTCGCCTGAAAAAACAACGGGGATATTCGGTGCAATTTCTGCGATTTTTTTGGTTACAACAGCAACAGATTCGCTCCTTGCAATAACACCCATGTGGTCAAAATGGGCATTGAAATGAGCGTAAGTGAATCCTGTTTGCTTATCTTTAAGTATGGCATATGTGCAGATTCTCTTGAACATTGCATCCCATGCCTTTGAGGCTTTTTCGGGAGTTTTTGACAGCCAGAATGTGCCGTAATCAAGCAACTCATATTTATCTTTCTTATAGAAAACAGGACTTGCTTCTCCGCCGCCATCGTTTGAGTTTCTGCCTATTCCCACATAAGCATATTCCGAAAGTTCAGCGGGCAGACGCTCCATCCAGCCTTCGTCTGCTTCCTGAAGACCAAAAGAATCGGGGTCGTATTTTTTAATGTTTGCAACAACTTCATCGGTTCTGTTTTCAGGTGATTTTTCACCTGTACCTTTAATATAAACGTTGTAACTCATGATGGTAACAGCCTGCGATTTGCCGGCTTCGGGAATTTTTGCGGGGTTCACCGGAGTTACGGGTGTCGGGGTGTAGAACAGCGAAAGGATTGCCGTTACCAAAGCAAAAAAAGCGCTGATTATCTTGTCAATCATTTTTTATTCCTCCTTATTTTATATAATCGGTTAATGCCGATATATCAAGCTTATCAAGATTTTCTGCAGCAGAAATGATGCCGTAAATATCTTTGCACATTTTCATTATTCCGCCGGCCTCATCGCTTTCGGAATTGAGAACGATTATGGGGTCATGAACGCTCAGGCGGATAAGAAACCAGCCGTTTCCGCAGGAATTATCTGTTTTGATTCTGATTCCCTCATGATTATCAGTTGCGGCATTCCATCCGTATTTTTCTTTTGCTGCGTTTTCAAAAAGCGAAATAATTTTTTCTCCCTCGGGACGAAAATCATCGCAAAGAATTTTAAAACGAAGCTCTTTTTCTTCAACAGGTTCACGAAGAGTTTCAATCAGATTATCAAGGCTCTTTCCGTTTTTGGCAAGGGCGGCAGCCTCAATTATAAGTTTTGTGATGAGGTATGCACCGTCATCAAGATAATAGTTTTCCGCAAATGCTGCATGACCCGAGGTTTCCATTGCAAGAGGGCATTTGATGCCGCTTTTTTCAAGCTCGATTTGCTTGTTGATAACGTTGCGGTAGCCGCGCTTGAACCGCAGGTGAGTTCCGCCGTTTTCTGCAATGAATTCCGCAAGACCGTCGGAGGTTACGCTGTCTGTAACGATTGTTCCGCCGGGGCAGGCATTCAAAGCGATTTTTGAGGCAAGAGCAACCAGTCTGTTGCGATTAATTTCAAGACCTCCTCTGCCAACGCATGCCGCTCTGTCAACATCGGTATCAAATATTATTCCGAAGTCTGCATTTGCCGCAATTGTTGCTTTGGAAATGCAGTCCATGGCTTCTGCGTTTTCGGGGTTCGGAGCGTGGTTCGGGAAGCTGCCGTCAGGGTCAAGATAAAGACTGCCGCTTATATCGGCGCCAAGAGGTTTAAGAACATCGTGTGCATAGAATCCGCCCACGCCGTTACCTGCATCCACGACTATTTTCATTCCTTTAAGAGGATGTTGTTTGTCTGCTTTGTCATCAACGCCTGCGATTATCATTTCGCGAAGCATTTCCGAATAGCGTTTCATAAAGCTGCAGGGTACGCATTCTCCGCTTTCGTTTCCGACAGGATTTTCGGTTTCTGATGCAGCTGCAAGAATATCGGCAATATCGGCGCCGTCAAGTCCGCCCTCACGGGTGAAAAACTTGAGGCCGTTTCTGTCTTTGGGGTGATGGCTTGCCGTGATTTGCACCGCAGCATCACAGCCCATTTCAACGGTTGTCATAAACATGGCGGGGGTTGAAGAAAGGCCGCAGTCGGCAACGCTTGCCCCGTTTGAAACAAGAGCCTTTATAACTGCGTTTTTGATTCTTTCAGCTGAAAGACGGCTGTCATGACCAACCGAAACATAAAGCTTTTCTTTGCCTGCTTTTTTCTTAAGCCACAAAAGAAAGGCCGCAGAAACTCTCATAACCATTTCATCGCTCATATAGAGTTGATTTGATTCATCTCCGAGAGCATAGCCTCTTATGTCGCTGCCGCTTTTAAATTTTGAAAAATCCATTTTATTCCTCCTTTGAGAAATATTCATCCGAAACGCTGAGCAAGAATTTATACATCGGTGTATATGCTTTATAAGTGTCCCTCAGAATGCCGATAATGGTTTCGTCGGCAAGATCATCAAGATTATCAGAAAATTTTATAAAACCGACATCTTTGAGATTATAATATTTTTCAAGCCCTTCGGGGCAGCCGGGGAATGGCCTTTTATAACTGTTTTTAAACATAACAGAGCCTGTTTTTTCGCATTTCTGAGCTGCCTTTTTGAATTCATTGGGTTTTTCCCGCAGGGCTTTTCTGAATGCTTCCAACAGACCCGGTTCATCTCCGTAAAAACCGATACCTAACGAATAATTAACGGGAGTAACCTCAAACCAGAAGCAGGGATATCCGTGCCATTCATGCTTCGGACGCATGAACATTATCCACATATTTTCGCGATAAAGCGATTTATCCTTGGTGTATCTTGTGTCGCGGCGAATGCGCGAAACCATTTTTGTAGGGATTGTGTTAAGCATCGGATCAACGGTAAGAAGCTCTTCTCCGATTATTCCCGCCAATTGACGCATGGGAACCGTTACTGTGCTTTTTATAATTTCTTTGTTTTCTTCATAGTATGCTTTGGAGTTTCTGAAACGGTTGTCCGCAAGGCGAAACAAATCGTCACGGGTAATACCTTTATATTCCACGTCAAATCAGCCCCTTTTGGCAGAGTTTTTCAGCCGCCAGCATTATTGCCGTTTTGGCTGAATGGAAGTTTATGCCGCCCTGCATCCAGACCGCATAAGGTTCACGCAGAGGTGCATCTGCAGACAGCTCAATTGATGAGCCGAGTATGAATGCGCCTGCCGCCATGATAACCTTGCTGTCGTAGCCGGGCATATCCCAAGGTTCGGGTGAAACATAAGAATCAACGGGAGCGCCGCTTTGAATTCCTCGGCAGAATTCAACAAGCCTTTCTGAATTCTCAAGGCAAAGGGCCTGAATAATGTCGTGTCGGCTTTCATTGCTTGAAGGTGTAACCTCAAAACCAAAGTTTTCAAACAGAGCAGCGGCAAAAACTGCAGCTTTGAGCGATTCACCAACAACATGAGGAGCATGGAAAATGCCCATAAACATGTTTCTGTTTTCGCCGAGTGTGCAGCCAACCTCTTTGCCGAGTCCGGGAGTGGTGGCTCTGTAAGCGCAAAGCTCAACAAGCTCTTTTTTTCCTGCTATGTAGCCGCCGGTTCTTGCAATTGAACCGCCGGCATTTTTAATAAGAGAACCTGCCATAAGGTCGGCCCCGACCTCGGTAGGCTCTGCTTTTTCAACAAGCTCGCCGTAGCAATTGTCAACCATAACAACCGCATCGCATTTTGAATGCACAAGCTGAGCTATTTCGCCGATTTCCTTAACGGAAAGGCTCGGACGCAGGCTGTAGCCTCTCGAACGCTGGATATAAACCATCTTCGGATTTGTTTTAAGAGCCTCTTCAATCGCCGCAAGGTCAGGTTTGCCGTTTTCATCAAGGTCAACCTGTGCATATTTTACTCCGAAATCTTTAAGAGAACCCATGCCGTCACCGCTGATACCGATAACGCTGTGAATTGTGTCATAGGGAGTTCCCGTGACGCAGAGCATTGTGTCGCCCGGGCGCAGAATCCCGAAAAGAGCAACGGCAAGGGTGTGAGTGCCGCAGGTGAAGCTGTGGCGGACTATCGCATCCTCTGCGCCGAAAATATCGGCATAGATTCTGTCAAGCTTTTCTCTGCCCGTGTCGCCGTAGCCGTAGCCGGTTGAGCCGGCAAAATCAGCTTCGCTGACTCTGTTGTTGATAAATGCCGCAAGCACCTTTTGCTGATTGTATTCGGTTATATCTTCAATTTCTGCAAATTTTTCTCTCGCCTTTTCCAGAGCGGAGTTGCTTGCAATCTGTACTTTTTCACTTATTTCAAAAAAATTCTTCATTTCCGTTACCTTTTATAAATTCTGTTTAATGATTTAAAAAATCCTTTATCGGCGTTCATGAGCTGCTCTTTGGTTACTCTGTAGCTCCAATTGCCCTTTGCAACGCCGGGTGTGTTTATTCTTGTGTCGGAGCCGTACATCAGAAAATCCTGAATCGGTATTATTGCAAGGTCGCTTACGCTTGCGAATATTGCTCTTAAAAACAGCGGGCTTGCGCCGCCCCAGTCACCGCCGCCAAAGCCGCAGTATTCCAACGCTCTGTTGCGAACCTCATCGCTGCTTTCCCACAGAAAGCCGAAAAGAGTGTTATTATCGTGTGTTCCCGAATATGCAACCGAGTTTGGAATATAGTTGTGAGGCATGTGAATGCTGTCGCCGCTGTCAAGGAAACCGAATTGGAAAACGCGCATTCCGGGGAATCCGCTTTCTTCAACCAACTCACGCACTTCGTCAGTAATATCGCCTAAATCTTCGGCGATAATCAGCTTATCTTCATGACCCGCTTTTATTGCGTTGATGAATTCAATACCGGGACCTTTGAGCCATTTGCCGTTTCTTGCTGTTGTTTCGTTTGCGTCAACTGCCCAATAGGATTCAATTGCCCTGAAATGGTCAATTCTCACACCGTCAAACATGTTAAGTGCGTGGTCGATTCTCTCTTTCCACCATGCAAAGCCATCCTTTTTCATTTCGTCCCAAGCATAGAGAGGATTTCCCCAAAGCTGGCCGTCCTCGGCAAAATAATCAGGCGGAACGCCTGCCACCATTGAAGGATAGCCTTTTTCATCAATGTCAAAAAGTCCGCGATTTTCCCAAACGTCGCAGCTGTCGTCCGAAACATAAATGGGAATATCGCCGATTATGCTGATTCCTTTTGAGTTTGCATAATCTTTGATTTTTGCCCATTGAGTGAAAAATTCATATTGAATGAATTGCCAAGTGCCGAGTGTTTCAAAATCTGTTATTTCTTCGTTTTTCCATTCCTGCCACGGTTTGCAATTGTTTTGCTCTCTGAGGGTCATGAACCTGCAGAATGCCTCAATTCTGGGATGCGAAGCAATAAATTCTTCAACAGCTTGATGATTTTTGAAATTTTTATATGCCTTTTTCAGAAGAGGCATTCGTTCTTTTGCAAGCCTTTCGAATTCGCAGGAATACGGGGTTTTCTGCTTGCATCCTTCCAAATCTTCTGCCGTGATAAGTCTGTCATCAAACAGCTTTTCAGGATCTATGAAATAAGGGTTGCCGCCGAATGCTGAAAATGATTTGTAAGGGGAATTGTATTCATCGGTAACGGTGAAAGGCAAAACCTGCCACACAGAAAAACCCGAATCAACAAGAAAATCTATAAATTCAAATGCATTTTTTCCGAATGTGCCGATGGAATACTCTCCGTAGAGTGAGGAAATATGCATCAAAATTCCGCTTCTTCGTTTCATAAAATACACCTTTCTTCCAATTTATAAAAGTATAACATACAAGGTAATAAAAATAAAGTTATTTTCAAAAAAACTTGATATTTGTGTTCATAACGTTTAGAATGAAATAAAATAACTGTTTTGGAGGGTAATATGTCTAAATCCATTGAATATTTTGATAATCTGCAGAAAATACTCGCCCGTATTATGTCGGAGCAGCTCGAAAACATAGAAAAGGCGGCAAGAGCCGTTGCGGATACCCTCGAAAACGGCGGAAGAGTGCACACCTTCGGCACAGGACATTCCCATATTCTTGCTGAGGAGATATTTTACCGTGCGGGCGGTCTGGTTAATGTTAACCCCATTCTCGAATCCTCTTTGATGCTTCATGAAAGTGCTGCAAAAAGCACAGAGCTTGAACGTCTTGAAGGCTACGGCGAAATTCTTTTTGACCATCATTCAATTAAACAAAACGATATCCTTTTTTTGTTTTCCAATTCAGGCAGGAACGGCGTTGCAATTGATCTTGCTCTGATTGCAAAGCAGAGGGGAGTAAAAACGGTTGTTATAACCAATATGGAACACACGATGCAGGGCGCATCAAGGCATTCAAGCGGCAAAAAGCTGTTTGAGCTTGGTTCAATAGTAATTGATAACTGCGGCTGCCACGGCGATGCATCAATAGAAATAAGGGAGATTAACAGAAATGTTGCGCCCACATCAACCGCTGCGGGTGCGGCAATTCTTAATGCAATTGAGGCAAGAGCGGTTGAACTGATGGTTTCGGACGGCTATACTCCCGAGGTGTTCTCCAGCAGCAATGTTGACGGCGGCGATGAGATTAACAATGCGTATATCGCAAAATATAAGAAGGAGATTAAGTCGTTATGATTTATCCTGCTTTTCAAAAGGTTAATATAAGCGAATGGGTTAATTTCTCACCCTCTGAAATCGTTTTTAGCGGATATGAAAGCGAATATTCTCAAAATATCTGCAACAAGAAAATGCAGCTTAACCGTAAAGGCGAAACACTTTACATAAATACTGTTAAAGAAAACACAATCAGAACGGAATATATTGATGAGGCATATCGCCTGACCGATGAAAAATACTTTATCGCTGCTGAAAAATGTGAAAACGGAATGCAGCTCACCGTTACAGTATCGGGAAAAAAGTCGCTTTTCAGAGCGCTTAACAGAATAATAGCGATGAGTTTGGATGAAAGCTTTCCCGTCGGCACGGTTGAGGACTATCCTATGTTTGCCAAAAGGGGCTATATAGAAGGGTTTTACGGCAAACCTTGGCCTCATGATGTGCGCAGATTTATGATAGAAAAAATGGCATTTAGCGGTATGAACACATACTATTATGCCCCGAAAGATGATCCTTATCACAGGGATAAATGGGATGAATTATATCCTGAAAAGGAGCTTGCGCAGCTTTCAGAAATTGCAGAAATTTGCCGCAAAAATTTTGTTGATTTTCATTTCTGTATTGCGCCCGGACTGAGCATGGTATATTCTTCCGAAACACATTTTGATAAACTTGCTTGTAAAGTTAAACAACTTTACGACATAGGAATCAGAAATTTTGGCTTGTTGGTTGACGATATTCCTGAAAATCTTTATTTTGAAGAGGACAAAGCTGTTTTTGACGGTGAGGCGGTCAATGCACACATATATCTTATCAATAAATTTTATGCTTTTTTGAAAAATATTGATAAGACATGCTCACTTACCGTCTGCCCGCTTGTTTATCACGGCACGGGTGAGGAATATTATGTATCAAAGCTTGGCAAAGGAATTTCTTCGGACGTCAGCCTTTTCTGGACAGGTAAAAATATCTGTTCTCAGGAGCTGACTGTTAAAGAAGCAATCGTTTTTGAAAATTCAACCAACCATAAGCCGCTTTACTGGGATAACTTCCCGGTTAACGATGCGGAAATGTATAATGAGATGCATTTGGGCTATATCAGCGGCAGAGATAGCGATTTGTTCCGCTATTCCGAAGGCGTTATTTCCAATGTTATGGAATATGCGGCGTCAAGTGTTATACCTTTACTTACTGTTTGTGACTATTTGTGGAATCCTCTTGCATATAAAGGCTTTGAGTCATGGAATAAAGCCTGTGAAATTGTTCTCGGAAAAGAGAAAAAGGAGCTTTTGATGCCGTTTTTTGATAATCTGCTGACCTCTTGCCTTAAGGTTGAGAATTCGCCTATGCTTAATGCCGCGCTTAACGATGCACAGCAAAGGCTTTTTGCCGGTGACATGAGCGGAGCTTTTATAGTGATGGCAGAATATACCGAAAGGCTCGAAAAATGCTGTGAACAGCTCGAAATCCTTGACACAGCTTTGATTTCGGAGCTTCGCCCTTGGGCGGAAAAGCAGTTTATTGCGCTTGATGTAATCAAAACCTCTCTTTCGCTTCTCGGAGATAATTCCGTTGAAAACAGAGAAAATGCAAGAGCTGTTTTGCGAAAATATCTGAATCATCCAAAAACTTTGTGTGATTTCTCGCTTCAGGCGTTTGCTGAAAGGATGCTGACATTATGAATGAACTTTTAAAGAATGCTTATGAGCGGCTTTATCACAAAACACCGCTCGGCTTTTATAACTGCGGCAGACTCTGCGACGGACTTTGTTGCCGTGGCGACTGTCAAGGCATGTGGCTTTACCCCTATGAAGAAGAATTGTTTGATGGCAAAGAGGGCTTTGAAGTATGCGAAACCGAGGGGAACTACGGCTATCCCATGGTTATTTGCTCAGGAGAATGTGACAGGGCAGAAAGACCGCTTGCATGCCGTATTTTTCCGCTTTTTCCGTTGGTTTATGAAGCTGACGGTGAACTGAAAGTTGAGGTTGTTTATGACCCGCGTGCCAACATGTGCCCTTTGGCGCGAAAAAACGAGCCGCTTGACCCTTCTTTTATTAAGGAAGTCAGAAAAACGGCCCGTTATCTTGCCCGTGATGAGAAAATGTTGGAATATATGAAGGCGGTCAGCCTTGAACTCATGGAAATTATTGAGCTTCAGCAAAAGCTTGGATTATGATATTATTCCCCTAGCCAAATGAAGCGTTTCAGGTCAACTGTGCCGTCTTCAAGGAATTCAATGCCTTCTTCGGCAAGCATCAACCGCTGCATGTTTTCGCCGCCGAAAGCGAACGCTTTTGAAACCTCGCCATTCCTTGTAACAACTCTGTGGCAGGGGATAGTGCCGGGTTCCGGATTAACATGCAGGGCGTAGCCCACAACTCTTGACCAGTGCGGATTCCCTGCCATTGCGGCGATATGGCCGTATGTGCAGACTTTTCCGCAAGGAATTTTTTTAACAACCTCATATATTTTTTCGAAAGTACTCATATAATCACCGTTATTATATTAACAAAATTATTAATAAATATCAATAAAAAAGGAGTCCGAATGCTGAAATATACACATATTATTTGGGATTGGAACGGCACATTGCTCAATGATATCGGAGCATCTTTGGCAAGTGTTAACGATATGCTCGAATTGCGAGGGAAAGCACATATTAATAATGTTTATTATAAAGAATGCATCGGAGTTCCGATTATCAAATTCTATGAAAAAGTTTTTGATATGGATAAAGAAGACTATTCAATAATAATAAAACAGTATAATGAAGGCTATCTTCGCCACCTTGAGAGCTGCTCGCTGACCGAAGGGGCGGTTGAAGCTCTTGAATTCTTTGAAAATAACGGATTAAAACAGGCTATTGTTTCTTCGTCAAATAATGAGCAGCTGTGCCTGAATGCCAGAAAATACGGGGTATTTGATTTCTTTGATGCCGTGCTCGGCGCAGGGGATTATTTTGCCGGTTCCAAAATTGACAGAGCGGCAGAATATCTTCAAAAAAGAGGTGCTCAAAAGGGAAGAGTGCTTGTTATTGGTGACCTTATGCATGATGCCGAAATGGCTGCTGAATTAGGTGCGGATTGTGTGCTTTTAACAAGCGGCCATGAGCATCCTGACAGGCTGAAAGCGGCAAATGTGCCGTTGATTGATAACTTGAAGGAACTGATTTGCGTTGTTAAAAATGCACAATAGCATTGCAAAGTGTTTGTAAAACTTACACAAAAAGCTAACGAGTTCATAATTTGTTCACAAAATATTTACTAAATGTTCAAAAAATTGCAGGGAGAATGCAACATCTCCCTTATAAAGTAACTATTGTAAATTAGGGTATTGGTCAAATGCCCGTAACAGAGGCTTCGCAAAAGCCTCGGCGCGAAAGCGTTTTATATTTTATGGAGGTGCAAATATGAAAAAGGCAAAACGACTTTTGGCGGTTTTGCTGGCCGCAGTGATGATTTTCTCCGCTGCCTGCGTTCCCACTTATGCTTACAGAACGCCCAGTAATGACTACCACACTCCCACAGAAACCAGAACACTCTATTACTTCACCTATGAACAGGGCTGTGGCTGGATTCTTGATATGCTCGAGGATCTTCTTGCAGATCTCAACATCAAAATCACCATTGATGAACTCAACAACTTGGTAAACGGCCTTCTTAAAGATGTTCCTATCGTCAGCGGTATGAAGCTTAATATTTTTACCGACGGTGTTTTGGGATTTATTGCCGGTTTGAACATGGATGATTATTTGAACAGCGCCGGTTCACCCAACGGCGATATCGACCTCAGAAGCATTGACGGTGTTATTACCAGCCTTTACGGTGTTCTCACCTGTCTCCAGGATGACAGCACACCAAAAAACATTAATAACATCACAAAGCTTTTCAGCTTTAATTTGTTCGGCGATCTTCTTGATCATGTTAAGACCTACGGTGTTCTTAATAACCAAATAACAAGAGTTAACTCCAACGATAAAGAAGTTCTCGAAATGATTGTTAACTGGATCGGCCACCTTGTTCCCTTCCTTACCGAAGTTGTTGCCGGCACATTCTATTGGGGCGACTTGCTTCCCGATCTTATCGAAGATATGGTGGAAGGCCTCGACCTTGATAATCTTGATATTTTCCTTAAGAACATGCTCTATTCACTTCTTGTAGACAGTGAAGCAACTGCACTCCCCGAAGGCAAAACTCTTGACAGCGCAATTCAGGACGTTGTTAACATGGCTCTCATCACAGGCACAGGCTCAACTCCCGAAACAGGCGCAAATTCAATTCTCGGCGCAGACTTCAAGGCTCTCATCGGCGAAAAGCTTAGCAAGTTGCCCGGCGGTGCTGATATCACTACTGCACGCGGAACCTTTGAGGCAGACCGCAACTGCAACGGTGTTATTGATGATAATGAAAAAGCTTACACAATGAACACCTATCAGTTCGTTTCAAACCTTATCAGCGGCCTTCTTGACGGTATGCTCGGCCCCATGCTCAGCGAAATTCTTTGCGATGCAGTCGGCGTTGAGATAACTGAGGAATTCCCCTTGGGCGATCCCGCTCTTATGACAGACCAGATGTTTGCTCTTATTGTTGGTCTTGTTGAATCGCTTCTTACTCAGAACGGTGCTCCCGATCCCGTTTATACCGAAGAAGAAAAAACATATCCCGTTGCAAAGATCAATGCTTTGGTTGATTGGCTCTTCAATGACGGCGCTCTTGATGTTTTCATCGGTATCAACTATCAGGGAATCAAGATTAAGGATAACTTCATGTCCCTTCTTAATGACCTTATCCGTCTTCTTGTTAACATGCTTCCCAGCCTTGGTCTTTTCGCAGATTCAGCTCATCTTTCCTATTCGGCAGATGAAATGAATGCTGTTTGGTATTATAATGCCAACGGTCAGCTTGTTGACGAAACCGCAGCAGACGCTGTTGATGAAACCTACATCACTTATGAAACAAGAAAAGTTCTTTATGCAACCGAATATATTGAGGAAGATGATGTAAGAGTTCCTGTCAGCTACAAATATCTTGACGGCGCTGTTGATGAGAACGATGCTGATGTTAACATTTCTGACCCCAACGGTGCTGACTATGTTAACCCCGATTTCATCAGATCAAACTTCGTAATTAAGACAGAGCAGGTTTATGCAACTGTTGTTAAAATGGCTCTTAACGATTTGATCGACGGTTGCTACTTCCCCGAGTGGACAACAGATATGTGCAGCGTTCTTGCTTACGGTCTTGCTGCTCTTGCTGCTCCCGCAACTCCGCAGAACAACTATTATGAGCGTCTTGACGCTTATCATGAGATGCAGGTTAACAACGCAAGCGTTGTTATCGGCACAGACGGCAGTGCAGTTGACCCCATTCCCTATTCAACATGGAAAACAATTCCTCTTAAGGATGAAAATGGTAATCCTCTTTTGGATGATAACCAAAAACCCAAGACAAAGAGCGTTGAGGTTCCCACCGGTGCTCTTAACATCGGCTGCTCCTACCTTGCAGCTTATCTTAACACAATCCTTAAGCTTGACAGAAACCTTGACACAGACACAACTCTTGAAAAGTTTGCAGGCGAATTCCTCCTTTGGGGCGCATCTGAATATGTTCCCATGCTTGCAGGTAGTGACTCCGATAACAACGGTTCAATGGATACCGCAGCAGTTTGGAAGGATGAATTCAACACTTATATCATTGCTGTTTACGGCAGCTATGAAAACTATCTTAACAACGTTGTTGGTGAAAATGAGAACTACGATGCAATCTATGATTTGCTTGATTCAACTCTCTTCTCACTTATCCCCACATCATGGCTTCCCGATATAAACAGCTCAACTCAGTTTATCAATGAGTGGCTTCTTTCAAACCTTGTTAAGTTTGATATTCAGGCAATTCTCGGTCTTCTTTCGGTTAACAATGATCCCGATGCAGAGCTTAATAAATATCCTCTCATCAATGTTCTCTTCAATGTTATTGACCGCGTTCTTGCAGTTGTTTTCAATGACACGGGTATGCTTCTTCCCGCAAAAAGAACCGATGTTGTTGCAAATCAGAACTTAACAACAATTTCAAGCTTTGATGCACTCCTTTCATGTAAGGTTAACGGTTCGCCGAGCACAGATGCTTCGCTTCCCTTCTTCCTTAACAGCCTCCTCAACGGTGTCAACACATACAAGTCACTGATTCTCGGAACACTTCTTCCGCTTCTTGCTTCATCAGATTATGTAAGACCCTTTGATGAGGAATATCTCACCGGCGGAACATACGGCATGTCAACCTGGAAGGTTGATGATCTTGAAACCTATATTGATTATTTCAACAAAGATACCAATGCTTCGGAAATGAGAACATTTGATAACATTGAAGATGCTGAAGCAGCAGTTGCAGGCGATGCAGCGGTTATCCGTGTTGCAACGATTGATGATTCAGGTGCAATTTCTTCCGTAACCTATCAGGTAACCTTGAATAACAACACAATCTACGGTGTTTATGACACAACCGAGGAAGCAGAAGAAGTTGTTGAGCTTCTTTCAGATGCTTATGTAAGAGAAAATACCGGCAACTCGATTTCAATTCTTTCCGAAACCGGTGAACCGGCAAATACTTATACTGTTATGACTCGTTGGTCATATCTTGACACCGCAACTTCTCAGGTGCTTTCAAACGATGCAAAGGATGAGTTTACCGATGCAGACGGCAACAAGCATGTCGGCGGCGACATGATGACCTACGGCGGCTTCCAGTTTGCAGACCTTTCCAAGAAGCGTACAGCAGGCGATCCTTTCGTAACTTATGAAGACGGCGTTCATCGCTTCTTTGCTTATGAAGATTTCGGCAGCGTTGGCTATTATTATGCAGCTGTTAATACTGCGCTGAAGGATGGTTCGGAATATGCTTCATCCTACAGAAGCTTTGCTGAGAATGATCTCTCATCGGCTTACGGTGACTGGCTCATGTATTCAGTCAATGCTCAGCTTAAGAAAATTAACAAATATGATGCTAATGATGACGGTGTAATTACAACTGATACTGCCAGTGATGTTTATGACGGTGATCCCGGAATCCCCGAAGCAATGTATCCCTATTATAATTCTACAAGCACAACACAGTATACTTATAAAGAAAGCTGGTCAGCACCCTCAGAAACAGTTACTGTCAAGGACTTTACTCCCGATCAGTATGAACAGCTTGCTTTGGCCCTTGAACATGGCGAAGAAAACTATGTTCGTCTTTCAAATGAAGATGCAGAAGCAGTTGTAAGACTTGCTATTGAAAGCATTAAGTTTGATATCACTCCGCACTCCGACGAGCAAGGCAATATCTATTATAACGCAGGCTCTGTTCAGTGGGATAATCTTCCTGCTGAAGATTTAACCAAGCTCAACACTTGGCTTGCCAATAATGATGAATTCAGATATGTAACTGAAGTTCTTGAAGACGGAACAACCGGTCACTTCATTGAAAGAGTTGCTTTCAGACAGATTGGCTCTGATTTCAGCCTTGGTGGCTACGTTACCTCTTCAGCACCCATAACAGATGCTCAGAATACATCATTGAAGAACGGTATGTCAATGCTTAATGACACAACAACATATGCTCAGGAGCTCCAGATGCAGATGTATAAGAGCTATGTTGAGTTTATTAAGACACTTAACAAAAACAGAGATAACCTTTATAACGCAATCGATAACATCAGCTATCGCTATGAAGTTGCTGAAGCTTATGTAACCTCAACAGGCGAAAAGGCAGACGGTAACAGAGCAAGAGTTGTTGACACAACTATGCTTGAGTGGATTATCAACCACAGCGCATCTGCCTATAAGGACGATGATACAAAATTACGTAACTATGAGTACAGCGGCGATATTGATGTTACAACCGGCAAAGAAACTGTAAGAAAGATTTACTCATCTGCTTCCTTCGAAAAGTTCAGAAATGCTTATGACTACGCAGTTTCGATCAGAGACTATGCAAAATCACAGCTTCTCGATGAAAGCGAACTTACACAGTCCTTCGTTACTGAAGCTTATATCGGCCTTCTTAAAGCATTCCTTCAGCTTACTCCCTTCAAAGGCGAAGCTGATTGGGTCCAGCTTGACGAGTATATAGCTATCGCAGAAAAGATTCTTGGCGATTCCAAGAGCTACGATCCGCTTCTCGGTTATTATGAGTCCGGTCTTACTACTCTTGACTCAACCCTTGATGAAGCTCTTGCTTTGAGAAATGACTCAACAATTGACGGCGATGACAAGACAAAGGTTGATAATATGGCTGCTGCTCTTCGTCAGGCCATTGGTCTTCTTACCTTCAAAAATGTTCCCAGCCTTATTTCAAAGAAGGCTGAAAACACACAAGAAGATGTTGTAGGCATTGTTAAGATGTCTGATACAAACAACCGTATCGTTGGCCAGGTTTATGGCCTTGAGGAATTCGTTGGTGCAACAATGGATCTTGTTGAACTCGTTGGTATGAGAGTTGATGACCCTGTTAATAAGGCAAGCTTTTATATCGTTGGTTCCGGCCGTGGCTACGGTACAGGCGCTTATTACAGAGGCGTTTTAGGAACCGATACCGAAGCATTCAGATATTACGCAGTTGTTTACGGCGATATCAACGGCGATGCTAATATCGACGGCACGGATGCTTCCGCAATTGAGGTTTATATCTCCCTTAACGCAAATAACGATTCTGCAATGGGTTCAGCTGAGTTTGAAGCAGCCGATGCTAACCATGACGGTCATGTTGATAACCTCGACGTTGGCGCTATTGTCAGCCACTACACATTTGTTGACGAAATCACCCAGGGCGAACACAGCTCAACTATTACAGCATAATTTAACTGAATTAGGTTAATTTATAACAAAGCAAAAGCCTCGGCTTTCGTAAGGAAGCCGGGGCTTTTTTAATATGTTATCGGGGGAAGATTTTGGATTTCTCTCTTTTAACTACTCGTTTTTGTTTAAATCAGAGATGTTAAGATCATATTTGTGTCGGATGTTTTTTGCCGATTTTTGAAGGATTTTTTTGAAATCTTGCAAAAAATATTCATATTTGCATGCGGTATATACTGCATATTTTTGTTCTAATTTGTAATTTTGAAATTGTGTAAAGTGGAAAACTTTACTGTTTTAATGCTGATTTGAGAAAATAAACGTGAGTTATTCACTTTTTCCACCGAGTTATCCACGTGCGAAAGTAAAAGGGCTTTACAAAGCAAAGTTGTAAAGCCCTTTTACTTTACTGCATATATGCAGCATATTTAAATGTATATTAATTTTAAATATAAATATTTATTGCAAGATAACTTTCATATTATATATATATTTATATTATATAATACGGTTACCTTTGATAAACACAGCTTTTATCTCTGAAAAATCTTCTGATAAAACAAGCAGGTCAGCGTTTTTATTCTCTTCGATGCTTCCTGTAAATTTATCCGCTCCGATTGCTTTTGCAGGGTTAATCGTCACCGATTTTATTGCTTGTTTTAAAGGAATTCCGAAATCAAGCAAGTTTTGGAATTCTTCAAAAAGATTGGTTGTGCTTCCTGCGAGAGTTCCGTCCTCGAGCCTTGCCGCTCCGTGTTTTATAACACGCTGACCGCCGAGAGAATACTCACCGTCCTCAAGCCCTGCTGCCATCATGGCATCGCTGATAACAACTGTTCTGTCCTCGCCTAAGGCTCGGAAGGTAATTCTGAGCGTGGGCGGGCTGATATGTATTCCGTCGCATATCAGCTCTGCGTTAACATTGTCGCTGTCAAGAACTGCTCCAACCATGCCTGCCTCGCGCGATGTAAGGCCATTCATGGCGTTATATAAGTGGGTGGCATGTGTTATTCCGCATTCAATCGCAGCTTTGCCCTGAGAATAATCGGCTGTTGTGTGAGCTGCAGAAACCGTGCATATATCAGCAGCCTTTTTAATAAATTCATGGGCATTCGGTCTTTCGGGTGCGATATCAACCAGTTTTATGGGGCATATATCATTTAATTCGCTGAAAAATGCAAAATCCGGATTAAGGATGTGTTCCGCAGCTTGTGCCCCTTTCTTTTCGGGCGCAATAAACGGGCCTTCCATGTTGATTCCGTGAATGTATGCACCTTCTTCGTTGCCCATAGCATCCGAAATATAGCCGAAGCATTCTTTAAGAAAATCTTTTGAAAGTGTCATTGTTGTAGGACAGAAAGAGGTTATTCCGTTTTGTGCAAGCCATTTGCTCATTTTTAACACCGAATCCCTCTTGCCGTCGGTTGCATCTGCCATGTTGCAACCGTGGATATGTATGTCAATAAAACCGGGCAAAATAACACATCCGGAAAAATCAAGACCGTCAGCTTCCGTTTTTTTAAGAGTTTTGATTATTTCTCCCTCAATCTCAATATCTGTTTTTTCGGGTGTGAAATCTTTGCCGTAAACAACAGCGTTCTTTATAATCAAAATAATCACCTCGGAAATAAATTTTATCATATTAATCGAGCCTTGTCAAAGATGCGCATGAAAAAAGCAGCTTATGAGGATAAAATCCGCAAAAGCTGCCTTGAAATGATTTTGATTAGATTCTGTCTTCGATGTAAACAACAAGATCGCCGACTGACTTAATCTTGTCAAGAGCTTCGTCAGAAAGCTCGATATCGAACTCGTCCTCAATTGACATTGCGAGGTCAACAAGGTCAAGGCTGTCTGCGCCGAGGTCACCTGTGATTGAAGAACTTTCGGAAATAATGCTCTGATCAACCTCAAGCTGTTCGCTGATAATCTTTTTGATTTTTTCAAATACCATTTCTGTTTCTCCTTTTGTTGATGTTTGTTTTCCCCCGGAAACCACAATATAAATATTATTAACAAATGAGCTTTTTGTCAATAGCTAAATTAAAAAAAGCACGAATATTCCGAAATAGTCTGCTGATAATATTTAAAAAAGAACGGATTGGTGACTATGGAAATATTAATTGACTTGCTCAAAGCGTTTGCGGTTGGCGGGGCAATCTGCCTTGTAGGTCAGATTCTTATAGACACAACAAAGCTTACGCCCGGGCGAATTCTTGTTGCGTTTGTTGTTGCGGGTGTTGTGCTCACTGCAGTCGGTCTTTATGAGCCGCTGGAAAAATGGGCTGGGGCAGGGGCAACTGTCCCTTTAACGGGGTTCGGATATTCAATGGCAAAGGGAACCGAAAAAGCGATAGCCGAACAGGGAGTCAGGGGAATATTAACAGGTGCTTTTACCGCTGCATCCGCAGGTGTGACTGCAGCTATACTGTGCGGTTTAATTGCATCGTTTCTCTCAAAGCCTAAGGAAAAATAATCCGACTGTATCTGTGCGGTCTCACAACTTAAATGATATGTATTTTTTGATTTTTGTCAACGCAGATTAACGTGAATTAATAAAATCTTAAAAAAATCCCCGCCTTTAACAAAGGCGGGGAAAAATAAGGCAAGATAAATTATGCTTCGCAGCAGGAGCAGGAAACGTAGTTTTCTTCGCAGTCAGCAGCCTGATTCTTCTTATCGAGGAACTTTTTAACAGCAAAGTAAATTCCTGCAGCAACGCCTGCAACAGCAACAACGATGCCGACTATTTTGAGAATCTTTTTGATGCAATCCATAATGATTACCTCCCAAGCTTTTATTTACAAAAAAATTATATCCCAAATGTTTGAAATTGTCAATACTTTGGATAACTTAATAACCGTGGTCATAAAAAGTTTACAACCACGGTCATTCAGTAAAACTTTTTTAATTTTTAGCAGCTTAACTTATTTTATAAGCTGAGCGAGAGCTGACTTCTTGTGAGCAGCATTGTTCTTGTGGATAAGACCCTTAGCAGCTGCCTGATCAACTTTCTTGATAGCCTCTCTTACAAGCGCATTTGCTTCGGGAGCATTAGCTTCAACGGCTGCATGAGCCTTTTTGATAGCTGTTTTGAGAGCAGTATTGCGTGACTTGTTTCTTGCAGCTCTGGTCTTGTTAACGATAACTCTCTTTTTTGCTGACTTAATATTGGGCATAACGACACCTCCTTCTTCATACAGGTGATTATGATATCACATTTTTTCGCTAATTGCAAGAAGTTTTTGAAAAATGTTTAAAAGTTTTGCAATTAATAATACTAAATATTGAGAAAAAAATCAAGAGGAAATTGAAAATATGAATTTCAGAACAGATTTAGCGCTTGAAAGATGCGAATTTTTAGGTAAAAAAGCCATTAACGGAGTTGAAATAGAAAGTTTTGAAGCTGAAAAAGCAAAGGTTACCCGAATTGATGTGCTGAATTCAGAGGGCGAGGAGACTGTGGGCAAGCCTGTTGGACGCTATATTACCGTTGAGGTGACGCCTTTTGCCAAGCATGCTCAGTTTATTGACGACAGTCTGCAATCGGTTTTGGCTGAAATCCGTCGTATAATACCAAAAACAGGCAGCGTGCTTGTGGCAGGTTTGGGGAACATGAGAATAACACCGGACGCACTCGGCCCCAAGTGCGCTTCAATGATTTTTGCAACGCGTCACATAAAGGGTGAGCTGCTTAAGGCGACAGGTCTTTCAAACCTGAGAAGTGTAAGTGCATTTTCAACCGGAGTTATGGGAGAAACGGGTGCGGAGTCCGGAGAAATGATAAAAGGTGTTGTTCAAACTCTCAAACCCGATTTTGTTATAACCGTTGATGCGCTTGCCGCACGTAACGTTAAAAGACTTGGCACAACAATACAGATGTGTAATACGGGGATAATACCCGGATCGGGAGTCGGCAATTCAAGGAAGGAAATAAGCGAAAAAACAATCGGAGTTCCTGTTATTTCAATCGGAGTGCCTACCGTTGTTGATGCGGCGACTTTGATAATGGATTGCGTAGGAACTGCAGGGGATGAGGAATTGATTGTTGAACAGGCAGGAAGCATGATGGTTACTCCTCGTGAAGTTGATTTGATGATTGAACGAGCCGCAAAACTGACTTCTCTTGCTATCAACTGTGCATTACAACCCGATATAAGCCCTGAGGATATGTTAATTTTAACCGCATAGTTCTAAAATCCGTTTCGGTTTTCCGTGCGGATTTTTTTCTTTTTACCATATATTGTGGTTAACGATGTCTGCAAATACAACACGAATTCAAGTTAATTGAAAATTTGAAAACGGAAAATAAAATAGTTGAAAAAAATTGAAAAAATTCTGAAAAAACTCTTGATATTATTTCGCTTTCAAGTTATAATTAGTGTACTTAAGGGTGGCAAAGGGTGAAAATGGAGACTTAAGGAGAGAATAAAGTTCTCAATAAGAAAAAAGACGTTTTGTGAAAGGAGGAGGGCTTTGTGGATTTTTCAACCTGCGGAAAAGAAATAAGAAAATTTGACCAGGTCAACAGAATGGCAATACCTCCTTCGTTCAGAGAAAAATTGGGTTCCACGGTTTATGTTTTGAAATCCATACACGAAGAACCCTGCCTTCTGCTTATGTCTGAGGAGAGCTGGCAGGCTTTCAATGAGAAATTCACCTCAAAGATGGAAGGTCCTCAACTTATTGCTGCTCAAAGATGGCTTGCCAACAGAGTCGAAAAAGCTGTTGTTGATAAAACAGGAAGAATAACAGTTAAAGATGAGTTTAAAGCCTATGCAGGTCTTGATGAAGATGTATATGTTGTCGGAATAATGAACAGAGTTGAGCTTTGGAACTATGAAACCTGGGTTGAGCTTACTTCCGGCTACAGTGCAGGTGCTTTTGATTTGAGCACCATGGACTACAATTAAAGCGGGGATAGGGCAATGAAAGAGAAAACATCCTCATCGTTTCATCATATTCCCGTGCTTTTCAATGAAAGCATCGATTCTCTTGAAATAAAGCCTGACGGAATTTATGTTGACTGCACAGGCGGCGGTGGCGGCCATTCAAGCGCAATTGCTCAAAGACTTAACGGCGGCAGGCTGATAACGATTGACAGAGACCCTCAGGCCATTGAAACGCTGACCGAAAGATTAACTCCGTACGGCTGCGTAACGGTTGTTCACGATAACTTTTTTAATATAAAAAATATTCTTGCATCTCTCGGAATTGACGGTGTTGACGGCATACTTGCCGACCTCGGAGTCAGTTCGCATCAGCTTGATGAGCCTTCAAGAGGTTTTTCGTTCCATCATGATGCTCCGCTTGATATGCGAATGAGCCTTGACGGAATGAGTGCGGCGCAGGCGGTGAACACGCTTTCGCAGGATGAACTAAGAAAAATCATTTTTGAATACGGTGAAGAAAAATTCGCTCCCTCCATTGCGAAAGCAATCGTCAGAGAACGTGCTGTGAAGCCTATCGAAACGACTTTGGAACTTTCTGAAATAATTAAGTCTGCGATGCCTGCTGCGGCAAAGAGAGACGGCCATCCGGCAAGACGAACTTTCCAGGCGATAAGAATTTATGTTAACGGTGAGCTTGACGGTCTTGGCCACGCTGTTGAAGATATGTTCGGATGTCTGAAAAAAGGCGGCAGGTTGAGCGTTATAACATTCCATTCGCTGGAAGACAGAATAATCAAGCGCGAATTTGTCGAATTTGGCAAGGGATGCACCTGCCCCAAGAATTTTCCGGTTTGTGTTTGCGGAAAAACACCTCAAGCGAAGGTGCTCAAGGCTGTTGCTCCGAGCAGCGGCGAAGTTTCTGATAATATGAGAAGCCGAAGCGCAAGATTGCGAACGGCAGAAAAAATAATTTGATGGCTGTGACATTGTTGCTCAGATTGTGAAAGGAGGAAAGAGGAAATGGCTGAATATAATCGAAGCGAAGCTTATGACCTTTCCATGTATGCCATGCCGGCATTAAAGCCTGCACCGCAAAGGGAAAGACCTGAACCTCGCAGACAAAACACTAAAAACCCCGCAACTGTTGCTCAGATTCGAAAGGCGGCTGTTGCCTCTGCACTTCGTTCTGTTAAGCTGTTTTTTGTTTCTGCGGTTTTGATTTTGCTTTTCGGCTCAGTTCTTTTATCAAAGGTCAGCTTGGTTAAGCTTGAAAAGGAAGCCGGTGAAATTGAAGTTAAAATCAGCGAGGCTCAGGCGGAAAACACAAGGCTGGTAATGCAGCTTAATTCGACTGTTTCGCTTGAAAAAATTGATGCGTATGCGGCCTCTGTTTTGGGTATGCAAAAGCTTGAACGTTATCAGATACACTACTTCGAAAACAGGGATGGCGACGAAGTTGTTGTAGCGGGCGGTAAAGCTGTTGAGAATAAATAACTTGTTAACCTTTTTCTCGGTTAGCATACACAAGGCTCAGATTGGCATATACATATAGTCAAGGCTGTCTCAATTTTGACGGATGCAGAAAGGAATTTTCGGCGCTCTGTTCGCCGGGGATTCGGGTTTTATGCGCTGTATTTTGAGACAGCATTTTGTATTTTGGAAAGGGGAAACGGTTTTGAATAAATTATCTCCGAAGAGCAGGCTTTTTTACAGAGCTTTAACGGTTTTTTTGTTGCTCTCTGTCGGAATTTTCGGAATAACATCGGTCAACCTTGCGCGTATTCAGCTTGTTGACAGCGAGCAGTATAAAGAGCAGGCGGAGAAAAATCAGCTTCATGACACCGAGATTTCCGCCGAAAGAGGAATAATTTATGACACAAACGGAACCGTTCTTGCAAAAAGTGCTTCTGTTTGGAAGGTATACATAAGGCCTAATAAAATCGAAAACGAAGATTTCAAAAATGACCTTTGCCGCAGGCTTTCCGAGCTTACGGGTATAGAGGTTGAAAGCATAAAAGATAAGGCTGATAAAAACGGATATGCTTATCTTGTTGTTAAAAGACAGATTGAACTTGAAGAAAAAGAAAAAATTGCAGAGTTTTTAACTCAGTGCTACACATATAACGAAATTGAAGAAAATGACAACGGCGTTTTGCAAAATGTTGAAAAGAAGATATATTACAGCTCTGCGGTTGGTCTTGACCCGGATGTTAAGAGATATTATCCTTACGGAACGCTGGCTTCAAACGTTATCGGCTTTACGGGAACCGATGATATAGGCAGGTCCGGAATAGAGCTTAAATATGACACAACGCTTACGGGCACTCCCGGCAGAATTATAACCGCCCAAAACGGCAAGAGCGATATTATGAGCCAGGAGTTTGAAACATATTATGATGCAACTCAGGGAACAAGCCTTGTTTTGACAATTGATGAAGTTATTCAGCGATATCTTGAGGATAGTCTTGAGCAGGCTTATGTTGACACCAAAGGTGTCGGTGCTTACGGAATAGTAATGGATGTTGATACGGGAGCGATTCTTGCAATGGCATCCATGCCGAATTATGACCTTAACAGTCCGCAGCAGCTTTCTGATGATGAAAAAGCGTCCCTTGAAGAGGAATATACAGAGATTGAAGAACGCAACAAAGCAAGAAACAATCTTCTTTATTCGCGCTGGAGAAATTTTATAGTCAGCGACAGCTATGAGCCGGGTTCGGTTTTTAAAATTATAACGGCAGCAGCGGTTCTTGAAGAAAATGTTGCAACAATCGACACCACCTACAGCTGTTCGGGTAAAATACAGGTTTCCGACAGAACGATAAAATGTCATAAGAGAACAGGTCACGGCAATCAGACTTTTAAGGAAGGTCTGATGAATTCCTGCAATCCGTTCTTTATTACTGTTGGCCAGAAGCTCGGTCAGGAAAAGTTCTTTGAATACTTTGAGGCTTTCGGTTTTACCGAAAAAACAGGAATAGATCTGCCTGCGGAAAGCACTCCTGTTGCAGGCGTTACCTATCACTCTCTTGAAAGCATGGGCATTGTTGAGCTTTCCAGCTCATCTTTCGGTCAGTCTTTCCAGGTTACACCTATTCAGATGATAACCGCAATGTGTGCCGTGGCAAACGGCGGCAAGCTGATGACTCCGTATCTTGTTGCAAAGCAGCTTGATGAAAACGGCAATGTTATCAGAGAAACTGAGCCGACTGTCAGACGTCAGGTCGTTTCTCAAAAGACGGCATCTGCGGTTGCTGAAATGATGGAAGCGGTTGTAACAACCGGTACGGGTAAAAACGCTTATGTTGCAGGCTACAGAGTAGCCGGCAAAACAGGTACTTCTCAAAAGCTTACAAGTGAAAGAGGCAAATATGTTGCTTCCTTTGGCGGTTTTGCTCCTGCGGATAACCCGGAAATAGCGGTTTTGATTCTTATTGATGAGCCTGTGGGTCAATATAACGGTGGTCAAATCTGCACTCCTGTTGCAGCCCAGGTGATTGAAAAAACTCTTGAATATATGAATGTTGAAAGGCAGTATTCAGAGAAAGAGCTTGAATTGCTTGACACAATGGCTCCGAATCTTGTCGGAAGTTCCGTTGCTGATGCCAAAGCTCTGCTTGAAAGCTCAGGTTTTGAGGTTAAAACGGTTGGCGGCGGAGAAACCGTTATTTCTCAGATGCCGCCTTATAACCAGACGATGCCGCAAAACGGAATAGTTGTGCTTTACACCGAAGAAGATGCAGAGCGTCTGACCGTTACCGTTCCCGATTTGAGGCTTATGACTGTTTCGCAGGCCAACAAATATGCCATAGCGGCAGGTTTAAATATTAAAATATCCGGCAATGCTTTGAATACGGGAGAGCTTATTTCTTATGATCAGAGCATTGAACCCGGCGAAGAGGTAGAATACGGAAAAACCGTTACGGTTTATTTCAAATCCAACACAAATGTTAATGATTTGGCGGATTAACCAAGGAGGACAGAAGATGAAACTTGATTTGATTGCAAGGGATTTGGGGGTAAATATAGGTTTTGGAGAAAGAGAAGTCTCGTATATAACGGATAATTCAAATAAGGTAAGTGAAGGGTGCATATTTGTTTGCATTGAGGGCAAGCATTTTGACGGCCACTCAAAGGCACACGAAGCAGTTGAAAAAGGTGCTGCGGCGGTTATTGTTCAAAAGGATGTCGGCCTTGAAAATCAGATTCTTGTTGAAAACACAAGAAGTGCCTATGCTCTTGCATGCGCAGCGCTTTTCTCTCATCCTGAAAAGAAGCTTAAAATAATCGGTGTTACCGGAACAAACGGAAAAACAACCTCATGCTTTATTCTTAAATCCGTTCTTGACGGTATGGGTCATAAAACAGGGCTTCTCGGAACAGTTAAAAACATTGTAGGGGATAAAGAATATCCCGCATCTTTAACAACTCCCGATTGCTATGAGTTATATAAACTTTTTGATGAAATGGTTAAATGCGGCTGTGAATACTGCGTTATGGAGGTTTCATCGCAGGCACTTGATCAGCGCAGGGTGGACGGCATTCATTTTGATGCGGCTATTTTCACAAATTTAACTCAGGATCATCTTGATTATCACGGCTCTTTTGAAAACTACAAAGCGGCAAAGAGAATGCTTTTTGAAAATTCATCTCTTGCTGTTGTAAACATTGATGACGAAAGTTCAGAGTATATGACGGAGGGTGCAGCTTGCAGAAAAGTTACCTTTTCCGTTAAAAGCGACAACAGCGATTATTCCGCAAAGAATATCAGAATTTCATCCTCCGGAGTTAAATATGAGCTTTTGAGCAATAACAATATAGGCAGGGTCAAGTTTGCTGTTCCGGGCAATTTCTCGGTTTATAATTCAATGGGTGCAGCGGTTTGCCTTGTTGAAATGGGCCTTGATTTCAAAGAGGTTCTTGATTCGTTGACTCTTTGTCTGGGCGTTCCCGGCAGAATGGAGGTTGTTCCGACCGATACGGAATACACCGTTATCATTGACTATGCACACACTCCTGACGGCCTTGAAAATGTGCTTAACTGTGTCCGTGAAATCACGGAAGGCAGGGTGATATGCGTTTTTGGATGCGGCGGGGACAGAGACAGAACAAAACGTCCGATAATGGGCGATATTGCAACCCGTCTTTCCGATGTTGCTGTTATCACTTCCGATAATCCGAGAAGTGAGGACCCCGAAGCAATAATTGAAGATATCACGGCGGGCATAGGCAAGACAAACGCAAAGATTATTGTTGACAGCGACAGAAGAGGGGCGATTAAAAAAGCTCTTGAAGCTGCGCACAGTGGCGATGTTGTTGTTCTTGCAGGTAAGGGTCAGGAAACTTATCAGATTCTTGCAAGCGGTAAAATACATTTTGATGAGCGCGAAGTAGTTGCGCAAATATTATCTGAAAAGGCGTGAAAATAAATGATACCCCTTAAATTTAAAGAGGCGGCGGCAGCGGTCAAATCAACAACCGTTCTTGAAGGCAGCTTTGATTCTGTTTGTACGGACACAAGAAAAATAACCCGCGGCAGTTTGTTTATTGCCATTAAGGGAGAAAATTTTGATGGCCATGACTTTGCTCAAAAGGCAATTGAAAGCGGTGCTGAGGCTGTTTTATGTGAAAAAGACTGCGGATTGGGAGAAAAACAGATTCTTGTTGAAAGCACCCGACTTGCGCTTCTTGATCTTGCTGGGTATTACAGAAGTCTTTTCAAAATCCCTGTTATAGGTATTACAGGCAGCGTGGGAAAAACAACAACAAAAGAAATGACCCACGCTGTTATGTCTGCTAAATATAATACCCTCAAAAACGAGGGGAATCTTAACAATGAAATCGGAGTTCCGCTGACGCTTTTCAGGCTTGAACCGTCTCATGAAGCGGCTGTTATTGAAATGGGAATGAGCGGATTCGACGAGATTTCACGGATGACAAAGGCGGTTAAACCCGATTTGGCTGTTATCAGCAACATTGGTGTTTCGCATATTGAAAAGCTTGGCTCAAGGGAAGGAATCCTGCGTGCAAAGCTTGAAATTCTTCACGGTATGAGAGAAAACGCTCCCGTTATTCTCAACGCCGATGATGATATGCTTATAACCGTTCGTCCCGGTGCGCATCCGGTTGTTTATTACGGAATTGAAAATGAGAAATCTGATTTTAAGGCATTTGATATAACCTCCAAGGAAAATGAAACCGAGTTGACTGCCGGTTTCAAAGGCGGTTCGGGCAGGGTGAGCCTGCCTTTCCCGGGCCGCCATAATGTCTATAATGCGTTGGCAGCAGTTGCGGCTGGTTCTTTTTTCGGTATTGAACCTCTCAAAGGTTTTGAAGCTCTGAAAAATTATGTTCCTGCAGGCATGCGCCAGAGAATTAATAAAAAATTCGGAATGACCTTTATCGAGGATTGCTATAATGCAAGCCCCGATTCGCAAGCGGCTGCTCTTGCTGTTTTGGGCAGCATGAATGCAAAACGAAAAATTGCCGTTATCGGAGATATGCTTGAGCTTGGCGATGTGAGCGAAAAGGCTCATAATGAAGTCGGCAAAAAAGCGGCTGAAAATGGCGTTGACGCTGTTTTTACTTACGGAGAGCGTTCGCTTGAAACAGCAAAAGGCGCAAGAAACGGAAATGTTCCTTTGGTTAAGAGCTTTCTTGATAAAGAAGAGCTTGCCAAGGAGCTTATCGCATGGCTTAGGCCGGAGGATGCTGTTCTGTTTAAAGCGAGCAGAGGCATGAAATTGGAGGATGTTATTTATTCCGTCTATCAGGTCTTTGAAAAGAAAGATTAATTCCGTTTGAAAGGAATGTTTTTATGAGAACCGCTGCTGTAATATTGACCGCAGGTGTTGCGGGCATAGCCGTTACGGGCGGTTTAGGCTTCGCCATGATACCGTGGCTCAAAAAGCTTGAATTCGGGCAACCTTATTTAAAAATTCAGGCGCAGCGCAGCGGCAAGCAAGGCGTTCCTGCTATGGGCGGACTTATGCTCATTGTCGGAGCCTGCTGCGCAATTGTTTTGGCGGCGGTAACCGATAAAATTGCGGGCGGCGATATAGCCGCAGCGGGGAGCCTTGTTCCTGAGGAAATGTATACAAAGCTCTGGAGCGGAGTTATGGCCGCCCTTGCATTCGGGCTTATCGGATTTGTTGATGACTATATAAAGAACGTTAAACATCAGAATATAGGTCTGTCGGTTAAACAGAAAACGGTTATGCAGTTTTTTGTGAGCCTTTCATATTTGTGCAGTCTGTATATGGGTATGAATGGTGCACCGTATATGTATATTCCGTTTGTTGGTGCAGTTGAAACGGGATTTTTTCATTGGATTTCAGGAATAATTATTATATATGCAGCGGTAAATTCCGTTAACATAACGGATGGGGTTGACGGTTTATGCGCCTGCACGGCTTTCCCTGCATTCGTTTCAATTGGTGTTATTGCCGCACTTAAAGGTCTGTTCGGCTTTTCTATGGTGGCGGCTGCTGTTGCGGGGGCATGCGTTGGTTTTGTGTTTTGGAACAGAAACCCTGCCAAGGCTTTTATGGGAAATGCAGGTTCAATGTTTTTGGGCGGCATGCTTGTTGCTCTTTCTTATGCAATCAGCTGTCCGCTTGTTTTGTTGCTTGCGGGGGTGGCTTATGCTGTTGAGGGAGCTTCGGTTCTTTTGCAGATTATTTATTATAAAAAAACAGGCGGCAAAAAACTTTTTCAAATGGCACCCATTCACCGCCATTTAAAAATTTGCGGCCGCAGTGAAAAGAAAATCACCATGGTTTTTACCGTTGCCAATATTTTTGGCGGTGCAGCCGCCGTTGCAGTTATGTGTTACGGCGGATATATTTTATGACGAAGGAGGAGAGGGCTTGCAACAGGAAATTCTTGCTCATTTCGGTATATTTTATTTGATAAAAGATTTGTTTAAGGGCAAAAAAAAGCTGAAAGACTGCTTTACCTCAGGTCCTTTGGATATAACATTTTTGGCACTGGTTATTGCGCTGCTTACTGTCGGAATTGTTATGATGTTTTCGGCAAGCTATGTTAATGCGTGGTATGATTCCGATGCGAATAATGACCCGTATTATTATGTAAAAAAACAGCTTTTTTACGCAATTCTGGGAATAGCTTTGATGATTGCTGTTTCTCATGTGAAATCCGATGTTTTCAGAGATGCATCGGGAGTGGTGATGATAATAGCCCTACTGTTGCTTGTTTATGTTTTGATTAATCCTTATGAAGTTCCCGGTAAAGAGCAGTTCAAACGCTGGATGTGGGTGCCTGTTATCGGCACTTTTCAGCCTTCTGAAATAGCGAAGCTTGCTCTGATAATGTTTTTGGCTTTCAGTATGGAACGTCATCATAAGAAAATCGAAAAAAATGTATGGATGATAGTTCCTTACGGCATGGTGATTGTTGCGGTTTGTGCATTGGTTTATCTCGAAAACCATGTTTCGGGAACTTTGCTTATTCTCGGCATCGGTGTTGCCATGATGTTTTTCGGTGGCATAAAGATGCGCTGGTTTGCAATCGGAGCAGCTATTGTTGCGGTTGCGGGAATATGGTTTGTTTTTAATGCAGATAAATTTCTTGAAGGCTATGCAAGCGAAAGAATAAGAATCTGGCTTAAACTTCTTTTTAACGAGGAACTCACTGCGGCGGAAACAAGAGGTTCAGGTTGGCAAAGTCTCCAGTCTCTATATGCTATCGGTTCGGGCGGCCTTTTCGGGCTTGGCTTCGGTAATTCCAAGCAGAAGCACATGTATTTGCCTGAACCCCAGAACGATTTTGTTTTTGCCGTTGTGTGTGAAGAACTCGGATTTGTCAGAGCACTTCTCATCATTTTGCTTTTTATTCTGCTTGTGGGCAGAGGTTTTATAATCGGCATGAGAGCCAGAAGCAGATATGAAGCTTTGCTTGCAATGGGTATAAGCTTCCAGGTTGGCTTGCAGGCGGCGCTCAATATTGCGGTTGTAACCGCAACCGTGCCTAACACGGGCATAAGCCTTCCGTTTTTTAGCTACGGCGGCACGGCTCTTGTTATTTTGCTTTTCGAAATGGGAATAGTTCTTTCAATATCAAGAAACAGCGAAAGGAAAATTAAAAATGCTCAATAACAAACGAATCCTTATTGCGGCAGGCGGAACAGGCGGCCACATTAACCCTGCTCTCGGCACCGCAGGATACATAAAAGAAAAACACCCGGATGCGCATATAGTTTTTGTCGGTACTGCCGATAAGATGGAGGCTCGCCTTGTTCCCGAAGCGGGCTATGAACTGAGAACAATTGAAATCAGCGGATTTTGGCGAAGCTTTTCGCCCGAAGCCATAAAGCATAATATCGGAACGCTCAGCAAGCTTTTAAAATCCTCGTCACAAGCAAAAAAAATAATCAGGGATTTTAAGCCCGATCTTGTTATTGGATTTGGCGGCTATGTGAGTGGCCCGGTTCTCAGAATGGCGGCAAAGATGGGCATCCCCACGGCTATTCATGAGCAAAATGCCTTTCCCGGTGTAACAAATAAGGCTCTTGCAGGAAAGGTGGACAGAGTTATGCTCACCGCCATACAGGCAGAGAAGCACATAACTTCTAAAAACCCCTGTGTTCTTACCGGTTTGCCGATAAGAGGCGATATTCTTAAGGGTGACAGGGATTTTGCACGCGCGGAGCTTGGATTAACCGATAAACCGCTGATACTTTCCATGGGCGGCAGTCTGGGCGCAAAGCCCGTTAACGATGCTGTTATGGGGCTTATACTCAATAAACACAAGGATAATGACTGCGTGTTTCTTCATGCAACAGGGAAAAATGCCGAGCAGTTTAAACAGGAGCTTGAAAAGAACGGTGTTGACCTCAAAGCCAACAGCAACATAAGAATTGTTGAATATATTGATATTCCAAAGTGCCTGCCCGCTGCGGATTTGGTTATCGGCCGTTCAGGCGCAAGCACACTCAGCGAACTGCAGGCATTGGGTAAGCCTTCAATACTTATCCCTTCGCCTTATGTTACGGAAAATCATCAGTACCACAACGCAATGGCTCTTGTTGATAACGGGGCAGCGGAGATTCTTGAAGAAAAAGACCTTTCAGCCGAAAGTCTGACAGAAAAAGTTAATGCACTTCTTAATAATAAACAAAGGCTTGAAAAAATAGGAAAGTGCGCCAAGGAAATGGCGGTTCTTGATGCAACGGAAAGAATATACGAAACTCTTTGTGAAATAGTTTGATTATCACACAATTCACGTTTCCTGAATAATATGGAACAGACCCTTTATTGAAGGAGCGTGGGTTATGAAGAAAATCGTTGTAAACGGCGGCAAACCGCTTGACGGCAGCATTGATTTGCAAGGCTCAAAAAACAGTTCGTTGCCAATACTTTCAGCGGCTGTTGCGGTTGAGGGAATAAGCGTTATACATAATTGCCCTGATTTGACAGATGTTACAGCGGCATTGAAAATACTTGAACATATCGGCTGTAAGATTAAACGTGAAGGGCATACTGTTATTATTGACAGTTCCTGCGCAAGCCGCTTTGATATTCCCGAAAAGCTGATGCGTGAAATGCGTTCGTCAATTGTGTTTCTCGGGGCGCTGCTTGCAAGGTTCGGTGCGGCGTCGGTAACTTCTCCGGGCGGCTGCGAAATCGGACTTCGCCCTATTGATTTGCATATTTCGGCGCTGCGAAGGATGAATGCTGAAATTGTTGAGACGGGCGGGCAGCTTGATTGCAGGGTGAAAGACGGACTTCACGGATGCAATATAACCCTTGCCTTTCCAAGCGTCGGCGCAACGGAAAATATTATGCTTGCGGCAATGGGTGCAAAGGGAGAAACGGTGATAACAAACGCCGCAAGAGAACCTGAAATAACAGATCTTGCAGATTATCTTCAAAAATGCGGGGCAGATATCAGCGGAGCGGGGCAGAGCGTGATACGCATAAGGCGCGCAAAGAAGCTTTGCGGTGCGGAGCATGAAATTATCCCCGACAGAATAGTTGCCTCAACTTATATGGCGTGTGCGGCAGCTACGGGCGGCAAAATAGCGGTTAGCGGTGTTGTAAAAGAGCATCTTATTCCTGTTACCTGTGTTTTTGAAACAGCCGGTTGTGATGTTTCTTTTAGTGACAGGGAACTTGTTGTTACTGCTCCTAAACGGATATCAAGGGTAAAGCACCTCAGAACAATGCCTTATCCGGGATTTCCCACGGATTCGCAGGCGATAATTATGGCAATGCTTGCAGGGGCAAAGGGAACAAGCATAATATCAGAGAAAATATTTGAAAACCGTTTCAGGCACGTGCCTGAGCTTATAAAAATGGGTGCGGATATAAGAGTTGAGGACGGCTGCATTGCAGTTGTTGAGGGTGTTGAAAGGCTTCACGGTGCAAGAGTGACGGCAAGCGATTTAAGGGGCGGCTGTGCGTTGATTGTTGCGGCATTGGGTGCGTGCGGCGAAACTGTTGTTGATGAAATTCATCATATTGACAGAGGTTGCGAGTCTATTGAACAAAGTCTTTCAAAACTTGGTGCGGATATAAAAAGAGAATAAAATAAAATGGCGGGATTGGAATGAACAGAGAATTTCAGCAGGAAAGAGAAGGCAGGCTTACGCCTGAAGAAAGACAACTCAGGGTTAAGAAACTGAAAAGAAAAAGAAGATTTAGGGTGGCTGTTGTTACAGTCGGATTTTTTCTGGCTTTAAGCATTGTTATAAGCCCGATTTTGCTTTTTGCCCTGTTCAGGGTGAAAACCTTCACGGTAGAGGGAACGGTGCCTTATTCAAACGATGAAATAATAGCGGCAAGCGGAATTTCAATTGGCAAGAGTCTGCTTTTTGCCGATTTGGATGAAGCGGCCGAAGCAATAGAAAAGAATCTGCCTTATACCGACAACGTGGTTTTAACGCGCAAACTGCCCAGCGGTATTGTTATACGTTCGGAATCAACATCAAAGGCGTTCGCTGTAGAGCTTTCGGGCGGAATGTATGCTCTGACGGACTGCAATCTTAAGGTGCTGGAGCTTTCGGGCTTTGTTCCCGAAGGTATAACACTTATTTCAGGCGCAGTTCCCATGAAATCATCAACAGGTGAAATACTTTCGTTTGTTGCAGACAGCGAAGAAGATGATAAAAAGAAATCAGAAGATGAAACAGAAATTAAAGATAAAACGCTTGCTCTTCTTCTTGAAATAACCGGCGGAATCACCGAAAACAAAATCAAAGATATTGACTACATCAGCATTACCGACACAAAGAATATTTATTTGATATATCAAAAGAGGATTGTTCTTGAACTCGGTGACAGCTCCGATATGGCAGCAAAACTCTCGCTTGGCGGCAGGGTGGTTAATGAAGAAAATGATATTGACCCTTCAAAATGCGGAACCATTGATTTGTCAATAATCAAACAGGCGACGGTTGCCCGTGCGGATTTCGAGGATGTTCCGGAGCTTGTGGAATACGGCAAGCTTTATATGGAAAATATCAGCGAGCGTGAAGAACAGGAAAATAACGCAGAAAATTCAGCTGAAGAATAAGCACATTTTGTTATATTTAAGGTAAAATATATATAAAATGTAAAAAATACATTAAAATAGCAATAATTTTTTAATTTGTTCTTGTTTTTTTTGAAAATACATGGTAATATAATTCTGTTTAATAGTCTTATAATAAGGAAAAATAAAACCACAGGGGGTCATACCAATGGCATTTGAAATTGATAATGATTTTGAGAGTGCGGTTCAGATAAAAGTAATCGGTGTCGGCGGCGGCGGCGGAAACGCCGTTAACAGAATGATAAATTCAGGTGTTCTCGGCGCTGAGTTTATTGCTGTCAACACAGACAAGCAGGTTCTTGTTCACTCCAAGGCTACCCACAAGATTCAGATTGGCGAAAAGTCAACTCACGGCCAGGGCGCAGGCGGCAAGCCTGAAATCGGCGCAAAGGCTGCAGAAGAAAGCAGAGATTCCATTGCTGATGCTCTTAAGGGCACAGATATGGTATTTATTACAACCGGTATGGGCGGCGGCACAGGCACAGGCGCAGCTCCCGTAATTGCTCAGGTTGCCAAGGATATGGGCTGCCTGACCATCGGTGTTGTTACAAAGCCCTTCAAGTTTGAGGGCCGCAGGAGGATGCTCCTTGCTCAGGACGGTATTTCAAAGCTTGCAGAGCATGTTGACAGCCTTATCGTTATTCCTAATGACAGACTTCGTGCACTTGACGACAGAAAGAAGACCATCGCTGAAGCTTTTGCAGAGGCAGACGAAGTTCTTCTTCAAGGCGTTAAGAGCATTTCAGAGCTTATTAAAGTTCCCGGCTTTATCAACCTTGACTTTGCCGACGTAACAAGTGTTATGAAGGATGCCGGTTATGCTCACATGGGCGTTGGCCGCGCAAAGGGCAAGGACAAGGCAGAAACCGCAGCAAACGCAGCAGTTTCCAGCCCGCTTCTTGAAACATCAATCGCAGGTGCAAAGGGTGTTATCATCAGCATCACAGCTTCTGATGACGTTGACCTCGAGGATGTTGAAAATGCAGCAGAAATCATCACCGCCAAGGCTCATGAGGATGCCAACATCACATGGGGTATCGCATTCGATCCCGACCTTGACGATGAAATGGTTATCACCGTTATCGCAACCGGCTTTGATTCAAAGGCTCAGGAACCCGCAAAGCCTGCTGTTGCAGCAAATCCCTTCCTTTCAGCGGTTAACAAGGCTCCCGAAGCAGCAGCTCCCGTTGCAGCTACTGCACAGCCCAAGCCCGTTGAAGCTCCCGCAGCTCCCGTTGCTTCTTCAGGCCCCAGCATTCCTCATTTCGGTTCATCCGCAAGCAGCAACAATGAAGCAGCAAACACCGTTGCTCCCGCAAAGGAAGAAACCGCTCCCAAAGCAAACGACAGCTTTGATGATGACCAGTTCTATATCATGATTAATGACATAATCAAGGGTAAAGACAATAAGTAATTTGATAAAATTAAGGCACACCGAGCGGTGTGCCTTTTTATATTTAACTTTTTATCAAATCACCGATTTTAACAAATTCAAGCCTTGCAAAAACCGATTCAAACTCTTCTATGGTTTGTTCTTCGGTTACTCGAAGAACAATTCTTGATTCATCAACCAATATTTCTGCATATATTTCGTATTTATCGCCACGATCAAAATTATAGACGTCGGCAGTTACACCGTTTGCAGATATTTCCTTTATAAAGGTTGCTTTTTGGGATTCTCCGAGTGTTTTGGTTTTTACATTTTCTCTATAGGGTGTATAGTATGTGCAAATAATATTTCCTGTATCATTCATTATAATTGTATTGGTAAGGAAATGACTTTCTTCATATAGAAGGGCTTCTTCAAAATTATCTTTATTTCCGTCCAATAGAATTATTGTTGTTCGTTTAATCTCATCAAGAACTTTCAAAGCATCTTCCTGCGAAGTTATACTGCTTCCCCAATAGTTTTCCGTGTCCCATAAAAATTGTGCGAACTCTGTTGCACTCATTGTTTTATGAGCATTTTCTAATTCCGCTATACTTTCAAGAGTGTGTATGCTCATGTGCGGAGGCTCATTATTTTCCGGGTTACCACTGATTTGAGTTATTTGTGTGGTAGTATAATGGGGCGGATATTTAAAATTAGGTTGTGTTGTTGTGTCATGGTTTTGAGAAAATGTTGATATAGTTGCTTCGGTTTCTGCGGTACTTGAACTAATCTCAATATCGGATGTTGCATGAATTTCATCTGCTGGTTGTTTTCCGCAAGCGGAAACAAACAACATTAAAACAGCGAATAAAATAATTGTTATCTTTTTCACGATGTTTTACCTCTTGAATTTGGTGAATTCTTTATATAGTCAGATACGGATTCTTGGCATTTTATCAACGTAATATGTCACCGATTTTCATGATACTAATGCCTTGTAAGGCTGATTCAATTTCATCAACAGTAATTTTAACGCTGGTAAAAAAAGGTATGCTTTGTCCGTTTTCTATAATATTGCCGTACAAACCTTCCTTTTCATCCTCAATGTTTTCAAACAATTCTATTGTAACATCGTTATTTTTGAGTGTTTTTAAATGTTTTACAGTATCACCGTTCTTGTATTCGAAATTCTTTCTCGAATCTGTATAAATACGGCTACGGAAATAAACTCCGTCGAGTATCTCAATATCCTGGGAAATAAAATGAGATTCAACATAAAAATATATTGTTCCTGTTTCGTCCAACTCGTCAATGAATATGAAATATGAGTTCTCCAACTCCGCTAAAATGCTTTTTGTGTTCATAATAGAATTCATTCCGCTCATTGCTTCGTTAGCGAAGTTTTTATCCATATACTCGGCAAAACCTGCTTCATCCATTGATTCGACTGCTGCTTTGATTTGTTTTAAATCATTCAGAGTTACACTCAATATGTATGGCGGCTTTTCATCTGCTGATTGCAGGAAAGTATTTTCAGTTGTATGATTTGTGGCTGAGGTAATATCATCTTTTTCTGATGTGCTTTTCTCTGTCTGTTCAGGGTGTTCAATTAAAATATCTTTTGACGATTCGGTTTCTGCGGCACTTGAACTAATCTCAATATCGGATGCGGATGTTGCATAAATTTCATCTGCAGGTTGTTTTCCGCAAGCAGAAACAAACAACATTAAAACAGCAAATAAAATAATTGTAATCTTTTTCAAAGTATTTAACCTCCTGAATTTTGTGGTATTGATTATTGTCAATCCATCGGAATCACCCCTCTGAAAATTTTTGCATCACTTATATATGTCACTTTTTTAAAAATACCACGCAAAAAAATTATATTTCACACAAAAATCAGAGAGATGAACAAAATGAAAGGTATAAATTTATGAAACATACACAAAAAATCAGGCGGTTTAAACCGCCTGATTTTTTATATCCATATAATACATAGTAGAATATATCCTGTTATAACTGCTGTGAGAGGGATAAAAGGCGTAATATTATCAGAAAGCTTCAACTGCTGCTTTTTCGGCGGCAAGACCTTTTTTGTAGTTTTCAAGGAATGCCTTGAAGCCCTCGATATCATCGGCATCGGGTGCGATTGAAGTTGAATCCTGACCTGCGAAAACCTTATTTTCAAGGTATTCGTCAAGAGATTCGTTTTCGCCTTTGCTTACCATATATTCGGCAAGAATTGCAACGCCCCAAGGGCCGCCTTCGCCTGCGGTTTTCATAACGGAAACGGGAGCGTTAAGGGCTGCACCCATGATTTTCTGGCCTGCAACGGGAGCCTTGAAGTAGCCGCCGTGGCCGAGAATGCGGTCAATTTTGACATCTTCGTCAGCGAGGATTTCCATGCCGATGCTGAGAGTTGCAGCAGCTGATGAAAGCTGAACTCTTGCAAAGTTTTCAAGAGTAAACTTGCTGTCGGGGCCTCTGAAGAACAGGGGTTTGCCGCTGTCAAGGCCTGTAATAACTTCGCCTGAGAGGTAGTTGTATGCAACAAGACCGCCGCAGTCCTTATCGCCCTCAAGAGCTTTTTCAAACATTTTGTCAAGAACCTTATAAATGCTGATATCCATTCCGAGAGCCTTACACATTGAGGTGAACATGCCGGCCCATGCATCAATTTCGCCCGAGCAGTTGTTGCAGTGAACCATGGCAACGGGCTTACCTGCGGGAGTTGTTACCATGTCAATTTCCGGATAAAGCTTTGAGAGGGCCTTTTCGAGAACAACCATAAGGAATATGGATGTGCCTGCGGAAACGTTGCCTGTTCTGACGGCAACAGAGTTTGTTGCAACCATGCCTGTGCCTGCGTCGCCTTCGGGCGGGCAGAGGGGGATTCCTGCCTTGAATTCGCCTGTTGGGTCAAGAAGAAGTGCGCCTTCTTCGGTGAGCGTGCCTGCGTTTTCACCTGCAACAAGCACCTTGGGAAGAATGTTTTCTATGTTCCAGGGGAATTCCGAAACTTTTTCGGAAAACAAAGCAAGCATTTTTTTGTCATAATCGTTTGTTTCGCTGTCTATGGGGAACATACCTGAGGCTTCGCCAACGCCGATAACCTTGTTGCCCGTGAGTTTCCAATGAACATAAGCGGCAAGGGTAGCGATGAAATCAACGTCTTTTACATGTTCTTCGCCGTTAAGGATTGCCTGATAAAGATGGGCAATGCTCCAACGTTGAGGAATATTAAAGTTGAAAAGTGCGCTGAGTTCCTCTGCAGCCTTTGCGGTTATGGTGTTTCTCCATGTTCTGAATGGAGCAAGGAGATTTCCCTCTTTATCAAATGCAAGATAGCCGTGCATCATGCCGCTGATACCGAGTGCACCGACAGAAGTGAGTTTAACTCCGTATTTTTCAAAAACATTTGCTTTTAGTTTTGCAAATGCACCTTGCAGCCCTTTCCATACCTGCTCAAGAGGGTAAGTCCAAACACCATTATTGTAGCTGTTTTCCCAATCATAGCTGCCCGAAGCAAGAGGTTCATGGTTTTTGCCGATAAGAACAGCTTTGATTCTTGTTGAGCCGAATTCAATGCCGAGAGCGGTTTGTGCGGATTCTATTGCATTTTTTATACTTTCCATAGTAAATCACTCCATATATAAAATATACATATTAATAATATCAAAATGTTACTCTGCCGTCAAGAATAAAAAGAATTTTGAATTTTGAACAAAAATGCTTCATCATGTTGCAATTTTTTATTTGCTTTGTTATAATAAATCGAATATATAAATTTTTCGAGGAGGAAAAATATGAATCTTGTCGGAATGGTAAAAGACGGCTTTTCCAAGGTTAAAACCTATTGGAAAACACCGCCTCTCGGCAACTATATGAATTTCAAGGAGATTGTTTCTCTTGCGGGTGGCGGAATAGGTGTTAAATTTATTATCACCTGTATATCAGGCGTGTTACTTTCAGCAACAAATGTTTTTGTCGGTAACACTATAGGCATTGAACCGATGAATATGTACTTCATCTATATTCTTGCGGTTATTATCAGCTTCCCGTTGACAATGTTCAGAGCTTACATAATTGACAATGCCCGAAACAGAAAAGGCAAATACAGACCGTATATCCTGAGCATGGGTCTTCCTACCATTGTTCTTGCGGTCGGATATTTTTGGATGCCTTACGAAAAAATGGGCAGTCAGGTTCTCAAGTGTGCTGTTGTTTTAATTTTCAATATCGGTTTCCAGTTCTTTTATAATTTCCTTTATGATGCATACGATAACTATATCGTTGTTCTGTCTCCCAACACGCAGGAGCGTGCCAATGTTTCTTCTATCAAGTCGGTTACAGATTCCCTTGCACCCACAATAACAAATGCAATCATTCCTCTTCTTGCAACATCGATTATCGGAACAAATAACCTCAATGATATCAGACTTTACAGATATATCTGGCCGCCCATACTCATTATCGGATTCCTTTTGAGTGTTATTGTTTATGTTAACACTGAAGAAAAAATCGTTCAGGCAAAAACTCATGTTGTTCAGATTAAATTTATTGATGCAGTTCGTGCAGTTGCAAAAAACAAGTATTTCTGGGTAATTTCGCTTGCCGGTTGGCTCGGTTTCCTTGAAAGTGCCTACGGAAGCATTCTCAACTGGCTTTATTCTTATCAGCATGCCTGCTCGAGCGGTGAATATTCTCTTTTGTTCACAATTTACGGAAATGCCTCCTTCTGGGGCATGCTTCTTGCTCCGTTTTCTATTAAAAAACTCGGAAAAAAGAATACTCTTATCTTAATAAATTCAATGAACATTCTGTTCATTGCGCTTGTTTATCCCGTAGTAAAATACGCAGATATGAGCATTATGATTTGGCTTGTTATGATATGCCTGTGGTTTAATGCACTTTTCGGTTCTTTTGCTCATATTCTCACCCCCAGCCTTAACGGCGATATCCGTGACTATCAGCAGTATATCACGGGTGAAAGAATCGACGGTATGTTTGCTGCAGTAGGTCTTATCGGCAGCGTAATTACCATGGCAACAAGCTCTGTTCTTCCTGCTATTTATGAGAAGATTGGCTTCAACGAAACAAAGCTCAAAGAGCTTCTTCCGGAGATAATTGCTCAGGAGGGCGAGCTTCTTGACCCGACAAATGTATATAATGTTCTTTACCATAAAGAAACATTTATAAGTATTTTTGGAGTTCTGATTGCAGTTTCTGTTCTCGGTGCATTTTTGAATGTTGTTCCCTATTTCTTCTATGACCTTTCCGAAATCAAGCAGCAGGGTATGATTAAGGTTCTTAAAATCCGTGCTTTGTTTGAAGACTACGGCAATGGTGTTCTTAAGGACAGAGATCTTGTTGAAGCGATTGAAATAATTAAAGAAGCAAATGAGCTTGAAAATGCACAGCCGAAGAATCTCAAGGAATTCAAAGCTGAAAAGAAAAAAGCTTCGGGCAAAGAAGAAAAGAAAGCAGCAAAGAAGGCATATAAAGAGGCTGTTGAACTTAACAAGAAAATCGAAATTTCAAAATTTGTTCGTGACGAAATGAACCGTTTCAATACTCCTTACGGCAAGATGCAGCTTGAGGATGCACGCAAAACCGCACACGCAGGCTTTGACGCGATTTACAGCTATGATAAATCCGAGCTTGCAGAGGCAAGAAAGCTTCCCTCATCAACGCCTGAAGAAAAGGCTTACAGAAAAGAAGCAATTTCAAGAGCAAAGGATTTTGCAGACGCAAAGAAGGCTGCAGCTAAATTCTTCTCAAACAATATTGTTGAATTTGATGTTTCTCTGTTCGAAAAGCTTTTTGAGAGAGAAGACAGGCTTGATGAAAAGCTTCAGGAAACATATCAGAAGCTTTACAATGCCCGTGATAAAAAGGACAAAGCAAAGATTGAGCACTATATGCAAGAGGTTAAGGATATCAGAGCTTTGCAGAAGCAGCTTGAAAAAGAAATCAAGCAGGCAACCAACGATAATTCTGTTTATAACCGAGCTGCAAAACCTATTATCAAAGCGAAAAAGCTTGTTGCACAGAGTGAAAACTACGCAAAATTCGATGAAATTGCCGCAATGTATGATGAAGCAAAGGCTCGCCATGAACAGGCTCAGGCAGATGCAGCTGCAGAAGCGGCCCGCATAGCTGCCGAGGAAAAAGCTTATGAGGAAAAGCTTAAATCCGAAAAAGCGGCCAAGAAAGCAAAAAGATAAAAAACAAAGACCTTTCACTTTTTACAGTGAAAGGTCTTTTTGCATCTGTTATTCAGTTTCTTTCGGATTTTCCTGAATGTCAGGGTCGGAATTTCCCGTGCTTAAGGCTTCTTCAATTATTGAAATTCCATCATCTTCTGTAGATATTTCTGAAGAATCTTCGGGGAGATCGAGCTCAATGCTGACAGCTTCTTGTGGGAAATCAGATTCTGCTTCTGTGACTGCAACGGGAACAAAAGGAGCGTTAACGTTTTTCTTTCTGCGCTTTGCAAATATGATTGCAGCTGCAATAAGAGCAACAGCAGTCAGTGCTGAAATGCCTGCGCCGAGAAGAAGTCCCTGCGGCATGAAGCTGAGCTCAATTGTGTGTTCGCCTGCGGGAAGGTTGAAGCAAAGGTATGCATCCTGAAGAACAACATAATCATCATCTGCGATTTCTGCTCCGTCGATTTTTACAGTCCAGCCCTTGTCATAAGGGATGGATGTAAAGAAAAGTGCATCGGTATCGGATGAAACCGTTCCTCTGATTTTTGTTTCCTCAAAAGAAGAAACGTTAAGCCGGCGGCTCTTGAGAATTTCATAGCCTTCGTTTAACTTGTCATCGTTTACATAATACGGATAAAAATCAATGTAGCCGTAGTCGCTGTCCTCAATGGTGATAACAACCATAATATCTTCTTCGGGTTCAACAATGCCGAGATCATAGATATAAGGCTCGTCGGTATATTGAGTGAAGTCCTCGCCGTCCTTAACTATGCGAATGCTGTCAAAGTCATAGGAGTTAACATAAAGATAGCAGTGCTTTGTTTCGTCTGTTTTGAGAATGAAGGTCAGCTCGCCTTCGCCTTCACCGCTTTTGGTGTAATAAATATCGCCTGTTTCAAGCCCTGATGTGATTTCATCCATGTTGTAATATTGAATATCGTCAATGCGCATCATTCCGAAAACATCGGAAACGCCTGTCGAATATTCAAACCAGTCGCTTTGAACGGTGAACGGATTTGTCATATCCGTCTGCCAATCTTTGAGTTCATCATTAACTGCAAATCCGATGGGCAGGAAATATTCATTTTCATAAGCTGTGAATTTGCCTGCGCTCATAAGCTGATTGTAATAGTCGTCCTCAACGGTAACGTTTTCATCGTTGTCAACAACATATTTAAGCGAGTGCATCATGTTATATATCGGGGTCTGTAAGTGGTAGGTGTAGCTGTTGATATAGTTGCCGTAGATTCCCAAATCGCTCTGGACGTTTGAAAGTCTTTCGTAAGCCATCGAAGAGAAGGTTGAAACGCCGTTGTAGCCATACCATGCAGGGTCCATTCTGGCTCTGTTATAGGTCAGATCCATGCGATAGAAGTCTGTGCCGTCATATTCATCGAGCTGCTGCTTGAGTGATTCAAAATCGCCGTAGTCGCCAACAAAATTTGATTTGAGCTGATCCATGCTGTAGCGGTCGGTATTTGCACATGAAACTTCGCCTATAACGCAGCAGAGAAGCAAAACCGCAACTGCGGACTGCTGATATTTCGGGTCTTTCATCAGCGCAAATACAAGGCAGTAGGTAACAACGAAAACAATGCTGATAAGAACGGTTATTTCTTCAACGTTCTTTGAACCGATTTCCTGAACAAGAATTATGAAACCGAGAACGCTGATTCCTGCGCCGAGTATTGCGCGACCGCTGAACTCATGCAGGCGAGTGAAGGCTTTATATGCAAGCATGAGGAGAACGAATGAATACATGAATGACCAGCGGTAAGGAAGGTCGTTGGGGTAGTGAAAACCGTGCCAGATATAGTTGATAATGTTAACGTTGAAGCTGAAATATATGATTCCGAGCAGGGCAACGTTTGCAACCTTTTCTTTAATGGGAACTGACTTTGTGAAAAGATAAAGGGGAACAAGAATAACCGTTGCAATTCCGCAATAAATATTGGGAAGAACGTCCTCTCCGCTGCTGCGGATTGTAGGCTCAACGCTTGCAAGGTGGTTTGCCAGGAAATCAAAAATAGAATAATAGGATTCGTAAGTTGTGGGGAAAGTGCCTGAGGTTGCCGAGCAGTTTCTGAGAATAAGAAAAGTAGGGATGAGAGAAACTGCAACAAGTCCTGCTGCGGCAATGCTTGAAAATGCAAATGTGAAGCCGCTTCTGAGGAACAGACTGCCTTTGATTTTGTCTTTAAAACTGTATTTTTTCTCGCCGTTTTCATCAAAGGTATAGGGTGTTGAATCAACAATAGAGGCAGCTTCGTTTTTGCTGAAATAATAAACAATGAAATACAAAACCGAGAATATGCAGGTCATGTATCCCATATAATAGCTTGAAAGCAGAGTGAGCGCAAGAAAAGCAATATAGACCTTTGCGTTGCGCTTATTGATGATGTTTTCAATGCCGAGTATAACGAGTGGAAAATAGACCATTGCATCAATCCACATAACGTTCCAGTAATATGCTATAAAATAGCCGCACATTGCGTAAAGAATACCGAAAGCGGCTGTTGTATAGTCGTGCCTGCCTTGGGATTTCTTTAGATAGTATGTGAACGATGCAGCCGAAAGCGCAGCTTTTGTGATTATCATGCCTGCAATTGCTTCGGGCATATTCTCATGGCCAAGCAAAAGCATGATGATTGCCGTTGGGCTGGAAAGATAGTTGAAAAAGTTGCCGAGGAACGGTGAACCCAAGCCTGTCTGCCATGAATAAAGAAAGGATTGGAGATTTGTTACCCTGTCATAAAATTCGGCAAACAGCGGGCCGTACTGATGATAAAGATCCATCCTCAGAATGGTTGTTTCTCCGAAAGGAAAAAGGTCATAGCAATAGTATACAAGCATCATAACTCCGATTGTGCAGGCACAAGAAAGCCAGCAAAATGCGTTGTTGCTGAAAAAACGCTTGAACACAGACGGCTTTTTATCAAGACGAGTCATAAAAAATCCTCCATAGTTAATTATTACCGTAATCATAACTAATATATCATAATATTATGAGCATTTCAAGTGAACAATCTGTAAATACCGTGTTCTATTTGCGGACAAGGAGCCATATATTTTACAAAAGGAACAGAAAGGGCAGGGATGTTTACGGATAATTCGGAGCGTTTTGATATTGCCGTGCAGAGCCTTCCACGGCGAATTTCGGCTTCATTTATTTCTCTTAAAAAAAACGAAAAAGAAAGAATAAGGGAGATAAGGCTCAGATGCCGAATGCCGGTTGTTGCAACAACAGAGGCAGGTGCGGAATTTATTTTGCCTTCGGGAAGACTGACACAAGTTTATTCTGACCTTGTGCTGAAAGCCGATGAAAGCGAGCTGGAAGAAACTTTCAAAAGGCTTTGCGGATATTCGGTTCACAGTTTTAAAGATGCAATAAACAGGGGATACATAACCGTTACGGGCGGTCACAGGGCAGGCGTTGCGGGAACGGCGGTTACGGAAAACGGAAGAGTAACGGCTGTGAGGGATGTTTGTGCGATTAATCTGAGAATAGCGCGTGAAATAAAGGGTGCGGCAGATGAAATATTCAAAGCTGAATTTTCGCACGGACTTTGCTCCGTTATTATTGCAGGGCCGCCGTCGAGCGGAAAAACAACTATTCTCAGAGATTTGACACGCCGTTTATCTGATGTAAATGGCAGCAGATTTTATAAGACACTTGTTTGCGATGAACGTGGGGAAATCGGCGCATCGTTTTCTGGAATAGCCCAGAATGATTTGGGTATTAACTGCGATTTGCTGACCTCATATCCCAAGAGCGACGGAATAATGATTGCTCTGCGTTCCTTTTCGCCGGATATTATTATTTGCGATGAGGTTGCTTCTTATGAGGAGGCGCAGGCTGTTGAGATTGGTGTGAACAGCGGTGTGTGCTTTGCGCTTAGTGTTCATGCGTCAAATGAAAGGGAACTTAAGGCCAAACCTGTTTTGCAAAAGCTGCTAAAAACAGGTGAATTCAGCAAGGTTGTTTTGCTTTCTGCAAAAAATATCGGAACAGTTGAAAAAGTATTCGAGGCAGGTGATTTGCTTGTTTAAAACAGCGGCGATGCTTCTTATCGCAGTTGGTTTTGCGCTTGGCGGGCGTTGGCTTGCGGCTTATCAGCAGAAACGTGTGGAGCTCATAGGCAGCATCATTCTTATGCTTAATATTATTGAAAATCAGCTTCGCTTTGCTTGCCTGCCGGTTGCTGATTTGCTCAGAATAATAAGCGAAACGGGAAGCTTATCGGAACTGTGCTTTATAAAAAGCGTCAGAGAAAAAGTTTGTTTCGGTGAACCGTTTCCTGCGGCATGGCGTGAATGTATTGAAAACGAAAAGGAGCTTTGCAGGCTTCTTGACGGCTGCGTGATCCATCTTATCAGGCTTGGTGGCGATATAGGTTCAACGGATCTTGAGGGTCAGCTTTCTTGCTGCCGATATTACAAAGAGATTTTTGATGGCGAGCTTGCCGTTCAGCAGGAAAAGAGCCGAAAATATACAAAGCTTTTCCCTTCTCTCGGCCTTCTGGCAGGTGTATCAGCGGCTATTCTCATAGTTTGAGGTGTTTTATGGATATAACAATTGTCATAAAAATCGCATCTGTAGGCATTCTTGTTGCCATTCTTAATTCGATTCTTGTTCGCTCAGGCCGTGATGACTATGCAATGATAACCATTCTTGCGGGTATAGTTGTTGTTTTGATGATGCTGATACCGCAGTTTACGGAGTTGCTTTCCACGGTTAAAAACGTGGTTGATTTCTGATATGGATATTGTCAAAATTGCGTTTTGGGGCATTTTAACAGTCTTGTTATATGGCCTTTTGCGGCAGCTAAAGCCTGAAATGGCGCCGCTTGTTGTTTTGGGCGGTGCAGCTGTGATTTTGATAACGCTGGCCGACAGCCTTTTTGATGTGTCGGAAAGTGTTGATGAAATGATGAGCCTTGCGGGGCTTGAAAAGGAAAATGTTTCAATTCTGATGAAAGCGCTTGGTATATGCGTTGTTACGCAGTTTGCGGCTGATGTTTGCTATGATAATTCATGCTCATCAATAGCGGCGGCTGTTGAGCTTGCGGGCAGAGTAGGCGCAACAGCATTGGCAATGCCGATGATAAAAACCGTGGCGCAGCTTGCGATAGGATTAATAAACGGCTGAATTTATGAATATAAAAAGAATAATATCAATAATTTTATTTGCAACCCTGTTTGCTGTTTTCAGCCCTCGTGCGCTGGCGGTAAATACGAATGAATACTATAGAGAGCAGCTTGAGGCGAGCGGTGCTGCGGATTTGTCGGATTATCTTTCGAAGGAAACACGGGATTATCTGGAAAAGCTTGGCTGCGAAGATATTGAATTTGAAAAGATACTTGAGGTTTCGCCAAAAGCCGTCTTTGAACTTCTTTGGAGTCTGATAACAGATGGTCTGGCAAATCCGATGAAAGGTTTTTTATTATCGGCCGGTGCGGTTTTGCTGATAAGCGTTTGTTCGGGCTTTTTCCCTGATGAAGAAAAAAGCAAGTCAATTCTTAACATGATTTGCGGCTGCTTTATAATAATAGGGATTTTCGAACCGGCATTGCTGAGTGTCAGGGCTGCGGCTTCGGGAATAGGAGCATGCGCAGCATTTGAAAAGGCGCTGATACCGGTTCTCGCAGCAATTGTTACCGTCAGCGGTAATCCGACAATGGCTTTTTCCGTTCAGGGGGCTGCGTTTGCGGCGGCTGAATTCATAGAAGCACTTGCGAAAAATTTTATTTTGCCGCTTGTCGGTATTTCGGGTGCTTTGGGAGTTACGGGAGCGATGTTGCCCACATTGCGTCTTTCAGCTGTAAGCGAAATAATCAGAAAAACCATGATAACCGTGCTTGCTTCGGCTGCGGGGCTTTTTACGGGTTTTCTTGCAATGAAAAGCTTGCTTGCTGCAAGTGCCGACAGCCTTGCAGCAAAGGGTGTAAAGCTTGCCGCAAACACGTTTGTGCCGGTTGTTGGCGGAGCATTGAGCGAGGCGTATGCTTCGATTGTCGGTAGCTTATCTTTGCTGAGAAGTGCGGTGGGAATTTATGCAATAATTGCATTTTTTCTGATTTGTGTGCCGATTGTGATTGATCTTGCACTTTGGATTATTTCAATGCGTTTTGCGTGTGCGGTCAGTGATTTGCTTGATTGCCGCATTTGTTCCGAGGTGCTCAAAAATATTGCATTTGTGTTTTCAATGGTCAACACGCTGCTCCTGTTCTGCATGGCGGTTTTTATCATTTCGGCAGGGCTTGCGGTGGCTATAAAGGCAGGGGAATAAAGAGATTGGATGCTTTCAGACAATGGGCGGTTTGCCTGATTATTGCGGCAGCGGCAGGTACTTTTGCCATGGCGGTTTCTCCTCGCGGATCTATGGATAAAACCATTCGCGCAGTTGTGGGGATATTTGTTATTGCAGCGGTTTGTTCTCCGCTTGCGGAAATGAAAAATGCGGAATTTTCTGTTGCGGCGATTTCGGATTCGGAAAACTGTTATGGGAATTCCAATACCTCGGCTCTGCGCAAACAGTTTACAGATATGTGTTCGGATGCTGTTGCAAGCAGCGTTAAAGAAACGGCTGCGGGGCTGGGAATAACAGTTGGTTCTGTTGAGGCTGAAATTTCTGTTGATTCAGATAACTGCATAATTATACACAATGTTTTGGTGAAGGTTACTGGCTGCTCCGATGAAAAATCGGAAGAACTGCTGAAAAATCTTCAAGATGAACTCGGTGTGCCGGTAACGGTTGCAGCGCAATAATAAGGAAGGGCATTTCAATGTGAAAAATGTAACCGAAGCAATAAAAAAGACAATTGAAAAAATATCACAAAAAACCCGTTTGAGCAAAAAATTGCTGATTGCTGTTTCGTTTCTGCTTCTTGGAATAGCCGCATTGCTTATGAGCGAAATTTCGCCCAAGGAAGCAAAGGCTTCTTCTCAGACAACGCTTGCTACACAGGCGGATATGAATGAATATGCACAAAGCCTTGAAAGACGTTTGGTTTCAATAATTTCAAGCATTGAGGGCGCCGGAAACACCAAGGTTATGGTGACTCTCGAAAGCGGAAGCGAGGATATTTATCTGCATAACTATGACTATGGCGAAAATGTTGACCCAAGCGGAAAAAACAGTATGGAGCGCAAAGATGAATATGTTATTGTGGACGGAGCTGACGGAGAGCAGGGTATTGTTGTGCGTATAGCGGAGCCGCATGTGAGAGGCGTGGCGGTTGTTTGCGAGGGCGGAGGCTCGGATGTTGTTCGCGAGCAGGTGATAAATGCGGTTACTGCGCTGCTTGATATCAGCAGCGCAAGGGTGAGTGTGGCAAAAATGAATTGATACATTCGTTTTGCATAAATTTTCATAATTGTGTATTGGAGGATTAAACAATGATTATTAAAAAAAGACAGCTTTTGCTTGCAACTCTTATAATCGCTCTTGCGGCTGCGGTGTTTGTTAACTGGTATTATACCCGACCGGATATTGAAGCAACCGGTGCAGGCTCTGCTGTAACAACAACTGCCCCCGATGCTCAGCAGGGTGCAAATCTCGGCGATGCACGCTATGTTCTTTCAACAGATGCAATGTTAGAGGATACGGTCGCTCAGGCGCAGGCGAGCGAATATTTTGCCGGCGCAAAGCTTCGCCGCCAAACAGCCCATGATGAAGCGGCCGAAGCTCTTAACGACATCATAAAAGACGGCTCATCATCTTCCGATGCCGTTAGTGATGCAGGCAAAGCGCTCAAAGAGCTTGCTGAAGCAATAGCACTTGAAAGCGACATTGAGAATCTGATAACCGCTAAGGTCGGCTGCGAAAATCTTGTTATCCTGAACGGAGGCAACGCAGAAATAATCGTTGAAAACGGTTCGCTCGACGACGTTTCCGTTGTTAAAATAAAAGAAATTGTTGTTAAGCAGACAGGATATCCCGTTGATAACATAACCATCATTGAAATGGAATATTAATAAATATTTTAAAAATTAATATTGTATATTGAGCAGAATAATGGTATAATTGCGATTATCATAGGGGTTAACCCTTCACGGAGGATTTTTATGATTACAAGACGTGAAGAAAGAGAACAGGCCTTTGTTCTGCTTTTTGAAAAATCATTCAATGACGAAACCGATATTTCGGAGCTTTACGATATAGCGGTTGAAAACGAGGTTATTGTTGAAAGCGAGTTTGCAAAAAAACTTGCGTTCAAGGCACTCGAAAACAAGGATGCCATTGATGAAACGATTAAAAAAAATTCTGTTAAATGGAAAATGAACCGTATTTCAAAGGTGGCACTTGCGGTGATGCGCCTTGCAATCTGCGAAATACTCTATTTTGATGATATTCCCGTTGGCGTTTCCATCAACGAGGCTGTTGAAATTTGCAAAAAATATGCATCGAAGGATGACTATGTTTTTGTTAACGGAATTCTCAGCTCTGTTGCAAAGGAAGAGAAATAATGCTTACTCTCGGGATTGACACAAGCAATTACACAACCTCTGCATGTATTTATAACAGCGAGAGCGGAGAAATGCTTCAAAAAAAGCTTCTTTTGCCTGTAAAGCAGGGCGAAAAGGGGCTGCGCCAAAGCGATGCTGTTTTTCATCACACTTCAAGGCTTTATCCGCTTGTGCGTGAGCTTTTTGAACAGGTTGACGGGCAGATTGAAGCAATCGGTGTTTCGCAAAAGCCGAGGGATGCAGAGGGCTCATACATGCCCTGTTTCCTTGTCGGTGTGAATGCTGCCGAGTGCATTGGAGCGGCGATGCATAAGCCTGTCTACGGATTTTCTCATCAGGCCGGTCACATAGCTGCCGCACTTTATTCGAGCAAAAAAATTAATCTTATAAACGAAAGATTTATTGCCTTTCATGTTTCCGGAGGGACGAGCGAAATGTTGCTTGTGACTCCGGATGCTGAGAGGGCTTTTGATATTAAAATAATCGGAGAAACGCTTGACCTCAATTGCGGACAGGCTGTTGACCGTGCGGGCGTTATGATGGGTCTTTCTTTTCCGTGCGGCAAAGAGCTTGAGGCTCTTGCTCTTAAAAGCGAAAAATCATATAACCCGAAGATTTGTGTCAAAGACGGATGCTGCAGCCTTTCGGGGCTTGAGAATCAATGCAAAAAGCTGCTTGACGGCGGTGAATGCAGAGAAAACGTTGCACGCTACTGTATAGATTTTGTCGCAAAAACTGTCGAAAAAATGACCGAATATGCAATTGCCGAATATGGCGAGTTTCCGCTTGTTTATGCAGGCGGCGTAATGTCCAATTCAATCATACGAAACAGAATTCAAAGCAAATTCAATGCAAGTTTTGCCGAGCCGGATTTTTCGTGCGACAATGCGGCGGGCACAGCTTATCTAGCATATCTGAAAGGAGCGGCTGAAATTGGGTAACGGAGTAGTTTTGAGTGTCAGCCAGCTTAACAGATATGTGAAATCATTGATTGAGCAGGATATGAATTTGCAAACGGTTTTTGTTGCAGGCGAAATATCAAATTTTACCAATCATTACAAAACAGGTCATTTTTATATGACAATTAAGGACGAATTTTCGTCCGTAAAAGCAGTTATGTTCAAATCGGCTAACATGCGTCTGAAATTTATGCCCGAAAATTCCATGAGTGTTATTATTCGAGGCAGGGTTGCCGTTTTTGAAAGAGACGGGCTGTATCAGCTTTATATTGACGATATGCAGCCGGACGGCACGGGTGCGCTTAGCCTTGCCTTTGAACAGCTTAAGGCCAAACTTGCCAAAGAAGGCTTGTTTGATTCGGAAAGGAAAAAAACTATACCCGTTTATCCGCAGAAGGTGGGGGTTGTGACCTCTCCAACAGGTGCGGTTATTGAAGATATTAAAAATGTTATTTCACGCCGTTTTCCAATGGCGGAGATTGTTTTTTGCCCTGTTGCGGTGCAGGGTGAGCATGCAGCGCCGCAAATAAAGGCGGCAATTGAGCTCTTTAATCAAAAAAAAGCGGCGGATGTTATTATTGTCGGCAGAGGCGGAGGTTCTCTTGAGGATATTTGGCCGTTCAATGAGGAAATGGTAGCAAGAGCTGTTGCGACGAGTGAAATTCCCGTTATTTCCGCCGTCGGCCATGAAACGGATTTCACAATCTGCGATTTTGCCGCAGATTTGAGAGCGCCTACTCCGTCTGCAGCGGCAGAGCTTGCCGTGCCGGATTCTTTTCAGCAGAAGGAAATGCTGGATGGTGCATTAAGAAGAATAAATTCAGCCGTTAATGAAAATATCGGTTTCAGGCGTACGGGGCTGGAAAGGCTTAAAACATCGCTTCAGTTATTCAGCCCGCAAAACTATATTGACAGTTTGCGTGTTCGCTGTGACCGCGCAAGCATGGCAATGGACTCCTTTGCACAACATGAAATAACCGTTAAATCAAAAGAATTTTCTTTACTCTGTGCAAAGCTGGATGCAATGAGCCCTCTGAAAATTCTTGCAAGGGGCTACAGCATTGCAAGTAAGCAGGGCAAAATAATAAAAGACATCGCTTCCGTTGAAAAGGGAGATATGATTAATGTTAAGGTCAGCGGCGGTGATATTGAATGCGAAGTAACAAAGGTGAAAGGCAGTTAAATATGGAAAAAATGAATTATGAAAAATCTGTTTCAAGGCTTGAAGAAATTGTGGACAAGCTGGAAAACGGCAATCTTTCCCTTGAAGAAATGATGAAGCTTTATGAGGAAGGCACGGCTCTTGCGGCAAAATGTGCAAAAAGCCTTGATGCTGCTCAGTTAAAAATAACCGAACTCTCTGCTGGAAAGGCGAAAGAAAATGCTTGATTTTGAAAAGAGATTTAACGGATATGTTCAGCTTATAAACGAAGCGGCGGATAAATATGTTGCCTGCGAAAGCTTCAAAGGAAGAGAATCCTCCGGCCTTTCGGAAATGCTTAAGGCGATGGCTTATTCTCTCAGCAACGGCGGCAAACGTATAAGACCGATGCTGACTCTGGAATTTTGCCGTTTGTGCGGCGGAGATTTTAAAAAGGCGCTGCCCTTTGCTCTGGGTGCAGAGATGATTCACACATATTCGCTTATTCATGACGATTTGCCTTGCATGGATGACGATGATATGCGCAGAGGCAAGCCGTCAAGCCATAAAGCTTTTGGCGAAGCAAACGCATTGCTTGCAGGTGATGCGCTTTTGACACTTGCTTTTGAAACTGTCCTTTCCGCTCCCGAAATCGGCGGCGATGCAAAGGCAAAAGCCGGCCTTGAGCTTGCAAAGGCAGCAGGTTGCGCAGGCATGATTGCCGGCCAGGTGATGGACCTTGCCAATGAGGGAAAAGCAGCTTCTCTTGATGATATCAAAGCGACGGACAGGCTTAAAACAGGTGAAATGATAAGAGTTTCCGCATTGCTCGGTTGTATTGCTGCGGGGGCTGACGGAGAGAAAATAAATGCTGCTGCAAGATATTGCGAAAATATCGGGCTTGCATTTCAGATAGTGGATGATATTCTTGATGTGACGAGCGATGTTGAGACACTCGGCAAGCCAATAGGAAGCGACAGCGAAAACGAAAAATCAACTTATGTTTCGCTTCTCGGGCTTGAAAAATCCGCTTCTTTTGCCGAAAAGCTGACAAATAATGCAAAAGAAGCGCTGAATATTTTCGGCAGTGAAGGAGAATTCCTTGCTCAGCTTGCGGACAGGCTCCTGAGCAGGAAAAACTGATTTATGGATAATTCTATTCTTGAAAATATAAAGCATCCGTCGGATGTGAAAGCGCTCAGCGACGGCAGTCTTGAAAAACTGTGCACCGAGATACGGGAGGTTTTGATTGATACGGTAGCCTCTACAGGCGGCCATCTTGCCTCAAATCTCGGCACGGTTGAATTGACTGTTGCTCTTCACAAGTGCTTTCGTTCACCCGATGATAAAATAGTGTGGGATGTCGGTCACCAGGCTTATGCCCACAAGCTTTTAACGGGCAGATATTCCGATTTTTCAACCTTGCGTAAGGAGGGCGGAATATCAGGTTTTGTGCGCCCCGATGAAAGCGAGCATGACAGCTTTTATGAGGGACATGCGGGTGTTTCGATTTCTCAGGCGGCAGGCATTGCGGCAGCGAATGCCGCAAAAGGCTCAAAGAACTATGCTGTAGCCGTTATCGGTGACGGCTCGTTCGGCAACGGAATGGCTTATGAGGCTCTTAACCACGCAGGCTCAACCAAGACGAGGCTTATTGTTATTCTTAACGATAACGAAATGTCAATTTCCGAAAATGTGGGAGCAATGGCAAGATATCTTGCAACAGTAAGAGCCAAGCCCGAATACTACCGATTCAAAGCAGGCACGGAAAAAACGCTTAACCGTATTCCGATTTTGGGCAAATCACTTGCAAATCATATTTTTAAACTAAAAACCACCTTGAAAAACATAATTTATTCAAGCTCGTTTTTCGAGGATTTGGGCTTTAAATATATAGGACCTATTGACGGCCATAACATTGCGCGCCTTTGTGAGGCCATGGACAGCGCAAAGATGGTTTCCGTACCTGTTGTTATTCATATCAACACTCTTAAAGGCAGAGGATATGATTTTGCGGAGAATTCTCCCGAAAAGTTTCACGGTATTTCAAAATTTGATATAAATACGGGTGAGCCTCTCAGCTCGGGCGATAATTATTCGTCAAGATTCGGCAAGGCTTTGTGTGAGTTTGCCGCTAAGGACAAGCGTATAAGCGCAATAACGGCAGCAATGGCTCTCGGCACAGGGCTTGAAGAATTTTCTAAAACTTATCCGGAAAGATTTTTTGATGTGGGCATTGCGGAGGAACATGCGGTAACCTTTGCAAGCGGGCTTTCATCTGCAGGTATGCTGCCTGTTTTTGCAGTTTATTCAACATTTCTTCAAAGATGTACCGACCAGCTTATTCATGACGGTGCGCTGCAAAGGCAAAAAATGATTGTTGCCGTTGACAGAGCAGGATTTGTCGGGGAGGACGGCGAAACGCATCAGGGCTTGTTTGATGTTGCCCTTCTTCAAAGTCTGCCAAACACAACCGTATACAGTCCCGCAACCTATGCGGAGCTTAATCAGTCGCTTTACAATGCGTTTTATAAAGATGAAAACCTTGTTGTTATCAGATATCCGAGGGGAAGAATGCCAGAAATTGAGGGCGCTGAAACTACCTGTGCTTCAGAATTTGAAACTGTCGGCAGCGGAAAAACTGCAATAGTTACTTACGGCAGGCTTTATTTTAATGCACTTTCCGCAGCAGAAATGCTTCGTCAAAAGGGTATTGATGTTAGAATAATAAAATTGAAAAAAATCAAGCCTGTGCCGTTTGATGCGGTCAGGTGCGCGCTCGATTGTGAAAATGTGTTCTTCTTTGAGGAAGGAATGCGTTCGGGCGGTGTTGGCGAAAAATTTGCATCTCTTTTGCTTGAAAACGGATTTAAAGGAAATTATTCCGTAACGGCGGTTGACGGTGAATTCGTTGCCCACGCAAGTGTTCCGAGGCTTATGGAAAAATATTCGCTGGATGCCGGGGGTATGGCACGCAAAATTGAAAAAGAGGTAGCGTTATGAGCGAAAAAATGCGGCTTGATGTTGCCGTTTTTGAAAGAGGATATGCCGAAACAAGAGAAAAAGCCAAGGCATTAATAATGGCCGGCAGTGTTTATCTTAACGGGCAAAAGGCACTCAAAGGCGGCGTTAATATTAAAGAAACCGATGTTATAGAAGTCAGGGGTGCGGTTAACCCCTTTGTCAGCCGTGGAGGGCTTAAGCTTGATAAAGCTGTTAAAAGCTTCGGTCTCGAATTGAATGAATGCATCTGCATGGATATCGGCGCTTCAACTGGCGGTTTTACGGATTGCATGCTTTCAAACGGAGCAAAAAAGGTTTATGCAATTGATGTTGGATACGGTCAGTTGGCGTGGAAGCTGCGCTGCGACGAAAGGGTAGTTAATCTCGAAAGAACCAATTTCAGATATGTCACAAGTGAGCAGGTTCCCGATGAGATAGATTTTGCTTCCGTTGATGTTTCGTTTATATCTCTCAAACTCATTTTGCCGGTTATGCATTCCTTGCTGAAAAACGGCGGCAGGTCTGTATGCCTCATAAAGCCGCAGTTTGAAGCGGGTAAAGAAAACATAGGCAAAAAGGGTGTTGTTCGCGACAAAAGCGTTCATGAAAATGTTGTTGAAAACATAACTGCTTTTGCGGCGGAAAACGGATTCAAAGTTATCGGAGTTGATTTTTCTCCGATAAAAGGTCCTGAGGGAAACATAGAATACCTGATGTATATTGAAAAATGCGAAAATGGCGAAATGGTCTGGGACGGCTCAGTTGCCGAGCTTGTTGAGCGTTCGCATGAAAATCTTGATAAATAAGAGGATAAAGAAATGAGAATTGCTCTTATGCCCAATCTTACGCGCTCCGAGGCTTTCGGAGTGACTGCGGGGATATGCAGAAGTCTTAAGGCTCTGGGAGCTGATTTTTGCCTTTTTCCCGAACATAAACAGGATTTTGAATTCACCGGTGCGGAGTTTCTTTCGCCTGAGGAAGCGGTGGAAAGCTGCGATGCAGTTATAGCGATCGGCGGCGACGGTTCCATTATTCATGCGGCAAAACTCGCCGTAACAAAACAGAAACCGATTCTCGGCATAAACGCAGGGCGCCTTGCGTTTATGGCAGGCCTTGAAGATAATGAGCTCGGTTTACTTTCAAGGCTTATTGACGGCGATTACACACTCGACAGGCGGTTGCTGCTTAAAACATCCGTGATGGACGCTGACAAAGTTTTATTTGCAGACTACTGCGTTAATGATTGCCTTGTTACCAATGAAGAAAAACAGAGAATGACAGCCATTGATGTTGCACTTGACGGCAGAAAATTTAACAGCTATCTTTGCGACGGAGTTCTTGTTTCAACTCCAACAGGCTCAACGGCGTATTCGCTCTCGGCGGGGGGACCGATTGTTGACCCGGAGCTTGAAAGCATTCTCTTAACTCCGCTTTGCCCCCATTCACTTGTTGACCGTTCTCTGATTTTCAGACCCGAAGCGGTTATAACGGTCACTTCCGCAGAGGAACTGCCGCTGTGCATTTCCAACGACGGCATGCAGCCGATAATCATTGAGCCGGGTTGCCGTGCGGAGATTTCAAGAGCTGAATTTACGGCGGATTTCATCAGAATCAAGTCGGATAATTTTATCGACATTTTATATAAAAAATTAGCGCAGAGACGGTAAGTGAAAGGACTGAAAAAGTTGAAAAAGAAAAGACATGAAGCGATAATAAGGTTAATTGAGGATAATTGCCTGTCAACCCAGTCGGATCTTCTTGAAATGCTCAGAAAAGAGGGCTTTGACACAACTCAGGCAACAATTTCAAGAGATATCAAAGATTTGCGCCTTATAAAAAAGGTGGATGAAATGGGCAGAAGCCGTTATGCGGTTGATAACGGAGAATCGGGCGAGTTGCTCGGAAAATACAGAAGCATTTTCAGCCACTCGGTTATTTCTGCTGATTATGCGGGCAATACCCTTGTTATTCGTTGCTATACAGGTATGGCTCAGGCTGCGTGTGCGGCTCTTGATTCAATGCATTGGGAGGGTCTCGTCGGCACTCTTGCAGGCGACGACACGATTTTTGCGCTTTGCAGAACTTCCGAGCTTGCAAATCAGATGAAAGAAGCTATCACCGAGCTTGTCGGCTGATTCCTGAAGGGAAGATATTATATGTTAGTCGGTTTAAAAATCGAAAATATAGCCGTTATTGAGAGTGCGGAGCTTGAATTTGATTCGGGTCTTAATGTAATGACAGGTGAAACGGGTGCAGGCAAGTCGATCGTTATTGACTCGATTAACGCTGTCCTCGGCGAACGAACCTCAAGGGAGCTTATACGCTCCGGTGCGGAAAATGCAAAGGTTTATGCATCGTTTGACAATATAAATGATGCAACCGAAAAGCTTCTTGATGAAATGGGTATTGAAAAAATGCCCGATAAAACGCTTGTTTTAAGCCGTTCTCTCAGTAATTCAGGCAGAAATGTTTGCCGAATTAACGGTTGCCCTGCAACGGTTTCTGCACTGAAAGAAATCGGAGCGGGTTTACTTAATATCCACGGTCAGCACGACAGTCAGGCGCTCTTGTCACCCGATAAGCACTGCGGATTTATTGACAGCCTTGCAGAAAATCAGGAGCTCAGAAGTGAATACAAAAAAGTTTTTACACACCTTATTTCAGTTAAAAAGGAACTCGATTCACTTTATGACACAAGGGATGAAAAGACGGCAAGGCTGGATTATCTGAACTTCCAGATAAACGAAATAACTCAGGCGAATGTTCGTGTTGGTGAGCGTGAAGAGCTTTCAAAAGAAAAAGAGCTTTTGCAAAACAGCGGCAGAGTTATCAAATCGCTCGAAAAGGCTTATTCTGCGCTTAGCTCCGATAACGGAATTCTGACCGGTGTTGAGGATTGCGCCCATGAGCTTGAAACGGCTTCAAAATATTATGACAATGCGCAAAGCAGCGCCAAAAGTATGCGTGAGCTTTCTTATGAACTTGCTGAAGTTTCGTCTCAGGTGAGGGAGCTTGTTCACGGCTTTGATTACAGCCCTGAAAGGCTGACCGAAATCAATGAAAGGCTTGATTTTCTCTACAGGCTTTCAATGAAGTATGGCGCTAACGAAAAAGATATACTTGATTGTCTTGAAAAAGCGGTCATGGAAAGAAGTGAAATTGAGGTTTCCGATGAAAGAATATCGCAGCTTGAAGAGCAGCTTTATGCACTTTCCGATGAGATAAAAATTCTTTCATCAAGGCTTACGGACAGCAGAATGGCTGCGGCGCACGAGTTTGAAAAGAAGGTTAAATCGGAGCTTGAATTTCTTGATATGCCAAAGGTGACCTTTATTGTTGACCGAAAGGCGACAGCTCTCACTTCAAAGGGCGCAGATGCAATTGAATTTTTAATCAGTGCCAATCCGGGTCAGGAGCCTAAGGCAATTGCCAAAATTGCTTCGGGAGGCGAGCTTTCAAGAATAATGCTTGCAATTAAAAATGTTCTTTCTGATAAGGATGATATTGCAACGCTGATATTTGATGAAATTGATACGGGTGTCAGCGGTTCTGCTGCAGAAAAAATTGCGCTCAAGCTACATCAGGTTTCAAAGGGCAGGCAGGTTATCTGCGTAACCCACCTTGCGCGTATAGCTGCCCAGGCAGATAAACATTTAAAAATAACCAAATCCGTTGATGATTTGAAAACGTACACCAAAATAGAAGCGCTTGATTTTGAGGGCAGAGCAGCCGAGGTAGCCAGAATAACGGGCGGCGGAAATATAACTGCCCTGCAAATAGAAACTGCTAAAGAAATGCTTCTGAACGCCCAAAACGGAGGAATAGATTTATGAAATTCGGTGTATGTGTAGGAACAGACATTGAAAAGATGAAGATTATTAAAAATCTTGGATTTGATTATGCTGAAAGCCATTGTCAGGAAATTGCCAAAAAGGATAAGGCATATCTTGACGAAATGATGGCAACGGATTTGCCTGTTGTTGCAGCAAACTGCTTTATCGGAATGCGTATTATCGGTGAAGAGAAAGATGAGGATTCAATAAGGGAATATCTTGCAAAGCTTTTTGAAAATGCATCATATCTCGGCATCAAATATCTTGTTTTCGGTTCGTCGGGTGCAAGAAGAATTCCTGACGGAATGAGTCTTGAAGAAGGCAGAAAACAGATTGTTGATTTTCTTAAAAATGAAGTTGTTCCTTTTGCGGAAAAATATAGTATTATCGTAGCAATTGAACCCCTTCGTCCGGAAGAATGCAATGCAATCAACACGGTTTTTGACGGCGTTGAGGCAGCAAAAGCTGTTGATTCGCCATATGTAAAGGTGCTTGCAGATGTTGCTCACATGTATGTTCAAAATGAGAGCATGGAAAGCCTTCTTGAATATAAAGATTGGGTTGTTCATGCACACACCTCAAATCCCGATCCCGACAATTCTCTTGACTGCAAAAGGATTTTTCCTGCCGAAAACGACGAATTCAGTCAGGCAAGCTTTGTTGAATCTCTTAAAGCAATCGGTGTTGAGCATTGCTCAATTGAAGCAAATGTTTTGAATTTTGAAAGTGATGCAAAAAAAGCATACGATGTTTTAAAGCATTTAAGGTGAATGACTGACATGAAAAAGAAAAACATAATTCCTTTATTGTTTACAGCAGCGGCAATTGTTTTTGAAATTCTGCCCTACGGTGCAAAGCTTACCTTTGCTCTTGACGGCGGCAAAACAAAGGAAGAGCTGTTCAGCTATTTCAGTCTGACTCCGTACGGATATTCCAATTTTCTTCCGTTCATAACGGCAATTCTGACTTGCGTTTTATTTATAATAGCGGTTCTTATTCTTTTTAAAGATTCCGAAAAGCTGAAAAAGGCTTTCAAAATTCTTGTAATAACAGCCTTTGCAGTTGCAAGTCTTTCGTTTGTTTTTATGAACCTTACGGTTACGGCTGCACTTATTTCTCTTATGCTGGCTTCCGCATGGCTCGGCGCACAGCTGATATATAAGGCTTGACAAAACATTATTTAATAATGTATAATACCATTCAATGGCAATGACGGGAAGAAGTAGCCGTTAAAGTCCGTTTCAGAGAGTCTCCGGTAGGTGAAAGGAGATAACGGAAGGCGAGTGAAATACATCCCCGAGCCGCTTTGCTGAAAATTGCAGTAGGCAGAGCCGTGAGCGCCCGTTAAAGCGCAAGGGTAGCTTTTACCCGCCGAGGAGTTTGCTGTGAGGCAGGCTCAAATAGAGGTGGTACCGCGTTAATTCGCCCTCTGTCAGCAATGGCAGAGGGTTTTTTATTATAAATAATACCGAAAGGAATGTTTAATATGCAGATTTATGAAGAACTTGTGGCAAGAGGTCTTATTGCTCAGGTTACAGACGAAAAAGAAATAAGGGACCTTATTAACAACGGCAAGGCTGTTTTTTACATCGGTTTTGACCCCACAGCCGACAGCCTTCATGTCGGTCACTTCATGGCTCTTTGCCTTATGAAGCGCCTTCAGATGGCAGGCAACAAGCCCATCGCTCTTCTTGGCGGCGGCACAGGCATGATCGGTGACCCCTCGGGCAGAAGCGACCTTCGCCAGGTGCTCACAAAGGAAACAATTCAGCATAACGTTGACTGCTTCAAAAAGCAGATGAGCCGTTTTATTGATTTCAGCGATGGCAAGGCTATGCTCATTAACAATGCAGACTGGCTTCTTGAACTCAACTATGTTGATGTTCTCCGTGAGGTTGGTGCATGCTTCTCGGTTAACAACATGCTCCGTGCGGAATGCTACAAGCAGAGAATGGAAAAGGGTCTTTCCTTCCTTGAATTCAACTATATGATTATGCAGAGCTATGACTTCTATCATCTCTACAAGGAATACGGCTGCAATATGCAGTTTGGCGGCGACGATCAGTGGTCAAATATGCTTGGCGGCACAGAGCTTATCCGCAAGAAGCTTGGCAAAGATGCTTATGCAATGACGATCACTCTTCTCCTCAACTCTGAGGGCAAGAAGATGGGTAAAACAGCATCGGGTGCAGTTTGGCTTGACCCTGAAAAGACTTCACCCTACGAATTCTATCAGTATTGGCGCAATGTTGCCGATGACGATGTTCTTAAGTGCATCCGTATGCTTACCTTCCTTCCTCTTGAAGAAATTGATGCAATGGATTCATGGGAGGGCAGCCAGCTTAACACAGCAAAAGAAATCCTTGCTTTTGAGCTCACAAAGCTTGTTCACGGCGAAGAAGAGGCTGCCAAAGCACAGGCTGCGGCAAGAGCTATCTTCAGCGGTGCGGCTGACCTTGATAACATGCCTTCAACAACTCTTGCCGATGAGGATTTTACCGATGGTTCAATTGATATCCTTGATATCCTCATGAAAGCTGAAATCACAAAGTCAAGAGGCGAGGGCAGACGACTTGTTCAGCAGGGCGGTATTTCCGTTGACGATGCAAAGGTAACGGATTTCACTGCAAGCTTTGCTCAGACTGCTCTTAAAGAAAAGCCCATCGTTGTTAAAAAAGGTAAAAAGATTTTCCATAAGATTGAGGCATAATTATGTTGAATTCCAAAGAAAGATGTGCTGTTTTTCTTGACATTGACGGGACTCTTTTAGCTGACAGCATTATAATCCCCGAACGCAATCTGAAAGCCATTGCAGCTGCAAGGGAAAAGGGGCATGCGGTGTTTATCAACACCGGCCGCTCATGGGCTAATATTCCTCCGGCTTTAATGGAACAGTTATCTTCTTTTGACGGAATTGTTGCAGGCAGCGGCGCAATGATAACTGTGGGCGATGAAACGATTTTTAAAGCATCAATGTCTCAGGATTTGGTTAAGAGATTGACCGAATATGCTTTTTTGCATCGCGAATATTGGTATATTTTTGAAGGCCTGAAAAAAGTTTATGCCATCTCAAACGATATTCGTCAACGTTCCGATTATCAGATATCTTTGAATAAGCCTGAAGACTATGAGTTTATGAAAGAGGACGAAATTCAAGTTCTTGCTATGGGTGTTGAGGCACCTGAGGAATTCAAAGAACTTTTTAAAGATGAGTTAACTGTTTTTCAGTTTAAAACCTATGCCGATGTGGTTGTTAAAGGGCTTAATAAAGCGACGGGCATTGAAAAGGTGCTTGAATTAACAGGCATAAAAAAAGAAAACACAATTGCTATGGGTGACAGCAACAATGATTATGATATGCTTGAGTTTGCAGGCATAGGCGTTGCGATGGCCAATTCGCAACAGAGAATACTTGATATGGCGGATTATGTGACCGATTCAAATCTCGAATGCGGTGTTGCCAAAGCAATTGAAAAATTCTTGCTGTAATTAAGATAGCTGCCTTAAAAACGGTAATTCCGAAATTTCAGCAGAGTATCCACAATTATATTTTCATTAAACAAACAAGCCCGGAATGCATTTGCATTCCGGGCTTTATTCTTTTGAACTTATTGAGCGTTATACATCAAAATCAGGGCTTTTTCACCTTCGGGAAGAGTGAGAGTTATGCCCTCGTTCATAAGCTCTTCTCCTGTCAGGTTGTAAACGGTTTCGGGATAGTCCGTGTCATAAACGCTGTAGGATACAGACGGAACAAGACCGTTGAGTTTAACGGTATATTCGGTACTCTTTACATTTGCGCGCTTATAAATGAGTGCCGTTCCCGAAAGTGCATCATCGGAAGAATACTGCATCGCATGCATCTTGTCTTTGTCAAAGCTGCCAAAATCGAGAGGATAGTATTTGCCGGCCATCAGCTCCCTTTGCTCTTTGTGGAAGCTGAAATCAGGATGAGTGTTTGAAAAGAAATCCATAAGCATGAGAGGCATAATATCTGACCTTGCGGAATACTCGTTCTGCATATAAAGCGAGCTTCCTGTTATAGGCAGCCAGAACGAAATACCGTATGTATGCGACTGAGTGGCTTCAAAAAGGTCAGAGTGGAAATCGCAGTTATAGTCACTTCTCCAGAAAGGAATGCTGCGATAAGTCATTTCAAGGTCAAGGCGTTTTCCGCCCGATGCGCAGTTGTCAATAATAAGTCCGTCAATGTTTTCGCAAAGATAATCAAGATATCTGTAGAGGTTTGTTACATAGTGATTTTCACATATACCGATTCTTCCGCCGTAGAATTCTTTGTCAGCTCGTTGCCAATATTCCAGAGGAGCAAAGTTGAAATCCTGGCGGTAAACTGTAACTCCGTTTTCTTTCATGGAGTTAAGGAGGTATTCGCAATAATAGTTAAATGCTTCTTCGTTTGCGAGATTCCACATAATGTTATCGCCGTCACCGTATATCAGCCATTCTTCGTGCTGAGAACCTGTGTTATGGAACTGTGTGCCGGGATAAACTCTTTCGGGTTCATACCAAAGAACATGGCCAAGGCCCTTTTGAGCTGCATACTCAGAAAGCTCCGATATACCGTTATCGTATCTCGATGTATCAACCGTCCAGTTGCCGACTCCGTCATACCAGCCTTCATTGTAGCTGTACCAGCCCGCATCCATCCAGAAAGCATCGGTTTGGGCGTAAACAGACTCATTTATGCCGTCAAGAATTTCAATTATTTCATCAGATGTTCTTGTTGACATGGGGCCTGCAACTTCCATAACGGTGTAGCTGTTTTGAGTAACATTTTCGGGATATACGCTGTCCATAACCCATTTTCTGAAAAGATTGAAGCCTTTAAGCGGATTATCGTTTTTATAAAAACTTAATGAAACAAGCGGAGAACGAACCTCTTCACCGGGGAGCAGATATGCTTCGAAATGTTCCTGTTTAACGGTGATGGCGGTTTCTCCTTTTGATTCTGATAAGGCGGCAGCCCATTGACCCGTCCAGCCGATGCCGAGAATCATGCTGTGATTTTTACCGCAGATGTTAAAATACGGTAAATATGCTTCTGTGGGCTTGCCGTCAACACCTGAAAAATTTCTTTTAACAAAAGATAAATCTTTTTTGATAAGAGAAAAATCGCTTGCGGCGGTATTGCTGCCCATTGAATAATAGAGCTTTGCATTGCCTGTTGAGAAAGAAGAGTTGAGAGCATAAAAATCGCTGATAACTCCCGAATTGGTGGTGCCTGTATTTTTAATGAAAACAGTCCATTGGCAGGTTGCGTTATCCGCAAAAACAGTTGCTTCAACCGTTACCTCAAGAGCTTTTTTCTCATTAGACAAAATTAAATATTCTGTTTTGCCGCCTTTATATACATTTCCTGCTTCAACAGTCGGAATTTCGGCATAGCTTTTATTCCAATCGGCAGGATTGAATTCTTCTCCGTCAACCTTAAATGTGAAAGGATATTCGCCGCTTTCGGAGAAGAAATTATCATTGAACCATTCTTCGCAAAGGTTGTTTTCTTCATCGGTAAGGCTCATTTCTTCGGCAGTGATGCCGCCAAAGCGGATATTCTTTTTGTAGTTAAGAGCTCTGATGTTTTCGGCATTGAAATTATATAATCCGCCGCATGAAACTGCAAAATAAATAATTGCCAGAATAATGTTCAATGCCCTGTAGTTGCTTTTTGCTCTTAAAATAAATGTAATTAGAAGAATAATTGCCGAAAGCGCGAAGGTAACCGTGAATGTTTTTATAACAACATCGTCATTGTCCTTGCAGAGAGGATTGATTTTTGCATTGATGCCCCAAATTAACCCTTGAAACAAGGCATTGCCCGCTAAAAATGAGATGAGCTTTTTCACCCAACCCGAATTTTTGAATACGGTTTGAATAAACATAAGCAGAAACCAACCCAAGGAAGACCCTGAAAGAACGGTATAAAGATGAACGTCAAAGCCGCTTTCGATTCCGTAGAATATGTACCAAAGAGAATAGGCTGCGTAAATCAGAAGCCCAACAAAAATAGTGGTAAGAATTGGCTCGATTATGTTTTTTGCCTTATTGCTTTTCATAGTTTTTCACCGCCGAAAACATAAAAAAATCAGTAAATTAATTTTAACATAATTTGCTTATTTAATCAATAGTACAAGAATGAAAACACACTTTTGGGGCAGAAGGATACTATGCAAGTACCGTGCGATTAAAGAAACGACGATACGGAAATACACAGGAAAATAAGAAAGACACGATATCGCATTGGATAAGTTGTGTGTAAAAGAATACGAAGGCCCTTTTGATAGCAAGCAGCGCAAACGTCATCGAGGGCAGCAAAATAGGCAAAGGCAATAGGCTTGAACAAAGTGAAAGCCAGCGACTTTAGTCGCTGGCCGTTAACTGCTCCTTATAAGGGCGAGCAGTCACCCGTTTGGCGGGTGGTTATAATTTCTGTTTTTCTTCAAGCGTTTTCATTGATTTTTTGAACTGCACGGCAAAAAGTATTGATGTGAAAGTTACTGCGATAACGTCTGCGGCGGGTTCGGCAAGGTAAACACCCATTGTTTTGTCTGCAACGATATTCGGGATGATGTAGATAAACGGGAGAAGCAGAACGAATTTACGCACAATCGCAACGATAATCGAGCAGGGCGCATTGCCGATTGAAACAAAGGTCATCTGGCAGGCTATCTGAATGCCGAAAAGGAACATTGCTCCGCAGTAGATACGGAGTGCCTTGGCCGTGAAATCAATAAGTGCGGCATCGGGTGTGAATATTCCTGCAAAGATTTGCGGAAAAATCATGATCAATGCCCACAAAACAACCGAATATGTCAGACAGCAAGTGAGCAGCAGCTTGAATGTTTTCTTAACTCTGCCAACATTTCCTGCACCGTAGTTATAGCTTGAAATTGGCTGAGCACCCTGAGCTATACCCTGCATCGGCAGCATTGCAAACTGCATAACGCTTGTAAGAATTGTCATTGCGCCGACGGCAATATCACCGCCGTATTTGAGAAGTGACGAATTGAAACATACAGAAATGACGCTCTCGCTGCCCTGCATAATAAAAGTTGCAAGACCGAGTGCAACGCAGGGAAAAACGAGTTTTGCATCAATTTTCATATCCGACACTTTAAGTTTAAGATATGTTTTCTTGCCGCAAAGGAATGAAATAACCCACACGCACGAAATTGCCTGCGAAAGAATGGTTGCAAGTGCTGCACCCTTAACACCCATATCGAATGCAAAAATGAATATCGGGTCAAGAATTATGTTGCTGACCGCGCCTATCAGCACCGTCACCATACCGATTTTTGTGAAGCCCTGTGCATTGATAAATGCACCCATACCGAGCGTGAGCTGAACAAAAACCGTGCCGACGGCGTAGATATTCATATAGTCCGTCGCATATCCGATTGTGTTTTCGCTTGCACCGAAGGCAAGGAGCAACTCTCTGTTCCAAATCAGCAAAACCGCTGTTAAAACGGCTGAAATAATTATCTGAAGCGTGAAGCATCCGCCGAGAATTTTCTCTGCGGATTTTTTGTCGCCCTTACCCATGTTTATTGATGCTCTCGGTGCACCGCCTGAGCTGATGAGAGCAGCAAAAGCCGAGATAATCATAATTATCGGCATGCAAACGCCGACACCCGTCAGAGCAAGGCTGCCCTCGTCGGGAATGTGGCCGATATAAATGCGGTCAACGATGTTATAGAGCATGTTTACAAGCTGGGCAATAACTGTAGGCACAGCGAGCTTGAAAAGCAGCTTGCCAACGGGTTCCGTTCCTAAAAATTCTTTGCTGTTATCCATATTTATCTCCTGAAATAAAGTCTTTCGGTATTATACACCCATAAAGGCTTAATTTCAAGACTGTCGGAATTTTCAACAATTGTTTAATACTCTTTCACTGAACATCAAAATTATTGTTGTATTTCTCACCCTTTCCATAGTATACTATAACTGTTAAACATTAGCAAAAGGGGAGATACAATGAAAGTTTCAGAGATGCCGTATCAGAGAATTACTGTTGAAGAATTCAAAGAGCAGGCTGAAAAGATAATTGCAAAAATCAAGGCGGCGAAATCCGCAGAGGATTTGAAGGCGGCGAGGGATGAGTATAACAAGATAAGCGAAGAGGTTGACACCGCTGCATCGCTCGCAAACTGCCGTTTTACCCTCAACACAAGGGATGAATTTTACAACGCGGAGATGGATTATTATGATAATGCAATGCCGCTTTTCTCCGAGATTGAGAATGAATACAAAAAGGCGATGCTTGACTCACCCTACAGAGCAGAAGCCGAAAAGCTCATAAATCCCAGAGTTTTCAAGGGCTTTGAGATGTCGCTCAAAACATTCTCACCCGAAGTCATCGAGGATTTGCAGGCTGAAAACGCACTTGTCACACGCTACTCAAAGTTTATGGGTGAGCTTGCATTTGAGTTTGAGGGCGAAAAAATGCCCCTCTCCGTTTTGAGGGGTAAGCTTGAAGATGACAGCCGTGAAGTGAGAAAGAAAGCTGCAGAGGCTATCGGCAAAACGATGGAAGCAAATGCCGACACATTCGACGAAATCTTTGACGGTCTTGTTAGAATCAGAACTCAAATCGCAAGAAAACTCGGCTATAAAAACTTCGTTGAGCTTGGCTATTACAGAATGGGCAGAGTAGACTACGATGAAAAAATGGTCGCCTCATTCCGCAAGAGCGTTGAATCAGACATTGTTCCCGCCGTTGCAGAGTTGAAAGAAAGAATCCGCAACCGTCTTGCTCTTGACAAGATAATGTACTATGACGATGCAATCAGCGTTACGGGTGAAATGCCCAGACCTGTCATTGATACACCTGCAATCTTTGATAATGCACTCAAAATGTATCACGATATGAAGCCCGAAATCGGCGACTTTATGCAGAGAATGCTCGATGCCGAAGCCTTTGATGTTGAAGCCCGCGACGGCAAATTCGGCGGAGGTTATTGCACCACTTTTGCCAAATACAAGCAGCCGTTCATCCTTCCAAACTTTAACGGAACAAGCGGCGATATTGATGTTATAACCCACGAATTCGGTCACGCTCTGGCGGCGGATTATATGTTCAAATTCGCCGAACCCGACTATCGCACGGGTATGGAAACTCACGAGTGTCACTCGATGAGCAAGGAATTCCTCTGCC
>JAZNPT010000056.1:0-14709 GCA_045589815.1 Acutalibacteraceae bacterium
GGATGCGCTCAACAAGGCACTTGCCGTTGAATGGACACAGCGCAGAGGTATTTCGGTTGAATCCATCGCACTTAATCCGATTACTCTTACTCCCGAAGATATGAAGAAGATTAATCAGATGGAAGATGCCGCAACAATGGGCTCAAATCCGTTTATGATGGCAGGCAGAATGGCTGATGCAAGAGCAAATGCAATGGAAGCTGCAGCAGCAAACGAAAACGGAGCAATGATGGGCTTTATGGGTATGAACATGGCAGCAAACGCAGGCGGAAACTTTGATCCGATGGCACTGTATAACGCAGGTGTTCAGCAACAGCAGATGGCACAGCAGCAAGCTGCAGCAGCTCCCGCACAGGCAGCTCCCGCAGCACCTGCAAACGGCTGGAAATGTGCTTGCGGAGCAACGGTAAGCGGCAACTTCTGCACGGAATGCGGAGCAAAGAAGCCTGCTGAAGAAGGCTGGACCTGTTCCTGCGGCGCAGTGAACAAAGGCAAATTCTGCCCCAACTGCGGCGGCAAAAAGCCTGAAAGTGCACCTCTTTATCAGTGCGACAAATGCGGCTGGAAACCCGAAGACCCCCACAACCCTCCCAAGTTCTGCCCCGAATGCGGTGACAGATTTGACGAAAACGATACTAAATAATAAAAGGAGAATTAACTATGGGACTTTTTGACAAGAAATATTGTGATATTTGCGGTGACAAAATAGGACTTTTAGGCAACAGAAAACTCGAAGACGGAAATATGTGTAAGGACTGTGCAAAGAAGCTTTCGCCCCTCTTCAGCGACAGAAGAAGCTCAACCGTTTCAGAAATCAAGCAGCAGCTTGCTTACAGAGAGCAGAACAAGCAGATTCTTGCAGGCTTTTCCGCCATGTTCACTTTTGGTGAGGACGATAAAATCTACATCGATCCGATGAAGCAGAGCTTTGTTGTTTCACGTCGCAATCCCGGCAGCTGGAGCGACGAAAACCCCGATGTTATTCCTCTTTCAAGTGTTACGGGCTGTAACCTTAGGGTAGATGAAGACCGTGAAGAAATTTATACACAAGGTAAGGACGGCGAGGAGGTAAGCTACAATCCTCCGAGATACAAGTTTACATACGATTTCTATATTGACATCAAGGTAAACAACCCTTATTTTGATGAAATCACAGCAAAGCTCAACGATAACGAGGTTGAGGGCATGGGTACAATGGAATATAACCGCTATCAGCAGACGGCACAGCAGGTTATCAACAACCTCACGCAGAACGGTAATGCAGGTATGGCTATGAATAACGGGTATAATCAGCCTATGAATAACGGTATGCCGATGAATCAGGGTTATGCTCCTGCAAACGCTTACGGTCAGCCCAATCCTTATGCACAGCAGAATCCTTACGGTCAGCCTCAGGCAAATCCCTATGTTCAGCAGAATCCTTATGCTCAGCAGCAGGCTAACCCCTACGCACAGCAGAATCAGTATAATCAACCGATGAACAATGGCTACAATCAGCCTCCCGTACAGCAACCCATATCCCAAAACTGGGTATGTCCTTCTTGTCAGGCGAACAATGACGGCGGCAGATTCTGCGCTTTCTGCGGTACACCGAGAAACGGTTGATTTGTATGAACAATAAAATGAAAACCGCAATAACAGCTGTAATCATTGCCGTTCTTGTCGCCTTAACGGCAGGCGTGATATATTACGTCAGAAACAAAATGACTGTTTATGACAAAGACGGTATGGTTTATTCTCAAACAGATATAAATAAGCAAGGAGATGATTAACCTTGTCAACAATACTTGAACAGAAATGCCCGTGCTGCGGCGGTGCGGTTGAATTCAATACAGGTGCACAAAAACTGAAATGCCCTTACTGCGACACCGAGTTTGATATTACCGCTATGCCCGAAGATACATCAAATCAGGTTGAGCAAATCAACTGGAATTCGCAGGGCGCACAGTGGGGAGCAGGCGAAACAGACGGTATGAGCGTTTATGCCTGCAATTCTTGCGGCGGTGAAATTGTTGCCGACACAACAACGGGTGCAACAACCTGCCCGTACTGCGGCAATCAGGTCGTTATGAAGGGACAGTTTTCGGGTGCATTGAAGCCTGACCTTGTAATTCCTTTTAAGCTCGATAAAAAAGCGGCAAAGGAAGCACTCAAAAAGCATATCTCAACAAAGAAATTTGTGCCTAAATCATTCCTTACCGATAATCGCCTTGAAGAAATCAAGGGTGTTTACGTGCCGCATTGGCTATTCACCTGCGATGCAATCGGCAACGCAAACTATAAAGCAAAAAAGATAAAGACATGGTCTGATGAAAACTACGAATACACCGAAACCTCGTATTTTGACATTTACAGAAGCGGCAACATAGGCTTTGACAACATTCCCGTTGACGGCTCAACCAAAATGCCCGACGACCTTATGGAATCCGTTGAACCCTTTGATTTGTCGCAGGCTGTTGATTTCAACACCGCATATCTCGCAGGCTATCTTGCGGATAAATACGATGTAACAGCAGAAGAAAGTATGCCCAGAGCCAATGAAAGAATCAGACAGAGCATTATTGATTCGTTCAAAGAAACCGTAAGGGGCTATGACGAGGTTGAAAATCAGGGCGCAAATATGAACGTTGCAAACGGTTTATACAAATACGCACTCTATCCCGTATGGCTTCTCAACACAAAGTGGAACGGAGAGAATTTCACCTTTGCAATGAACGGGCAGACCGGTAAATTCGTCGGTAATATTCCCACGGATAAAAAAGCCGTCACAAAGGCTTCGCTGTTGCTCGGTGCAGGTATAGGCGCAGTAATCTATGGCCTTATGTGGCTGATAGAGCTGCTTTAAGGAGGTGCGGATATGACTAAAAAGATTTTTGCGGCTTTGATTGCGCTTATAATTTGTTTTTCAGCGGTGATTTCTGCATCTGCTTACACTCAGGAGTATGTTATTGACTATGCGGATAAGCTCGCATCAAGCGAAATTGAAGAACTCGATTTGTTTGCCGAAAAGCTCGAGTCGGTTTACGGCATTACCGTGCTTTTCTGCATAACCGAAGGTACGGGAGATGTAACCGCCGATGAATTTTCTTCGGGAACCTATGGTGACTACACCGATAACGAAAACGGACTTATAATCGTTCATGACGATTGGAGCAATACATATTTCTCGTTTATTTCGGGTAATGCGGACGAATATTTCAGCGATGCCGCCGTTGACAGCATGAAAGATGCCTATGATTTGAACGAAAGCTATTACGGCGGACTTTATGCCTGCTATGAGCTTGCGGAAAAATATCTTGAAAACGGCTACTCGGGCGGATATGTTTATGACGGAGAGCCTTTGAATAACGATACCGATACAATAGGCGCAATCGAAGAAAAAGACGGCGTTTCAATTATATGGCTGCCTGTTTCGCTTCTGATTGGTCTGCTTGTCGGCTTCCTTATCATTAACGGCATTGCTTCAAAAAACAAGTCGGTAAAAATGCAGGAAAATGCAACAGTCTATACCCGACCGGGCAGTATGGTTATAACAGGAAGTGCGGACAATTTCCTTTATAACAACGTCGAGCGCAGAGAAAAACCGAAGCAGACAGAAAACAAGCAAAAATAGGTCTGGAGGAAACGATATGGATTTTATCGGCAAATGGAAATTTCACTCAATAGGAGTATTCAACGATAATGACGAACTTGTTTATCTGACGGCAGAAGGTTATCTTGCTTCACCTATGCTTTACATAGATGAAACAGATGAAGATGCCGCTAACGAAGAAATGAAGGAACGCAAAAAGATTATCGGTATGCAGATTAAAATATGCGATGACGGTAAAATGTATATGCTGATGCCCCTGCCAGAAGGAGTGTCTCAGGCTGAAGTGGATAAAGCGGTTGCGGCGGGATATTTCACTCTTGTTGACGGCATGATTGCTGATTCACCAATGAAGTGGGAACTGCGTAACGGCGAGCTTTGGTATGACACAGGGATTAAGGGTGAGGTTTTTGACGAAAAAGCAGAATCATGGGTAAAGGCGCTTGATGAAAGCGGATATTTTACTTTTATGAATTACAGATTTATCAAAGAATAGGAGGCATTACCAATGGGATTTTTTGATTCACTCAAAAGGCAGGCAGAATCCGCACTTAAAAGAGAGGTTTCACAAGGAATTAACAAGGCGGTAAACAATGCCGTGCAGTCAGTAGGCAATGGCAGAAACCACACCGAAACCTTTACCTTTGCTTCACTTCCGACAAATGTTGCCGAGCTTAAAGCTCTGCCCGAAGCAAGCCTTGATTCCGCCTTTAAAACAACGGCGCTCACTCTTGCGGCTTTGTGTAACTATGAGCACAACCCCGACGCAACAATCGAAATGCTCAACTTCTTAAAAGGTCCGGGCGAAGTCAGCGGTTTTGAAAAGCAATTTATCAAAGAGCATCTCGGCTCCGAGGGATACAAAGCACGCTCATATTTTGAAGGCGCAACGCCGCAGAACAGCTATAAGCCTGACGTGCCCTATAAAATTACCGTTATCGAAAACCCATATTCCTTTGATAATGAGGGTTGGGCAACGCTCTATGTTCAAAGCGGCGGTGCGGATAACCCCAGACCCATGAAGCTGCGCAGAAAGCCCTCAACAGGCCAGTGGTTCCTTGTTGAAATCCAATGCCTTTCGGATATCCGTGTGCCCGTAGAGGAAGACCCCTGGGCATAAATAAAGTAAAGGAGATATTACTATGAAAAAAATATTTGCAGTTTTTCTCGCACTTGCAATGTTGTTTTCCTTTGCCGCTTGCGGTGATGATACTCCCGAAAAACCCGATACCACAAAACAGCCGTCAGCCAATTCCGATGCAGCCATTGAAGCATCGCTCTTTACCGTTGATTTCGGTGGTGACTGGATAAACATTGAAGATGACTTCAAGAATGAAGAAGGATACTCCAAAGCAGTTCTTCAGATTCTCGACCCCGAGGACAACGAATATTATTTGGTAGAGGCAACAATCAGCGTTGAAATTGATGAGCCCTACGATTTCCGTGAGGATCTTGTGTATTACGGCTTCAATCAGTATGAATACAAGGAAAACAACGCTTATGAAACCGTAAAAGTCGGCGGTGTTGACCTTCTTAAGTATGACGACGGCGATGACACACTCGTTTATTTCAACCGTGTTGAGAGTGCAAACGCATCTGTTTATGTTGAGTTTGATGCAACCGACATCAACGACAGCCGAATTCAGGCTCTCCTTGACGGTATAAACTTCAATCTCAAGGATATCGGAAACGAAGACGGTCCTTGGGAGTGGGAAGGAGAAAGATTCTCGGCAGATGCCGCAAGCGTAAATGCCGGTTCATCTACCGTTACATCAACATTCGTTCCCTTTGAAGCACCCGTTACAACCTTTGAAACCTTTGACCATTCCGTTGCCGCAATCGGCGACAGAGTTTATGTTCTTGTTGACGGCGAACTCAGCGAATGCCACTATGACGGCTCAACTCTTGCCTTTGTTAACAAAATCGAGCTTTCCGAAGACGATTACGACAGAATTGAAGCAACAGCCGACGGCACACTCTGGGTCAGCGGCTCGATGAATGACATTCTCTGCATAAAAGACGGCAAAACAGTTGCGACATACGAAGACATCGATAACCTCGCAATTCATCCTTCAGGTGCTTGGGGCGTTAACTTCTTCACTTCCAACGAATGCGCGATTGTTACCTTCAACGGCAATACATACTCTTCAACTCCCGTAACCTTCAAAGAAGCAGGCACAATAATGCAGCTTTGTGTTGATGAAAACAATATTTATGTCTGTGCAAATGCAGCTGACGACAGCGGTCACAAGGTGTTCATTTACAGCAAAGACGGTGTTCTTCAGAAAACTCTCTGTGATGCCGAAGGTGAAGGACTCGGCAGCGTTACTTTTGTTACCCGGACTGCAAACGGATATATTGCATTTGACGGCAATATGAGAGATGTTCTTCTTTGGGATAACAACGGCACATTTATTGCAGAAATCTCCGACGGCGACCTGTTCAGCACAAATTACCCGTGGTTCTGCGATTCGGCAGTTATTGATGACGGAAGCATAATTACAATTATGACGGATGAGCGTGAAGACCGTTCGGCAACCGAGCTTGTTGCGTTCATCGTCAAAGGATTTTGATATTCATGGATAAGCTGAAAAGAATTATCGGCATATTACTGGTTTTGTGTTTCTTGGTTGCTTTTACCTCTTGCGGAGAAAATTCTCCGCAGGAGGTTACACCCGATGAAACAACACAGACTGCTGAAAATGAAATAAGTGAAGAAATAACCGTTCTTTCGCTCAACAAAGAATATATTTCTCATTATGAATGGTATGAAGATCATCCCGAAATGCTCGTAAGAAGCGAATATACGGATGTTACCCTTGATAAATCAATGGAGAAAAAATATCCGCATCTTGCCAAAGCTCTTACGGAAACTTCAGCAATGAGAAAAAGAGTAATGGAAGAAGAAAAGGATAATTTCATCGTTACTGCTACCGAAGAATTTTTGAATGACAGCGAAGCTTTTTCAACCTATGTTTCTGCTCTTGATGTTCAGGTCAGGCGTGCAGACAGCGTTGCAGTCAGTATTGTTGAAGATTACAATTCGGAAACTGACAGAGCATTCAACTGCCTTAATTACGACACGGAAAGCGGAAAACCGCTTGCTCTTTCCGATGTTATGACGGATATTGCAAAAATTCCCGAAATTGTTGAAAAAGTGATTATGAATCGTATAGGGGAGGAAGAGCCTTTCGGCAAAACCGCCATCCCCGATTATTTCAAAAACACTCCCGAAGAAGATATCACATGGGTGCTTGAATATAACGGCATTACCTTTTATTTTGAGCCCGGTGCGGTTGCACCTACAAATTTCGGTGTTCAGATTGCAACAGTTACATTTGCGGAATATCCCGATTTGTTCAAAGAAAAATATACTGCCGTACCTGATGCCTATACGGTAGCTTTACCTTTGTCAGTGCCGTTTTTTACCGATTTGACAGGTGACGGCAGAAGTGAGGAGCTTATCGTTTCGGGCAACTATGACCATGACGGCAGATATTATTATACGCTCGGAATAAATTCGGAAAACTCAAACTATGAGGTAGATTGGTTTTCCTATGACCTGAATCCGTATTATGTCAAAACCGCAAGCGGTGACAGCTTCCTCTATGTATTCAGCGAGGAAAGCGAAGAGGAAGACCGACAGATGATTCTGTGCGTATTCAGCCTCAAAAACGGTGAAATCAAGCAGGTCAGCGAAACGGATATGGGATTGTTTTACAGAGGCAATAATGTTTTTGCCTTGCCGACTGACCCGGATAATCTTCTGCTTTCTGTCTATGATGGCGCAACGGATTCTGTTTTTTTCGCAGATGAAAACGGTATTCCGATGAAAACCGTCAATGTAAGTTCACCTGAGGAATTTCTGAATGCTATATCGTCAAATACCGAAATAATTATCAAAGACGGATATTACAATTTGAGTGATTATGTTGAGCAGCAGAGTCAGGACTTCGCTCATGAATTTGTCCGATTTGATGAATGTTTTGACGGTGCGGAAATCGTTATAAAAGATGTTTCGTTCCTTAAGATTTCGGGCAGCACAAAAAAATTTTCTGACACAGAGCTTGTTGTTGCCCCCAGATATGCTACTGTGCTGAATTTTGAAAACTGCAATAACATTGAAATTTCGAACCTTACTATGGGTCATGTTGATGCAGGTGAATGTTCAGGGGATGTTCTGAGTTTTTCGAATTGTTCAGATGTTACTATTGACAATACTGACCTTTACGGTTGCGGTGTTTACGGAATCAGAGCAAAAGACAAAACGGGAAATGTTTATGTCAGCAACAGCACTATCCGAGATTGTTCGGACGGTCCGATGAATATTGTTGATGTATATGGCGAGTTTGAATTTACAAACTGCACTCTTACGGGCTCGGACGGTTTCGGTTATTTTGAAAGAGGCGAAAACGGTTCGCTTGCTTTCCGTAACTGCACTTTCGGTTATTGGGAAACATCACATTTCATGTTCCTTGAAGATATAACAACCGAAAATTGCATTTGGAGCGAAGATTACGTATATCCCGAATACGGGTACTGATTTTTATGGTATTTGTCTTAACGAGCAATGGATTTGTCTCCTCAAATCCGCAATTAATGCTTTTCACCCCTGGCACCCCACAGAAAAACATAGTATAAAAAGATAAAATCAGGTGCAACAGAGATAATTTTCGTTGCACCTGATTATGTTTTATCGTTCTATTTATGCTGTATAAATCAACTCATGATTAACAATCTCACTTGTCCGTGATTCAATGCTATTCGTACGGTCAATCCATTCCATTTGGTTGTCTGCTTTCAGTTGTTCTGCCGGCCTGATGCCTGTTCATCAACCTCCGCAAGATGAGCCCGCAAGGTGCCTGCCATAAGCATAATATTGAACTGCACTCTTTTATGTTTCATAAGATAATCTTTGCGTTTAAGTCCCCGTATACCGAGTGGAGTTCTTGCTTTGGCAGGTAATGTAATATTCGGGATTCTGTAATCACCAACTGTTCTGTATCTTCCGCCGTGCTGTTGAATTGATGATTTATTATTCATAATTGCACCTTCCTTTCAATCCATAACGAATGTATCGTATGTAAATTCAGCACCGAGTCTGAATTGCTTAAACTTAAAAACTCATTGTATGTATTTACATAAACTATTTTTAAATTCAGTTGAATACCGTTCTTTTGTGTGGTACAATAACAAAAAATCAAAAAGAGGGATATTATGAACATCAGAATTAAAAAGATTGTTTGCATTGTAATGACTTTATGTTTATGTTCTGTCTTTTCAGGAGCATTTGGTTTGACCTCGTTTGCAGTAAATGGCAGCGATACAGTTCTCTATGTATCTCCCGATGCTGCAGATAAAGGCGAAGGAACGTTACAGTCACCGATTAGTCTTTTAGGTGCAAAAGAGATGCTTAAAGGCTTGAAAAACGAAAAGTCATCTGCAACGGTATATCTTCTCGGCGGAACATATTATTTTGATGATGCTTTATATTTCAATTCCGAAGATATGGGAAATGTCACTTATAAAGCTTATGATGATAGTAAGGTTATTTTCTCCGGTGCTTATGAGATAAGCGGTTTTGAAGAGAGTGAAGCCAACGGAGTCAAGGTTTTTACAAAGCAGCTTGATACTTCTGCAAATAATTGGTATTTTAAATCTCTTTTCAGCGATAACGGTGAAGTCAGGACAACCCGTTTCCCTGAAGAAGGCTATTTAACGGTTAAAGCAACCGCACCTAAAGACGACCTCTGGAATGAAGAAAACAGACCTTGGGAATTCACTTACGGTCAGCGTTCTTTCTATGCAAATACCGATGATATCCCCGATGAATTTCATAATTCGGAGGATGTCAATATTCGTATTCTCCATTATTGGCACGATGAGTTGATGAATATTAAATCCTACAATGCAGAAACGGGAAAAATCGGCTTATCAAGACCCTCTACTATGGAAATAAGAGATATTGACCGATATTATTTTGAAAATGTTTTTGAAGCCCTCAATGAGCCCGGCGAATGGTATCTCGATAAGGTTTCGGGTGTTCTTTATTATGTGCCGAAAGACGGCGAAAAAGCCGATACGCTCACTCTTTACGGTTCAAATGTTGACAGACTTATTGATATAAACGGTGTTGACGGAATTTCCTTTGAAGGTATTCATTTCACTCGTACCGATTGGACAGAGCCTAAAGCTGACGGCTTTTATGCAGGAACATGGTGGGAAGAAAACGATATGGATTTCCCTCAGGCGGCAATATTCGTTGACGGAGTTGTTGCTGTTAAATACGCAGAAAATGTTCACCTTAAAAACTGCGAATTTACCAATCTCGGCGGCACTGCCGTAAAATTCGGATTCGGTGTAAAAAATTCCTCTGTTGAAAACTGTTATTTTGAAAATATCGCCGCAACAGCTGTTTATGCAGGCGGTGAAAATTGCTTACCCGAGCATGAAAATTATACACAAAACATTACAATCAAGAATAATGAAATATACAAATACGGCAGAAAATTCTTTAGCGGAATCGGTATTCATATAACTTTCTGCGATACTGCCGAAGTGGTAAACAATGAAATTCACGACGGTTATTACACGGGTATCTCTGTCGGTTGGCTTTGGAGCTATGATTACCACGCGACAAAGAACATAAATATCAGCCGAAATCTTATTTATAATATCGGTCAGGGCTGGCTTTCCGATATGGGCGGTATTTATATGCTCGGCAGACAGCCGGGAACTGTTTTAAGTGAAAATGTTATTCATAATGTTGCCGCCGATCCCGGTGAAGGCGGTTACGGCGGCTGGGGCATTTATCTTGACGAAGGTTCATCCTTTATGACAGTTGAGAAAAACCTTGTATATGCCTGCGGCAGCCAGAGCTTCAACGTTCACTACGGTGAAGGCAACGTTATCAGGAATAATATCGCCGCCCTCAGCAGAGAAGGTCTTATGAGCCCCGGTATAGACAAGGGTGAAACCCACGCAACAGCGATGTATTATAACAATATTTTCCTTACATATAACAAAGCGCCGATTTATATTGAAATGCTTAATCCCTCGCATTTCTATGATAACGGTAACCTTATGTGGAGCCTTACAGAGGGCGATGAACTTTATTTCAACACAAGCGAATATGTTTACACCCTCAAGATGGCTCAGGACAAGGGATTTATTCATTTCCCGACTGTTGCCGACCCGATGTTCAAGGATGCCCTTAATTTTGACTTCACTTTATCAGAAGACAGCCCTGCGTTTGCCCTGAATTTTGAAGCATGGGATTATTCTTTGGCCGGTACAATTAAAGACACGGTAATAGGTCTTGACAAATCAGGCGGTCAGACAGCCTATAATGCAGAATCCGAGTTGCAGCCCGATGCGGAATTTGAACACAACTTGTTCGGAGGCTATATTCCTTATATTATATTTATCCTTTCCACACTCCTGGCATTGGCTTGGCTTGTTATCGGCGTAATCAAGGGCAAAAAGACAGTAACATTGCCGATGTTGGCAGCTGTTATATCTGCACCTTTGTTTGTTGCGGTTTACTTTTTGTATCTTGAATGGATAGAAATTCTCTATTTCTTATCTGTATTTGCATTGGCTGCACTTGCTTCTGTTCTTCCCACATGCGTTGCAATTGAAAAAGGCAAAACAAAGAAAGGCATTGTTTTGGCGTTTGTTGTCAACTTCATTCTTTCGGCAGGAATTTTCCTTGGCCTTGCAGGCATTCTTAATATGCTTTTGCGTCCCGGAAGCCCTGAAGTAATTTCACTTACCTGCGGAGCGATGTTTATTTATATACTTGTTGAAACAATACGTCTTTTAAAGGCATACAAAACAAAATAATTCTATAAAAGAAAAAGGAACTGATGTTTGGTCAGTTCCTTTCTTTATATATTCAGTTCTGCAAATATAAGTTTTTCTGACTGTTCAACAAATTGAAATTTAATTATCTCTTTTTATAAACAACCAATTCCGGGTTTGCACCGTTTTCCTCGTAGGTGCACACAAGCAAAAATTCCATATTTGCAGCAATGCCGAAACAACGGTCGCCGCCAAACTCACATTCTAATTGATTCCCGAGATAGGTAGCATTGTCATCAAGGAATTTAACTGTCTGTCCGTTTGGAAGGTGATATTCAAGGTTGATGTATCCGCCTACAAGGGTGTTGAGTTTTTCAACCTTCGGCATTCCTTCGATATGTAAATCGTTAAACTCGCTGATCAGCTGTTGCTTGAATTCTTCAAACTTTTCTGCACCGTCAAGGTTTTTATACTGTTTCCAATAATTGAGTTTCGGCAGCATATCTTTCATATAAGCACGAGCCTGTTCTGAAGTGAAGTGCTCACTTGACATGTTCTGCACGCAGACCTCTATCAGTTCATCCATATCATGATACATATATTCGCCGTCTGCATAGCACCATTTGCAATATTCTTCGTTGAAGAAGCCGTCTGGTTCCTTGCTGATATTGGAATCTTCAAGCGGCATGCCGCAGCATTGGCAGATAAGCTGCCTCGGAGAGCCTAAAAGAGTGTTGATTGAAACATCAAAGAGTTTTGATAAGAGCTTCAAAGTTTCGGTGTTCGGCGTAGTTTCACCGTTCTCCCAACGACTGACTGCCTGGCGGGTTACAAACACTTTCTCTGCCAGTTCATCCTGTGACATACCGTTTTTTGTTCTGAGTTCAAGAATAATATCTTTTGTTTCCATAAATTTATCACCTCAATATTATTCTAACGACGAATGTTTTTATAAACAAGCAACTTGCTGTTGCTTTTGCTGTGTCATTTTAATTAATTGTATTTATTCTTTTATAAACGTTTTATCCTTATCCGGAATGCCTGATTCGTCGGTAACATACCGTTCAACCGTCATAATATAAATCCTTACCATAAATCACATCCCGTATTTTCGGATAAAAAATGATGGTGTGCAGCTCCACGCATGGCAGAGACTGTTTATCATTCTGTCCTCGTACGGTGAAAAATCAAGGTTGTCAGGAATGTATGCCTCCCAGAATGTGTCTGCGCCGTGGTCAAGCATTCCTCCCCAAAACTTCTTAAGATATTGAACCGCTTCATCTTTCATATCCAGCTTTAACATAGCCTCTGTTACATAATGGCGCATGTATGGAGTGACAGGTTGCTTGGCTTTTTCATTATCAAGACAGGAAAGCAAAAGTTCTTTTGCCTCTGCTCCGCTTATTACGCCGCCCAATATCATCCATACCTGAGAATGGACGCTGAATTGATTGTTGTCAAAACCGTTAATAAATGCGTTTTTATTTTCATTGTAAAGATATGTTTTGCAAGCGCAACGGACTTCATGAAGATGAGATAAATATTTTTCGTGTTCTCCATCATCGATTGCTTTAAGTAATTTTGAAAAGCGTTCAAGCGTGTAGAGATAAACACCCTGCAGCGATGTCAGAATTTCCAAACCCGGACACCAGTCGATAAAAGCAAACCAACCGTCCTGTCTTGTTACAATCAGATTTTTATCAAGCGTTTCTCTGAAGCTTTCAAGCTGCGATTTGCAGATTTGAAGAAGGTCATTTATAACACTTATATCTCCGGTGTGCTCATAATAATCGCATACACTTACAACATACAAAAGTGCATAATCCTCAATATGCGTTGCCCCCGAATGATAGTAAGGTGTTTCGTAAACAAATGACGGCAGAAAGCCAAGATGGTTGCATTCACCTGCAGCAAAGAGATATAAGCATCTTTTTACGATTTCAAGGTTGTTGAATGTGTAATAATTTGTGAGAGCTTCAAGTCTTAGGTCGCCAATCCAGAGACGGCGGTCACGCTTGGGTCCGTCCTCAAAGAAGGTTTGCATACATTCTTTGAGAGTGTTGGTTGCAACAATGTCAATTTTCTTGAGCAAAGTATCCTTTGTGTTTGCGGGTTTCAGAGCTGAAGTGTCAGCACTTGTTGAAGCTCGGAAAGAAAAATCAAACAGCTTTATAGGTCTGTTGGCTTTTTCTACCGTTATTTTTATGTATCTGCAAGCGTACCTTCGGGGTAAGGTTGCTTTTTGAGGGAAATCGAGATTGATTATTTCTTCCTGTAACCATGTTTTTGAAAGTGTACCTTTATATTGAGAAAAATCATCATTGATTTCTCTCATATCTTCACCAAACTTGATGATTAACCGAACGGGAGCGTCAACAAAGATATCAACCCTGTCAAAAGCAAAGGAAAAATGTCCCACAGCATGTTCGCCAAGGTCAAGAAGTATGCTGTCACCGCTTGTGGCTGTGAATTCGGTTATATGGGGAGTAAGAACTGTGTAAATAAGTTCAGGGTGATTATTCTGAGCTTTGCTCAAAAAGTATTTTTGCTCTTTCATAATAAAAATCTCACTTTATATCAATAGTTTTGATTAGTAAATTCTTATTTGTTGAAACATAATATCACAAAAAAGATATTTATTCAACTGTACCGATGCTATTTGACTTTGTTTGGATATTTCTTTATAATATATTTAAATAACAAAGAAAACGAGGTAGCACATGAACTTTTTAAACTTTGCAACCGAGAGGTATTCGGTTAGAAAATTTGAAGATAGGCCTGTTGAAAAAGAGGCTATTGATAAGATACTCGAAGCAGGTCACATTGCACCTACGGGCTGCAATTATCAGCCGCAGAGAATTATTGTTATCAACAATGAGGAAACCCTCACAAAGCTCAAAGACTGCACACGCTGCCATTTCGATGCTCCTTGTGCAATGCTGATATGCTATAGCAAGGATGAATGCTGGACAAGACCCTATGACGGTGCACAATGCGGCATTGTTGATGCGAGTATAGTCACAACGCATATGATGCTTCAGGCTACGGAGCTTGGCGTGGGCTCAACTTGGGTTATGCACTTTAATCCGTTTAAAATGCGTGAAGCGTTTGAAATTCCCGAAAGCATTGAGCTTGCCGCACTTCTTGTTATGGGTTATCCCGCACCTGATGGCGATCCCAACGAAAGGCACACCGCATACAGACCGATGGAAGAAACAGTTTTCTTTAACGAGTTTTAAACCGAAAAGAGGGAATGAAATGCTGTTAAAAATAGTTTCCTTTATTGCTTTAATAATTCTGATGCTTGCCCCGTCGGC
>JAZNPT010000057.1:0-98871 GCA_045589815.1 Acutalibacteraceae bacterium
CTTTATAGCAGATATCATAATATCTTTCAAGATCTTCCTGCGAAGTATGGAAAGAATAAGCGTCCTTCATTGTGAATTCACGGACTCTGATGAGACCGCCTCTGGGTCTTGCTTCGTCACGGAATTTTGTCTGCACCTGATAAATCATAAAGGGATATCTGGTGTAAGTGTTTGCATATTCGCGGACAAGCTGAACGGCGGCTTCCTCGTGAGTCATACCGAGAACCATGGGAGCATCGTTTCTGTCCTTCATTCTCATCAGCTCACTGCCGATGCTTTCGTATCTGCCGCTTTCACTCCAGAGAGATGCGGGCATAACAACGGGGAACTGTACCTCCTGACCGTCGATAGCATCCATTTCTTCTCTGATGATGTTTTCGATTTTTCTTGTGATTCTGCGAAGGGGCATGAATGAGGAATAGATGCCGTTTGCAACGCCCTTCATATAGCCGCCTCTGAGCATGAGGGCATGGCTGTCAATCACGCAATCAGAAGGTTTTTCTTTGAATCGTTCACCGGCAAGTTTGTCAATTTTCATTTGTTTAACCTCCAAAAAAATAAAAATGCCCCAAAGCCGTAAGGCTCGGGACAAACAATAATGTCTGCGGTACCACCCGAGTTCAGATAAAATCTGCTCTCTTGTTCCTTTAACGGGGAAACCGGCATAGCTTACTTTGATTTCAGCCTGCAGCTCAAAGACGGGTTCGGCAAAATTGAAATAAGAGCTTGCACCACCCGCTCTCTCTCTGTGAATTCGCAAATTGCCTACTTTTTCTTTTCGTAGCTTTTAAATATCGGATAATATTTTACAACATACTTATAAAAATGTCAATGATATTTTACTTTGTAACATTCAATTGATATAAATGTTCAAAATTGGACAAAATTCAAAAAATGTATAATGTTAACGTTACAATTATTATTGATTTGATTTTTAGAAAATGCTAACATTTAAATATAAAATTAGTTTTTTAAATGGAGGCGAGAGAATGAGCGGAGGAATTAATGTTATAACCGGCGGAAAAGGTCACGTTGGCTTTGCGTTGGTCAAGGAATTGGCTGACAGGGGCGAAAAGATAAGATTGCTTCTTCGTTCTGACAGCCGTGTTTTTGACACTATAGACTGTGAAAAAGTTATGGGCGATGTTTGTGATTCGGAATCGCTGGAAAAAGCATTTGAGGGTGCAGAAACAGTTTATCATGTTGCCGGTGTTGTTGATATAAGCGGTGAAAAGGATAAACAAGTTTGGGATGTTAATGTTGAAGGCACCAAAAAGGTTGTTGCCGCCTGCAAAAAAATGGGAGTTAAAACTTTGATTTACGTTTCTTCTGTCGATGCTGTTCCGGTTGGCGACGGTAATGAGCCGATAACAGAAATCTCCAGCTTTAATCCTGATTTGCTTGAAGGGACTTATGCAAAATCCAAGGCTGTTGCAACTCAGTTTGTTATTGACAGTGCAGATGAAAATTTGAAGGTGTGCTGTGTTCATCCCAGCACCTGCATTGGCCCTTACGATAACAACGGAACTTCAAGTATGATTTCTGTTATTAAGCTGTTTTCCAAGGGCTTGTTCCCGATGACCTTTGATTTTGGTTCCTGTAATTTTGTGGATGTGCGTGACTGCGCAAAAGGTATGGTTTCCGCAGCTGAGAACGGACGCAACGGAGAATGCTATTTTCTTTGCGGTGATGTTATCACACTTGATGATTTTATCGGCGAGCTTGCACGTGCGTGCGGCAGAAAACATCCTAAAATAGTCATCAAACAGAAGTTTGTTTATGATATTATTCCTGTTTGTGAAAAGATTTTTGAGATAGCAAAGCTTCCGCCCATGATTAATGAATATTCAATAAGAAAGATAAGTGAAAATTTCAACTTTGTAAATGCCAAGGCTGCAAATGAGCTTGGTTTTACAGCCAGACCCTTGGTTGATTCGCTTAAGGACACCGTTGAATGGCTTAAAGCAAAGAAATAACATAAATTGCACCGGATGTTTTTTCATCCGGTGCTGTTTTTTTAACTGTGTTGCAACACTTGAATTATCAGGAAACATATAATATAATCTTTTTAGGAAATAAGAAGAGGTGAGTGCCATGCTTTTTACTGAAACAACAATTTCGGGAATTAAAGTTAAAAACAGAATAGTACGCAGCGCAACCCATGACGGTTTAGCGGACTGTAATGGTGCGCCGAGCGATAAGCTTATTGAAAAATATGCACACCTTGCCAAAAATGAAATAGGATGCATTATCACGGGCTATGCGGCAGTCAGCAGGAACGGTGTTTCTCCTTATCCGAGAATGCTGAAAATTTTTGATGACGGCGTGATTGATAAATATAAAGAACTCACCGAGGCTGTTCACCGCCATGATACACCGATTGTTCTTCAGATAGCTCATTGCGGCAGACAAACTTCATCAAAGGCTATCGGGGTTCAAAAGGTTGCACCGTCAAATGTCCTTCATGCGTTCTATCCCGACAAGGCAAAGGAACTGACAGAAAATGAAATATACGGCATAATTGATGATTTTGTAAATGCTGCCGTAAGAGCCGAAAAAGCAGGCTTTGATGCTGTTCAGCTTCACGGCGGTCACGGCTATCTGCTCCATGATTTTCTTTCGCCTTACGGAAACAGAAGAAAAGATAATTGGGGAGGATGCTTGGAAAATCGCTGCAGAATTGTTGAGCTGATAATCAAAGGTGTTAAAGCAAAAACAAGTCTTCCTGTCTGGATAAAACTGAGTGCAGAAGATAACAGAAGGGGAGGAATGAATATCCGATCTTCTGTTGCAATCTGTAAAAGACTTGAAGCTGCCGGCTGCGATGCAATAGAGGTTTCATGCGGAACTGTTCAGGACGGAATGAACACAATGCGCAGTGAACTTATGCCGATGGATGCGGTGTTCAAATACAGGGAACCATGTGCCTCATTTCCGAAGTTGCTCAATAAAATTGCTTTGCCTGCTGCCAATCTGATAAATCCGCTTATTAAACAACCGAAACCTCTTGAAAATTTTAATGTTGATAATGCGCAGATAATCAGAAAAAATATTTCAATTCCCATAATTGTTGTCGGAGGAATACATAAGGTCAGCGAAATGGAGCGAATTCTCTCCGAACATAATGCTGATTTCATTTCGATGTGCAGGCCGTTTATATGTGAACCTGATCTTGCGGCGAAGCTCAAAAAAGGTCAGTCTGAGGCAAAGTGTATTATGTGCAATTATTGCGGTTTGGTAATTGAAAAAGAACCCACAAGATGTCTTTACGGCAAGGTGAAAATTTGACGTTTGCTTGGCAGATTTCCTGATTTCTTGAGAAACCTGTTGACAAGTTAATATAATTATGCTACCCTATACATAGATACTCGATGTATCGATAATCTATGTATAGGGTGTGTTTTTTATGAAAGTGAGCAAAGAGCTTGCAAAGGGCAGCACGGCATTGCTTGTTTTGAGTGTTATTTCCAAAAGAGATATGTACGGATATCAGATAATTAAAACTATAGAAATGGAGAGCGAGGATGTGTTTTCTCTCAATGAAGGCACCCTTTATCCCATATTGCATTCTCTTGAAGCTGAAAAGTGCCTTGAATCCTATTGGTGCGAGGCGGAGGGAAGAAAGCGCAAATATTATAAAATAACTTCAAAGGGTCTCAAAGAACTTGCTGGTAAGGAGCAGGAATGGAAAACCTTTTCAACAGCCGTTACAAAGGTTTTGGGAGGTGTAAAGCTTGCAGGAGCATAATTTTGACCAAATTCTTGACTTTCTTTGCTCTGGCATAATGTCCAAAAGCGAGCGGCAGAGCGTGCGCGACGAGCTTTATGACCACCTGATGTGCAGGTATGAAACAAATCTTGCAGTCGGTATGGATGAAGAAAGAGCAGCCGAGAGCGCAATTAATGATTTAGGCGACAAAAATACGCTTAAATTTAAACTCTCACAGGTGCATTCTTATTATCCCAAGCTTTCTATGAAAAAAGCAATGAATCTGCTGACTGTCGGATTCATTTTAATGACATTTCAAATTAATTTTTTCAATGGCATGGGCGATATAACAAAGCTCATCGGCAACGTTATTATGCTTGTTGGAGTTTACTGCATCAGCAGGGCAAACATGAGATTGAAGCAGGCATTTTATGTTGGTTTTGCGGGATTTGCGGTGTCGTATCTTTCCGTTGCCGTTCAGCCTTTTGCTATATCCGATAATTTATATGTATCAACAGCTTTTTCTCTTTCGGGAAGTGTTCTGAATCTTCTGTTTTGGATTTTTCTCTCTCTCGGGCTTCATGACCTTGTGAAACCTTATTTGCCGGAGTATAAAAAGAAAATCCCGATTGGATTTATGGGTTTTTGCCAATCTTGCATTTTAGGCGTATGGATTATTCTTCATTTAACCGCTTTTTCGTCGGATAAGCTGTTAACGGACTACAACGGTGAAGAGCTGCTTTTTGTTATCCCGCTTATCGTTGTTTCTGCTGTGGTAACTTTGTTTGTTTTTTTCAGAGTTTCCAAGTGCTTATGGCAAAGCGACCATGAATACAAAATTGAGGATTCCACTCAGAAAAAGTGGGTTGCCGCAATTCTTGCATTTGCTGTTGCGGTTGTGCCGATTGTAGGCGTTGATATATTCCGTGCAACGCAAAAGGCACCCACGTCGCTTCATTCTATTGAAGATTTTGACATGCCGAAGAGCGAATATGAGCATATATGCACAAATCTTTTGTCTTACGAAATCCCCGAAGAGGTTGTGTATAATCTCCCGAAAAGTGAAATAAAGGAATATTCAAGTTGCGTAAACAAAGCCGAATATTCCGATGAACAGATTCAGCGGCTTGAGTATCCCTCACATACTGTATACATAAATCTTGGCTACAATATTGAAACAGAGGTCGGTGCATCGGTCTGTGCCGTCGGAATGCTTGACGAAAACGGCCATCCTTATGTCAGAGTTTTATCTTGGCTGAATTACGAGGGCGAGGGAAAGTTGTTTGATGATGCAGTTTTCTGGGAATATCATCAGGACAGGCTTATGCCCTTAAACTATTCCGGTGAATATAACGAGAGCTTTTTATTGATTTTATCTGAGGAAAATGGTAAAATGCTGAAAAACGAGCCGCTTGATGTTTATACCGATAAAAATGCTATCACGGATCGAATGACGGGGGCAAGATTTGAAAGCAAGGAAAATCTGCTTGTAATTCATGCCGAAAACTTTTGGGTGACTAATCCTCAAACGGAAAGCATGGCGAATTATATGTTTAATTTCTGCCACCGCAACACAGCCCTTGCTTTTTATTACCGTGACCCGTCTGCTCTTTACAAAAACAGCGTAACTTCAAATAATGCTGTAGGGTATAACATGCGCCAGGCAATGATGCTGATATCATGGGCATTCAGCGGATATGAAACGGAGATAACCGAATGAGAAACGATGAAATGTATTTGCAGCTTTATTTGATACGCCACGGCGAGAGTATGGGAAACATAGAAACAAATGAAGCTTTTGACAAAACAAATCCGCCCCTGACGCCTCATGGCAGAATGCAGGCGAAGGCGCTCGGCGAAAGATTTGGCTCACTTGAAAGCTATACGCTTTATTCAAGCCCGCTTGACAGAGCAAGGGAAACGGCGGCACAGATAAATGAGAGCATGATAATTGATTATGATTTACTGGAAAACGGGGTAAGGACTGCAGAAAACGGTTTTGAGGATTTTAACGAAAGCCCCGAAGATTGCTATAAAAGAGCAAAAGCTGTTATTGAAAGAATTAAAGCAATTCATCAGAACCATGAAAATGTTATTGTTGTTGCTCACGGCATGTTTTTGAACCAGCTTATTAAAGCTGCGCTCAACATTCCTTATGATGCAATGCGCCTTTCTGTTTATAACGCATCGGTAACAAAGATAAATTTCTGCCATGATGCGCCCGTAAAGCTTGCTTTGCAAAATGATGTTTCGCATCTGCGTGAAACTGACGGCGAAAAATTATTTTGGATGTAAAAATATCCCCACGGAGATTTCTCTCTGTGGGGATGATTTATGTTTTAGGGCATATATGGATTAGCTTCATATTCATAATTCTCGGGCATAATCATCGGCCTGAAATAATTGATTGTGTAATCAATACCCCATTGGCCTTTTTTGCCCTGCCAATAACGTGAATGAGGCTCAATGGAAAGCATTCCGTCGTAGTTTTTGGTGTAAAGAATATCCATTGCCGCACCCCAATTGATGCAGTCAAGACCAGCTGGCGCATCATCGTAAACATCATTGTCAAAATATACGCAGCCTTTTAAATGGAAGTGATAAAATCTGTCGCCCCAGTCGCGCATTTCGGCAAGATAGTTGCCGTCATGATAAAGACAATGAGAAATATCATATTTGATTCCAAGCTCAGGCAGGGCAGAAAGAACAACCTCCCAGACCTTGGGCTCAACAACAAAGTTTTCCCAGCGGCAGTTATAAACAGCGATTTTTACGCCCTTGTTTTTTGCGAATTCAATCAGCGCACTGAGATAGTTAATTGCAATTGTGCAGTTATCATAAAAGCTTTTGCTTTCAGTGTAGTTAACGCCGCAATTATATACGGGGCAGCCGATAATCGAAGCTGCTTCAATAACGTTTTTGTCAGCCTGCAATGCTTCGGGAATGATTTCGCCGTTATCGTCAATTCTTTTCATTCCCCAGCGACCCATGGAGCCGACAGGAATGCCGTATTTATCGCTGTAGCCTTTGATTTCAGCAGCTCTTGCAAGAAATTCTTCGGAATTATAGTTGTGGTTAACGCAGAATTCAACTGCATCAAGTCCTTTGTCTTTAACATACTTAAAACAGCCTTCGTCCCAGCCGTTGATAATGCCGAGCTTCATTTTTATCATCCTTTCTTTACCGTAACGGTGCTTTTCTCCAATAATTCAATCGGATTGTATGAGAGCTTGGATTTTCTTAATCCTGCATCTCCGCAATCCTCTTCACGATTAACAAATTTAACTTTATCGCCTGAGGCATACATGCGCAAATACTGATTTGTCAACATTTGATATGCGCCGGAATATGAGATGTCAGCTTTTTCAATGTGGCAAAACAAAGTGTCTCCGACAATTTCTCCAATAGAATATCCGACTGTTTTGCCGTCAACCTTGAGTACACCGCCGAGCATTCCGTATAAATCATAATTTTCAAGAACTTCAACGCACATTTTCAGTTCATCGTGAGCGCTGGTATCCTTTTCGGAATTAAAGGTGAAATTTTCTGTGAATTTTATTAATTCGGGAATGTTATTTTTATCGATAGCTTCAAATGTCCAGTTGTTGTAAAGCTTTTTGAATTTGTTGATGTGGTTTCTCGGAGTTGCATATTTTCTGCCTGCAAGATTTAACAGAGCATCCTTTTCGTAAAGATAGTCAAACCAGTCTCTGTCAGCATCAACAACGCAATATGAATATCTCTTGAGCAGAACGGGCAGCTCGTTTTTGTTGATAGAAGAGAACACAATCGGCATATTGTTGGTTTCGCAGTATTCTTCAATTGCTTCAAGCCCTGCGTTAATATTTCTGCCAATGGGAAAGGTGAAGCACAAGCCGCTTTTAAAATTTGAAGAAAGAACAATGGTTCCGTCAACAACAGCAAACTTGTTGTCAAAATAGTTTCTCCACATAACCGTTGCGCCGCAGGAACGGTCGCATTGGCGGGCAGGGTAGGCGCCGAAATATGCTTTTAGAGTCGGAATATCTTCGAATTCGATTTTTTTGAACGATAACATATAACACCTTTATTTCTTTTTTATTATGATATTATATCATTCCTTCAAATAAATGTAAATATTTAATTGATGTAAGCTTATAAATTAGCTCTTGCATTGCAGGTTGAATTATTGTATTATAGTATTTGTATTATTTAAATACTCTTGAAGGAATGTTGTAATGCAGTTTATTGTAATGGATCTTGAATGGAATAATACTTATGCCAAAAAAGCTAACGGTTATATTAATGAAATTATCGAAATCGGTGCCGTAAAGCTTGATAAGGATATTGAAACAATTGATACATTTTCGTCAATAATACGTTCGCAAATCGGCAAAAAGCTTCGCGGAAGTGTTAAGAAACTGACCCATTTAACCAATGACGATATCAGCACGGGCATGCCTTTCACAAAAACTTTTTCGCTTTTCAGAAAATGGATTGGCAACGAAGAAACCGTTATTTTCACATGGGGCGACGGTGATGTGCGTGTTCTCCTTGATAATTTTAAATATCTCAACGGCATCAAAGTAATTCCTTTTTTGGATACCTATTGTGACTTGCAAAAATGCTTTCAAAAATACAGCAAAGGCAGCAAAGGGCAACAAACAGGTTTGCTGGCGGCTGCAGAGATGCTTGGAATCGATCCTGAAATGTATATCCATCACCGTGCATTGGGTGACAGCATGCTTACTGCGGAGATTCTGAAGAGAATTTATAAAACAGGGTTTGTTGAGCCGGAATTTATCAAATGCGATGAAGAGTTTTATTCCAGGTTGCTTTACAAAGCTAAGGTAATCAGAAATATTGATAACCCGCTTGTTGATAAGAAACGTTTAAACCACATCTGTGAAAATTGCGGCAATCTATGTGAGCAACAGACAAGATGGAAGTTTCATTGCCAGTTTTTCAGAGCAAATTTTTATTGTGACGAATGTGATTTGACTTATTCTGTCGGAATTCGTTTTAAAAAGCTTTATGATCAGGTTGAATTCAGGAAAATTGTTTCCGTTAAAGAGCCTGAACCATTAATTGAAACAGAGGAGAGTAACTCATGAAAATACTTGTTACGGGCGGCGCAGGTTTTATCGGTTGCAACTTTGTTTATTATATGCTTGAAAAGCATACCGATTATGAAATAGTTTGCCTTGATGCGCTCACATATGCCGGCAATCTCAAAAGTCTTGATGCGGCCATGAAAAATCCGAATTTTAAGTTCGTTAAGGGCAGTATTGCTGACAAAACTCTTGTGGATGAGCTTTTTTTAAAAGAAAAATTCGATGTTGTTGTTAACTTTGCTGCAGAAAGCCATGTTGACAGATCAATTGAAAATCCGTTTATTTTCCTTGAAACAAACGTTATGGGAACTGCTTGCCTGCTTGAAGCAAGCAAAAAATACGGAGTTAAAAGATATCATCAGGTGTCAACCGATGAGGTTTACGGCGATTTACCGCTCGACAGACCAGACTTGTTTTTTACGGAAGATCTGCCTCTTGTTACTTCAAGCCCTTATTCAGCTTCAAAGGCATCGTCAGATTTGCTTACCCTTGCTTTTCACAGAACCTACGGCTTGCCTGTAACAATTTCACGTTGTTCCAATAATTACGGGCCTTATCAATTCCCTGAAAAGCTTATTCCTTTGATGATTGTCAGAGCTCTTGAAGATGAGTCGCTTCCTGTTTACGGAGAAGGGCTTAATGTTCGCGATTGGCTCTATGTTGAGGACCATTGCAAAGCAATCGACTTGATAATTCATAACGGAAAAGTCGGCGAAGTCTACAATGTCGGCGGTCATAACGAAAAGCAGAACATTGAGGTTGTTAAAACCATTTTGCGCAGCCTTTCAAAACCCGAGTCACTGATTACTTATGTTAAGGACAGGGCAGGGCATGATTTAAGATATGCAATTGATCCGTCCAAGATTTCCTCTCAGCTCGGTTGGGAGCCTGAAACTGATTTTGACAGCGGAATGCAGAAAACCATTCAATGGTATTTGGACAACACCGAATGGATTGATGAAATCAAAAGCGGCGAATATGCTGAATACAGCCGCAGAGTATACGGATAAAAACAGAGTGCCTTGTGCAGCTTTAATGCTTGCACAAGGCACTTGTTATATTGGTTCTGTTATATTTCGGTTTTGGCAGCTATTATGAAAATATATTTGAAAATAGTTGCTATGATTTTTTCAAAGACAGTCAGGTCGCAATCGATTGAGATTGAACCTTCGGTTATCGAGCCGTCAGCATTTGTTATTTGAGCTTTAATTATTGCCGAACCGTCTCCGATGCATCTGACATTACCTGTCTTTGAAACGATAACAGCATCGGGGTTGCTTGAACTCCAATTAATTCCGGAGTAAATAGCATCAACAGGATTGATTGCAGCGATTATTTTTGTGCTTTCAAAAACACCGAGATCGGTATTTGATGAATAGAGTGTAATCGATTTTGCGGTTTTGTATTTGAGAGATTTTATGGCGTTTCTAATTGCTTGGGTTTGTGCGTCAACAATTTCCTGCTCGCAGGAGTATCTGCCGCTTACATCAACTTTCAATGCCTCATCAAGCAAATACAGGTTTTCATAAAGGCTGCGGTCAATTGAATTTGCCTGGCTGACGGCTTCGTTGTATTCGGTGTAGTCAGCGGGGGTTGTGTCTTTGATGATGACGTTGGTTTTGATAACGGAAACCTTCTCCATATCCGTTTGCGTCATAACGCAGTAATAGTATGGGGCAGTATCTTTGTCGGTAAAGGTGTATGATGCCGTTGTTGCGCCGACAATCGGAGTTCCGCCTTCGGTGGAGTTAACCGTGTTCCAATACCATTGATATGTTAAATCAAAACCAACAGCAAGAACATAGATGGTTTCGCTGTTTACGGTAATATATTCCGGGATTTGATTAACTATCAAGGGAATAGGAACAAAGCCATAGCCTTTATATTTTGCATAACGCTCAATAAAAGTTCCGGGGGTGCCGTAAACTGTGAGCTTTTCGGCATTATCCGTTGACTCAACAAAACTGTTGGAGAGCAGTATGCCGCTGTTATCCGGCATGCTGTCGGTTGATATTAATCTTCTTGCATCTATAAATTGTATTGTGCAATAAGCAAGTGCGTTTTGGCTGAGCCTTTCAACACTTTCCAAATTTAACAGAAAGATATTATGACAGCCTCTGAAAGTGTATTCGGCAACGGATGTGACAGAATTGAGATATATGTTTTGGATTTTGTTTGCTGTATTAAACATATCGGTAACGGTTGATGTTATCTGCGGAGCGATAAATGTTTCAAGATTTTTTGGCATTTTTATAAGCCTGTCGCCTTGATTCATTTCAAATTTTTTAAGCGAAGGAAGGTAGAGTAATCTTAGACTTGTGCATCCGGTGAAAGCGTTCGAATATATAATTTCAGCCTTGTTTAAGTCTACGGCAACAAGAGAAATACAGTTTTCGAAAGCGTTTGAATCAATGAAAGTTGCATCAGGAATGTTAGCACGGCGAAGACCTTCACATGTGCTGAAAACCCCTGCAGGAACATAGGAGAGATTATATATATCAACATCCGCAAGTGAAGAACAGCCTTTGAAAGCTCCGATCGGCATACTTTCAAGTGAATTAATTTCAATGCTTACAAGAGCATGGCATTCGGAAAAAGAATTTTTACCAATAGAAGTTAAGTTTCCGAGCTCTATGCTCGAAATTGCGGAATTCATAAATGCGCCTTCCGGTATATCGGTAAGATTTTTCAGCTTTAGCGTGAAAGTTCTTTCGTTCAGTGCATAGTGCTTGCTGCAAACAGAGTAAAAAGAATATTCACCGATAGAAACTAACTCTCCGAAATAAGGATTTCTGAGATTTTGACAATTATAAAATGCCCTGTCTCCGATTACCGTTGCGTTTGTGGCTGAAACAGTTTTTAAATTTTGACAGTTTTCAAAAGCACCGGAACAAATTTTTTTTACTGAATTCGGAAGTATAATTTCAGCAATATTACTGTTTGCAAACGCATTTTCGCCAACTGAGGTTATTTCTATTCCGTTAATAGGGTTCGGAACGGTTATGCTTGTTGCAGTTCCGGAATAGGACATCAGCTTGCCGTTGCTGTCAACGGTAAACTCTGATTCACTTGCAGTCGGAGCGATTATCGCATTAAAAGAAGCAATTGAAGAACGGTATAAATCTTTGCAATATGCAACTGCCATAATAACAGTTGTTTGCGACAAATATAAGGGTGAACCGTCATATATTTTTGCAGACAAATTTGTTTTTGACGGAACTGTTCTGTCGGTTGTGTAATATATAACGGCATCTGGTGTGTCGCAGAATATCTCAAGTGATATTTCGTGGTTATAGAAGGCATCCTTCATAGAAAAATAGGGCGTTTCAGTTTTAGCGGTGGGAATGGTGCGGCTGCTGATTTCGGGAAGGCGAATAACGCCGTTGCCGTATTTTTTGTCAGCTTCATATTCGCTGATTTTTACAGCTGTTATTTCCAATATATTCTTTATATCTTCGATAGAAGCGTTAGGCTGAACAGACAGAATTGCTGCAACGGTTGCTGCTGCAAGCGGCGAAGCAAATGATGTGCCCTTAACAACAGAATATTCGTTGTTAAGAGTGGTTGTTTTTATGTTAACACCGGGTGCGGCAAAGTCAACGTCATCACCGATTGTGCTGAAATTTGCAATAACATTTGAATCGTTTACGGCCGTTATTTTTAAAACGCTGCCGTAAGATGCAGGGTAATAAAGAGTATCTGAGCCGTCATTACCGGATGCGCTGACAACCGTTATATCATTTTGTTCTGCATTCTCAACAGCTGCTTTCAGAACCTCGGAGTCCTCATCAAATCCTATGCTGACATTAATGACATCAACTTCATCTTTAACGGCGCAATTTATGCCCGCTGCAACCGAAATGGTTGTTCCTTGCCCTCTGTTGTTGAAAACTTTATAGGGTTTAATATAAACATCCTCTGCGCCACAGTCGGCAATAACTCCTGCAACCTGTGTTCCGTGACCGTGGTCATCGGTTGAATCGTTGCGTATGCCCGATGAGCTTGTGTTAATTTTTGTTGGGATTACTTTATCTGTAAGAAAAGGATGGTTTGCATCAACTCCTGTGTCTACAACAGCGATAACTGTTTCGGTGGTTTCGATTCCGTATTCTTTGAGTGCCGAGTTAAAAATATCAAAGCCGATGTGAGCAGGTCCCCAGGAAAGATGCTCGGATTCATCTGATACCATCGGTGAGTCATCGAGCGTGACAGGTGTTGACAGGATCATTGGTTTATCAGCTTCAACAAATTCTATTCCTGCTCTTGTTGAGTAGTATTCAAAAGCCTCAACAGTCTCCTCAAGAGTTTCGAATTGCAGAACCCAGAGATTGTCATAACCGTTAATAACAGACACAGCGCCGAGAGTGTCGATATTGCTTTTGCTTTTAACAATCAGTCTGCACGTTTCAAAATTATCATATTTTTCTTGCTGATAAAAATTTTTGTCTTTGCCGGGAAGATTGCAGGAATCCTCATAAGCGGTCATTAATCCGTATACTTCGCGTGCAAATTCTTCGGCAGTTGAACTGTTTAAATCAGATTCTGCCGCTGCTGTGAAAATGTTAATCGCTATTCCTGAAATTACAGAAACAGACAGTATTATACTTAAGAGCTTTTTCATTTTTATATCCTCCGAATCGAAATTACCGATTGTATATTTTGTTTTGAATTATATTTAAATTATAGAATAATTTTTTTGCTTTTGCAATATGTTTTTGTGTAAAATTGATAAAAATTAAAAATGATTTTTTAAAAAAATATACAATTTGTAATATGCACTTGCTTTTTTGAAAATAAGTCACTCATTTAATGTTGAAAAATATATTTCCATACTGTATAATTAAATCATATAGCAAATATTATTACGCAGGAGATGACAGTATGCTGAAAGAATTAGTGTTAAAAAACAGGTCCTACAGAAGATTTTTTGAGAATGAGCCTGTGTCTGAAACAACATTGAGAGAGCTTGTTGATTTGGCGCGCAACACCCCTTCAACCGTTAATTCACAAGCTTTGAAATTTAAACTTGTTAATACTCCCGATGAAAATAAAAAGGTTTTTGAGTGCCTTGCCTGGGCGGGGCTGTTAAAGGATTGGGACGGACCCGAGGCAGGGGAGAGACCTTCTGCTTATATTATCATTTTGTGTGACCTTGAAATCGGCAGAGATAAACGATACGATGACGGTATAGCTGCTCAAACAATTATGCTTGGTGCTGTTGAAAAAGACTTGGGCGGATGTATTTTCGGAAGCGTGAAAAGAGAAACACTTGCTAAAAATTTTAATATAGACACAGAAAAATATTCTGTTGATTTGGTTTTGGCTTTAGGTAAGCCTAAAGAAGAAGTCAAAATAGTTGATTTGCCGGAAAACGGCAGTACTGCATATTACCGTGATGAAAATGGAACACATTATGTGCCTAAACGTTCTCTTGATGAGATAATTCTGTGAATGCAACCAATAGTTTACGGATAGTTGGTTGAGCGTAACTGCTGTTTTTGCTACAATTCCATTGAGGTGATTGTTATGACTTTGGGCGAAAGAATCAGTGATTTAAGAAAGCAAAGAAGCTATTCGCAGGAATATGTTGCGCAGCAGCTTGATATCAGCAGGCAGGCGGTTTATAAATGGGAAAAGGATTTATCAAGCCCCGACACAGCTCATTTAATCAGGCTTGCGGATTTTTTAGGTGTTTCGGTTGAATATCTTGCAACAGGAAAAACATCAGATGGTATATCTGAAATTTCGCACACCAAAATCAAAAAGAAACCACGCAAAAAAAGAAGTGGACTTTTCAAAGCCGTGGTTTCATTAATTGGTATTTTTTCTGTAATTCTGATTTCTTCTGTTGTTTTTATTGCAACAAGAGATGTTTCATTTGATGCGGGCGGATGTTCGGGCGGTTTCAAAACTGCAGTTTGGCATGAATATAAAGATGTACTGTTTGAAAAATATCTTAACGGCTTTGAGAATGATAATTGTAAAAGAGAATTAATTGAAGATTCAAGGGCTGTGATTTTTAAAGATAAAACAATAGTCTTTTTCTTTGATGTGGCGGTAACTGATGAAAAAGGTAATAAGTGGACGGATCATGCTCACATCACGGGTAAACGTATATGGACCTGGAAATATATTTTAGGTAATTGCATTCTTTCGGAAAAGCTTTCACCGTATGATTATTTCGGTATCGGTGATGACGGAGAATAAAAAATGGCTTGTATGGGTATTTAACTCATACAAGCCGTTTTTTTATAAATATTAGTGATGGAAAAGACGCATTCCTGTGAAGCACATAACCATGCCGTGATTGTTGCAGGCACCGATAACATTATCATCTCTGATTGAACCGCCGGGTTCTGCAATGTATGTTACGCCGCTCTTGGAAGCTCTTTCAATGTTATCGCCGAAGGGGAAGAAAGCGTCGCTGCCAAGGGCAACGCCCTTGATTGTTGCAAGGTAAGCTTTCTGTTCTTCCTTGGTGAAGGGTTCGGGTCTTTCGGAGAAATAAAGCTGCCATTTGCCGTCTGCAAGAACATCGTCGCATTCATCGGAGATATAAACATCAATTGTGTTGTCTCTGTCAGGTCTGCCTACAGTGTCAAGGAAGGGGAGGTTGAGCACTTTGTCGTGCTGTCTGAGATGCCAGATATCAGCTTTGTTGCCTGCGAGTCTTGTGCAGTGGATTCTTGACTGCTGGCCTGCACCAACGCCGATTGCCTGACCGTCAACGGCATAGCAAACGGAGTTTGATTGTGTATATTTGAGAGTTATAAGAGCAATGATAAGGTCGCGCTTTGCGCTGTCAGGCATTTCTTTGTTTTCGGTAACAATATTTGCAAGAAGCTCGTTGTTGATTACGAAATTATTTCTGCCCTGTTCAAATGTGATGCCGTAAACCTGCTTTGTTTCCTGAACGGCAGGAACATAGTTAGGGTCAATTTTAACAATGTTGTAGTTACCGTTTCTCTTGCTTTTGAGAATTTCAAGTGCTTCGGGTTCATAGCCGGGTGCGATAACACCGTCAGAAACTTCTCTCTTGATGAGCTTTGCTGTTGTTACGTCACAAACATCGGAAAGTGCAATCCAATCGCCGAATGAACTCATTCTGTCGGTGCCTCTTGCTCTTGCGTAAGCTGTTGCAAGGGGAGAATCGTCAAGGCCCTCGATATCGTCAACAAAGCAAGCTTTTTTAAGTTTTTCACTCATTTTGATGCCGACTGCAGCCGATGTGGGGCTTACATGCTTGAATGAGGTTGCTGCAGGCATTCCGAGAGCTTCTTTGATTTCTTTGACAAGCTGCCAGCTGTTAAAAGCGTCAAGGAAGTTAATATAACCGGGTCTGCCGCTGAGAATTTCAATGGGAAGCTCGGAGTTATCTGCCATGTAAATCTTAGCAGGCTTCTGATTGGGGTTACAGCCGTATTTAAGTTCAAATTCTTTCATCTCTATACCTCTCCTTATTTGTTTTTGTTAATCATTCTGCTTTCATATTTTCCGTTTTCAAGATCAATATAACGGACATAAAGTGAAATCTTGTTTTGCTCGTTAAGGTTTTCCCAAATGAGGTTTGTGAACTCATCGATATCATCAGGAATTGCAACTCTTTCAGGTTCGCCTGTGAAAGTGGGGATGGGATTTCCGTCATGGTTATAAGTATGAATAAAATGGCCGAGACCTGCAAGTGAAGGATATGCAAATGTATATCTGTTGCATGCTGAACCGTTTTCATCGGCACTTTTAAGGATACTCATTTTGTAAGTGAAATCGCCGTCTGCAAAGGTCATCATGCCGCTGATTCTGGGGGTGAAGTTGGGCATATCAGGCTCAAATTCTCTTGTTTCAAGCGCCTGCTCAAAGGTTTTGCCATCCTTGACAAAATCATAAATAGTGTCAGTCTGGTCACCGTTGGTAACAATGAGATTATTGTTGATGACTCTTACGGGCGCATAAATGATGAGTGAGGGGTCTTCAACCTTTGAAGCATCAAAGGGATGAATAATGATTTCGTCGCCCTGCTCAATGAAAACTCTGTTTCTGCTGTTTTCGCTTCTGCCCATGATAAAATAAGCTGTAACAGCCTTTTTGCCGTCTGCACTTTTGCCGATAACAATGCCTCTTCCTACATAAGTGTTATCCTTGATAAGCTCGCCCATGTTATTGATTTTGTAAATGCCCATTTTTTTCATCCTTTCAAAAAAATTAAGGGCAGTCATATCAATAAAGATAGGACTGCCCAGACGGTCGGCATAGAACAGATTTTTTGTTCCTTTGCAGTGCTCTGCTTATTCCGTCAGTCCCAAAAAATCTTTTAATTTACTAATAAATTTTATCATGTTAATTTGCGTTTGTCAATAAAATTATATTCTTATTTTCGGAGTTTTCCATTTGCCTTTTGCAACAAAGATTATGCCAACAAAAATTGACGCGAGAGACGCAAGGCCGGTTGCAAGCCCGATTCCGTTGAATCCGAGGTGAGTGAGTTCAACAACGAGATATGCAAAGGGAACTCTTATAAGAATTGAACTGAAGCATGCATTAAATAATGCAAAGTTTGTGTATCCAGCTCCGATTGCAAGGCCGTTCATGCAGAAAACAAAGGGCACAAACAGATAGTCGAGCGCAATAAAACGTATGTATTCCGTTCCTACTGCAATAACTTCCTCATTTGTGTCAAACAACGAAATGATTGACTGAGGAAATGCTTGAACAATAACAAAAACAAAGCAAGACATGGCAAAGGCTATGCCCATGCCTGTCAGCATAGTTTTCTTGGCTCTTTCAGTTTGCCCTGCGCCGATATTCTGGCCGGCCATGGATGAAACGGCGCTGCTCATTGCGAGAGCAGGAAGAACGGCAAATGAGTTGACTTTGCCGCCGATTCCCTGGCAAGCGGAAGCAATGTCGGCATTCGGCAATGAATTGACAAGAGCTGTAAGTGTTAAAAAGGAAAACGAAACAACAACCTGCTGTATAGAAGAAGGTAAACCAAGCTTGATAAGCATTTTTGCTTTCTCTTTATTGATTTTGAAATCTTCTTTTGAATATCCTGCAAAGAAGTGATTTTTAACAAGGTAAATCAAAGAAAGAATAACGCTGAGTGCCTGTGCAGAGACGGTTGCGATGGCCGCACCAGCTGCGCCCATCTGAAACGGTCCAACAAGTATGATATCACCGATTATATTTACGATTGTTGCAATAAGAACAAAGTAAAGAGGTCGCTTTGAATCGCCCATGCCTCGCAGAATTGCGCTGATAACATTATAAGCAAACATGAACACCATTCCGGCCATGCATATATTATAATAGTTTACTGCTTCCTGATAAGCAACCTGAGGTGTGTTGAGCAGCTTTAAAAGAAAATCTCCGAGCAAAAGCATTGCAGCGGTGAAAACAACGCTGAGAACCATGTATATCGTGAACAGAGTTCCGATAGTTTTTCTTTGTTCATCAAATTTTTTTGCACCGCCATACTGTGCAATAAGAATCGTTCCGCCGACGGCAAGTCCAAAGGCAGCGCCGGTTACGAGAATGTTAATCTGGCTTCCTATGTTAACTCCGGTGATGCCGTGTGTTCCGCAAAGCCTTCCGACGATAATCATGTCGGCAACTGAATAGAAAGCTTGCAGAAGATTTGAAAGCAGAAAGGGAATGGAGAACTTAATGAGCTGCTTACCGACGCCTCCTTGGGTTAAATCTTGCCTGAATTTATCTGCCACTGTTATTTTCCTCCTGCTTTTTAGGTTCTTTCATCGTGAGAGAAATTCTCTTTTTAACAGCATCAACAGCGATTACCCAAACAGTAACAATTTGTCCAACCTTAAGAACTTCCGACGGATGCTTGATATATTTGTTGGTAATTTGAGAAATATGAACAAGTCCGTCCTGATGAACACCGATATCAACAAATGCACCAAAATCAATTACGTTTCTGACTGTGCCTTTAAGCTCCATACCGGGAACAAGGTCTTTGATATCCATAACATCGGTTCTGAGCATCGGGGGAGGCAATTCATCACGCGGGTCTCTGGCGGGCTGAATAAGTTCTTTAACGATATCTTTGAGAGTGGGCACGCCGATTCCCAGCTTCTCTGCTACGTTGTTTTCGCCGAGAGTCTCAACTTTTGAAACGATTTCTTTTATGTTTTGCGTACCGATATCATCAAGTGAATATGCGCAAAGTTTGAGAAGCTCCTTTGCGGCGCTGTAGCTTTCAGGGTGAACTCCCGTATTATCAAGTACGTTTTTGCTTTCGGGTACTCTGAGGAAACCTGCGCATTGTTCAAATGCTTTTGCTCCGAGCTTCGGAACCTTTTTGAGCTGTGAACGCTCCTTGAATTCGCCGTTTTCATCTCTGAAATCGACAATGTTTTTTGCAACGGTTGAATTGATACCGGAAACTCTTGAAAGAAGCGGAGCCGAAACTGTGTTAAGGTCAACTCCGACGGAGTTAACCGCATCCTCAATAACTCCGTTAAGAGCAGCATCAAGCTCCTTGGGCGGCATATCATGCTGATATTGGCCGACACCTATTGCTTTAGGGTCAATCTTAACAAGCTCTGCAAGCGGATCTTGCAGACGTCTGGCAATGGAAACAGCACTTCTGAGCGAAACATCATACTGAGGGAATTCCTGCGCAGCAAGCTTTGATGCGGAGTAAACCGAAGCGCCCGCTTCGCTGACTACCATATATGAAACATCAGCGTTGATTTCGCGAAGCACTTCTGCGGCGAACATCTCTGTTTCTTTTGAAGCAGTTCCGTTTCCGATTGAAATGCAGTTAACGCCGTGCTTTGCAATAAGTTTCTTTATAAGCTCCTTTGCCTGGTTACGCTGAGCATCAGAGTGTGTTACATAAATAACACCTGTGTCAAGGACTTTTCCCGTTGCGGCAACAACGGCAACCTTGCAGCCTGTTCTGTAGCCGGGGTCGAGGCCGATAACAACTTTTCCCTTAACGGGAGGTGCCAGTAAAAGCTCTTTGGTGTTAAGAGCAAAGACTTTAATTGCACTTGCAGCTGCATTTTCTGTCAGCATGTTTCGGATTTCGCGTTCAATTGAAGGATATATCAATCTTATATATGCGTCTTCACCGGCAGCACGAACGGTTTCCGTGCAGGGAGAACCGTTGGGGTTTAAGGTTGCACCTGTGATAACATTAGCTGCCTTAACAGCATCGAGCGTAACGCTGACTTTAAGAAACTTTTCTTTTTCTCCTCTGTCAATGGCAAGAACTCTGTGGCCTGCAATTTTATTAACAGGTTCAGAATAATCATAATACATGGAATATACGCTGTCAGCGTCCTTATCGGTTGCTGTTGCAGTAACAACACCGATAACGCTGAAAAGGTTGCGAAGTCTGCGGCGGATATCAGCATCGTCTGAAATGTTTTCCGCAATTATATCCATAGCACCTTTGAGCGCATCTTCGGCAGTTTCAACGCCTTTTTCTGCATCGACATATTTTTCTGCAAGTTCAAGCGGTGCGGCAGAATTCGGATTTTGCTCATAAATTTCTGTTGCAAGCGGCTCAAGACCTTTTTCCTTGGCAACAGAAGCTCTCGTCTTTCTTTTGGGTCTGAACGGTCTGTAAATATCCTCAATTTCAGCTAAAGTTGAGGCGGCATAAAGTTTTTGAGAAATCTCATCGGTGAGCTTTTCCTGGCCGTCAATCAATGCGCGCACTTCTTCGCGGCGCTTATCAAGATTTCTTAAATATTCAAGCTTTTCTGAAAGCTCTCTGATTGTTTGATCATCGAGAGTGCCGTGAGCTTCCTTTCTGTATCTGGCGATGAAAGGAATTGTATTTCCTTCATCAATAAGCTTAACTGTGTTCTCAACCTGCCATTTTTGAAGACCGAATTGTGTTGTTAATTCCTGAATGATATCCATTGTTTACTCCTTAATTTTTCCTTTTAAGCTGTCTTATGTCTCTGCCGAGGAACAGCAAAGAAACGTAGTTGCCGATGATTCTTGAGGTGACTCGCTGCGTGTATTTTGCTTCAAGCTCGTTTTCCGTAAGGTTTGTGCTGATTATAACGGGCTTGGAGCGGTTTATTCTTGTGTTGATTATGTTATATATTGCTGCTGCTGTGAATTGCGTTGAGAATTCAGAACCTAAATCGTCGATGATCAGCAAATCGCAGTCGAGAATTTCTTTTTCGCGTTCTCCGTTGCCTGAATAGCTGAACTTTTCCTTTTCAAGCGAAGAGAAAATGTTTTGCGCAGTGTCGTAAATTACTCTGTAGCCTTTTTCAGCAACAACATTGGCAATAGCAAGGGAGAGATGAGTTTTCCCAAGACCTGTTGCACCGTGCATATACAAGCTTTCGGAATCTGTATCAAAATCTTCGGCATAACACTTGCAGTATTCTGCAATGCTTTTCATGCGCTTTTGCGGAGAAACGCCCAGAGCGGCATCTATCGGCTCGGGGTAATATTCAATGCTGAAATTATCAAAGCTGCAGTTTTCGCTTTCCGATACAGCGGACAGCTCATCTTTGGCAAGCTGTTTCAAAAGCTCTTTTCTGCATTCGCAGACATAGCCTTTGGAAAATCCTGTATCGTTGCAGGTGTTGCATGTATATGGAATTTCAAGATAGTTCTCGGCATATCCGTTTTCAGAAAGAGCTTGTCTGATTTTTTTCTGAATTGAAAGGTTAAGTTCAGAAAGTTGTTGAATATATTCCTCGGCATTTTCACCCATGCCTATTGCTTTGACAACGGCGAGTCCGGTTGAAGAAAGTTGAGATTCATATTTTGTGATTTCGGGTATTTTTTCTGAAACTTCTATGCGCCTTGCAAGCTGCGTTCTTTCAGCTTTTCTGCGCCTTTTTTCAAGAACCTGAGTTGCTTTTGCCAAAACTGAATTACTGTAACTCATTTCCTATTCTTCCTTTCATATTTTAAATCACCGTGGAGAGACTGTTCTTTAAATTCATCTAAATCATAAGATGCTGTTGAGGGGGAATCCGATTTGTTGCCGGCAGGGATTTTGCTTTTTTGTTCTGCCGCTGCTTTTTCAACATCGGCGGGGGTTTGGTAGCCATGGTTTTTCCAGTTTCCGAGAATTTTTTCTATGTATCCCCAACTGAGTTTTCCCGTGTGATTTGCCATTTCTTCATAGGCAAGAATTATCATATCAACGCTGAATTTCCATTCCTCGTTCCAGCGGCGCAAATATTCGGATTGTTTAACAGTGGGTCTCGGATTTGCAATGCCTGCAGATCTGGCGAATTGACTCCACACAGTATTGATTTTTCTCAAAATTGAAATCTGTTCTGCGGCCTTGTCGAGAGTATCGATTTCACGGTTGCCCCAGTCTTTGCCAACAGCTTCAAGATAGCCGTAATTGGTTTTGCCGATAGAAACGCAGTAGTCAATCATCATAAATAAAACTTCTGCGGGAAGGCCGTAATGGTCATGAAGCAAAAGCAAGGTGCATTGGCCGTCATAACCTATTGTTTTGCCGAGCTTTTGCTGTGCTTCATTGAAAAGATGCCCGATTTCGGGTGATTCATCAATTCTTTTTGCAATCTCTGAGCTTGACGGTTTTGACGGATTTGATGTAACGAATTCTGCTTTTGCCGCAGAGATTGTTTTCGGTGTTGCCGAAATTGGTTTTGGCACTTCTGACGTAGAAGAGGCTGGGAGGCTGCAGTTGTTTTCATCGTCTTTTAAAATACCTGTAAGCACCCAGTATTGCAAATAGTCAGCCGCATCCGATTCATTCATTTTAAGCGCAGCACACATTTCGCTGATGTTTGGATTATCCGGTGAATTGCGCAAAATCCAAAGAAGAACCTTGAGCTGATCACCGTTTGCAAGGCGGATATGTTTATCGACAATATCCGCAGGTACGGCAAATATTGATTTGAATGCCGAGGGGTTAACAGAATAACTCATATTGATTCTCCGTTTCGATTATTCGCATTTCAGCAGGAAATAATATTATACACAATTTTATTAAAAATTGAAACATATTTTTGCAAAAAATCCGTCTTTGTGCAATATTCTATATTATAATGTAATAAATCACAAGGTGTAGTATTTCAAAAGCAATATTTCCACAATACAATTGGCATATTTAACAAACAGAAAGAAAAAGAGACTGCCGAAGCAGTCTCTTAATCATGCGTTTGAAATCAAACGGCTCTTGTAACCTTACCGGAGCGAAGGCAACGTGTGCAAGCGTAAACTCTCTTGGGAGTACCGTTAACAACAGCCTTAACTCTCTTTACGTTGGGTTTCCATGTTCTGTTTGAACGTCTGTGTGAGTGGGAAACCTGAATGCCGAATGACACATCTTTACCGCAGAAATCGCATTTTGCCATGTGTCACACCTCCTTTTTAGTCATTAACAGATGATATATTAGCAGGTTTCGGCGCAAATTGCAAGTATTTTTTTGCATTTTTTTATGGATATTTCAAATACTTTTCGAAATTATAAAAAATATTTTAAATAACTATTGCTTTTTCATAATTTTTGTTATATAATGCCTACAGAACATTTGTTTGATTAATGATTTGGAGGTTTGACAAATGGCGGATAAAAAGAAGGCTCTTGAAACAGCTCTTGCTCAGATTGAAAAAGCCTATGGTAAAGGCACAATTATGAGACTCGGCGAAAATACGGGAATGAATATAGAAGCAATTTCAACAGGCTCAATTGCTCTTGATGCTGCAACAGGTATCGGCGGATTGCCCAAGGGAAGAATTATCGAAATCTACGGCCCTGAATCTTCGGGTAAAACAACTCTTGCATTGACTGTTGTTGCTCAGGCGCAGAAAGCAGGCGGTGAAGCTGCATTTATTGATGCAGAACATGCTCTTGACCCTTCTTATGCTGCCAATCTCGGCGTTGATGTTGATGCGTTGCTTGTTTCTCAGCCCGACAACGGTGAGCAGGCTCTTGAAATAGCTGAGGCACTTGTTCGTTCTGGCGCATTGGATGTTGTTGTTATTGACTCTGTTGCTGCGCTTGTTCCGCGTTCTGAGATTGAGGGTGAAATGGGAGATTCGCATGTCGGCGCTCATGCAAGGCTTATGTCTCAGGCTCTCAGAAAAATTGCAGGTGCCGTTGCTAAGTCAAATACAATAATTATATTTATCAATCAGCTTCGCGAGAAGGTCGGCGTTGTTTACGGAAACCCTGAGGTTACAACGGGCGGCAGAGCTCTTAAGTTCTATTCAACAATGCGAATTGACGTTCGTCGTGTTGAATCCCTTAAGGGCGCAGGCAGCGAGGTTGTTGGTAACAGAACAAGATGCAAAATTGTTAAGAACAAGGTTGCTCCTCCGTTCAAAGATGCGGAATTTGATATTATGTACGGCAGAGGTATATCCAAAGAGGGTGAGATGGTAGATCTCGGCGTTAAATATAACATTATTCAAAAGAGTGGTGCATGGTTCTCTTACGGTGATATGCGTCTTGGTCAGGGCAGAGATAATGTCAGAGAGCTTTTCTTCAATTCTCCCGAGCTTGCTGAAGAGATTGAAAACAAAATCAATGCTGCAATGCGTGAAGCTGCCGAAACAGCTAAAGTCAAGAAACCTGTCAGACCTGCTATGCCTGCACCTCCCGCTCCGGAACCCACAACAAAAGCGAGTGCCAGAGCAAAGCTTGATATAGTAGTGGATGATGACGAATAATATATGAAAATCACGGCGAATCGAGGAAAACAAAATAAGGTTCATATATTGTGTGACGGTGAATACTCTTTTACTGTTGATGCGGAGTTTTGGTTCAGCAGTCCGTATTGCACGATAAATAATATCGAAAATGAAGAGGAGTTGGCGGCTTTTTTTGAAGCCGTCGGCTCCCGTTGCGCTTTCATAACTGCCCTTAGGCTTCTTTCTTATCGCGACCATAGCGAAAAAGAACTGACCGACAAATTGATTCAAAAAAATCACAAAAGAGAATACGTTGAATCTGCTTGTGAAAAGCTTAAGGATTTCGGATATATCAATGACGAACGGTATGCGCAAAATTATGCCGAAAGCTTGCTTGAACATAAAGGAACCAGTATAATAGGGATTAAAAACGAGCTTTATCGTAAAGGAATTTCCCGGGAAATTGCAGATAAAATTACGGAAAATCTTGACTTTGACCCAATTTTGCGTATTATAGATTTATTGAACACCAAATACTCTCGCCGTTTAACGGATGAAAAAGGTGTGAAAAAAACCGTGGCAGCTTTGCAGCGGTTAGGATATAAGTGGTCTGATATTAACAGCGCACTTCGACGGATTGAAGTTGAAACGGAGGATTTTGGCGATGTATAAAATCGGAATGATTTCTCTCGGCTGCCCCAAAAATCAGGTTGATGCCGAAAGAATGCTTGCCCAGCTTGACAAGAGCGGCTTCTCAATTTCGGATTGTTATGACGGCGTTGATGCTGTTATAATTAATACCTGTGGTTTTATTGATGCGGCTAAGCAGGAAGCAATTGAGAATATTCTTGAAATGGCTCAGCTCAAAGAGGAAGGTCTTGTTAAAAAAATAATTGTTACCGGTTGCTTGGCTCAAAGATATAAAGAAGAAATTTTGAGCGAAATCCCCGAAACAGATGCGATTGTTGGAATTGGTGCCAATGCAAATATTGCTGAAATTGCCCGTAAGGTTATTGAGGGCGAAAAAATATATGAAATGCCCGATAACAGCGGCCTTCCGCTTGTTGGAGAGCGTTTATTAACAACGCCGGAACATTGGGCATATCTTAAAATTGCCGACGGTTGCTCAAACAGATGCACCTATTGCGCAATTCCGTCAATCCGCGGCGATTTCAGAAGCGTTGATTTTGAAACACTTATTGATGAAGCCAAGGCTTTGGCGGATGCGGGGACAAGGGAACTTATTCTTATTGCGCAGGACACAACAAACTACGGTATGGATTTGTACGGTAAGCTGCGCTTGCCCGAACTGCTTGATGCTCTGTGCGAAATCGACGGAATTGAATGGATAAGAATGCTTTATTGTTATCCCGATAAAATAACAGACGAACTCATTGAAACAATGGCAAGGCAGCCTAAGGTTTTGCACTATATTGATTTGCCTTTGCAGCATGCGGATGATACTATCCTGAAAGCCATGAACAGGCGAGGGGACAGTAATTATTTGCGAGAGGTTATTTCTAAAATCCGCGCAGCAATGCCAGATGCCGTTATCAGAACAACATTTATAGTCGGTTTTCCGGGTGAAGGCGACAAAGAATTTGAAAATCTTGCGGAATTTGTTAACGAAATTGAATTTGACCGTTTAGGTTGTTTTTCTTTTTCTCCGCAGGAGGGGACACCTGCATTTGATTTTGAAAATCAGATTGAAGAAGATGTAAAGCTGCGTCGCGGCGAAATTATAATGCAGGATCAGCTTGAAATAGTTAATGTTAAAAATCATGAGAGAATCGGCAAAACTTACCGAGTTATTGTGGAGGATTACGACAGCTACAGCGACAGTTACAGCGGAAGAACATATATGGATGCCCCTGAAATTGACGGCAGTATTTCTTTTACAACCAATAAACATTATGAGATTGGTGAATTTGCTGACGTGATTGTTATTGGTGTTAATGATTACGATTTGATTGGCAAAGATATCAATGATTAAGGAGAAAAAATGAATTTACCTAATAAACTTACTGTTGCAAGAATAATTCTAACCCCGTTTTTTTTAGCTGCAATGCTTATTGATTTTGAATATCATTATCTGGTGGCAACAGCTGTTTTTGTTATTGCTTCAATTACGGATTTTCTTGACGGAAAGATTGCACGAAAGAATAATATTGTTACAACCTTCGGCAAGCTTTGCGATCCCGTTGCCGATAAGATGCTCACAACAGCGGCTTTGCTTGCTTTTATGCAGCTGGGACTTTGCAATATTTGGATAGTGATGATTGTTTTGACCAGAGAGTTTCTTGTCACATCCTTCCGCCTTGTTGCCTCGGCGCAGGGAATAGTTATTGCAGCGGGAATTTGGGGCAAGCTTAAAACTGTCAGCCAGATGGTATTTTCAATCGGGATTATGCTTGCAATTCATTTTGTTTTTGAATTCAATCTTGATTTTGAAAAATTTGCTTTGATTTCCAATGCCCTGCTTTGGATTACTGCGATTTTAACCGTTATTTCGGGTATTAAATATATTGTTGACGGCAAAAAAGTCATTGACTTTTCAAAATAAACCACATATAATACAGTAGAATATGAAAATGCAATCGTCGGGAGAGTAACCGCATTAAGCGCATATCAGAGAGGAAGCAGGCAGCTGAAAATGCTTCTTATGCCGATTCGGTGAAGTGCACCCGCCGGCACGCAGGGGGAAATAGCAGTATCCGTGCGCGTATGGGCTGCGTTAAAGCTTTTGAGTTATAAACAGGAGTGGAACCGCGTTATTTACGCCTCCGTAGTCTTATTGACTGCGGAGGCTTTTGTTTTGCCGTATTTGCGGCTTGAAGGGTGTGAGTTATATTTTTAAACAGTTAAGAGAAGATATTGCATGTGTCAAAAACAGGGATCCTGCGGCACGTTCTGCGCTTGAGATTTATCTCCTTTATCCCGGTTTAAAAGCTATAAGACTTCACAGAATTGCAAACAGGCTTTATAAGAGAAAAATGTTTCTGGCTGCCAGATGGGTTTCTCAGAGGGCATCAAAAAAGACCGGTATTGAAATACATCCGGCAGTAGAAATCGGAAAGAGATTTTTTATTGACCACGGAACCGGTGTTGTCATCGGCGAAACTGCAGTTATCGGCGATAATGTTACTATTTATCAAGGGGTAACACTCGGCGGTACGGGTAAAGATACCGGAAAAAGACACCCCACAATCGGAAATAATGTTATGATTGGTGCAGGGGCAAAGGTTCTCGGCCCGCTCAATATCGGTGATAATTCCAGAATTGCGGCTGGTGCGGTTGTTTTGGATGACATTCCGCCAAATTCAACGGCGGTCGGAGTTCCTGCAAGAGTTGTTAAAAGAGACGGTGTCAGAGTTGATGATCTTGACCAGATTAATATTCCTGACCCTGTTGCAAATGAAATTGCAAGACTTGAGAATGAAATAATCGAGTTGAAAAAACGTTTAAAATAGGAGGATAATATGAGAATTTTTAACACATTGACGAGAGAAAAGCAAGAATTTAAACCCATAACCGAGGGTGAAGTAAAAATTTATGCATGCGGCCCTACTGTTTATAACTTTATCCATATCGGCAATGCAAGACCCATCTGTGTTTTTGACGTTTTGAGAAGATATCTTGAATACAGAGGATATAAAGTTACTTTTGTTCAGAATTTTACCGATATTGACGATAAAATTATAAAGCGTGCTAACGAAGAAAACTCAACATTTACTGAGGTTTCCGAAAAATATATTGAGGAATTCTGGACTGATGCAAAGGGTCTTAATTTCCGCCCGGCAACAATTCATCCCAAGGCAACCGAAAATATTGACAAAATAATTGAAATCGTTTCAGGTCTTATTGAAAACGGTCATGCCTATGAGGTTGACGGCGATGTTTATTTCAGCCCCAAAACCTTTAATGAATACGGCAAGCTTTCTCATCAGCCTCTTGAAGAGCTTGAAGCGGGCGCAAGAATCATGGTTGGCGATATCAAAAAAGAGCCCATGGACTTTGCTCTTTGGAAGTCAGCAAAGCCCGGTGAGCCTTATTGGGAGTCTCCTTGGGGTAAAGGCAGACCCGGTTGGCATATCGAATGCTCCGCTATGGTTTGCAGATATCTCGGCGAAAGCATCGATATCCATTGCGGCGGTCAGGATTTGATTTTCCCCCACCACGAAAATGAAGTTGCTCAGAGTGAATGCTTTACTGGCAAGCCTTTTGCCAATTACTGGATGCATAACGGCTATATAAATGTTGATAACGTTAAGATGTCAAAATCACTCGGTAATTTTAAAACAGTTCGCGATGTTGCGGCTGTTTACGGATACGAACCTATCCGTTATCTTATGATTTCTTCATCTTACAGAAGTCCCATTAACTACAGCATTGATATTATTGAGCAGTGCAAAGCTTCTCTTGCAAGACTTTACACCTGCCGTGACAGCATTGATTTTGAAATCAAAAATGCTGCTGCAGGGGAGATAAATGCCGAAATCAAAGAACAGCTTGACAAGAGAGTTGCACAGTTTGTTGAGGCTATGGATGATGATCTTAATACCGCAGACGGAATTGCTGCTGTTTTTGAACTTGTCAGAGATATTAATTCTCTTGTTATCGGTAAGGCTGAGTCGAAATCAACCGCAGAATATGCGGCAAAGATTTTTGATGAACTCACAGGTGTTCTCGGTCTTGTTTATAACCGCAAAACCGAAACACTTGATGAAGAAATTGATGCTATGATTGCTGCCAGAACTGAGGCCAGAAAGAATAAAAACTGGGCAGAGGCTGACCGCATAAGAGACGAGCTTAAAGCAATGGGCATTGTTCTTGAAGATACCGCTCAGGGCGTTAAGTGGCACAGAGAATGATTTTTTAACCGCATTGGTTTTGTGCCAATGCGGTTTTTGCTATTAATAATAAAAATATTTCAAAAAAGTTAAAATAATGCTTGCTTTTTTGAGATACTTGTGATATAATGCCAACGCAAATCACACGCAAAGCTATTTTTATTATGAGTGCGGAGGCCAAAATCCGTTGTAATATCAGGCTTTGCGGCGGTTCGTATCTGACATTAGATACAAAATTTAACTTAGGAGGAAAAACAAATGTCAGTAGTATCAATGAAGCAATTGCTTGAAGCAGGTGTTCATTTCGGACACCAGACCAGAAGATGGAATCCCAAAATGGCGGAATACATCTTCACAGAGCGTAACGGCATCTACATCATCGACCTTCAGAAGACTGTTAAGAAGCTCGAAGAAGCTTACATGTTCGTTCGCGAAATCGCAGCAGACGGCGGCGAAATCCTTTTCGTAGGCACAAAGAAGCAGGCACAGGATTCCGTTAAGGAAGAAGCAATTCGTTGCGGTATGCCCTTCGTAAACGCTCGCTGGCTCGGCGGTATGCTTACTAACTTCAACACAATCCAGAAGAGAATCAAGAGACTTGCTCAGCTCAAGGCTATGGAAGCTGACGGCACATTTGATCTTCTCCCCAAAAAGGAAGTTACAAAGCTCAACCTTGAAATTGAAAAACTTGAAAAGTTTATGGGCGGCATCACAGAAATGAAGAAGCAGCCCGCAGCTATGTTTATAGTTGACCCCCGCAAAGAAAGAATTGCTGTTCTTGAAGCAAAGAAGCTTGGTATCCCCATCGTTGCAATCGTTGACACAAACTGCGATCCCGACGAAGTTGACTATGTAATTCCCGGCAACGACGATGCTATCCGCGCTGTTAAGCTTATCGCAGGCGCAATGGCTGACGCAGTTATCGAAGGCAGACAGGGTGAGCAGACAGCTCCCGAAGCAGCAGAAGCATCAGAGGAGGAATAATTACAATGGCAGCATTTACAGCTAAAGACGTACAGGCTCTCAGAGAAAAGACAAACGTTGGTATGATGGACTGCAAAAAGGCACTCGTTGAAGCTGACGGTGATATGGATAAGGCAGTTGACATTCTTCGCGAGAAGGGTCTTGCAACTGCAGCAAAGAAGGCAAGCAGAATCGCAGCAGAAGGCGTTATCGGCCTTTATTCAGACGGCAGCGCATCAGCTCTTGTTGAGCTTAACTGTGAAACAGACTTCGTAGGCAACGGTCCCGCATTCAAGGCTCTTGCAAACCAGATTGCAAAGACAGTTGTTGAAGCAAAGCCTGCTGATCTCGATACACTTCTTGCAACAACAATTTCAGACGGTAGTGTTTCTGTTGCAGATGCAATTCAGGAACTCTTCCTTCAGATTCGTGAAAATCTCAAGCTTCGCCGTTTTGTTCTCGTTGAAGGCACAGCTGTTTCCTACATCCACGGCGGCGGTTCCGTTGGCGTTCTTGTAAGCTTTGACACACACGCCGATGCAAACGGCGCAGAGTTCATTGCTATGGGTAAAAACATTGCAATGCAGGTTGCAGCTATGAACCCCGAATATTTGAGCAAAGAAGATATCTCGGAAGATGAGCTTGCAAAGATGAAGTCCATCACAATCGACAGTTCATTGAATAAGCCCGAATCACTTCCCAAGCCCATTCTCAGAAAGCTCTTTGAGAAGGCTTGCAACGAGAAGCTCTTCAGCGATGAAGATATTGCTGCTTACGAGGAACAGAAGAATAACAACTTCCTCTTCAACTTCCTTTCAAAAGAAGCAGTTGCAACTCTTGCAAAGCTTGCAGTTGCAGGCAAAGATGAGTATGTAAATGATAAGATTTTTGCCGGTGCAGTTGAAGGCCGCATCAAGAAGCAGCTCAAGGAAGTTTGCCTTCTTGACCAGACCTTCGTTCGTTCCGATCTCTTCGACGGCACAGTTGCAGGCTATGTTGCAGATGTTGCAAAGAAGCTTGGCGCTGATATCAAGGTTAAAGGCTTCACTCGTCTTGCAAAGGGCGAAGGTATTGAAAAGAAAGAAGACAACTTCGCTGAAGAAGTTGCAAGCATGATGAAATAATCATAACACAAAACATTACGGCTGTTACCAATCGGTAGCAGCCGTTTTTTAAATATCAGAAAACATGATGGATATGGAGTATGAGTATGTGAAATCTTAAGCGTTTCTTGACTTTAATTTTTTGGTATGATATATTAATCTAAATAAATGAATTTAATCGAAAGAGGTATAAAGCATGTCACTTTTTGCAAACAAAACATTGCTTATAACGGGCGGAACCGGCAGCTTTGGAAACGCAGTTCTCAACCGTTTTCTTGACACGGATATCGGTGAAATACGCATTTTGTCAAGAGATGAAAAAAAGCAGGATGATATGCGTCATGAATATCAGCTTAAGTATCCTGAATATGCAGGTAAAATTAAGTTTTATATTGGCGATGTTCGTGATTATAATTCGATTTCAGGCGCATTCAGAGGCGTTGACTATGTTTTTCATGCCGCAGCATTAAAACAAGTTCCTTCATGTGAATTTTATCCCATGGAGGCAGTTAAAACAAATGTTATAGGTTCTGATAACGTAATATCCGCCTGCGTTGAAAATAAGATAAAAAAAGCGGTGTTTCTTTCTACCGATAAAGCGGCTTACCCTATTAATGCAATGGGCATGAGTAAAGCTATGATGGAAAAAAATGTTGTTGCCCGTTCCAGGCAGATGCTTGACGGTGATCCGGTTCTCTGTCTGACAAGATACGGCAATGTTATGGCTTCAAGAGGGTCGGTTATCCCTCTGTTCTGCGAACAGATTGCTGACGGTAAACAGTTAACAATCACCAATCCTGATATGACCCGTTTTATGATGACGCTCAACGATGCGGTTGACTTGGTTCTTTATGCATTTGAAAACGGCGAACAGGGTGATTTGTTTGTTCAAAAAGCACCGGCTGCAACCATTGAAACTCTTGCAAAAGCCGTGCTGGAGCTTAAGAATTCAGATGTCGGCTTTACTTGTATAGGCACTCGTCACGGAGAGAAACTGTATGAGGTTCTTGTTACAACAGAAGAAATGGCAAGGGCAGAAAGCTTGCCCGGATTCTATCGCATTTTTGCTGATAACCGTGATTTGAATTATGATAATTATTTCGTAAAAGGCAACAAGGATTTGGAAAAAGTTGAGCAGTATACTTCTCACAACACGGACAGGCTTGACGTTGAAGGAATGAAAGCGCTGCTTTTAAAGCTTAAATTGTTTGGCGGTAAATATTGATATGAATATTTTAGTAACCGGTGCATCGGGTTTTGTTGGGAAAAACCTGTGTGCAGCTTTGAAAAATATAAAAGACGGCAAGGATAAGACACATCCTGAAATTACGATTAATTCAATATTAGAATATGATGTTAACTGCGATTTTTCTGTCTTGGAGGAATATTGCGGTAAGGCTGATTTTGTTTTCAATCTGGCCGGCATCAACAGGCCTAAAGATAATGATGAGTTTAAAAAAGGCAACAGTGAATTTGTTTCAACTTTAACAGATGTTTTAAAAAGGTGCGGCAACACCTGCCCGATTATGCTTTCAAGCTCAGTCCAGGCAACGCTTGAGGGAAGATATGCCGGGAGCGAATACGGAATGAGCAAGCAGGCAGGGGAGAATTTGCTCTTTGACTATGCGGCAGAAACTGGGGCAAAAGTATATATTTACCGTTTCCCGAATTTATTCGGAAAATGGTGCAGACCCAACTATAACAGCGCAGTTGCCACATTCTGCAATAATATAGCAAATGATTTGCCTATAACCGTTAATGACCCTAATACTGAATTGGAATTACTGTATATTGACGATTTGGTTGAGGCAATGATTAAGGCGTTGTCAGATAGTGTTGTCCGTTGCGAGTTTGACGGTGTTGAAACTGTTGCTTCTGCAAACGGAAGATTCTGCACAGTTGCAGGCACATATAAAGTTAAGCTTGGCGAAATTGTTGAGTTGCTTGAGAAATTTAAGAATCAGCCAGATTCTTTGGTTATGCCGAAAATTCCTGAAAATTCTTTTGCCAAAAAACTCTATTCAACATATTTATCATATTTACCCAAGGAAAAAATCGCATTTCCTTTAAAAATGAACTGCGATGCGCGGGGCAGTTTCACCGAAATTCTCAAAACCGCCGACTGCGGTCAGTTTTCGGTTAATATTTCTAATCCGGGAATAACCAAAGGTCAGCATTGGCATAACACAAAGTGGGAATTTTTTATTGTTGTTTCCGGTCACGGATTGATTCAAATGCGAAAAATCGGTTCCGATGAAGTTCTGAATTTTGAGGTAAGCGGAGAAAAAATTGAGGCTGTTCACATGATTCCGGGCTACACACATAACATCATAAATCTTTCGGAAACCGAAAATCTTGTTACGGTTATGTGGGCTAATGAACATTTTAATCCGAACAAGCCCGATACTTTTTTTGAAGTTGTTGATTAAGTAAATTTAACAGTAAAGTGGGAACAAAAAATGAAAATCAAGCTTGATTATTCTGATATTAAATTTCAAAATAACGGCAAATTGAAGTTGCTGATTATTGTCGGCACACGTCCTGAAATTATCCGTCTTTCGGCGGTAATCAATAAGTGCCGCCATTATTTTGACTGCATTCTTGCGCATACGGGTCAGAATTATGATTACAATCTGAACGGTATTTTCTTTGATGATTTAAAACTTAAAGCTCCTGAGGTTTATATGGATGCTGTCGGTGATGACCTGGGCGCTACCGTCGGCAATATAATCAATTGTTCATATAAGCTTATGAGCCAAATTCAGCCTGATGCGTTGCTTATTTTAGGCGATACAAATTCATGCCTTTCTGCAATTTCCGCAAAGCGACTTCATATTCCTATTTTTCACATGGAGGCAGGCAACAGATGCAAAGACGAATGTCTGCCTGAAGAAACAAACCGACGCATTGTTGACATTATTTCCGATGTGAATATGGCTTATTCAGAGCATGCCAGAAGATATCTCGCTGAGTGCGGGTTACCGAAAGAGCGCACTTATGTTACCGGCTCGCCTATGGCAGAGGTTTTGCGCGCCAATTTGGATGAGATTCAGTCAAGTGATATTCTCTATAAGCTTGGTCTGGAGAGAGGAAAATATATGTTGCTTTCGGCGCACAGAGAAGAGAATATCGACACCGAGAAGAACTTCTTGTCTTTGTTTGGCGCCGTTAATAAGTTGGCTGAAAAATATAATATGCCTATTTTGTATTCATGCCATCCGCGCAGCAAAAAAAGGCTTGAAAACAGCGGGTTTGTTCTCGATTCCCGTGTCATAATGCATGAACCTCTTGGCTTCCACGATTATAACAACCTTCAGATGAATGCGTTTGCCGTTGTTTCTGACAGCGGAACTCTTCCTGAAGAAAGTTCGTTTTACACTTCTGTCGGCAATCCTTTCCCTGCGGTTTGCATTCGCACTTCAACTGAGCGCCCCGAAGCACTTGATAAAGCGTGCTTTGTTCTTGCGGGAATTGATGAATCTTCTCTTCTGCAGGCGGTAGATACGGCCGTTGAAATGAATAAAAACAGCGATAACGGAATTCCCGTTCCGGATTATACGGATGAAAATGTTTCGTGCAAGGTTGTTAAAATTATCCAAAGCTATACCGGAATAGTTAATAAAATGGTTTGGCGAAAATAATGTGAATTAAATCCCACAGAACATCGGTTGTTTTGTGGGATTTTAATTTTTATAAATTGCTGATTTTAAATTGTTGATTTGCTTGTAATTTCAGCGAAAAAAACAATTACAAATTATTGACTTTATTATATATTAGATGTATAATATAACAGACTGAAAATGGGGTTATATTTGTATGAAAAAATATTACTGTATATGCGGACAAAAAATTTGTGTTGATGCTCCTTATTTTCCTGCGGATTGTTCGGATTGGCGTCAGTTTGAATCTTTTGAGGCAATATCGGAAATTGATATTAATATAGCCTGCACGGTTTGTGACGATTTCCCGCAGAACAGCGGTATCGAAATAGGTTCCGCAGAGGATGTTACCGTTTCGGCTCAGGGCGATATTGTTTTACGCCATTTTAAGATGGGCAATGAAAACGGCGCCGTTACTTGTTACAACCACACCGAAGGTTCTGAAAGCAAAACAGTTTTCACTCAAAAAAGCTTCAAATATCTGATGGATTCTCGTTACATGTGGCATTCTCTTTCGCTTCCGCAGCTTTTGCTTCCGCATAAATCTGTTTTTATGCATGCCTCATATATCGAGCATAACGGCAAAGCAATTTTGTTTTCCGCCCCGTGCGGAACAGGCAAAAGCACTCAGGCTGATTTGTGGAGAAAATACCGTAACGCCCAAATAATCAACGGCGATAAAGCCGGCATCTCGGTTGTTGACGGCAATGTTTATGCCAACGGCTTGCCGATTTGCGGCACAAGCGGCATTTGCGTCAACCGTACTTTGCCCCTCGGAGCGATTGTTCTTCTTGAGCAGTCATCTGAGAATTCTGTTAGGCTTGTGCATGGTGTTGAAGCGCTGCAGGGTTTGATGCAAAACATATATCTTGACTTGCTTGCCCCAAATGAGCAGTTAATGTGTATTGACCTTGTGATTGAAATTCTGTCTAAAGTTCCGATATATTCCTTCGGCTGCACGCCGGATGAAAATGCTGTTATCACTCTTGAAAGCTCTTTGAAGAACGGAGGCGTTTTCTGATGGAGCCCGATTTGGATTATGATGTGTTCATAAATCAACTTTTTGCCAAAGCAGAAGAAAGCGGTGTTCCGCTGTCAGGCGCTTTTGAGCTGACTTCACGCTGTTCTTTGGACTGCAAGATGTGTTACATACATCGCAGCGAGTTTGACCGTGAAGCAATTTCTTGCGAAAAGCCAACCGAATGGTGGATGAATCTTGCGAAGCAGGCCAAAGACGCCGGCATGCTGATGTTGCTGTTGACCGGTGGCGAGCCTCTCATACGCAATGATTTTGAAAAGATTTATCTTGAATCCCGCAATCTCGGTTTGCTTGTTTCCGTTAACACAAATGCAACCCTGATTGATGAGAATAAAGTTCGTTTCTTTGCCGATAATCCGCCAAACAGGCTTAATATCACGCTCTACGGCATGTCCGATGAAACCTATGTTAATCTGTGCGGCAAAACAGGAATGTTTGAAAGAGTTATATCGGCTGTCAGAGCTTTAAAGCAGGCAGGGGTTAATATCAAGCTGAATTTCAGCGTGACTCAATATAACAGGCATGATGTTGAAAAGGCCTATGCCTTTTCTCGTGAGCTTGATGTTCCGATTCAGCATGTCAGCTATATGTTCCCTCCCGTGCGCACTTGCGGTGAAGCCGACAGGCTCAGCCCGATCGAAGCGGCAGGGGAGCATTTCAAATGGCAAAAGCTTCGCCTCGGAGATAAGGCATTGTCTGATTACCTTGACCGAAAGCTCAATTCACGGGCTGCTGCTTCAGAAAAAATTAACTGCCGTGCAGCACTCAGCACTTTTTGGATAACGTGGCAGGGGATGATGACTCCTTGCGGCATGATGCCTCAGCCGAGTGTTAGAGCGGATGATTTTTCTTCTGCTTGGTCGCTGATACGCTCCGAACGTGAAAGAATATGCTTTCCTTCAAAATGCCTTGAATGCAGCCTTCGAAATGTTTGCGATATCTGCCCTGCAATTTCCTTTGCGGAAACCGGTCGGTTTGACGGTGTTCCCGATTATCTTTGCAAAAAGTCGGCGGAATACCGCAGGCTGTGCGAAGAATTTTTAGAAAAACGGCAACTGTTCCCTGATGGGGATTGAATAATAAATTATTTTTAACTTTAATTGGAGGTTAAAATTATGAGAGTTTGTAAGAAAATCATTGCATTGATGCTTTGTGCAGTGATGACCCTCGGCGTTTTCGGCGTTGCGGGTATTACACTTGAAGACCTTGCAGGTTTCTTCAAAGCGGAAGCAGCGTACACTTTTACAACCAGAAACGATTCAAATGCAACCAAAACAATCACTCAGACCAAGGTTGTAGGCGTAAATTCAAGCTTTATCTTGGGCAAGGGAAATGTACTTGCACGTGATTTTTGGTACAATGTTTATGCAAACGACTATTTTGACGGCCATAGTGAACCTACAGATCTTGTTGTTCCCGGTTTATCTAACAGTGAGGATTACACTCCTCAGGGTATGACTTATTGGGAAGCCAAGAACTGGATTCTTATTTCAGCTTATGATGCAAGCGGAAGTAACTATGCAACTGTTATTTATGCAATCGACGTTGCAAGCGGTCAGATGGTAGCTCTTTTCAGAATTATTGATGCTGACGGTACTGTAAACACAAGCCACGGCGGCGGTATTGCAGCTTCCGAGCATAACTTCTACTTTGCCGATTCGGCAAGTAACATCAGTTATATTCCTCTTTCAGAAATGAATGTTTCCGCAGGAACAAGCAAAGACATCAAAATTAAAGGCACTATAAATCTGTCCGGTGAAATGGGCGGAGCAAACACCTCTTACTGCTGCTATGACGACGGCGTTCTCTGGGCAGGTAACTTCTATTATGCCGGTAACGGTGATTACGATGATGCGGCAAATGCGCAAGCTAAAAGCATGCTTTTAGGCTATAAGCTTGAAGGTGATTCCTCACAGGAAGAATGGGATTTCCTCTGCGGTAAATATAAGAATCTTATAAATGTTACTAAAACTTCGGATGCATTTACCATGGATGACTATAGTGGCGGTGGAGCTAATGATTATGATAGAGAGTCAGGCTCCTATTCTGTATACAGAAACGGCGATACAATCGATATCGTTGGTAATGTTACAGCTCCGGGTACAGGTGCCTGGGATATGTTTGGTAATGTAACCCTTGAAAATTCAACAACTTACCTTATGGAGTTTACATCAACACACCCTAGTAACGCATTGCTCATTACCGATAACTGGTCTGCAGTTCATGCATTGACCGACAGAGGCGGAAAGTGTGAAATTACAGAAGACGGTTTATATCATTATAGTCTTGAGTTTACTACAGGTGTACCTTCCAACGGCACCGCAATTGAAGCCGGTACATATAATGTCCGTTTCGACGCATACAAAGGTGATGCCAAGTATGACCTTTTCGATGCAGGTGAAACCTTTACAATTACTGATTATAAGATCAAAAAAGCAAATATCTCAAGTATTCTTGAATTGAGACACACCTCCGTCAATAATGATAATTTTAATTATGCAATCACGACCAATGCTGATAGCTCAATAAACATTAAAGGTACAGCATACAATAAAACAGCGTCAGTTGCTGAAAGAACCTCAAACTACGCAGATTTTAAACTCGTTGAGGGTGAAACATATACTCTTTCATTCATTTCCGATAACCAGCTTACAGACGCATATATTTTTGCACCTGCCGGTTCATGCGGATATAACAGCGCAGGAAACGCAAACAGCCCTCACATGCGCCTTTGTGCAAAAAGAGGCAAAGACCTCGGCAACGGCACATATTATTATGAAACAACTTTTACAGCAGGTAAAAGCATTGGACAGGGCGATTCCAATTGGCCTGCTGTTCAATCAACAAACGGTGCTTTTACCGGCAGTTATTACATTCGCTTTGACCAGGACGATGTACCTGCTAACGGCAGCAGAACTTTTAACATCACAAATCTCAGCCTAAAAAAAGCAAATAATTCCATTAAAGGTGACCGCATCCATTTCCCGGGCACTGCAGGCTATCCCACCTATGTTGTTGCAATTGATGATGCATACGATAAAATTCAGTATGCTATGGTTGATAACGGAAAAGTTTATTTGAGCCGTTCGTGGGACAGAAACATGAGTGGTAGTAATTATATCAGTGAGCTTGATATATTTGAAATTGACCTTAACGTTCCGGGTACACATGCGTATACAATCAACGGTGCGCAAAGAACCGATTGTTATTACGCTACAGGCGGCAAAGCATTCTATAACCTTGCAATGGCTGAAGCTCTTTGTGTTGTTGATGACTATCTGTATATGTTCTACGAATCTGCAGCATACAACTACAGACAGAAAGAAACAAACAACAAATCAACTCAGCCTGTTGATGTTGTCTGGAAAGTTGACCAGTACGCAATCATGGGTGAAGATAGACGCGATTCGGTTGGCAGTTCCGGAGCAAGAGAAGCAGCTCACTATGTTGATACCTATGAAAAAGTAACGAGTCTTGAAAAAATCAACTATACCGATGAATACATCATTGTTTATGAATCGGATATCAAGGCGGCAAATGGCAACAAGATTCTTTATGCTCTTGATTCCTACGGCGGATTCAAAGACGGTTATATCCCCAAGAATTCCAATGGAACCCAGAGTAACACTGCGGACTCACTCGGCATTGTAGGCCATCCAATAACCAAGTATTCACTCGAAGGCGATGTTCTTAAGCTCAATGATGCCGCAGCGGATGATAAGGATTCGCTTCTTTGGAACATCATCGGTGCCGGAACCGGCGCACTTCGTCTTGAAAATATGGATAGTTATTACGGCAAATATAAAAATCTCTATTTCGGTTCACGTCTTATATATATGATGAACAACAGCGAGGAAACAACAGAAAAGCTTGACCATATCGAAATAGAGGATAACGGTGACGGAACCTTCAGCTTCTATTATGACGGAGCTGCTGACTATTATCTCTGGTGTAATGACGGTAGTGTTCCCGCCTATATGGATGCTTATGATGCAGTCTATAACAATACCTATGCTTTCGGCGGCGATAACCCCGATACAACTGATAAAGTAGAATCAGCAACCGGAGTTAAAGCATATGCAGGTCAGACCGAGCAGCCCGGCACATTCCACTCCGATGCTTTTAGGCAGAAGACTGACACTGACTCGGGCAACAAAACAGGCAAATCGGTTGATTCCAAATACACAAAGTTCCATATTTACCGTCGTGCGGATGATCTTTCAAGCTCGGGCAAAAGCGGTCTTTCTACCGACCTTACAGCAGAACTTCAGTCCGACGGTACCTACACAATCACTCTTGAGTCCTATTCTACCGGCCAGACAATCACAAAGAAATCAACTGACGGTAAACCCATTGACTTTGTTTTTGTTCTTGATACTTCCGGTTCAATGAACACCAACCACGACGTTCCTTATTGGGGCGATTCCGGAAAACCTGAAACCTATGATATCGACCTTTCCAGAGGCGACGGCGGTAAGAACGGTCAGCGAAATGTAAGATATGTTTATGAGGACGGAACCGAAACGTATCTCAGCATGTGGCCTCAGACAGCGGCCGATGACGTTGCATCACTTTACAGTCCCGAAACACTCGATGACTTCTATCTGCTTCCCAATGGTGAAGTTTACAACTTTGATACAAGCAGCGGTGACAGAAGTTACGCCGGCGGTCTTTGCCAAATCAACGCGGATGACAAAGCTAATGCGGGCGGTTATTACTGGACAGACAGAACAGGCGACGCAAACCGTCTTACTGCAATGAAGCAGTCAACCCTTGACTTCATTGAGCAGATTGCTGAACACGCTGAACAAACAGGTCTTCAGCACAGAATTTCAATCATCCAGTTTGGCTCAACAAGCTTAGCAAATCATCCTGAGTTTACTTCAGATGAATATGGAGAAGAAAACTATAATAATACCGGCATTTATACAACGATTAAAGGTGTTGATATGCAAGGTTTTGCATCTGTAAGATCCGGTCAATATGATCCTCTGCAATCATGTCTTGCAAATGATATTTATAAGAATGCCTTCTTCCCTGCAACACATGATAACCTTGTGGAAATCGTCAATAATATTTCTGTCAGCGGTGACCCTGATACCTTTATTGAACACGGCTTCGAAATGGCAACCAACACTATTTATAATCAGATGTTAAATGGTAAAAATTACGGAACATCAGCCGGTGCCACAGAAGATCAGGTTAACGCTTCGGCGTGTGTTGTTACAATTACTGACGGTGTTCCGGGTTGGTCAGCAAGTGACGTAAATGCCGCATACAGATCTGCTCGCTTTGCAGTTGCACACGCAGACTTTATGAAAGCGTATGATGTTGATATTTATGCTGTTCAGATGGGTAATGAAAGTTCAAAATTTCCCCTCACAAATTTCTTGAAAGCAATTTCATCGGATTATATAGGAACAAAGGTAACATCAGCTTATGATGAAAAAATGGGCTATGGCAAAAATAGTGATAGTTTAACTCTCGGTACTAACGTTGCCTCCGGCTATTATTATGCACAGAACCTTTCAACCAAGAAGGATCTCGGCAGTCTTTTCGACCATCTTTCCCAGGTGGGTGATAACAGTCTTCTTGAAGTTGAAACTGTTACACTCGGCAGCGATTCGGTTACCCTTCAAAGTCTCGGCGATACTTTCATGCTTACGAACACTTCAACGGCAACCGCAAAAACCTCACAGATTTATTATGACTCACTCGGCAGAATATACGAAGAAGCTCCCGTAAACGCAAGCTATGATATCACCAAAAACGTTTCAAACAACACGGTTCAGCTAACAGGCTTTGACTATTCATCCGAATATGTTGCTAATGGTAACGCTGGTAAGAAGCTCTATCTTCAGATTGATGGCGTTCTTCTGAATCCTGCTGTGGAACACGGCTTGAACTTGCCCATAAGCAATGAAGCGAAAACGGCGATTTATGCAAACTCCTCCGCTGTTTCAAGCGGCACAGCCACTCAGTATTTCCCGCAGGCTTATTTCGAGGTTCCGACCTATCCGTTTGTTTATGACTTCGGTATTTCAATGGCTAACTCAACGGTTTTCGGTAACGTTCTTTCTCTTGATACCGTTCCGGATGAGCAAGATACAACCAAATACACAACCAACATAAACATCAACGGAGATTCGGCGTTGTCAATTTCCGGCGGAAAGCTTTATTCAAACATTGCGCCCAATTGCAACGGCACAAGAGAAGCTTATATGCTTATTCAGAAGCCTGCCGGTGATTACTATTGGGCAAAAGCAAGCATGCTTCCCGCATCAAATGTTCTTTTTGAAGAATCATTTATAACTGCTCCTAAAACAAGCACTGCTAAGAACGATTGGGCACCCGTCGGCAGCTCAGCCGGTCTCTCACAGGCAGCCTCCGGCGCAAGCGATGTTTACGGCTATGATGTTGCATACAGCACGGGAACAGGTCATTCAAACGGCACAGCTTATCACACAACCGTTACCCAAAACTCTAATCGCAGCGAAACCGCAACCTTCAATTTCACAGGCACAGGCTTTGACCTCATTTCTTCATGTGACAACACAACAGGTATTATGATTGTAACCGTTAAACAGGGTTCAACAATCAAAAAAGTTTATATGGTTGACACTTATTACAAAGATGCGAACATCGCAACTTCTCTTAAGCAGGTTCCCATTGTCAGCTTCACAGGCGCTTACGGCACCTACACCGTCGAAGCTACTGCGGCTTATCTGAGCAGCGCAAATGCTGTTAAAAAAGCTTCAACCTATGCAATCGATGCCGACGGCACGGAAATCGAAGCTTCTGCAGCCGTTGTTTCCAATGACGAAATGATTGCTGCAATGCTTGCTGAAATCGGCATGGAAGAGCTTGCAGGCGAAGATATTGAAGTTATCTGGATGGACGATAATTCAATCTTCAACGGCGGCACGGGTGCTGAAAGAAATGACGGTTCTGCTTCGATGTATGCACCAACGCTCAACAACTATATTGACGGTGTTCGTGTTTATAACCCCGTTAACGGCGGCTCAACAGCTTATGTCTCAAATGAGCAGGGCGCAACATACTACAACGTAATTAATGAGCTTGCAGACGTTGAAAACGGCGCATTCACCAACATTAAAGATATTTTTGCTTATGTTGAAGGCGGAACATTCAGCGAGACCGGTTTTGCAAACTACCAAAAGAACGGTCCTCAGAATGAGCTTTATCTTTCAAACAACGCAAAGGGTGTAACATTCAGTGTCACTCTTCCCAACTCAAGCGCAAGAGTTATGCTCGGTGTTCGCGCAGCTTCCGGTGTACCTCAGCTTTCAATTAACGGTGTAAAGGCATATCCCATAAACACCGCAACAGAATTGTATTATGATATTACGGACTGCCTGACTCCCGTAAATGGTGTTGCTCCTGTTGTTATCACTAACACAGGTACGGGCCTTCTTGCTGTTAACAATCTTAAGCTTGTCGGCGCTGTACCCGCTGCCGCAAACACAACCGACCTTTCGAGTGTCAGAATGATGATGGCCAGAACTCCTGAAGTTGTTGAATACAGCCTTCCTGCAACTGACGAAGTTGTCGGATATCCCGGCTCAGAGCCTAACAGAGTGGTAGCAAATCCCGACCCTGATCTCGATCCTGTCGGCGAATATATTATCACTTATCCTTCTGTTGAACCTGATGACAGCTATGACGATGCGAAGAGTGCAATTGCTTCTTTCTTTGAAAAGGTTGTTTCATTCTTCAAATCAATATTTGCACTCATTTCGGAAAATATAAAGTTATGGGGGGCGTTTTAAATGAATCAGTATATCAAACCCACAATTAAGCTGTCAGGAACTGCCACAAACGCACGTTCCGCATCCTCTTGCTCAATCACTGAGGAAGAAAAGGATTTGATCTATGAAATTGTTGGCGGAGACCTGACCAATGCTTTCGGTGAGACAGAAAGCGGCTGCGCAATTCCCGTTGTTTCATATTGCAAATTCACTTCCGGCGACCTTGGCCAGAGTGTTGCTTTCTTCTCATAACAGCTAACTGAAAAAACCGCTTGAACGTATTGTTCAGGCGGTTTTTGTTAATTTGAGGAAATTGCAAAAATAGACTAATATAATGTTGACTTTTGTCAGCAATATATAGTATTATATTATATATATAATTATTATGCGGAGGTATGCCATGATTGACATTCATTGCCATATTTTGCAAGGAATTGACGACGGTTCCGGCAGCATTGAAGAGTCTGTCAAAATGGCTATGATCGCCGAAAATGGCGGCACAAAGATTGTTGTTGCAACTCCGCATTCAAATGTTCCGGGTTCTTTTCAAAATTTTTGGGATTCGTCGTTGCTGACAAAGATTAAAGAGATTAATAGGATACTTTCTGAAAATCAAGTTTCTGTTAAAATTTTTCCCGGTCAGGAGATTTTTTGCTCAGGTTGTTTTTTGTCGCTTTTGAAGTCTGGTAAGCTCATAACTTTGAACAATTCAAAATATCCGCTCGTTGAGTTTGACTTTCTTGAATATTCATCCAATGTTTATTTAAGGCTTGAACAGCTTGTTGCAGAGGGCTTTGTTCCGATAGTTGCGCATCCCGAACGATATGCATTTGTTTGTGAAGACAAAAATGCGGCAATGCGTTTAAAAAATATCGGTTGCCTGCTTCAAATTAATAAAGGCAGTCTTACAGGCGGTTTCGGCAGAGAGTCTTTTATTGAAGCTCATAGGCTTGTTGAGGAGCGGCTTGCCGATTTTATCGCAAGCGATGGTCACAGCCCATATATGCGCACCCCTTTTTTAGGTGATATCCACGAAATGATTAGTGAATCATATTCAGAAAACTATGCCGATATTTTACTGAAGGTTAATCCGAAACTTGTTTTGCAAAATAAAGAAATTGTTACTTTTTAACTGTTAAAACGGGAGTTTTTGTTATGATAAAAGTGTTGAGAATAGTCGTGTCAATTGTTTTTGTTCTCACTTCAATAGTTTTTGTTTATTTCTTTGTCAATGAGAAATTAAATACCGACAATACTGTTCCGGTTATAACCATTGAGGAAGAGATAATAGATGTCAGATTGCATGCGACAGACGAGGAATTATTGGTCGGTGTTACTGCTTATGATGAGAAGGATAAGGATTTAACGGATAAGGTGATTGTTGAGTCGATTTCACGGTTTGTCGAGAAAGGTGTAAGCAAGGTTACTTACGCTGTTTGTGACAGTGATAATAATGTGGCAACCGCCACAAGAAAAATTCGCTATAAAGACTATACATCTCCCAAATTCTTTGTTAACGATTCGTTGTGTTTTTCGCTTTATGATACTGTAAGTGTTGCAGGAAAAATAGGTGCAAGTGATTGTATTGAGGGGAATATTGCAAGGTACATGGTTATGACAACCGAAAGTTTCACTCCAGGTGTTGAAGGCGTTTTTTATATTGATGCAACTGTTACAAACAACAAAGGCGACACATCCGTAGCTGAAATCCCTTTTATTGTTGAGGACAGAAGTGTTTCTGCTCCGAAGATAGAATTGAGTGAGTATCTTATATACGTTAAACCCGGTGCAAATCCTGATTTCAAAAGTTATCTTGTGAATGCGTTTGATTATGCAGAAAAAGATTTAACATCAAAAGTGGTTGTTGAAACAAACGCAGATTTGAAAAAAGAGGGAACATATCTTGTTCATTATTATGTTACTGATGATAAAGAACAGCGCGGCCATACTGTGTTGACGGTGATTGTAGGGAACTGAAATTATGAAAAATAAAAGATTTACAATTGAATTATACAGCATTCTGAAGGATGTTATTAAAAACCTTTGGGTTGTTGTTTTGACCGTGCTTATTGCTGTTATGGGTTTTTACATAGCCTCTCAAAGCATATATACACCTCAATATACTTCTTCTGCAACGCTGGTTGTGTCAACCAGCGGGGGAAGCGGAGTTTCAAGCTATGTTTCTTCGGTTGAAATAGCAAATGTTTTTACTCAGGTTTTTGTTGAACCTTCTATAAAGACCAAAGCTGCTGATTTTGCAAACAAAAGTAGTTTTAACGGAAGTATTTCTGCTGAAGTAATGAATGACACAAATTTTATTCAATTAAAAGTAACCAGCAGCAGCCCGCAAAACTCCTATGAGTTACTGAACGCTGTTTTGAAGGTTTATCCCGAGGTTTCAGGTAAGATTTTTACCAATGCGGTTATCACCGTTTTAAAACAACCTTCAATGCCAAGAGGTGCTTCAAACGGATTACCTTTCAGCAACAAAAGTTTGATTGTGTCTGTTTGCGTTGTTTTATCGTTGTTTGCTATAGTTCTGATCTCTGTCTTAAGAGATACCGTAAAAAATGAGGTTTCATTTAATGAAAAAATAGACGCAAAGCTTCTTGGTGCTATTCCGCATGAAAGAAAATATCTGACATTGAAGGAATTTTTGAAAAAAAAGAAAAAGCCTTTGCTGATAAACGGCAATTCCCTGATGAGTTTAAAATTTGTTGAAAACTATCACAAAATTGCTGCAAAAATTGAGTATTTAAGCAGGAATCATTCAGACAAAGTTTTTGCTGTTACCAGCGTTGCTGAGAATGAAGGTAAATCAACTATAGCTTCCAATATTGCAATTTCTCTTGCGATGCGCGGTAATCGAGTTATTTTGGTTGACCTTGATGTAAAAAAACCGGCTATCTATAAGATTTTTGAAGAAAAACATCAAGAGAATTCTGAACTTGCCGATCTTTTCAACGGAAAAATTAAATATAATGAATTCCGCCTGAGAAGATATAAGAAAACGTCGCTCTATTTGGCTTTGAATACCTCTCCGTGCACAGAATATTCAAAGTGGTTTGCTGCCGGAGAAATTGAAAAAATATTAAATGCTCTCCGAGATAAAGTTGATTATATAATTATTGATACGGCTCCGATGTCTGTGGATTCTTCCGTAACCGATATTGTAAAAATTGTTGATAAAACAATTATGGCTGTTCGTACTGATGTTGCAACCGCAACGGCAGTAAATGATGCATTGATTACTGTTTCTGAGGTTGGCGGAGTGCTTGCCGGGTGCATTCTTAATGATGTTTATCCGGAGGTTTCTTTGTTTGGCATTGCCGGCAATGATGAAGGCGGTTATTATTATGGCAAGAAAAACAGAAGATACGGAAAGTATTATAATCGCATTGACGTTAACGAAGAAAGCATTGCTGATGACATTGATTCAGAAAGCATAGATTCAAACTTTTTTGATGATTGATTTAAAATACTGAAGGATGATTTTTTAGAATGAGTCAGGCAGAAAATAAAAAGCATGGTTCAAAATATGATAGCAATGATACTGTCAAAATTTATTTGAGTGATTTTTTTAAAGGCTTTAAAAAATTTTGGTGGGTTTGTGTTACTCTTGCGCTTGTTTTTTGCGGAATTATTTTTGCAAGAGGGTATTTGAATTATGTTCCTAAATATACCTCTTCGGCAACTTTTACCGTAAGCACGCAAAACAGTTCAGGTGTAATTGGCGGTGTGTCGGTTTATTCTTTCTTTTATGATGCTTCAACCGCAAGTAATTTATCAACAACTTTTCCGAATATTTTAGGATGTAATCTTTTGCAGGATGCTGTTTGCGAGGATTTAAAACTTGACTATTTTCCGGTTTCATTAAGTGCTTCATCAGTTCCGGGTTCAAATATGTTTACTTTGAATGCAACAGGAAAAGACCCTCAGGTGACTTATGATGTTCTTTTGTCGGTTATAGATAATTATCCTTCCGTAGCCCGTTATGTTATAGGCAACATTAAGATGGAAATGATAACAAGTCCTGTGGTTGCCAAAACACCATCAAACAGCCGCAACTATATTAATGAAGCGCGTGACGGAGCTTTTGTTGGGATATTTCTTGGCCTTGTTTGGATACTTATTTATACATTTTTCCGAAAAACCGTTAAGGGCAAAAAAGATATCAATAATGAGTTGAACTGTGAGGTTATCGGAACGATTCCTATGGTCGACTTCAAAAAGCACAGCAAAAAAATCAACCAATCGCTTCTGTTCAACAATGATAAAATCAGTAGTGGTTTTTTGGAATCAATCAGAGTTTTTAGAAATGTTTTTGTTAATTCTGTTCCGACAGATGATAAAGTTATAATGGCAACCAGCACAGCACCGGCTGAGGGTAAAACAACCGTTATAACAAATCTTGCTTTAGCACTGGCTGATTACGGAAAAAAAGTTTTGTTAGTTGATGCTGATTTAAGGCATCCCAGCGTGGCACTTCTGTTAGGTATTGATACAGACACTATAGATTATCAGACAGAAAATGATGATTACAAGATTGCTTATCTTGAAAAATACAATATTTCATTTTTGACATTTAACTGGGATAAGAAGATTTTAACTAAAATGCTTAATACTGATAATCTGAAGCGAATTTTCAATATTGTAAGAGAAGATTATGATTTTGTTTTAGTTGATACACCGCCGGGCGGACTTGTTTCCGACACATTTTATATTGCTCAAGCCTCCGACGCTGCACTCTATGTTATTCACCAGGACGCAATAAGAATTTCAAAAATCCGTGCAAGTATTGATAATCTTATGTCTACGGATATCAAGATTATCGGCTGCGTCCTAAATGGTGCAGAATCCGGCGCTTTAAATTACGGATACGGAGGATATGGTTATGGCTATTCAAGGAAAGGCTATGGTTACGGGTATGGAAATAACCGCAAACACAAACATGCCGCCGATAAAGTTATAAAATAGTTTATATCTGCCGAACGATACATAACTACTTTTAGTTTTTGCAATGAAATTACCGTAAATTGAGGTGTATTTATGAAGAAGAATACAGCTTTCCCAAAACGAAAATTTCATATCGAACATTGGCATATAATTGCAGCTTTTTTAATGTTTTATGACATAATGGCTATAAATGTGTCATACTTTTTGGCGCTTTGGATTAGGTTTGATTGCGTTTTTTCAGAAATTCCCAAGGAGTATTTCGATCCCTATTCAAAATTTATGCCTATTTATACTGTAGTCAGTCTTATTATTTTTTATTTCATCAGAATGTACCACAGTGTATGGCGTTTTGCAGGCTTTAACGAACTGGTACGTTCTGCTGTGGGCGGCACGGCTGTATCTCTTTTCCATGTAGTGGGGATAACCGTTATTTTTGGCAGAATGCCGATTTCGTACTATTTGGTAGGATCATGTCTTCAGTTTATTCTAATTGTTGCAGCAAGGTTTTCGTATCGTTTTATTTCTCTCCAAATCAATCACCTGAGAGCGGAAGCTTCTAAGTCTGTTAACAGGGTAATGCTTGTCGGCGCAGGTTATGCAGGCCAAATGCTTCTCAGGAGTATTGCAAAAAATGATAAACATGTTGATAAAGTGTTTTGCATAATTGATGACGACCCCAATAAGCATAACAGATATGTTGACGGTATCCCTGTTGTTGGCGGTCGAGATGATATCCTTTATAATGTTAACAAATATCACATTGAAAAGATTTACATTGCGATGCCCAGTGCGCCTCGAGAGGCCATAAGGGATATTGTAGGTATATGCAGTGAAACAAACTGTGAAATTAAGAATCTGCCTGATTTTTATCAGTATGCCAACAGTGGAATTACGGTTGGCTCAATGCAGGAGGTTTCGGTTGAGGACCTTCTCGGCCGAGATCCCATCAAAACTGAAATGCAAGAGGTTTATGACCTTATTAAAGATAAGACGATTCTTGTCACAGGCGGTGGAGGTTCAATCGGAAGTGAGCTTTGCAGACAGGTTGCTGCCCATGATCCGAAACGTTTGATTATCCTCGATATTTATGAAAATAACGCATACTCAATTCAACAGGAACTCAAGGATAAATATCCAGAGATGAAGCTGGATGTTCTTATCGGTTCCGTGAGAGATTCAAGAAGGCTTGACAGCATTTTTAAGAGTTATCATCCTGATATTGTTTATCATGCCGCAGCACATAAGCATGTTCCTCTTATGGAAGTAAGTCCTTGTGAAGCCATTAAAAACAATGTTATCGGAACATACAAAACTGCTTATGCCGCAATGATGAATAATTGCGAACGATTTGTTCTCATCAGCACGGATAAAGCTGTTAATCCAACCAATATTATGGGTGCAAGCAAAAGGCTTTGCGAAATGATTATTCAGTCATTTGACCGGAAGATTAAAGAAAAGAATTATGCGGAAATTCCAAGAATGTTTACCCACTTTGAGGATGTTACTCCGTTGGATGGAATGATCAACGAAAAATTATCTTCAGACATCAGAACTGAATTTGTGGCAGTGCGATTCGGTAATGTGCTTGGTTCTAACGGTTCTGTTGTTCCGTTATTCAAGCAGCAGATCGAGAGAGGCGGACCTGTCAAAGTTACGCATCCGGATATCATTAGGTATTTTATGACAATTCCGGAAGCGGTGTCCTTGGTTTTGCTTGCCGGAGCTTACGCAGAAGGCGGAGAAATCTTTGTTCTTGATATGGGTTCTCCGGTCAAAATCGATACACTTGCAAGAAATCTTATTAAACTTTCCGGTTTGAAACCGGATGTTGATATTGCGATTGAATATACAGGGTTAAGACCAGGCGAGAAACTTTTTGAAGAGAAGCTTATGGCCGAAGAGGGCATGAAAACAACACCGAACAAGCTTATACATATCGGCAACCCTGTTCCTTTTGATACCGAAGCATTTCAAATTCAGCTTTCAGAGCTGATGACTGCTGCCTATGAAAACAGTAGTGATATTTGCTCCATGGTTGAAAAAATGGTTCCTACGTATTCTGCTGATAAAATACATTCGGATTTATAATAACAGTTGAAAGCGGCGATCAAAATGAGAAATATTCCATTTAATAAACCTGATATCGGCGAAGCTGAGATAGCGGAGGTTTGTGAAGTTTTACGTTCCGGTTGGATAACAACAGGACCAAAAACCAAGTTTTTTGAAAAGATGATTGCCGAATACTGTGCCGTCAATAAGGCAGTTTGTCTTAATTCAGCTACTGCTGCTCTGGAGCTTAACCTGCGTGTTCTCGGAGTTAAAGAAGGGGACGAGGTGATTGTTCCTGCTTACACATACACGGCATCTGCTTCTGCGGCGATTCACTTGGGTGCAAAAGTTGTGTTTGTTGATTCTCAGCCTGAATCATTTGAGATGGATTACGATAAGATGGAAGCGGCCATTACCTCAAAAACAAAAGCAATTATACCTGTTGATCTTGGCGGCGTGATTTGTGATTATGGCCGTATTTATAAAGCGGTTGAAAATAAAAAGCATTTGTTTACTCCTTCGGGTTCTGTTCAAAAAGCTTTGGGTCGAGTTGCTGTTGTTGCTGACTGTGCGCATTCTTTGGGCGCAATAAGGAACGGCAAATCGGCCGGCAGCATTGCTGATTTCTCATCTTTTTCGTTTCACGCTGTTAAGAATTTAACAACTGCTGAAGGCGGAGCAGCAACCTGGAGGAGCATAGACGGCATTGATGACGATATGCTTTATAAACAATATCAGCTTTTCAGCCTTCACGGTCAGTCAAAGGATGCCCTTGCAAAAACCAAAGCGGGAGCATGGGAATATGATATTGTTGGGCCGTGGTATAAATGTAATATGACTGATATAATGGCTGCCATAGGAATTAAGCAGTTGGAAAGATATGACATTCTGTTGAAAAGAAGAAAGGAAATCATAGAAAAATATGACAATGCGCTTGACACATTGGGAATAAAACATCTTGAGCATTTCGGCTGCAATCACTCAAGCTCCGGTCATCTTTACATAACACGCATTCATGGGATTAATCTTGAACAAAGGAATGAAATAATAACCGAAATGGCTCAAAGTGGTGTTGCGTGTAATGTTCACTATAAGCCTTTGCCAATGATGACTGCTTATAAAAACCTTGGTTTTGATATAAAAGATTTTCCTAATGCTAAGGCATTTTTTGAAAATGAAATTACTTTGCCTCTTCATACAAAACTGACAGATGAAGATGTTGACTATATTATTGAATGCTTTACTGAAGTATTAAAGAATTATATTTAAAGGAGCCGCAATGATGTTACGCAAATGGGATAACCTGCCTCCCGAAATGCGCACACCGGAGGTCAAGAAATATTACGATATTTTGGCAAAAAGAAAGCTCAGTTTATTTTTGAAGCGTTTGTTTGATATAACGGTTTCTGGATTTTTGCTGATTTTGTTATCACCTGTTTTTCTGATAACCGCAATCGCAATCAAACTTGATTCCGATGGTCCTGTTTTTTATCGACAGACAAGAGTTACTCAGTACGGGCAAGAATTTAAAATTTATAAATTCCGTTCCATGGTTACAGGTGCAGACAGAGGGTCGCAGCTGACTGTAAGCAATGATTCAAGAGTTACCAAAGTAGGCTCGTTTATCAGGAAATATAAGATTGATGAACTCAGTCAGCTAATTGATGTTTTTCGCGGCACAATGACATTCGTCGGAACACGTCCTGAAGTGCCTAAATATGTTGAAAAATACACAAATGAAATGATGGCAACGCTTCTTTTGCCGGCAGGAATTACGTCAGAGGCGAGTGTTTTTTACCGAAACGAAAGTGAACTACTTGATGCGGCAGATGATGCCGAAAAAACCTATCTTGAAGTTGTTTTGCCTGACAAAATGTTTTATAACTTGGCTGCAATTGAAAAATTCGGTTTAGTTAATGATATTAAAGTTTTGTTTACAACATTTATTTCTGTTTTCAAAAAAAGTGAGTCACAAAATTCAGATGAAAAAACAACTGTAAAAAAATAATGAAATTACGGTGAGTTAATGAAAAATAAGCATGATAAAAAGCTTATAGCCCTTTTTACAAACAATGATGATGACATATATTGTTTCAGAAAAGAGTTGATTGAAGGGATTAAAGCTGCCGGCTATGATGTTTTGATTTCCTGCCCATACGGCGAGAAATTTGAACTGATGAAAAATATTGAATATTTTTATGATGACCCGATAATCGACAGAAGAGGAACCAATATTATCGCTGATATAAAGTTGTTTCTTCACTATGTTTCATTGTTAAGAAAATTTCGTCCCGATGTTGTTCTTACATACACAGCTAAGCCTAATGTGTATGGGGGAGTGGCTGCGCATCTTTTGCGAATTCCGGTTATAAGCAATGTAACCGGTTTCGGAAGTGTGCTTGACCAGAGCGGGCTTGTTCAAAAGTTTGTGATGTTGCTTTTTAAAATATCTTTCCGTTTATCTTCTTGTGTTATGTTTCAAAACTCCGCCAACATGAAAATTGCAAATGATTTTGGTATGATAAAAGGTGACAGTAAACTTATTCCGGGTTCAGGTGTTGATACGGACAGATATCCGTTGCAGCCGTATCCGGAAGGCGGAAACGGAATTGAGGGCGCACCGGTTGTTTTTAATTATATAGGAAGAATTCTTCACGATAAAGGTGTTGATGATTATATTGAAGCAGCCGAGCGCATTAAGCTTAAGTATCCTAAAACTGAGTTCAATATGTTAGGGTTTATTGAACCCACGGAAATGCAGTATGTTGAGCGGCTTGCTGAATTGGAGAGCAGAGGGATTATTAAATATCATGGAAGCCAGAAAGATATTAAACCTTTTGTAGCTGCTTCGCATGCAACAATTCATCCTTCAACTTACGGCGAAGGAATGAGCAATGTTTTGCTCGAAAGTGCATCATCAGGCAGACCTTTGATTTCAACAGATAATCCCGGATGCAAGGAAACTTTTCAAAATAATATTTCAGGCTTTATGTATCACGGCGGTAATGTTGAACAACTTGTAAAAACAATTGAAAAATTTCTTGAATTACCCAATGATGTACGTCTTTCAATGGGTAAAAACGGGAGAGAATACGTCAAGAAGAATTTTTCACGCTCAATTGTTGTTGATGCATATTTAACTAAAATTAATAAAATTGTTAATGATAGAGGTAATTAAAATGTCATTTGTTAATTTTTCTGATTTATATAAAAAACTGCTTGCGCACGAAGAAAAGCTTTCTTTGGTGGGTCTAGGTTATGTTGGCATGCCTATTGCAGTAGCATTTGCCAAAAAGATTGATGTTATCGGATACGACCTTAATGAAAAGAAAATTGATTTATATAAGAGCGGCATTGACCCTACACGCGAAGTCGGCGATGAAGCGATTAAAAACACAACAGTTGAATTTACCGCTGATGAAACTCAGCTGAAAAAAGCTAAATTTCATATCGTTGCCGTTCCGACACCCGTCAATGATGACCATACACCCGATTTGTCACCCGTTGAGGGGGCAAGCCGTATTCTCGGTCGCAATTTAACTCCCGGTTCTGTTGTTGTTTTTGAATCAACGGTTTATCCCGGAGTTACCGAGGATGTTTGCGTGCCCATTCTCGAAAAGGAATCCGGCCTCAAGTGCGGAGTGGATTTTAAAATCGGTTATTCTCCCGAGAGAATCAATCCCGGAGATAAAGTGCATCGCCTTGAAACAATCAAAAAGATTGTTTCAGGAATGGACGAAGAAACACTCGATGTTGTTGCAAAAGTGTATGAGATTGTTGTTGATGCCGGTGTTCACCGCGCTGAGAGCATTAAGGTTGCCGAAGCTGCAAAGGTTATTGAAAACAGCCAGCGTGATATCAATATTGCGTTCATGAATGAGCTTTCGATAATTTTTAATAAGATGGGTATTGATACTCAGTCTGTTCTCAAGGCTGCCGGAACAAAATGGAATTTCCTCAACTTCTATCCCGGTCTTGTTGGCGGACATTGCATTGGTGTTGATCCTTATTATCTTACATATAAAGCTGAAATGCTCGGTTATCACAGCCAGGTTATTCTGGCCGGCCGTCGAATTAATGATGATATGGGTAAATATGTTGCAGAAAACATCGTTAAAAATTTAATTTCAGCAGGAAAGCCGGTTAAAGATGCCAAGGTTGCTTTGCTCGGTTTTACCTTTAAGGAGAATTGTCCGGACACAAGAAACACAAGGATTATTGATATAGTTAATGAACTTAAAGAATACGGTATAAATCCGGTTATTGCAGATCCTCAGGCTGATGCAGAAGAAGCGAAGCATATTTACGGTATAAGCTTTATTGATATGTCTGCTGTTGAAAATATGGATGCGGTTGTTCTTGCCGTTGCGCATGATGAGTTCAAAAAATTAACCATTAATGATACTGATGCTTTCTTTGGTGATGGCCGAAAGGTTTTGCTTGATATTAAGGGTATTCTTGACCGCAAGGCCTATGAAGAAGCAGGATATTCATACTGGAGGCTTTAATAATGGGATATGCTGATTTAAAATTCCCCGAAAACTCTCTTTTTCTTGTAACAGGCGGAGCGGGTTTTATCGGCTCAAACTTGTGCGAAGCAATCTTAAAGCTTGGCTATCGTGTCAGATGCCTTGATGATTTGTCCACCGGTAAGCAGAAAAATGTTGATATGTTTTTGAACAATCCCAATTATGAGTTTATTAAGGGGGATATAAAGGATTACGATACCTGCATGAAAGCGTGTCAAGGCGTTGATTATGTTTTGAATCAGGCTGCTTGGGGTAGTGTTCCGAGAAGTATCGAGATGCCGCTGTTTTATTGTGCCAACAATATTCAAGGCACGCTCAATATGCTTGAAGCCGCAAGAAGAAGCGGGGTTAAAAAATTTGTTTATGCTTCAAGTTCTTCGGTTTATGGCGATGAACCTAATCTCCCCAAAAAAGAGGGGCGTGAGGGTAATTTACTTTCACCCTATGCTTTAACAAAGCAATGTGACGAGGAGTGGGCAAAACAATATACGCGCCACTATGGTTTGGACACTTATGGCTTGAGATATTTCAACGTTTTTGGTCGCAGGCAAGACCCGGACGGTGCTTATGCAGCGGTAATTCCCAAATTTATCAAGCAGCTTTTGAACGGCGAGGTTCCCACAATCAACGGTGACGGAAAACAGAGCCGTGATTTCACATATATCGAAAATGTTATTGAAGCCAACCTCAAGGCATGCCTTGCTTCAAGCGAGGCGGCAGGTCAGGCGTTTAATGTTGCTTACGGCGGAAGAGAATACTTAATTGATATTTATTACGGACTTACTGCGGCGCTTGGTGTTGAGGTTGCGCCTGTTTTTGGCCCTGACCGTGCCGGTGATATAAAACACAGCAATGCCGATATAACAAAGGCTCGTGAAATGCTTGGTTATGACCCTGATTGGAGCTTTGAAAAAGGCATCGCTGCCGCCATAGAATGGTACAAGGAGAATTTATCGTGAGTCAAGGTACGATAATTTATGTTGGCGGTTTCAGACTTCCTGATAAGAATGCTGCAGCTCACCGAGTTACAGCAAACGGCAAAATATTCAATTCCCTCGGATATAATACTGTTTTTCTCGGCAAGGCAGATTCTGCAGAGCATTTTGGGGGGATAAGACGTATTTCGGAACACGATGAAGCATTTGAAGAAGCTTATCCGCATTCATTGCGTGAATGGGTTAAATGTATTTTTAACGTTAAAAACATTGAAACTGTGGCTGACAGTTATAGTGATGTTAAAATGATTGTTCTTTATAACATGCCATTTGTTACTTTGCTCCGTGTTAAAAGAGCTTTTTCAAGAAAAAACGTTAAAATTGCTTATGATTGCACAGAGTGGACTAAAGACACTGAGGGTTCATTTTTTAAGCGTGCATTTAAATTTGTTGATGAATTTTTTGTGCGCAGATTTATTCATAAGGTTGCCGACGGGTTAATCGTTATAAGCCGTCTTATGGAAACAAATTATCAAAAACATGAAGCGGTAGTCAGAATTCCTCCACTTGTGGACTTAAATGATTCTGTTTGGCATCAAAAGCCGAATAAGCATCGTTGCTTCGAATTTTGCTTCGCCGGGGGTTTGGATGGCAATAAGGAAAGCCTTGATAAGATTGTGGAGGCTTTTTCTTTGTTAGAGAATTCTGATATTTTTCTCCGCATTGTCGGTGTAACAAAAGAAGAATTCTGTAGCTTTTATTCAAATTCTCATATATCTGAATTGATTGATGAACGTATTTCGTTTGTCGGCAAAGTGTCTCACAGCGAAGCGATTAAATATATTTTGAATTGTGATTGTTATATTTTTATAAGAGAATCCGACAGAAGAAATAACGCAGGATTTCCTACTAAATTTGCAGAGGCTTTTACTTGCAATGCTCCTATCATCACAACGGCGGTAAGTGACATTCCCGAATATCTGAAATTATCGGATAAGATTTGCTTACTTAATGCAGTTTCGGTTGAAGAGATTGTCCGTGCAATGAGATTTCAAGTTAATAATACCGATGTAAGGCGGGTAAATTCCTTAAACCAATCATTTCATTATAAAAATTATATTGATGATTGTCGGGGATGGATTAATAAAGTTTTATAATCGAAAGGGGGAGAAATATGCTGAAAAACGGAATATCACTCAGCTTTGTTCAAAAGCTGGCTGTGCTTTATCTTGTTATTTGGACTATTTCTCCACCGCTTCAGATTGATATGATTTACAGGCTTATGGCCATGGCATGTGCTGGCATTTGGTTTTTTGCCTGGATATTCAGACAAAACCCTATAGAGATTGGTAAAACACAGATATGCGCTTTGTTTTTTCTGATTATGGTTATTCTGGTAGTTTATATTCAAAGCGGAAAACTGTCGCATATTATCAAGCAAATCTCATTTTTTTTGCTTGTTATATGTTTTTTGATGAATTATTTTTATCGTGATAATTGGAGCGAGCTTTCGGCGATTATACCCATTGTTCTTATTTTACTTATAGTATGGAATTCAAAAACAGTATCCGTTCTTTTGGAGGATTCAACCATTGCACGAAAGCTTGTGAGAGATGATGAATCAATTTACGGATATCTTCGACAGGGTGTTGGCGGATACAGTTTGGTTTATCCGCAGGTGTGCGTTTTTCCTGCCGTGCTGGCATGGATAATTAAATCGTTCAAAAAGAGCAACCTTTATTTTACCATTGGGTTAATTTGGCTTGTAACCTATATTCTGCTTATTCTTAATGCAAGTTACTCTCTTGCAATTTTTTCATCTGTTTCCAGCATTGTGCTCATACTTTTTTACAGAGGAAAAAGTGCCGTAAAGGCTTTTCTTATCGCTGCATTGATATTTTCAGGAACAATGCTGGCAATTTTATATTTAGACGGTTTCAGAAATTATCTTCTGGAATTTTTTGACGGAACAGCTGTTGCAAAAAAAATTAACGATCTTGTTGCAACTTCTGAAGGCGGTGCCGCCGAGGGTTCTATTCAAGACAGAATTTCTGCATATATGTCCAGTATTGATGTGATTTTCAGATATCCTGTTATCGGCAGCTTGTGGCGAGTAAACGGCGGCGGTCATTCGGCTGTTTTGGATACTTTTGCAAAATACGGTCTGTTTGGCGGTGTCATATATTCAACAATGATTTATTCGGTTCCTAACTTCTATAAATCAAGATATGACGATGTTTTTGTCAGAACTGCTGCCAATGCAACGTTGGTATCACTGTTGATTATCTCGATTTTTGATACATTTTCATACTCTTTCATGTGTATGATTTTAATTGTTTTGCCACTGGTTTTTGAAGATATTATTAAATGGAGTTGTGTCCGAGAATGAGAATTTTATGGGCTGTGAATTTGATTCCTGCAGATATGTCTGCAAAACTGAATATTCGTTCTGAAGTTCTTGGCGGTTGGGTCGAATCAATGGCTTCTCAGCTTCGCAGCAATGAAAATATAGAATTAGCAATTGCCTGCAAATGCAGTGAAAGTATGCATTTTTGCGATGTTGTTAACGGTGTGAAATATTATAGTATTTCTTATTCTCCCACAACTGATTTTAACGAGCTTAAGTTGCTTTGCGGCAATATTATTGATGATTTCAAGCCTGACTTGATTCAAGTTGAAGGAACGGAATTCCTTCACGCCAAAGCAATTCTGTTTTCGGCCAAGGAAAAAAATATTCGTACCGTGGTTTCTTTGCAGGGAATTTTAAACGGCCAATATTCATATCAATGCGGTCAGCTTCAAATTGATGATATGATGCTGTCAAAATCTTTAACCGAAATTTTTGCCGCATGGATTTTACACCTCAGAAAAACAAGATGGTATAAACCGCGTATGCAGCATGAAAGAGAAATTATTGAGAATGCTGAATATATTTTAGGCAGAACCACTTGGGACAGAGCGCATTCTTACGCCATAAATCCCAATGCAAAATATTATTTTTGCAACAGAGTTCTTCGCAAGCCTTTTTATACACAGCATTGGGATATTGCCAAGATGGAGCGCCATTCTGTTTATGTTGGGAACGGATACCATGCATTGAAGGGACTTCACTTTGTTATTATGGCTTTACCTCAGCTTATCCGTGAATATCCGGATATAAAGGTCTATGTTGCAGGCTATGAGCCTTATAAGGCAGATGATAAGCGTTCTTTTTTCAAAAAAGGATATGCCGCATATCTCAAAAAGCTGATAATTGATTTAAATGTTGAAAAACATGTTGTTTTTACCGGCCCCTTAAAAGCGGAGCAGGTTGCACAGATGCTTTCTAAAGTTAATGCCTATGTTTTGTGTTCGGCCATAGAAAACAGTCCTAACACACTCGGGGAAGCAATGATGGTTGGAACTCCCTGTGTGGCTGCTTATGTTGGAGGCGTTCCCGATATGGCAATTGACGGCAAAGAGGCTCTTTTTTACAGAAATGATGACTCAAAATTGCTTGCTTGGAATTTAAAACGAATTTTTGATTGTGATGATTTGGCACTCAAGCTTTCAGAAAACGGTAAGACCAAGGCTCTTGTAACTCATGATGCAAAACGCAATGCAGAGACGCTTTTAGATATTTATAAAGAGATATTAGCCGATTAAAGGAGGATTCCTATGAGTTATGCACCGATAGTTATGTTTGTTTATAATCGTGCGGATCATTTTAAACAGACTTATGAGGCGCTTGCAGCATGTCCTGAAGCAAAGGATTCCGAACTTTATATTTTTTCTGACGGCTATAAAAATGAAGCGGGTATGGCTAAGGTGAATGAGGTTCGGTCAGCAATACATGCGGTTGAGAATTCCGATAGTTTTAAGAGTATTATCGTAACTGAAAGTCCTGTTAACAGAGGTCTTGCAGCTTCAGTTATTGCCGGTGTTACCGATGTAATTGAAAAGTACGGCAGCGTAATTGTTGTTGAAGATGACTGCGTTGTTTCGCCGCTTTTTCTCAGCTATATGAACAATTGCCTGCATTTTTATAAAGAGAATAAACGCATAGGTTCAATAGCAGGATTTTCACCTGCAATAGAGTTCCCGAAGAATTTTAAAGATGATGTTTTTGCTGCCTACCGTTCGTGCAGTTGGACTTGGGCAACATGGAGCGATCGTTGGCAGGGCGTTGATTGGGAATTGAAAAATATTTCTGATTTTTACCGTTCACCATGCCTTATTAACAAATTTAATTCAAACGGAAGCGACAGATTTTTGAGGCTTTACCGCCAGACTAAGGGCAACGGAAGCTCATGGTCTGTAAGATTCGGTGCACATCTTACAAAGAAAGATTTGCTTACCGTATATCCGAGATATTCTTATATTAGAAATATCGGCTGTGACGAATCGGGTGTTCACAGCAAATCCGATGATGCTGATAAAATGAGAGTTGACTTGTCAAAGGCTATCGTTAATCCTGTTTTGACGGATGTTAATATTGACGGCAGAATTCAGAAGATACTGAAAAAGCATTATTCTTTTGGTCTTGTGTCTGAAATTAAAAAACTTGTTGCAACAGTTTTTATAGTAATAAAAGAGAGATTTAAAGGGTAAGTTTATGGAAAATCAAGCTCTGATAAGTGTCATTATTCCTGTTTATAATGTTGAAAAATATCTTTGCGAATGCATTGACAGCGTTTTGAACCAAACATATCAGAATTTTGAAATAATTCTTGTTGATGACGGCTCTACAGATTCTTCGGGAAAAATTTGCGATGCGTATGCAAATAATTCTAAAGTTAAAGTGATTCATATTAAAAACAGCGGTCTTTCGGTTGCACGTAACACAGGGTTTGATGAATCGAGAGGCGAATATGTATATTTTCTTGACAGCGATGATTATATTGTCCCCGAAGCCCTCAAAGAGATGAATGAAACCGCTCAAAAAAATGCAAGCGATATTGTTTATTTTGATGCAGTGTCATTTGCGGATTCTGATGATTTTTCTGTTAGTCAGAATTATATAAGAAAAAACAAGTACAGCAGCAAACCGGGCTTTGATGTTTTAAAAGAAATGCAGGATAACGATGAATACCATAGTGCGGTTCAGCTTATGCTTTTCAGCAGAAGCTTTCTTGAAAAATTCAACCTGCGTTTTGTCCCTGGAATTTATCACGAAGATGCGGTGTTTACCTACGAAGCTTTCTTTTATGCAAAGACAGTTTCTCAATGTGCCCGGCCTTTGTATTTTCGCAGATACAGAAAAGATTCAATAATGACTTCTAAAAAATCCAGGAAGCATTTTTTAAGCATGGTTGCTGTTTATAATGAACTAAAGGATTTTTCAATTAGAGCCGAAATTATTAGGTCTGAAACTGCAAAAAAGTATATTATCAGGTATGCTTATAATTGTTTTAATACATTTGAAATGCTGAATAATGCGGAAAAGGAAAAATGTAAATCTGAACTGAAATCACTTAAACATGATATTTTGGAAAATAACTCTTTTGACGATAAAGCTTTGAGAATGAGATGTTATGGCAAAATCTTTTGGTTTGGTTATAAATGTTTTGAAAAAATTTTCTGAAGCATCTTGAAAGGAGCAAAATGAACGGTAAAAGAAAAGTTTTAATGGTTATGCCTGTGATGAAGGGCGGTGGTGCTGAACGAGTTGCATCTTTGCTGTTGAATGAATTTTATGCAAACGGTTTTGATGCGGAATTTTTGTTAACATCATCAAGCTCCGATGAGATTATTAATCGTGACTTAAATTCTGAAATTCCCGTTTCATTTCTTGACAGGGACAATATAAAAAATGCTTCTGTTTTGAATTTATTTTATTCTTTGCTTAAAATCTTGTCATCTATTTTATGTAAACCTTTTGAAGCTTTCGGGAAAACCGCACCTGTTTGTTTTGCTTATCTGTCATTTGTTGCACAATATCACAATGAAATAAAGCTTTTGAGAAAAAAACTTTTTGAGAATCCTAAAGCAAATGTTATTACTTTTTTGCAGCCTGCAATTCCGATAACACTTTTGGCAGCCAGGGGATTACCTAACAGAGTTATAATTTCCGAAAGATGCGACCCAATAAGGCAGATGAAAAAAAGATACGGATTTTCATTCGTCAAAAAATATTATCAAAGAGCCGATATTGCTGTGTTTCAAACCAACGACGCAATGTCTGTATACCCCAGAAACATTGCCGAAAAGGGTGTTGTTATACCCAATCCCATAAAATCAGATTTGCCTGAACCTTATTTTGGCCAAAGGAACAAAAATATTTCAACTTTTTGCAGAATATCACAACAAAAAAATCTCCCTCTGCTTGTTGAAGCTTTTGCACTGCTTTGCAAAGATTATGACTGTTTCAGACTGCGTATTATCGGAGATACTCAAAACAAAGCAGATGAAGAGGTTCTGGATAATCTCAAAAGCAGAATTGAAGAACTGGGTATTTCGCAATATATTGATTTTTTACCGTTCAGTTCAAATGTGCATGATTTGATTATCAAAGATGCTCTTTATGTTAATTCTTCGGACTATGAAGGAATGTCTAACGCAATGCTTGAGGCAATGGCCATTGGCATGCCTGTAGTTTGCACCGATTGCCCCATTGGAGGTGCCGCAAGCATTATCAGTAATGGAAAAAACGGCTTGCTTGCCGAGGTTGGTAACAGCAATGAATTATATAAGGCAATTAAGAAAGTAGTTGAAGATAAAGAACTTTCAGATATGCTTTCGGTTAATGCAGCAAAATTAAGACAAGATTTATCTTTAGAAAATATTGCCAAAAGATGGATGGAGCTTTTATGATGAAAAAACAATTGCTTATTGTTGCGCATCATTTAACAATCGGCGGTGTTCAGAAAACTCTGATTTCTGCTTTGAAGGCTTTGAATTACAATAAATATGACGTTACTCTCTATTTGAGAAAAAACCGCACGGACCTTCTTCCCTATGTTGATAATCGTGTCAGCGTTATTGTTAATAACGACACGAATCATTATTATAGAAAGCCTTATGCGATTTTTTTGCAGATTAAGATTGCTTTTTTTAAATTGCTGGGCAAAAACAAAATGGCTTCAGCCTTTGAAAAAGAGCTTTTCGACAGAATAAGAGCGGATGCTATGGAATATGAGCGTAAATCATATTTTGCCGATAAGCGTTTTGATATTGCTGTCGCTTATTTTCAAGGTTATACAGCTCTTTTTGTTGATTCGTTTATTAATGCGGATAAGAAGATTGTATTTTATCACACAAGCACGGATGACCTTCACAGTCTTCATGAGTCTATTCTGCCAAATTTTGATAAGATAGCAGCATTGCATGATGGACAAAAAGAACTGATAAAACAATGGTTCCCTAAAATTGCTGACAAAATCAGCATTGTTGAGAACTATATTGATAAAGAGTTAATTGAAAAACAAAGCCTTGAGTTTGAAATAGACAAAAAATATGGCATAACCGTTCTTTGCTCTTGCGGAAGGTTTTCGTCGGAAAAGGGCTTTGATTTGGCAGTTGAAGCAGCAAGAATTTTAAAAGAAAAAAACATTAATTTTTTATGGTTTTTCGTTGGCGACGGTTTCGAAAAAGATAATATGAAAAAGCTTATTGATAAATACGGTTTGAACAATCAAGTTGTTTTAACGGGTATGCAGAAAAATCCTTATCCTTATATTGCTGCATGCGATATCTTTGTTCAGCCGTCTTATGAAGAAGCTTTAGGGCTTACGATGCTTGAAGCTCACCGCCTTTTTAAACCAATCGTGTCAACAAAAACCGTTGGCGGAATGAAGATTATCAAAAACAATCATAATGGTTTGATTTGTGATATAAATGCCGAAAGCTTAGCCTCCGGCATTGAACAGATTATTAATGATAAAGAACTGAATAACGCAATTAAAGAGAATCTTCGGAATACGGATTTTTCATCAGAGTTTGATAAATATAGAGAGCAATGGAGTGCTCTTTTGGAGGAGTGAAAAAATGAAATTCAGCATACTTGTTCCGGTATATAATGTTGAACAATATCTTGAGCAGTGTGTTGAATCCTTGCTTTCCCAGACTTATATCGGCGAATATGAAATAATTCTTGTTGATGATGGTTCAACTGATTCTTCAGGAAAAATTTGTGACAACTATGCTGCTGATTATCCTGAAAAAGTTAAGGTTGTCCATAAAAAAAATGAAGGACTTGTTTCTGCGAGAGAGCATGGGATAAAAAATGCATCCGGAGACTTTTGCTTGTTTGTAGATTCTGATGATTTTGTTGAAAACAATCTTTTGGAATCTGTCAGTAACAGTTTGAAACGGCACAATGATGCAGATCTTATTATTTATTCTTTCAGTTATTTGAAAAACGGTGTTCAAACGGAGAGGACTGCAACGGTTTCTGACAGCGAAAAAGTATTTGATGGCAGCAATAAAAAAGAGTTATATCAAATGCTTATTGCGGGTAATTTGGTTACAGCTTTGTGGATAAAAGCGGTTAAGACTGATATTTTAAGAAGCGATCCTATCGATTATACTCTTTATTATAATAAAAATATGGCAGAGGATATGTTCAGATCCGTTCATATTTTGACAGCAGCCAACAAAACTGTTTATATTAATGAAAAACTCTATAATTACAGAATATGCGATGAGAGCATATCCAGAAGCTTTCGTCCCGAAACAATCTGCAAAAAGAATATTCTTTATGTTTATAACAGAATCAGAGAATACTTACCACAATGGGATATGGATGATGCCGAAACAATTGAAAGGCTGAACGGCAGATGGCTTGACGAAACCATGTATACTTTTTTGAATTATTACAGAAATGCCGAGTCAAAGCTTGAAAAGCAACAGATCCTTGAATACGATTGGTCATCAATGATGCCGCAGCAGGCAATTTTTGAAAAAAGCAAATATGAAAGCAAGCTATACAGAAAATGGTTTGACAGTATCGTAAAGCATCGTTATTTTTCTGTTAAATGGTTCTTTTTTAAGGAAAAGGTTTGGAAGTTTTTGAGACATATAAAGTCAAAGGTGTTAAATTGATGAAGAACAAAAAAGAAATTGTTTTTTTGATAAAAGTTATGAGCGGCGGCGGCGCTGAAAGAGTAGTGACCTTGTTGAGTGCGGCGTTTGCCGAGATTGACTATTCCGTAACTATTATATTAACTCATCAAAATCTTTCTGATGCCGATTTAACCAATACAGACAGCCGAATTAATATCATTTCATTACCTGATGAATTATGCAGAGATAAGTGTTCGGATTTTGCGGCGAAGTTAATTATGCTTTATGCACGCATATTGGATAAGCTGAGTAAAGTATTTGTTAAAACTGATTCCGAAAAGGCTTCTGTTCTAAAATACTATTCTCGCAATTATTCTTCTGTCAAATGGCTGAAAAAATACTTTAAATGTCATAAAACTTCTTCAGTTGTGGCGTTCTTATATGATTCGATTTTCTTAAGTCTGCTTGCTCGCACAAAAACAAACAGACTTGTTATATCCGAAAGAAGCGACCCGCAGCAGTCTGCTTCCAAAAAGACTGTTGCGGCATTTATGAACCGTGAATTTCCTAAAGCTGATGCGGTTGTGTTTCAGTCACCTGATGCACAAAAATGGTATGAGAATAATACACCTGTAAAGGGTTCGGTTATTTTTAATCCGGTAAAGTCTGATTTACCGCCTGCTTATTCAGGTGAGCGAAAGAAGCGAATTGTTAATTTTTGCCGTATATCAGCTTCTAAAAATCTGACAATGCTTGTTGACGCTTTCGCAAAATTCAATACAGATTTTCCCGAATTTGAGTTGGATATTTTCGGCGATCCTGTCGGAGATTTAACTGAAGGCTATTTGGAGCTGGTTGAGGAAAGAATAAGAGCTTTGGGCTGCAACGAAAAAATTAACATTTTTCCTGCAAGAAATGATATCCATTCGGCGATTGTTGATTATTCAATGTTTGTTTCTTCTTCGGATTTTGAAGGCATGTCTAACTCGATGCTCGAGGCAATGGCGATCGGATTGCCCTGTGTGTGTACTGATTGTCCTGCGGGCGGTGCAAGGGCAATTATTAAAAACGGCGTAAACGGCTTGTTAGTTCCTGTTGGTGATTCCGAAAAGCTCTGTCTTGCAATGAAGTCTATTGTTGAGAATTCGGATTTATCACAAAAAATTTCAAGGAATGCCGTTAAAATCCGCAAAGATTTAGCTGTTAAAGAGATTGTTAAAAAATGGATGGAGATTATTGATGGTTAAAGTCAGCGTTATTGTTCCTATTTATAATGCAGAAAAATATCTTGAGCAATGTCTTAACAGCATTGCGGAGCAGACGTTAAAGGATATTGAAATTATTTTGATTGACGATGGCTCAACAGATGGCAGCCGAGAGATTTGTAATAGATTTCTCACCGATTCTCGATTTTCATACCATTTTAAAGAAAACGAAGGTCTCGCTGCAGCGCGCGATGACGGAATGGTGCGTGCAACGGGGGAGTATATTGGTTTTGTTGATTCAGATGACTGGATTGAGCTTGATATGTATGAAAAAATGTATCTTGCTGCAAAAACAAACAATTCAGATGTTGTTTTTTGTAGTTGGATCCAAAATGAAAATGATTATATTCCGGTTCCGGAGATGGTTTCAGGTCCTTATGATAGAGAAGCTATAAAAAAGAATGTTCTGCCTAAAACACTTGCTTACATCGCCAAGGACGGAACAAAACGTTCCATCAGATGGTCAAATTGCATGCGAATTTATAAGTCGGAAACGCTTAGAAAAAATTCTATACGGTTTGACAGAAGGCTTAGAAGAAGTCAGGACCTTCAGCTGACCTATGAAGCTATGCTCGCATCTCAAAATTTTTATTATATTGATGAACCGCTGTATCACAATCGTGTTGTTGCCGGATCACTTTCACGTGGTTATACTCAAAACATGTGGACTTTATATACATATTTGATTGAAACTCTTTACAAAGCCACAGAAAATTTTGTGGAAATGGACTTAATGCCGCAGATGCATCTCAGAACATTTTTCTTTGTGATTGATTGTATTGAAAACGAAATGAAGGTGTTGTGTCCTAACGATAAAAGAAAGCGCGTAGCTATTATCAAAGAGATTATGAATGACCCTATTTGTGAGAGGTTCTACGGGAATATACCAACCGAAAAACTTTGCCCGCTTTATAGGAAATATTATAGTTTTATTTGTAAAAAACAAGCAAAAAAAATACTGCCTTATACAAAACGGTATAATAAACGGCAAGTTTTCAAAAAGAAATATATTATTCCTGTTATTAATGCGCTTACAGAAACTTCCTTATATAAAAAAATCCGAGGAAAAAAGTAATGAAACACATTGTATTTGTAATCGGAAATTACAAAAACGGCGGAGTGCCGATGCGCTCCACAAACCTTGCCAACGAGTTTGCAAAAAAAGGATATAATTGCACTATTCTTGTAACAAAAAATATTGCAGAAAACGTTTTTTTTATTCGCCATAAAAATGTTGAATTGATTTCTCTTGATGATTTTGTATCAAATCATCTGTCGGATGCTGATGTTGATAAAATATTAAGAAAAAGAAACAGAAAGCTCAAAGTATTAAAAATTCTTCGCTATTTTACCCGTTATTTTGCGTCGTTGGATAATAGGGTTGCTGCTTTAATAAAATCATTAAGACGAAGCGAAAAACTTGCTGTTTATATGACTCTGCATCCGGATAGTGTTTATATCCCTTTTGGTATTTCATATTACGAACAAGCTTACGGTGCATCGGAATATCTTAATCCCAAAATTATTTATGCTGAGAGAAATGCTCCTGAGGTTGAGTTCCCCGATAACTCTGCAGAAAAAGAACGTTTGATTAGCATTGCTTCCAAAGCTGATGCGGCGGTGCTTCAGACGGCAAGTGGCCTTGAATTCTTTGGTGGTTGCCTTAAAAATGCAGTTGTTATTCATAATCCTGTGAAGTCGGGGTTGCCTGAAGCATATCACGGTGAAAGACGAAACGTGATTGTTAATTTTTGCAGGATTGCCGAGCAGAAGAATCTGCCGCTGATGATAAATGCTTTTGTAAAATTTCACGAAATTTTTCCTGACTATACACTTGAAATTTATGGCAATACTGTTGAAAAAAACGAAGAAGAGCTTAAAAACAAGCTCAAAATTTATATTTCTTCTTTAAATGCAGACGGATATATTAAAATTTTACCGCCAAGGGCAGATGTACATTCGGTTGTTCGTGACTGTTCAATGTTTGTTTCATCTTCCGACTTCGAGGGTCTGTCTAACTCTATGATTGAAGCGATGGCTATTGGTCTGCCGTGTGTGTGCACAGATTGTTTGGGCGGAGGAGCAAGGGAAATGATACGAAACGGTGAAAACGGCTTGCTTGTGCCGATGAATGATGTTTATTCACTCGCAGAAGCCATGATTAGAATGGTAAGTGATAATGAATTAGCAGAAAAATGCTCTGAAAACGCTTTAAAAATCCGCGAAGAGCTTTCGGCTGAAACGATTGCAAAAGAATGGTTGAAATTATTATAAATTAAGTTAGGGTGCTTTTATGAAAGATGTAACAATTCTTGTAAACTCATGTGACAAATACAGCAGTGTTTGGGAGCCTTTTTTCAGATTGCTTTTGAAACAGTGGCCCGAGTGTGCTGACTATAAAATTGTTTTAAACAGTGAAACCAAAACTTATAATTGCGATTTTCTTGATGTCACTACTATTTGCAGCGGAACGAAGTTTACTTGGTCTGAAAGACTTAAGAATGCCTTAGAACAAATAGATACTGAATATATTTTATATTTTCTCGAAGATTTTTTTCTTCAGCAAAAAGTTAACAACGACCCACTGCTTGAAGCGGTGAATTATATTAAGAATAACAGCGATGTTGGTTACATTGGTTTAAAATACAATCCAAAACATAATTTTATTGATGAGTCAAAAGTTGACCTTTCCGAACATTTTTTGAACAAAGACAATATTAAAACCGTAAACAGAATAAACAGCATGACTGCGCTTTGGAGAAAAGATTGGCTTTACAGTATTTTAAGGAACCATGAAACTCCTTGGGAGTTTGAACTTTACGGTTCAGTCAGGTCCAGAAGAAGCAATATGAAGGTTCTTGTTATAAATAATGTAAACAACACGTGTTTGCCTGTTTTTACTTATGAAGTTGATCCCAAACACGGATATGCGATAAATGGCGGAAAATGGCTCCCCAAAAATATTGAGCTTTTTGAAGAGCATGGCATAGAAGTTGATTTTGATATTCTTGGTTTTGATTATGATTTATATAAGAGAGCAAACGGCGAGAAAATTCAATCTAAACCTCAAGATGTTGAAGAAAAAAGCAACTTGCGTGAAAGCTTGTATCATATTAAACATTGGTTTAAAAAAATGAAGAAAAAACTAAAAAAAACTATCAGAAAAATCCGTTCGTTAATTTAATTCGGAGATAATTATGGCTGGAGAATATACCAAGAGAAAAATTAAAAAGTTTTTCTTAAAAGTTAAGGAAAAATATGATGACGTAGAATTCGTGATTCGCAAATTTTTTGTTAAGTTGTTTGTGAGAAATAAGGATTTTACTATAATTTCTAACAACTGCTGGGCGGGAAAAGTATACCAATATCTTGATTTGCCATATCTTTCGCCTACAGTCGGTTTGTATTTCTTTGCACCTGATTACATAAAGTTTGTTTCCGATTTGCGAAGATATCTTGACACTCCGCTGAAATTCATAAAACCGAATGAATCAAAATATTATGATGAATTAATTAAACGGAATCAGACGGACAAACCGATCGGAGTTCTTGATGATGTGGAAATAGTTTTTTTGCATTATAAAACCGAAGAAGAGGCAGAAGAAAAGTGGAATCGACGCAAAGAAAGGGTAAATTATGACCACATCATCTTAAAATTTTCACGAATGGATTTATGTACGGAAAAGGAATTAAAAACTTTTGATTCACTTTCTTTTCAAAATAAATTTATTCTAAATAACCGATTTCCTTTGGTGTACAAAAGCGAAGTATATTGGAAAGAGGACTGGAAGGAAGAAGGTATATATCGAGACACAACTCCGTTTCCCGGAAATCTCAGACTAAATTTTTTGCTAGACAAACCACAAGAAATATATCCTGAAAACGGATTAAAAACAATGACGGAGAAATAAACGAATGGTTTTAATTGAAAAGGTATATAAAATTAAAAAAAGAATTTTTGCATGGTATAAAAAGTATTTAACAGTTGAAGGATTATATGATTGCATTCTTCCTGATAGAATCTATATAAAAAAATTGTATAAATATAGAACAGGTAAAAATCTGAATTTGAGAAACCCCAGAACTTTCAATGAAAAACAAAATTGGCTTAAACTCTATGATCGTAGACCTGAATATACCATAATGGTTGATAAATACAAGGTCAGGGAATATATAGCAGAAAAAATTGGTGGGCGGTATCTTGTCCCTCTCATGGGTGTATGGGATTCTCCGGATAAAATAGATTTCGATTTGCTACCTAATGAATTCGTTTTAAAATGTAATCATGATAACGGTGTTATTATTTGCAGAGATAAAAGTAAGCTTGATTTTGAAAAAGTAAGAGAGGAGCTTGCTTACCGTCTGGACCGTGATTATTATAGAAAGCTGCGTGAATGGCCATATAAAAATGTTTCTCGTAAAATAATATGCGAAAAACTAATGAAAAACACAAATAACGAAAAATCTTTGGAATATAAGTTTTTTTGTTTTGGCGGCATTGTAAAATATATATTGGTAGTTTCCAATAGGGAAGGTGAAGGGGAGACCACGATGGATACATATGATCATAATTGGATTCATCAGAACTTAAAAAATGGTAATACCCCTCTAGCAGGAAACATCTTTGATAAACCTGATTTCTTTAACGAGCTCTTAAAAATATCAGAACTACTTTCAAGTGAAACACCGATACTTAGGGTGGATTTTAATGTATGGGACAACAAACCCTATTTTGGTGAAATAACTGTTTATGATTCTGGTGGCTTTGAAGAATATACACCTGAAGAATGGGACTCTTATTTAGGTTCTCTTCTTGAATTACCTAAAAAACGCAGGAGATAAATATGACAGAACAAAAATGGACAACTATTGTTAAATCGGATAATAAATTTACCGATATGGACTTAAAGGGTCTTAAGAACAGCAAGGATTTAATTTTTCTTTTTGTTCGCCGAACCTTTGTTGCTAAATATAAACAAACCATACTCGGACCGGCATGGGCTGTAATTCAACCGTTTTTTACGACTGTTGTTTATTCGGTCTTCTTCGGAAATGTTGCCGGATTAGGCGCAGAAGGCGTGCCTAATTTTATTTTCTATCTTTCGGGCACCATTGTTTGGACTTTATTTTCCCACAGCCTGACAGAATCTTCCAACACTTTTATCGGTAACTCTTCTATTCTCGGAAAGGTCTATTTTCCGCGATTGGTAATGCCGATTTCAACCGCTATATCACAATTCATATCCTTCTTTATTCAATATGCGTTTATGCTCTGTTTCCTTGTATATTATATTGTTACGGACGCAGGCATACAGCCGAATATTTATATACTTATGACCCCGCTTATTCTCATCCAGCTTGCTGTTCTTGGTATGGGCTTCGGAATGATAATTTCTTCGCTTACAACAAAATACCGAGACCTTAATATGGTAGTTGGGTTTGGTGTCAGTCTCTGGTCATATTGCTCTCCTGTAGCGTATGATATGTTCAGCCGCTTGCAGCTTATGCCCGGCGGCGCATTCTATAATCTTTATATGCTCAATCCTGTAACTCCCGCTATTAATATGTTCAGATATGCATATATCGGAACGGGTGATATTGACTGGATGTTCTATGGGATCAGTTGGGTAACAACTGCACTAGTTGCTGTTATCGGCGCGTTAATGTTCAGTAAATCCGAAAAAACCTTTATGGATACTGTGTGAGGTGCGGTATGGAAGAATTAGCAATAAGAGTTGAAAATGTTTCAAAGGAATACCGCCTTGGAGCGATTGGCGGAGCTACTTTAAAAGGAGAAATTCAGTCGAAACTTGCAAAACTTCGGCATAAAGAGGATCCTAATCTTAAAATCGGACAAAAAGCCTATGGCAAAAACGAGCGTTTCCTTGCGCTTAACAACTTATCTTTTGACATAAAAAAGGGTGAAACAGTCGGAATAATCGGCAGAAACGGTGCAGGCAAATCAACTATTCTTAAATTAATTTGCCGTGTTACCGCTCCAACTAAAGGCAACATTTATCTCAACGGCAGAATTACCAGTATGCTCGAAGTCGGAACGGGTTTTCATCCTGAACTTACAGGAAGAGAAAATGTTTATCTTAACGGTGCAATTCTCGGCATGAGCAAGGCTGAAATTGCGCGAAAATTTGACGAGATTGTTGAGTTCTCGGAGGTTGGTCAGTTTATCGATACTCCGGTTAAACGCTATTCAAGCGGAATGAAGGTTAAGTTAGCTTTTTCTGTTGCGTCTCATCTTGATAGCGAAATTATGATTATGGATGAGGTTCTGGCGGTCGGTGATGTCAGTTTTCAGAATAAATGCATTGAACGCATGAAAAAAGTAGCGGCGCAAGAAGGAAGAACAATTCTTTATGTCAGCCATAATATGGCAACCGTTAAAAGCCTTTGCAACCGATGTGTGGTTCTTTCGCAGGGAGAGAAAGTTTTTGAAGGCTCAACGGAAGAAGCAATTGCAATATATATGCAGAATGAAAGGCTTGACAATACGGTTTTCTTTGATACTTCCGAAGCCAAACGACATCCAAAATGCAATAAGCGTCACCTTTTGCAGAATCTTCATTTGTTTGATTCCGATTCAAGTGTTTTTGAATATGGCGCAAAATTTCCGTTTCGTATAGCATGGAACAGCGAAAATGATACCGAAAATTTGAAAATGAAAATGGTAGTTAACGGTATTGATGCTACACCGGTCGGAGTTGTTTTTTGCGGCGATTTGCAACATCAAAAAGGCGCCAACAATGCTGAATTTGAATTTGACACATCGTTTCTTGTGCCCGGAAAATATACAGTTGATGTTATACTATACGACGAAGATGCAATCGGTAATGTTATGTTTTATGACCGCTGCACAGCACTTCGTTTTACGATTGAGCATTCCGACGATTCGGTTAAACTCAAACATTGGTTCAAAGATTGGGGAAATGCGGTTATGCCTTGCGTAACCAAAATTTAATTTAACGATGACTAAAAATGTTTTGAATAAAACTCAATATACAGTTCTTGATTTGCTTGCAAATGCTTTGTTTGATGCAAAGCGCCCGATTGACGCTGAAAGTGTTGATTGGAGCACTGTGTGGTATGAAGCTTATATGCAGGCTGTGTCGCTTACTGCTTTTTCTAAAATTCCTAAAAGCGTTTATGTTTTTTTTGATTTTACAAAAATAAGAAAACAACTGAATCACGCTCTTTCGGACAGCATTGCAATCAGCAAAGAGCATGTGTTGCTTAACGAAGTATTAACCAAAGCTGAAATCCCGTTTATGATTATCAAAGGTTTGGCTTCTGCTGCATATTATCCCGACGCTTTGCTGCGGTCTATGGGTGATGTTGATTTTTGGGTTGAAGAGAAGCATTTCAACAAAGCCGAAAGGGTGTTGTTGGATAACGGATTCAAAATTGTTAAAAAGAGACATGTTTGCCATTTTGTTTTTGAAAAATCCGGATACAGATATGAAATGCATTTTGAACCTGCAGGAATTCCTGCTGGCAAGGTTGGAAAAGTGATACGTTCCTGTTTTGCAAATGCTTTTATTAATGCTCAAAAAGTTCAAACAGATTTTGGAGAATTAATTGTTCCATCGGATTTCTATCACGGACTGGTAATTTTATTGCATACCTGCCATCATCTTACGGGTGAGGGTATTGGCTTGCGTCATTTGTGTGATTGGGCAGTGTTTGTTTCTTCATTCAAAGATGACGAATTTATCGCCGTATTTGAAGATAAGTTAAAGCAATTCGGTCTTTGGAATTTTGCTCAGTTACTTACTCAAACTTGTGAAAAATATCTGGGTTGTCCGCATAAAGCTTGGGCGGGAGAAATTAACAGTGAATTGACAGATAAAATAATTCATGATATTTTCAGCAGCGGAAATTTCGGCCAAAAGAATGTTGACAGAAGTCATGAGAGACTGTTAATTTCAAGCCGCGCAAAGGGCGGAATAGATAAAACATCCATGTTTAAGCAATTCATAGTTTCTTTAAATGAGATTGTTTACAACAGGTGGCCTGTTTCACGCAAAATCAAGCTTATTTTGCCCTTGGGTTGGGCATTTTATGCCGGCAGATATTTGCTTCGTTCTTTTTTCGGAAAACGACCTAAAATCAGAATCTTTAATATTGCCCGTGAGGCAAAAGAACGAAAGAATATTTATAAAGAGTTTCATTTATTTGAATGATACAAATATTTTTTAGAATAGTTTTTAATCGATATTCTTTATGAAGATGATTGGATGTGTATTATGAAAAGGAGATTTAAAGTCCTGATTACGGTTCTGTTGATTTTTGTGTTGCTGTTTGCAGGAATTTTTGGTGTGGCAAATCATTATCTTAATAAGATTAATCGCACTACTGATGCAGTTACCGTTCCGGCAGAACAAGAATTCTTCGAAACAGACGGTGCCGACGATTCCTTGGAGGTTGTTGATCCCGACAGTATTAACCTTGATTCAGATTTGCTTACACGTGATGAAGGTTTGATTAACGTTCTTTTGGTTGGTCAAGACAGACGTGATGGCGAGGGCAGGCAGCGTGCCGATGCATTGATTCTGTGTAGCTTTAATCCCGAAAACAATAAGCTTTCAATGATTTCTTTTTTGAGGGATTTATATGTGAAAATACCCGGATATTCTGATAACCGTTTAAATGCGGCCTATATTTTTGGCGGTTTTCCTCTTTTGAAAGAAACTTTTTTGGCAAATTTCGGAATCAGCATCGACGGCTGCTTTGAGGTTGATTTTAACGGATTTGAAAAAGTGATAGATATTATAGGCGGAATTGATATTGAATTAACCTCTGATGAAGCGAAGGTGATAGGCGGCGGCACACATTCCGGCACAAACCGTCTTAACGGCAAGCAGGCTTTGGATTATGCCAGAATCAGAAAGCTTGACAGTGATTTTGGTCGCACGGCAAGGCAAAGAAACGTTCTTAAAGCTGCTTTTAATAAGATTAAAGACAGAGGTGTTTCTGAACTTCTTAGCTTGGTTGATACTGTTTTGCCAATGATAACAACAGATTTAAGCAATTTTCAAATTACTTCACTTGCGGTCAAATATGCTCCTGCTTTGGCCGGATTACAAATTACAACTCAGTTTGTTCCTGAAAAAGGATGTTATCGTGAAGCTAAGGTCAGAGGAATGTCTGTTTTAATTCCTGATATAACGGGAATCAGAAAGCTTTTAAATGAAGAATATTTACCTCTTGATTAATAGATACATAAACAATATAAATCACCCCGCCAAACGCAAAGCTTGGTGGGGTGATTTATAAATTAGTTAAGCAGATTTTTTTCTTTTAAATCGTTAATAAACTCAATAATATCCGGCAACACTTCTTCTTTTGATACATCAAATGAAGAAATAACAGCTTCGGCAAGCTCATCTAGTGTTTTATTTGTTTGAAGCTCATTCCATAGAAATGCGCTTACACTGTTTAAAATCACAATTTGCTGTGAGCCTACGGTATTAACAGGAACTGCAAGATGTTCTCCGGCAATTTCACGAAGAAGGTATCCCGGTTTGATGCTGTAAAGCTCCTTATCCATATTATCACTCCGAAAATCAGTTTATACTGATAGTATAACAGCAATAAAAATAATTTGCAATGTAAATTTAAAAAATGCATTTTTTTCTTTTAAATGCCAATAATAATCTTACAAAAAATTAAGGAGAGATATTATGGCAAATCTGACTGCAAAAGAGCTTTCTGCAATTGAGGATCAACTTAACTGTGAACAAATGCTGATAAAAAAATTCAAGGCTTATGCAGAAAATGCAAGTGATCCGCAGATTAAATCCACATGCGAACAAATTGCAAATCAGCATAAGCAGCATTTTGATACACTTATGGGACATCTTTATTAAAGGAGATATAGAAATGAAGAATAATTCAAGCTTTAGTGATAAAGAAATTATGGATGATGTTTTAACCTCGCAAAAACACATTACCGATGTTTACAACACTTATTCAAATGAATGCGTTAATCAAAAGCTTCAGGATGACATGCTTAAAATTCTCAAAGAAGAGCATGTAATCCAGTTTAATGTTTTTGGCGAAATGCAGAAGCGCGGCTGGTACAGCCCCAGTGCTGCACAGGCGCAGATGGTTAATGAAACAAAAACAAAATTTGAAAATATAGCAACACAGCTTTAATTATTTAACGGATACTTTTGGGTATCCGTTATTTTTTTAAGAAAATTTATTAAAAAGACTTGGAAAATTTGAATGTATGCTTTATAATAACATTATTATGGGTTTGTGTTAAGATTTAACATAAAAACTGTTGATAAGGAGAAACAGATGGGTAAATATTCGGTTTCGCTTGAAAAGGTTGTTAAAGACCTTTCGTTTCAAGTGATTTATACACCAAAGGATATAGCAGATATATATATTACTGCTCAGGACGTTAACCGCCCCGGTCTCATACTCACAGGATTTGAAGATTATTTTGACCCTGCACGTATTCAGTTTATTGGTCTGACGGAGCTGGAATATTTTAAAAGTCTGACAAAAGAGGGCTTTTTGGAATGCCTTGAAAGATTTTTTTCAAAGCGGCCTGCGGCAATTGTTGTAACAAGAGACCTTCAGTGCGGCAAACGTTTCCTTAGTTTTGCAGAGAAATATGAGGTTCCTGTTCTCGGTTCGTCAGAGTCAACCTCTGGCTGCATGTCCGCAACAATATCGTATCTTGGCGTTGAACTTGCTCAGCGAATAACACGCCATGGAGTTCTCGTTGAAGTTTATGGTGAAGGTGTTTTAATACTTGGTGACAGCGGAGTCGGTAAAAGCGAAACCGCACTTGAACTTATTAAACGCGGGCATCGCCTTATTGCTGATGATGCAGTGGAAATTCGAAGAGTTTCCAACAAAACACTTGTTGGTTCAGCTCCCGACAATATTCGACATTTTATTGAATTAAGAGGTGTTGGTGTACTAAACGCAAGGCGTTTATTTGGTATGGGCGCTGTAAAAATGACAGAAAAGGTTGATATGGTTGTTCAGCTTGAGCCTTGGGACAGCGAAAAGGTTTATGACAGGCTTGGGCTTGAAAATGAGTATACGGAAATTCTGGATATCAAAGTGCCTGTAACGGTTGTTCCGGTCAAGCCGGGCAGAAATCTTTCAATTATCATTGAGGCTGCCGCTATGAACAACAGGCAAAAGAAGATGGGCTATAATGCTGCCAGAGAATTGCTCCACAGTCTTGGAATGACTGATGATATTATTCCTGCTAAAAAAGAGCTTGAGTTTTGGCACAATTTTTAATAAATTAACTTTGGAGGTAATATAATATGTACAGAATTGGTGTTGACCTTGGCGGAACAAATATTGCTGTTGGTGTTGTTACAGATGATTTGAAAATAATCGGCAGGGGTAAGGTGAAAACTAAATGTCCAAGACCTGCCGAAGAAATTTTTGACGATATTGCCGTTGCTGTTGAGATGGCAGTTAAAGATGCAAAAATAACAATGAATGATGTTTCATCTGTTGGTGTTGGAACACCCGGATCAGTTAACAAAAATAATGGTTATATTGAATTTGCCAACAATCTTGATTTCAATCAGGTTCCTGCCAAGGAAATGCTTGAAGCAAGACTTGGCAAACCCGTTTATCTTGATAATGACGCTAACTGTGCTGCGCTTGGTGAAGCTGTTGCCGGTGTCGGCAAGGGCGTTGGTAATTTTGTTGCCGTTACTCTTGGCACAGGTGTCGGCAGCGGAATTATTGTTAACGGAAAAATTGTTAGCGGTGTTAACTATGCCGGTGGTGAAATGGGTCATACCGTTATCATGGTTAACGGCAAGCAGTGTAACTGCGGAAGAAAAGGTTGCTGGGAGCAGTATGCTTCCGCAACAGCTTTGATTGCTCAAACAAAAGAAGCTATGCTTAAAGATAAAGACAGCAAGATGTGGCAGCTTGTTAACGGAAATATTGACAACACAAGCGGCAGAACGGCTTTCGATGCAATGAGACTTGGCGATGCAACAGCAAAAGAAGTTTGTGATAATTATATTTATTATGTTTCTGTTGGTGTAAATAATATTATCAACACATTCCAGCCCGAAATCGTTTGCATCGGCGGCGGTGTAAGCCACGAAGGTGACACAATTCTCAACCCCATCAGAGAACATGCCAAGAATGAAAGATACAGCATTTACGCCAGAAAACAGACACAGATTCTTGCAGCTGAGCTTGGTAATGATGCAGGTATTTTCGGAGCTGCACTCCTTGATGAATAATATTAACTTTTTTGGAGGAAACCATGAGCTTTTACAGTGAAGTTTGCACATTCTGTGAAAAAATAGGATGTGAATATTCAGCCGATGAAATGCTCAAAGACTATACGAGTTTTAAAATTGGCGGGAAAGCAGATTTAATGGTTTATCCTGACACAGTTGATAAGATTTCACAAGTTGTTTTGCTTGCAAATAAAAACAAATTGCCGATTTTAGTAATTGGAAAGGGTAGCAATCTGCTTGTTTCCGATAAAGGTTTTAACGGGATTGTAATTAATACTTGCAAGCTTGATTCAATTGAATTGGTTGACGAAAAAACCATTGTTTGCCAGAGTGGTGTTTCGCTTTCAAAATTGTGTCGATTTGCTCTTGAAAATTCTTTGACAGGTCTCGAGTTCGCCTTTGGAATTCCCGGTACTGCGGGCGGTGCTGCTTATATGAATGCAGGTGCCTACGGCGGAGAAATGAAAGATGTTTTGTTGTCTTGCGAGCATATTACACCTAACGGTGAAATTGGCGTTTTTAGTGGCAGTGAGCTTGGGTTGGGATACAGGCACAGCGCATATTCTGCCGATAATTTGATAATTACATCTCTTACCATTAAGCTGGAAAAAGGCGATAAGAAAGAAATTAAATCAAAGATGGATGAACTTATGGCAAAACGCAGAGAAAAGCAGCCGCTTGAATATCCAAGTGCAGGCAGCACTTTTAAAAGACCTGTTGGATATTTTGCCGGTGCCTTAATTGAGCAGTGTGGTCTCAAAGGCTTTAAGTCAGGCGGTGCCCAAGTTAGCCCGAAGCATGCAGGTTTTGTGGTTAATGTCGATAATGCGACTGCAGAAGATGTTTTATCGGTTATTAGGAATTGCCGTGAAACCGTTTTTAATAAAACAGGTGTTATACTGGAACCTGAGGTTAAATTAATCGGACTGGAGGTATAAATTTGTCGTTTTCATCGGATGTCAAAAGTGAAATTGCAAAAACGGAGAATTTATCCTCCTGTTGTTTCCACGCACAAGTCTACGGGCTTGTGCTTTTTGCTCATTTCTCAAAATATAATCTTTCAATAACAACTGAGAACAGCGAAGTTTTTGAATTGTATTTATCATATCTTCGGGAATACTGTTCTGTTGAACCAACAATAAGTGACAGCGGAACTAAAAAACTCACCGCTTATTTAAAAACGGATAAAGAAAAAGAAAAGGTGTTTGATAAATTCGGCCATGATTTAAAAGAAACTTCGCTCAGAATTAACCGTGCCAATATTTCCGATGAATGTTGCGCAAATGCCTTTTTGAGAGGTGTATTCTTATCTTGCGGAACGGTTACAGACCCCGAGAGGGGATATCATCTTGAATTTGTTGTGCCGTATAAACGCTTGTGCATGGATTTGATGAAATTTATGGACGAGCTTGGCTTAAATCCAAAATACATAGTTCGCAAGGGAAATCACGTTATCTATTTTAAGGATAGCGAAAGCATTGAAGATATTCTTGCGATAATAGGCGCACAGGATGCTTCGCTTTATGTTATGGGCATTAAAATTGAAAAAGATGTCAAGAATAAAGTTAACCGTAGACTCAATTTTGAAATATCAAATATTAATAAAACTGTAGATGCCGCAAACATACAAGTTGAGGCTATACAATTTATTGACAGAAAAGCAGGAATATCCTCTTTGCCGGAAAATCTTCAAAAAATTGCAAAAATCCGCCTTGAAAATCCCGAATCAAGTCTTAGTGAGCTTGAAAAAATATTGGACGAGCCTATTTCCCGTTCCGGAATTAATCATCGGCTTGGCCGCATTGTTAAAATTGCTGAAAATCTGAAAAACGGTGATTAATAATGTCATTTACGCATTTACATGTTCACAGTGAGTACAGTCTGCTTGACGGTGCATGCAGAATTGAGCCTATGCTTGAAAAAATTAAAAGCATGGGTCAAACCTCTGTTGCCATAACGGACCACGGTGTTATGTATGGCGTTATTGATTTTTATAAAGCTGCACTGAAAAAAGGAATCAAGCCGATAATCGGATGCGAGGTATATGTTGCTCCAAGATCAAGGTTTGATAAAGTTCACGGAATTGATAACGAGAGATATCATCTTGTTCTTCTCTGCAAGAATAATGAAGGTTACAAGAATCTAATCAAACTTGTTTCGGAGGGATGGGTTAACGGTTTTTATACAAAACCGCGTGTTGATAAGGATCTTCTTGAAAAACATCATGAAGGGCTTATAGCTCTTTCGGGATGCCTTGCAGGCGAGGTTTCCAGAGCTTTGCAACGTAATGATTACGATGAAGCAAAACGCATTGCGCAGTGGTACAGCTCTGTTTTCGGCGCAGGTAATTACTATCTTGAAATTCAGAACCATAATCTTGACGAACAGCTTCAGATAAATCCTGGTATTATAAGACTTTCAAAGGAACTTGGAATCCCACTTGCTGCGACTAATGATGCCCATTATGTTGATAGGCAAGATGCCAAAATGCAGCAGGTCTTGATTTGTATACAGACAAACCATACCGTCGGTGAGGATACAGGCCTTGAATTCGGAACAGATGAGTTTTATTTGAAAAGCGAAGATGAGATGCTGGCTGCTTTTTCGGATTGTCCTGAGGCAGTATATAATACGGCTGCAATAGCAGATAAATGCAATGTTGAATTTGAGTTTGGCAAAACAAAGCTGCCTCATTTTGATGTGCCTGAAGGTTATGACCATTTTGAATGGTTTTCTCTGCTTTGCCGTAAAGGTTTAATCAGGCGTTACGGTGAGAATCCACCTAAAGAATATATTGACAGGCTCAATTATGAGCTTGAGGTGATTAACAAAATGGGTTATGTTGACTATTATCTGATAGTCCATGACTTTATTAAACATGCTAAGGATGTCGGTATTCCTGTCGGCCCCGGCAGAGGCTCTGGCGCAGCAAGTATTTGCGCTTATTGCATTGGAATAACGGGCATTGACCCAATGAAATATAATCTTCTTTTTGAGCGATTTTTGAACCCTGAAAGAGTGAGCATGCCTGACTTCGATGTTGACTTCTGCTTTGAAAGACGTGGAGAAGTTATTGATTATGTTATTAAAAAATATGGTTCGGACCATGTTGCCCAGATTGTTACTTTCGGAACTCTTGCTGCAAAGGCGGCCATTCGTGATGTTGGACGAGCAATGGGCATTGCATATTCTGTTGTTGATAACATAGCAAAACAGGTTCCTAACGAATTAAATATAACCATTGACAGGGCTTTGAAGCGTTCGAGTGATTTCAAAGCACTTTATGACAGCGATGATGAAGCTCGTGAGCTTATTGATATGGCAAGAAAAGTTGAGGGAATGCCTCGCCATGCTTCAACTCATGCGGCTGGCGTTGTTATTACACATGACCCTGTTGTTTCCTATGTTCCGCTTGCGAGGAACGATGAAGCTGTTGTCACTCAGTTTCCAATGACAACGCTTGAAGAATTGGGGCTTCTCAAAATGGATTTCCTCGGACTCAGAACCTTAACGGTTATTAAGTCTGCCGAAAAAATGATTCAAAAGAACAACCCTTCATTTAATATTGATAAAATTGACATTGAAGATAAAGCCGTTTTTGACATGATGTGTTTAGCACAAACAGAAGGAGTTTTTCAGTTTGAATCAGCAGGCATGAGAAGCGTTCTGTCACAGCTTAAGCCTGTCAGTCTCGAGGATCTGATAGCTGTTATCTCTCTTTATCGCCCGGGTCCCATGGATTCAATACCGACTTATATCGAAAACCGACATAATCCCGATAAAATCAAATATAAAACACCGCAACTGAAAAGCATTCTTGATGTTACCTACGGCTGCATGGTCTACCAGGAGCAGGTAATGCAGATTTGCCGCGAGCTTGCAGGATATTCATACGGCAGAGCGGATATTGTTCGCCGCGCCATGAGCAAGAAAAAGCATGATGTTATGCTTAAGGAAAGAGCTAATTTTGTTAACGGCATTGTTGATGAACAAGGCAATGTTGTTTGCGAAGGTGCTGTAAGGCGGGGCATAAGTGAAAAGACAGCGAATGAGATTTTTGATGAAATGATTTCGTTTGCCTCCTACGCTTTTAACAAGGCTCATGCTGCGGCTTATGCCTATGTTGCTTATCAGACCGCATGGCTTAAATGCCATTATCCGTGCGAGTTTTTTGCGGCTTTGCTGACAAGTTTTCTTGATAATACAGGAAAAGTTGTTCAGTATATAAATGAATGCGGAAAGCTTGGGATTAAAATACTTCCGCCGCATATCAATGAAAGCTCTGAGGAGTTTGCCGTTTCTAACGGAAACATTCATTTCAGTCTGCTTGCCATTAAAGGACTTGGCAGGGGATTCATTAAGCGAATGATTAATGAGAGAACCGTTAACGGAAATTTTGTTGATTTTTATGATTTCTGCCGCAGAATGCATGGCAAGGATTTTAACCGCAGAATGCTTGAAAATCTTATAAAATGCGGTGCATTTGATGGAATGGGAGCTAACAGAAGGCAGATGTATTCTGTTATTGATGTCATCCTTGAAGATCTTGACAGTTCAAAAAAAAGAAATGTTGACGGTCAGATTGGCTTCGGCGATTTAGCAAATGATGTTGATGAAACCGAATATGTTCCGTCTGCTTTATTTGTGTATCCGCAATTGGATGAGTTCTCACCCGAGATGCTTCTCAGATATGAAAAAGATGTTGCCGGAATGTATCTTTCAGGTCATCCGATGTCAAAATTTCAAACTGTTTCCGAACAACTGAAATGTGCACGAATTATTGATATAGTTGATTCTGAATCAACAAGATATAAAGATAACGACAGAGTGCTTTTGCTTGGTCTTGTGGGTTCGGTTAAAAAGAAAATCACAAAAAATGATTCAACAATGGCTTTCTTGAATTTAGAAGATACAACAGGAGCAATTGAAGTTATAGTTTTTCCGAAAACACTCATGGAAAAGCCTGCTATGTTCTTTGAAGGCAATATTATGCTTGTTCACGGAAGAATAAGTATGCGTGAGGATGAGGATACAAAAATAGTTTGTGAAGCCGTTGAACCATGTCCGTCCGAAACTGCAGTCGTTGTTGAAAAGTCTCAAAAAAAGAAAGCAAAAGGGTTGTTTTTGAGATTTGATACTTTTGATTCTCCGCAGATTGAGTGCTGCCGCAAGCTGCTTGCTATTTTTGACGGAAACACTCCTCTCTATTATTATTTTAACGATAAAAAAGAATATAAGTTCAATCCGATTCAACAGGGGATTGATGTTAATAATGTTCTTTTAAGAGAGCTTAAAAAAATCCTTGGGGACTCAAATGTAATATATAATGAATAACGTCAAATAATAAGCTTGCAAATCTTTAACTTTTTTAGCAAAAACTGTTTAATTCATTGACATTATGTTATAAAAAGTGTATTATATTGCTTGAACATTTTTCAAGGAGAGTAATTATTATGAAGACTATCGGCGTTTTAACAAGCGGCGGTGACGCCCCCGGCATGAACGCTGCCGTGCGTGCGGTTGTAAGAACAGCATGCGAAAACGGAATTAGAGTATATGGAATTAACAGAGGCTATCAAGGTCTTATCGAAGGTGACCTTCGTGAGCTCAACATCAGAAGTGTTTCCGATATTATTCACAGAGGCGGAACAATGCTTTATTCAGCAAGATGCAAGGCTTTCAGAGAGGAAGCCGGCATGCAGCAGGCTATCGATACCTGCAAAAAGTTTGGCATTGAAGGCATTGTTGTTATTGGCGGTGACGGTTCATTCAGAGGTGCACGCGACCTTTCTCTCAGAGGAATTCCCTGCATTGGTGTTCCCGGAACAATTGATAATGATATCGTTTCTTCAGATTATACAATCGGTTATGACACATGCCTTAATACTGTTATGCAGATGGTTGACAGAGTTAGAGATACTGTTGAGTCTCACAGCCGTTGTATAGTTGTTGAGGTTATGGGTAACAGATGCGGTGACCTTACACTTAATGCAGGCATTGCTGTTGGCGCAACCGCTATTGTTATTCCCGAAATTCAGTCCGATATTGAAAAGCATGTTATCGAAAGAATCAGAAGAACTCAGAAAACCGATAAAAAACATTTTATCGTTATGGTTGCTGAAGGTATCGGCGGAGTTGAAGAACTCGCAAGAAAGATTGAAAAAGAATGCGGTGTTGAGTCAAGAGCTGTTATTCTCGGCCATGTTCAAAGAGGCGGTTCTCCCACTGTTCGCGACAGAGTTGCGGCCAGCCAGATGGGCTATAAAGCAGTTCAGCTTCTTATGCAGGGCATTGGTAACAGAGTTGTTGTTCAAAAAGATGATCATATTATCGATTATGATATTTATGAGGCTCTCAGCATGGAACGCACAGTTAACAGCGAGCTTTATAAAATTGCTCACGAAATTTCAATTTGAGGTATCAAATGATTTCCAATGAATTTTTTTCCCTTCGCAGAAAGATAATTGAAAGAGATTTTAAAAATCTCAATGATATGCAAAAGAAAGCGGTTCTCTCAACTGAGGGACCGCTTTTGGTGCTTGCAGGAGCAGGAAGCGGCAAAACTACCGTTCTTGTTAACCGCATAGCTAATATAATGAAGTATGGCAAGGCATATTACAGCGATAAATGCTGCTATGAACCCAATGAGGAAGAAATGGCGCTTATGCGTGCTGTGGCAGACGGAACTGTTGAAGATACTTTTGATATTCAACCTTTGATGCAAGTTGATGCTGCAAAACCTTGGGAAATTCTTGCCATAACATTTACCAACAAAGCTGCAGGTGAGCTGAAAGAGCGTCTTGAGAGAATGCTTGGTGAGTCAGCTCTCGATATTTGGGCAAGCACTTTTCATTCTTCCTGTGTGAGGATTTTGAGAAGAAATGCGGATTATATCGGCTATTCTTCTAATTTCACAATTTATGATACTGATGACAGTAAGCGTGTTATTAAAGATTGTATTAAGCAGCTTGGATTAAGTGATAACATAATAACTCCCAAAAGTGTGCTCTCTGCAATAAGCAGTGCTAAAGATATGCTTATATCACCTTCGGAATATATAAAAGAAAACTATATTGATTTCAGAAAGCGAAACATAGGTTCAGTATATGAATTGTATCAGAAAAGATTAAAAGATGCTGATGCAATGGATTTTGACGATATTATAGTTAATACTGTTCGCTTGCTTCAGAACAATCCAGAGGTTCTTGAATACTATCAGCATAAGTTTAAATATATTATGGTTGACGAATATCAAGATACAAACCATGCGCAATATCTTTTGACTTCTTTACTTGCCGGCGGATATAGAAATATTTGTGTTGTCGGTGACGATGACCAGAGTATTTATAAATTCCGAGGAGCAACAATAGAGAATATTTTAAGCTTTGAGCATCAATACAGCAATGCCAAGGTTATTCGCCTTGAGCAGAACTATCGTTCAACGCAGAACATTCTTGATGCCGCCAATAAAATTATATCACATAACCAGAATCGTAAGGGGAAAAGCCTTTGGACTGATAACGGTAAGGGCGATTTAATTAACTATCACACCGCTGATTCCGATCGTGATGAAGGCATATTTATTGCCGACAAAGTGCTTGACGGTATCAGAAACGGTAAAAAATACAGCGATTTTGCAGTGCTTTACCGCATGAATTCACAGTCAAACTTGATTGAACAGGCATTTGTGCGAATGGGCATACCTTACCGATTGATTGGCGGACACAAATTCTATGACCGTAAAGAAATAAAAGACGCTCTTGCATATCTGAGCGTTATTGCCAATCCAAATGATACTGTCAGACTGCAAAGAATAATCAATGTTCCAAAGAGGGGAATAGGTGATTCCTCAGTTGCCGCTGCACTTGAAATTGCAGAGGGACTTGGAATAAGCCTTTTTGAAGTTATAAAATCTGCCGATCAATTTCCAAAGCTCAGCAGAAGTGCGAAGAAAATGATGGAATTTGGTCAAATGATGCAAGAGTTTATTGATGATGTTTACAGTCTTGAGCTTTCGGAGCTTTACAAAAAAGTAATGAATGTTTCAGGATACATTGCGTCTCTGTCACTTGACCCTGAAACCAAAGAAGACAGGCTTGCAAACCTTGAAGAACTTTCCAACAACCTTTTGCGTTTTTCCCGGGAAAATGATGAACCAACTCTTAATGATTTCTTGCAAGAAGTTGCTCTCATGACCGATATTGATAACTATAATGCAGAAGCTGAAACTGTTGTTTTAATGACAATACATGCAGCAAAAGGTCTTGAATTTCCCGTTGTATATCTTATAGGTATGGAAGAATCTATATTCCCGTCTGACATGTCATCTATGGGTGGAGAAGCGGAAATTGAAGAAGAGCGCAGACTGGCTTATGTTGCGGTTACAAGAGCTAAAAAACAGCTTTATATTACCAGAGCCAAGCAGAGAATGCTTTTTGGCCAGACAAGGTTCAATCAGCCTTCGCGCTTTATCAGAGAAATTCCTGATGAACTGCTTGAAAGAACCGGCGAAACCATGAAAACCTATAACGGTTCAATAAGCTCTGTGCCTTCAAAGCCTCAGTCAGCTTCAAGAGGTTTTTCGGGTGTTTCTTCAGTATCTGCGCCTGCAAAGAATACCACGGTATTCAATGTAGGAGATACTGTTCTTCATAAAGCTTACGGTGAAGGTGTTGTTCTCAGCGCAAAACCGATGGGCAATGACACTTTGCTCGAAATTGCATTTACTAATGCCGGTACTAAGAAAATCATGGCAAACTTTGCAAAAGTTGAGAAAATATAAATTAAGACGGCTGCTAATAGGCAGCCGTCTTTTAATATGTCATAAAAACAGGACTTGCTCATATAATTTAACAAAAAGCTTTCGGAGGTTGAAATGGGCAAGATCAAATATAATTATAAAGTATATAACGGAAAAGCGATAAAAAAGCTGTTGGAGAACTCGAGAATCTATCTTTTGACGTTATTTTTTTCGTGCGGAATATTAATTGGTGCAATAACAATAAATTCTGAATCTTTAATCACAGAAAAGCTGTCAGGATTAATTGATTCCTTTGCATTGTTAAAGGCAGGGCAGGGGATAGGTGAGAATTTTTGCAACTCATTATCCGTGAGTTCGGTATTTATAGCGTTAAGTATATTTTTGGGTTTTTCGCTGATAGGATATCCGTTTATAATGTGGTTGCCGTTCTTAAGAGGTATGGGCTTTGGTGCAGTTTGCGGATATCTGTATTCAGTCTACAGGTTGAATGGATTAGCATACAGTTTGCTTATCATATATCCCGGAGCAATAGTTTCAACCTTTGCTTTCGTCCTTGCATGCAATGACAGTTGTGAATACTCAAAAAATGCTTTTTATAAATCAATACAGGGGAAGGGTCAGTTTGAAAAGGACGAGACGAGAATATACATTATAAGGCAAATGATTTTTTGGGGTATTTGCGCAGCATCTGCAATTATAGATGCATTGGTTTCAGCCGGTTTTTCACGCTTTTTTGAAATTTGAAGGATCATTAAGTGGATTGGAGTCAACAGCCTGTTTTAACTGATCGTCATGGATATGAGTATATATTTCGGTTGTGGCAAGATTCTCGTGACCGAGTATTTCTTTGAGCTGCAGAGGGTCAACGCTGCCGTATTGATACATGAGGGTTGCAGCCGTGTGGCGAAGCTTGTGAGTTGAAAATCCCATTCCGGCAAGTCCGCTTCTTTCAAGAGTGCCTTCAACCATTTTTTGGACACTTTGTTTACTTAAGCGAGTTTTGCGGCTGCTGATAAATAATGCATCACGATCCTTAACTCCATCAACGGGACGAACAGCCATATAAGCGCTTATCGCTTTCAGACAGGCTTTGTTCAAGTAAACAGTACGTTCTTTATTTCCTTTACCCAAAACAACAAGTGTGTTGTTATCTTTAATATGAGAAATATTAATACCGACAAGCTCAGACAAACGCAAACCACAGTTCAGAAACAGGGTTAAAATGCAGTAGTCACGTTCCCTGTGTTTTCCGTCAACGCTGTTTAGCAGCTTTAAGCTTTGCTCAAGTGTAAGATATTTGGGCAAAGCTTTTTTTGTTTGCGGAGATTCAAGAAAAGCGATTCGGTTAACCTCAATTTTACCGTTTACTTCGAGATAACGGTAAAAACGTTTAATAGCAACTGCTTTGCGAGCCCGGGCATTATTATCGTTCTGACGTTCGTTACGGCAATAGGTGAGGAATGAATAAGCTTCATCAAGTGAAACACTGCAAATAACTTCATCAGACAGCATTGCTATGTTGATTTCATCAAACGGAACCGCAGAATCACAGAGTTTTCTGCTCCGTGAAATAAATCTGAAAAACAAACGCAAATCTGATGCATACTCAAGAACAGTGAGCTGAGATTTACTTTTAACACCGGAGAGGTAGTTCAGATAAAGCCTTACCAGGTTTGGTAAGGTAGCTATTTCTTCCTGTCTCATAAAAACCTCCATAAAACACAAAAGGGTATGTTACAATATGATTATAACATACCCTAAGCAAAAAATCAATATAATTATACAAAATAAATGTTTTGTATAATTAGGGGGAGTGCTTTTGATAAATAAACGGAATTATTTATTTTCTTCACACAAAGGCAGGATTCCGCCGATATCATAGAGTTTATCATTATGCAGCTCAACACACTCAACTGCATTTCTGTTTAAGAAATCCAGAATCTTTTTATAATCCTTGTGGCTTTCTATTGCACCGTTAAATGCAATTTTATCCTTATCAATTTTACCGCAACAACCACCGATGAATCCATAGTTGTATCCTTTTAGGCTAATGGAGCCTTTTGAAATGAACTGAGCATCGTTGAAAAATTTTCCAGCGGCTCTAAAGATGGATTCGTCATCGGTTAATATGGCATTTTCGTTAACAATGCAGATTGAACATCTTGAATAACCTTGTTTAACATCAATTATCGTTAAATCATTGGTTTCGGCAAATTCGAGTATTTCATGAGCTATGGTATGCTTGTTACAGATAATCTTGTTGCCCACAATAGCACAGTTTAACCTGACATCATGTGGATATTGATTGCCTATCGGTTCATTGATTAATCTATTTTTAAATTTTGCTTCAAACTCCCCTAAAAACAAATGTTCGTTTTGAGAAAAAATATTATTATTTCCTAAATGCAGTATTTGCAAATCTGCGTGTGAGTTTATCGGTTTTGGCAATAACGGATGGACAGGAATTTTGATAGTTTTAATATTCATATCCTTGAGTTTATTAATTGCTTCTAGCGCCATGCAGCTTATTGCTGCAACCACTACCCTACTCTGTGGTAAATTAGGTTTTTCAACATATTTCATAAGCGTTATATTGATGCGTTAAAGGCCTCGTTAACATTGGCGGCACCAACAATCTCAATATTGCCTTTGAAGCCGTCAGAAAGTGTCTTTAGGTTGTGTTTAGGTATAATACATCTTGCAAAGCCAAGACGTTCCGCTTCTTTGACACGTTGTTCACAAAAAGAAACAGATCTCAATTCGCCGCCGAGCCCGATTTCTCCTATGGCAAGAGTATCATCTCTAATCGGTGTGTCTTTCAAGCTGGAAATGAGCGCTAAAGCAACAGAGAGATCTGTTGCGGGTTCATCAAGTCTCAAACCACCGACAACGTTAATATACGCATCACAGTTGCTGAAAAAATATCCCGATCTTTTTTCAAGTACAGCTAACAGCATGGACATTCTGTTATAATCAAAACCTGTTGACATTCGTCTGGCATTGCCGTAATTTGAAGCTGCAACAAGACCCTGCACCTCGGCAAGGATGGGTCTGCTGCCTTCCATAACGCATGCGATGCATGTTCCTGCCGTGTTTTTAGGTTTACCTGAAATAAGCATAAGTGAAGGATTAAGAACTTCGACGAGTCCTTTGTCAAGCATTTCAAAAACACCGATTTCATTTGTTGAGCCGTATCTGTTTTTAACAGCTCTTAAAATACGGTAAGAAAGATGGCGTTCACCTTCGAAATATAAAACACAGTCAACAATGTGCTCAAGTACTTTAGGACCGGCAATATTTCCGTCTTTATTAACATGGCCAACCAATATTGTTGGTATTCCGAGCCCTTTGGCACAATGCATATATAAATTTGTTGATTCCCTGACTTGTGTTATGCTACCAGGAGAAGAACTAATCTCTGAAACGCACATTGTCTGAATTGAATCAACAATAACAAGGTCGGGTTTGTTTGATCTTATATATTCAACGATACTTTCTACATCTGTTTGGCACATTATAAGCAGATTATCGGTTGAAACTCCAAGGCGCTTAGCACGCAGTTTAATTTGCCTTGCTGATTCTTCACCGGAAACATAGAGAATACGAAGCTTTTTCCCGAGATATTCACAAATTTGAAGCAGAATTGTTGATTTACCAATGCCGGGATCGCCACTCAAAAGAACGAGTGAACCTTTAACAATTCCTCCGCCCAAAACACGGTCAAGTTCTGCCATGCCGGTTTTAAAGCGTATCTCATCGTCTGCGTCAATTTCGTTTATTGTTTGTGCAAAAACAGCTTTTGAAACAGATTTGGAAGATTTTTGCTGTTGCGGGCTTCTGAATTCTTCTTCCATTGTATTCCATTCTGCGCATCCCGGGCAGCAGCCAAACCATTTGGCGCTTTCGTATCCGCATTGGCTGCATATATACATTGTTTTTGCTTTGCCTGCCATTTAAACATCCTCCGTATTTTTAAAATAATCAACAATTCCCAGAGCAATCATGAAAGCAAGCTTTTTTTGATATGCTTCATCTTTGAGATTTTCGGTTTCTGATTTATTAGACAAAAAACCGCATTCGACCATTACAGCGGGCTTTTCAGCGTGATACAAAAGATATATTTCTGTTCCGCTTTGTTTTATTTCTCGGGAATTTTGCGGCTGTAAATATGTAATTACAGGCAGACGGATGCTGCTCGCCAAATCCTGAGATAGTGGGTTGTTTTTGGAATAAAACACTTGGGTTCCGCTGTATTTTGAATCTGAAAAGTGATTCTGATGTATGCTGACAAAAACGGCATCATCTGTTTCATTTATTATTTTTAATCTGTTTTTTATATCGGAAATCTTCTTTTGTCTTATTGTTTGAGCGGTGCTGTCATTAATCGAAATATCAGTTGTTCGTGTCATTATTGTTTTAATACCCATTGACTTTAAAATTTCGTTAAGCTTTTCTGCAATTTGCAGATTGAGTTCTTTTTCCAGCGTTCCGTCATCAGCACTTGTTCCGCCGTCGGGTCCACCGTGGCCTGCATCAATAATAACAGTTTGAAACTTTTCTGCATCAGCTGAAACATCAACGGCTAAAAGTTTGTTGACAATGTTTGTACCAATAAGCAAAACGCTGAAAATTGAAAGTAATGTAATTGAAAGAATTAATTTAGCTTTAATTTTTGAAGGTGCAATTATTCTCATAAGGTTTCCTCCGCATAACATTATGTTAAATAGTATGCAGAAAAAACAGTATAATTTCAAAAACTTAAAGATCTGATTTTGTTTTTCTAAAGTCTATGTAGTCCTGAAGTATCATGACGGCAGCCACCTGATCAACAACCGCTTTTCGTTTTTTACCGCGAGTGTTTGTTGCGTTTAAAACATTGTGTGCACTAACTGTTGAAAGGCGTTCATCACGCATAACAGTTTCAATCCCTGTTGCATTTGAAAGCATCGCAGCAAATTCACGGCATTTTATTGCTCTCTCCCCTATTGAAGAATCCATATTTTTGGGAAGCCCCACAACAAACTGCTCAACCTTGTAATTTTGGGCAAGTTTTTCTATTTCTTCAACAAGGCGCTGTGCATTGCGCTGCTCAATAACGCACACCGGTGAAGCAAGCATTTCCATTTTGTCGCAAACAGCGATACCGGTCCGAACATCGCCATAATCTATCGCCATTATAATCAAAAAATCATTCCTTGTATTTAAATTGCGGAGTTTGCCGAAAAACAAACTCCGCTATGAATATTATCTGTCTCCGAGAATGCCGTTAAGAGTATCGCCGAGGTTATCAACAACTCCGCCAACAACATTGTCAATTGCATCGCTTATCGACCCACCTGATGCGTCGGTAGACGGAACAGAGGTGCAGGAAGTGCAAACCGAAGGCAAGGCTGTTATTTTGTACCAACCTTTTCTCGTTGAACTGCAGTTTGAACCTGCTAATTTGCCTGTATGGGTGCAATAACTTTTTTCAATTGTTCCGCTGCTTTTAGGGAACTCTTTTTGCGGCAAATCTTTATGGATTTTATCGAAAACGGTCATAAACACCTTGCCGCCGGGGTTACCAGAAGTTTCAAGTGTTTCCTGCTTATCAAATCCAAACCATATTGCAGCAACATAATAAGGAGTACCGGCGCAGAACCAGCGGTCTTTTTTGCTGCTTGTAGTACCTGTTTTGGCCATAATCTGGAACTTTCTGACATTTGGTGCGCTGCCGTAGGAGCTGGTGCTTACTGACTGAAGAAGCTCGCAAACAATGTCAGAAGTTTCTGCAGAAATAACCTGCTCACCTCTCGGCTCTTCATTGCTTAAAAGTATCTGAGTTCCTTGGCTGTTCGTTACTTTGTAATAAGCGTACGGTTCATAATACAAGCCGCCGTTGCCGAATGTTGCGTAAGCAGCGGCCATTTCAACGGTTGTTGTTCCGTTAGTTAAGCCGCCGGTTGCCAAGGGAGACAAGTTTCTGTCATTAACTTCATCAAGCTTTGAAATATGGAATCTGTCACGAAGGAATTCAAAGGATGTATCGATTCCAAGGTCATAGTTAATTATTCTTGCGGGCACCGTGTTATGAGACTGCTGAATAGCGTATTCAACAGTTACATTACTTCCGGAACCAAGGGTGCCGTTAACGTTATGAGGCCAAAGCTCGCCTTTAACAGGAATGGCATAATCCTTTATCATGCTTGAGTAGTTATAAAGATTTAATTCGATTGCCGGTGCATAGGTTGAAAGCGGTTTAATTGTTGAGCCTGGCGCTCTGTATGAATTTGCAGCTCTGTTGAGGCAAAGCGGACCGTCTTTTTCATCAGCAGCACCAACGATTGCAACAACCCTGCCGTTATAATCCATTATTGTCATGGCGGACTGAACTTTATCGCCATCTTTGCTGACGAGGTCAGGGAAGTTTTTACGGTTAACATAAACGTTTTCCAAAGCTTCCTGAACTTTCAAATCAACAGCCGAATAGATTTTAAGACCGCCGTATAGAATCATATTCGATGCTTGCTGCTTTGAATAACCGTATTCTTCCATAAGGTCATTCTGAACGCACTGCCTTACATAGTCAACATAGAAGCTGTGATTTGTTTCCTCTTCAATAATATCAACCTTATCTTCTTTTTCGTCAGGAACATAGTTATCACTGTTAGTGAATATAAGTTCATAATTACAAGCTTCATTATATTCCTCTTCTGTGAGTGCACCTGTTTCCTTCCACATCATTTCAAGGCAATAAAGCTGGCGTTTACGGTTTTCTTCGGGGTTAAGCAAAGGATTGTGTTTGGTGGGTTTTTGCGTGATAGAAGCGATTACAGCACATTCAGCAGCATTAAGTTCGCTGACATCTTTTCCGAAATATTTTTCACTTGCTGTTTTAACACCGTAGCATCCGCTTCCAAGATAAAGAGTATTAAGATAAGCTTCAATAATAACATCTTTATCATAATTTTTTTCGAGATTTAATGCAGTTAAAATTTCATTGAATTTTCTGACAACGGTTACAGCATTGTTATTAGTGTAGTTTTTAATAAGCTGCTGCGTTATGGTTGAACCGCCTTGGCCAAGGTTCTTAGGCACAACGATAACACCTATCGTTCTTATCCAGTCAACTCCGCGGTGGCTTTCAAAGCGTGTGTCCTCAAGGGCGATAAAAGCCTCTTTCATATAGGGCGACATATCATCCAGGTCAACCCAAACTCTGTCTTCCTCGCCGTGAAGCCTGGCTAATTCAACAGTGTTGCCTTTTTCATCATAGGCATAAATAAAAGAGGTTTGGTTTTGATTGGATTTATATTCCTCAAGATTGATAATTAAATCACCGTTAACAACGGATATTGCGTGAATCAAAACATAAGAAACAACTATAAAAATCGTTAAAGCGCATGTGCTTAAAATACCGTAGAAAACCAAAAGCGCTTTGTTGGGCTTTTTCTTCTGCTTTGCCGTTGTTTTTCCGGATTTGTTTGATGATGATTTATTCAAATACTTAAACCTCCTTAATTTAGTATGGTCTTATTTTAAATAAAATAATTTAAATATTTTTAACATAAATATTAAAAATAAAAACTTTATTTAAACTCATTTTGAAAACAAAACTTTAATGCTGTCAAGTTCGTTTTGAAGAACAGATATGTCAGATTTCAACTGATTCTCTGAGGAAACAACAGCTTCATTGTTGTTCTCTTTTTCTGGTTTATCATCGGTTCTTAAAATACTCTCAATTCTATCAAGCCTTTCATCAAACGATTTGAGGCTTGATGAAATCTGCTTTATAGTTGAAAGCATTTCATTTTTTAAGGTTTGATTTTCTTCTTCAAGAAGTTTGAGTGTTTCTGTAGATTTAATATATTGGCTGTTAATCTGATTGTATTTTTCAAGTAACAAACCAATGTATAAATCGGTTTGTTCAATATTATATCCTTCAATGCAGATATCGATTTTGGGAGGATTCATCAAATCACCTTTATGTTAATAATTATTTAAGTTTATCTTTATATTTAATCTGATTTGAAATATATCCGATGGCCAACAAAAGAAGCCATAACGGAAGAAATGCTACAAAAAGAAGAATAAACGCAACAACTATAAAAAATCCTTTTCGGCTTTTCTTAACGGTCTGTTGCTTTTCAGGCCACTCAAGCTTTCTGCAGTTCGACTCCCCTGCTGCATAATAAGGAAATATTTCAAGTTCTGATTCATAAGCATCAATTTCAGCGCTGTATAAGAGAGGTTCAACAAGCTCACACAGATTTGAAGAAACCTTTGTTATTTTTTTTAAATCAACGTGGAGTGTTCTTAAAACGCTGTCTAATATGCTCAGGAAGCCGATAACAATTTTATATGTTGCAGATTCAGGCGGATATTTACTTTCGCCTGCAAAAAGATTAAGGGCAAGCTCTGAAATAACATCAACAACAGCAACATCTTTGATGGCTGAATAATCATTTTTTCTTAAACCTGTTTCTTTCTTTGTCCATTTTGCAACGGTGCCGACCTTTAAAGAATTGAGAAATTTAAATACAGGCTTAATTATCCATCCTGTTTTATATACAAGCTTTGGCTTAATGCTTATTGCAGTTACCATATCCGCAAGCCTGTCAATATCTTCACCGGCTGTTTTTATCATTCCGCGAATAACACCGATAAGCTGTTCCTCAAGTACGGTGCGAAGTTCACGCCCGCTCTGACTGAAAGATTTCGGATTATTTATAAAATCCGTTGAAACAGATACTGTATTATTTACCGGATTGAAAGTTACGCTTCTCATTGCGCCGGGATATCCGATTGGAGATCCTGTGCAAATATCATAGAGAACATTTCCTTTTTTGCTTTGATAAGCAGAGGTGTTGTGGATATGAGTATGACCGGTAAAAATAAACTGGATACCGATATCGGCAAGCTGCTCAATTCGTTTGTCATAATCGCCGAGCATATCACCCTTGCCGATTATCTCATAAATCGGTGAAGGAGCAATCAGAGGATGATGAGTCATTGCTATGATAAACTGTTTTTCATTTCTTGCTTTCTCAGCTTGGTCGGAAATCCATTGAAAACACTCATCGGAAAAACCGCTTTTGCCGCTTAAATTGCTGTCATCATTAAGCGCAAACAGACGGTAACCGTCAGCAAGCTGAACAACATAAGACATACTTTCGCGATGCACGGCAATAGCTTCATCAGGGCCAAACTCGCGGTACATATCAAATAAGATATCGCGTGAAGCAGCGGGAATTTTAATTTTTTCATCGCCGTTATAACCGTCAGCAACACATTCTTTTCTGAAATCATGAGTTGCGGTTATAACATAAACTCTTTTGCCGCGTTTTTTTAAATCACGGAGCATTTCGATAAATTCTTTGTGTGCATTCAGTTCGCCGTTGCTTGTCAAATCTCCGCATATTAGAACAATGTCGCTTTTTCTGTTCGCAACAATTTGATCAAACGCTGCAGAAAGAACCTCAGCGCTTTCTGCAAGCAGTTTTTGACTCTTGGAATTGGCGATGTCATAGGCTTTGCCACAGACACCGTTTTCTTTTGAATAATAGTGAGTATCGGTTAAAACAGTAACGGTCAAGGGAGAAAAACTCATTTATTTATCATTCCTTTTGGCTATATCTATCAGATTCTTATAGCTGATTGCCATTGATTCTTTAGGATCAATTTCACAAATATCCTGCTCAATAACAATATATTTAACACCGGTTTCTTTGCACTTGGTATAAATTGAATCAAGATTAAGATTGCCCGTGCCGATTTCAACAAACTTTGGTGTATGGTCAACAATACCGTAGTCTTTGAAATGGCAAACCTTCATTCTTCCGGCAATTTTTTCGATGTAATCGCATGGATTAACACCGCCAAACTGGAACCAATAGGTGTCACCTATAAAGCTGAATTCTTCCGGCTTTGTATCTTCTATAAGCACATCAAAAATGCGCCTGCCGTTATCAAGCTTGGCAAATTCAAATGCGTGGTTATGATATGCAAACTGTAAACCGTTTGCGTGCATTTTTTTGCCGATTTCACTCGCGAGCTTAATGAATTCATTAAGACTGTCGGCGTCTTTCCTATACTTATCAGGCATGGCACCGATACCAAGGGTATCACAGCCCATCATCTTATGTTCTTTCATAACGGTGTCAAGATCGGTAAGCATTCTGTCAAATGAAGTATGAGTTACGCAAACATCCATATTATATTTTTCGACAAGATAGGCAACTTTATCGGCCGGGATTGGTCCTATGCCGGAAATTTGAATAACATTAATTCCGATATCATTTAAATATTTAAAGGTTTTTTCGCAATCTTCATAAGTTTGAATATAATCTCTTAACGTGTAAAGCTGAGCACCAAGCTTTATTGAACTCATAATATTTAACCTCTTATTTTTATTTTTATTATATTATATAACTTTTTTATTTAATATGCAAGTTATATCTTGATATTTAAAATCTGCAACAGAACTTTTCGTCATTTCATCATAATAAAAACATATAATTTACGGAATGGAGTGATTGTATGTTAAGCTTGATTTTTGAAATTCTGTCAAAAGGTTTTTTGTTTTTTGCATTACACATAAAAAGTACTGGGTCGTTCCCTCCTGCCCTGTCAACAAAAGAAGAAAAGGAATACATAAAGAAATATAAAGAAGGTGACATTAATGCAAAAAATATTCTTATAGAACACAACCTTAGATTGGTTGCACACATCATAAAAAAATACTGTTCAAACGCAAATGAACAAGACGATTTAATATCGATAGGTACCATCGGATTAATAAAAGCAGTTAACAGTTTTGATGAAACAAAAGGCATTAAACTTGCAACCTATGCATCAAAATGCATTGAAAATGAGGTTTTAATGTATTTCAGAAGCCAAAAAAAGAACTCGCAGGATATTTCGATAAATGAACCGATTGATTCTGATAGCGAAGGAAATCCGCTGACTTTAATGGATATTTTGAGCATAGAAGACACAATTGCCGATGAAATTGATAATAAACTTCTAATCAGGAAGCTGTATAAGTTCATTGAAGAAATTGAGAATGAGCGAGAAAAAACAATCATTGTGTTGCGGTACGGCCTTTATGAATGCAAACCCCTGACGCAAAAACAAATTGCAGAAAGGCTCGGCATTTCCCGCTCTTATGTAAGCAGAATTGAAAAAAAGGTTATTGACCGTTTGCGAAAAAAACTGACCGACAAATCACAAACCACCGGTTGAACCGGTGGTTTGACTAACCCCTAAAAGGGGTTGATACAGGCTTAGCCCCTGAAAGGGGCGTTGAAGGTTTAGCAGCGCATTACAATCACTGGCAGCCGCTCACGAGCGGCTGTTTATTTT
>JAZNPT010000058.1:0-27437 GCA_045589815.1 Acutalibacteraceae bacterium
CCATTACTATTATACTTGGAGGTTTGATTATCTTTCAACCTTTCGGGCTTGCTTTGAGCTCGCCCGTTTTGGCTTTGCTGAAGCCGTCTTTAACCCCTGGTAGAACCAGGGGTTTATTTCCACACCTGAAGGCACCAATAATAAAGAGCCGCTCATAAGAGCAGCTCTTTAGTGTTAAGACAATTATTTAATAAAGAGAACAACAAGTGTTGAAACAAGGGAAAGAACAAAGAAAACAACAGCAAGAATCTTTGTAATTTTAACAAGTTTCTGTTCGATTGTTTTACCCTTGCTTTTGCCGAGGAAAGTTTCAGCGCCGCCGGCGATAGCACCGGAAAGACCTGCTGAACGGCCTTCCTGAAGAAGAACCAAAGCAACAAGAGCAAGAGATGTAATAATAAGGACAACGCCTAATACGATTTCATACCACTGCATAGGTAATAAACCTCCAAAAAAATATTGTACTAATGGATTTTAACACATATTTATTATAATTGCAAGATATTTTTAAAATTTATTTGGCAAAAAATACTTTGAATTTCAATATTAATATGAGTTATGCTATAACTGCGGAGAAAAACAATTTAAATTGCGTTTGCATTTTCTCTGCTTGGTTGGCAGATAGCCAACCGTGCCGTTCAAAGTGGGGAAGCCTGACTTTGAACGGCATAAGTTTTTATTGGTTAAAAGTTATTTGTTCTGCTTCATCATCGCTGCTGAGAAGTGCTCCTGCGGCAGGCAGATTTTTGGCCATATATCTGTGAGGTTTAGCGAATTCACCTTCTCTGTATTCCCTTGCCGAAATAACTCTGTGACCTTTTTTGAGAGTCATAACACCAACACCGATAGTGTCTTTTGTGGTTTTAGGAAGGATTACAGCAGTATTTATCAGCAAATGTCTTCCTGCACTTGAAGCCACAACAAGCTCTTTATCTTCAGCAAGCTGTAAAACGGCAGCAACAGGAGATTTATCAGAAAAAGCCTTGATCAGTTTTTTACGTTTAGTTATTGTTTGATATGCCTTCATATCAATTTTTGCGGTTTTGCCGTTTTCAAAGAAGAAAATCATATATCCGCTGTAATCCGAAGTGACAGCCATATATATTGGCAACTCTCCCTCTTCCATTTCAAGCTTTGCGGGAATATAATCGCCGAGAACACTTGCCTTTGAATCTTCAAATGCAGCGGCAGATGTTTTGTAAACCTGACATTTGTTGGTAAAGAATAACAATTCCTTTGCGTTTGTGGTTTCAAAGGTTTGCTTGATTTCGTCGCCGTCTTTGAGCTTGTTGGCTCCGCTCATTCTAAGGGAAAGCGGAGTTATCTTTTTGAAATATCCGTCACGGGTAAAGAAGAGATGAACGGGATAATCGGGTATTTCTTCTTCAACCGGTGTTTCATCAATTTCTGCAGAATAAACAATCTCTGTTTTACGCGGCTTTGAATATTTCTTAATAACTTCTTTGAGTTCAGCGATAATAATCTGCTTAATACGCTTTGGAGTATTGAGTATATCGTTTAAATCTTTGATTGCAGCTTCAAGCTTTTCTATATCCTGCAAACGCTTAAGAATATATTCCTTGTTTAAGTGGCGCAATTTGATTTCAGCAACATATTCAGCTTGAATTTTATCAATTTTAAAACCAATCATAAGGTTAGGAACAACCTCTGATTCTTCTTCGGTATTTCTGATAATTTTGATAGCTTTATCTATATCAAGTAAAATCTTCTCAAGACCTCTGAGCAAATGGAGTCTGTCTGATGCTCGCTTTAAATCAAAGGCTGTTCTTCGGCTTACACACTCGCTTCTGAATTCTAACCATTCGTTCAGAAGCTCTCTAACTCCCAGAACTCTTGGGTTGCCTTTAATCAGAACATTGAAGTTGCAAGAGAAAGTATCCTGAAGCGGCGTTGATTCATAAAGCTTTTTCATCAGCTTATCGGGGTCGGTTCCTTTTTTGATGTCGATGGTGATTTTGAGACCGCCCAAATCAGTTTCGTCTCTGACATCGTTAATTTCGCGTATAGAGCCGGCCTTAACTTTTTCAATGATTTTATCGATTATTGCTTCCGAAGTTGTTGTGGGAGGGATTTCGGTGATTTCAATGCAGCTGTTTGCTTTATCGAATCTGTACCTTGCCCTGACCTTGAATCCTCCCCTGCCCGTTCTGTATATTTCTTCGATATTTTCTCTGTTATATACAAGCAAACCGCCGCCTGAAAAATCAGGCGCAAGCAAGGTTTCGGTAACATCGTGCTTGGGGTTTCTGATGAGTTCAATAGTTGTTTTGCAAACCTCTTCAAGGTTAAATGAGCATATTGAGCTTGCCATACCTGCTGCAATGCCTGTGTTTGCATTAACAAGAACACTTGGGAAGTTAACGGGCAGCAAAGCGGGCTCTTTCATTGTGTTATCGAAGTTATCAACCATATCAACAGTATTTTTATCGATATCAACAAAGAATTCGCTGCATATTTTTTCAAGTTTAGCTTCTGTATAGCGTGAAGCGGCCCACATCATATCTCTAGAAAAAGCTTTACCGAAGTTACCTTTTGAATCAACATAAGGATGCAGAAGGGCTTCATAGCCTTTGGAAAGACGAACCATTGTGTCATAAATCGCAGCATCTCCGTGAGGGTTAAGCTGCATAACCTGGCCGACAATCTTTGCAGACTTGGCTCTTGGGCCTGTAAGAAGCCCCATTTTATACATCATATAAAGAATTTTACGGTGTGACGGCTTGAATCCGTCAATTTCAGGAATTGCTCTTGACATAATAACGCTCATTGCATAGGGCATAAAATTAACTTCAAGAGCATCAACAATATTTTGATTTGCAACGTCACCCGCACCGAAAATATGGGTTTTTTCGTCAAGCTGCCTGAGAGAAGAAGTTATATCTTTTTTACTTTTTTTTACCATATTCCTAAACTCCGTTAAATATTTATGAAACGTCTGTTAAATCAAGATAAAGATGACCGTTTTCTGCAATATAATCCTTTCTGCCGGCAAGATTATCACCAAGCAGCAAATCAAATTTATCTGCTGTTTCCTGCGCAAAAGAAGGTTCAATTTTTATAAGACGCCTTGTTGTTGGATTCATCGTAGTGAGGGACATCATTTCAGGATCGTTTTCGCCAAGACCTTTTGAACGCTGAATTGTGTATTTTTTGTTTCCGATTTGCGCAAGAACATCGTTCTTTTCTTTTTCGGTATAAGCAAACCACGTTTCATCCCCGCAGTTAATCTCATAAAGCGGCGACTCAGCAATAAAGACCTTGCCTTCGTTAATCAACGTTGGCATAAGTCTGTATATCATAGTTAAAATAAGCGTACGGATATGAAATCCGTCAACATCGGCATCGGTACATATAATGATTTTATTCCATCTGAGCATGTCCAAATTAAAGGAAATCATATCTTTACCGGATTTTTTCTTGGAAGGAACTTCGACACCGCAGCCGATAACTTTAATCAAATCGGTTATAACATCGCTTTTAAAAATACGTTCATACTCGGATTTCAGGCAGTTCAGAATTTTGCCTCTTACAGGCATAATTGCTTGGAATTCCGAATTTCGTGACTGCTTACAGGCACCGAGAGCCGAGTCACCCTCAACAATGAAGAGTTCGCGAAGCTCAACATCCTTGCTTCTGCAGTCAACAAATTTTTGAATTCTGTTAGTAAGATTACTGACGTTCTGAATAAGTGATTCCTTCATGCCAAGCCTTGTTTTTTCGGCTTTAACTCGGCTTCTCATATTAATCAGAACTTGGTCGGCAATCTTGCCTGCCTCAAGCGGATTTTCAATAAAATAGATTTCGAGCTGATGCTTGATAAAGTCGGTCATAGCTTCCTGGATAAATTTGTTGGTTATAGCCTTTTTTGTCTGGTTTGCATAAGAAGTCTGAGTTGAGAAAGAAGAAATAACAAGAACCAGACAATCCTCAATATCCTGGAAGGTTATTTTGCTGTCACTCTTTTGATATTTGTTGTTTTGTTTTAAATAAGAATCAATCTGTGCAACAAATCCAAGCCTTGTCGCTTTATCAGGTGAACCACCGTTTTCAAGAAAACTTGAATTATGATAGAATTCCTTTAACTGAACCTTGTTGGAAAAAGTTAAAGAAATGTTCATTTTGAGTTTATAGTCAGGCAAGTCTTCACGGTCTCTGCCGATTGCATCGCCCTGCCATGTCTGAACCGCAGTTAATGCATTTTCACCGACACATTCTTTAACATAATCTTCGATTCCGTTTTCATAAATATACTCATAGGTTTCAAAACTTTTACCAACCTGATTTTTGAGTATAAAACGAACACCTGCATTAACAACAGCCTGTTTTTTCAAAGTATCCTGAAAATATTCAAGAGGTATGTCAATATCCGTAAAAACCTCAAGATCCGGAAGCCATTTAATCCTTGTTCCTGTGTCACGTTTAGGATATTCCTCTTTAACCATATCCCCGACAATAAAGCCTTTTTTGAAATTGAGGAGATATCTGTATCCGCCGTTATGGATTTCAGCTTCCATGTATTCGGAAGCGAACTGTGTTGAACAAAGACCAAGACCGTTAAGGCCGAGGGAATATTCATAGCTGCCGTTGTTGTTTGTATCATATTTACTGCCGGCATACATTTCACAGAAAGCAAGTTCCCAATTGTAGCGTTTTTCTTTGTTGTTATAATCAACCGGCAAGCCGCGTCCGAAGTCTTGAACTTCAATTGAATGGTCGGCATATCTGGTAACTATAATCTTTGTGCCAAAGCCTTCTCTTGCCTCATCTATTGAGTTTGAAATTATTTCAAAAGCTGCATGCTGACAACCATCGAGACCGTCAGAACCAAAAATAACAGCAGGTCTTTTTCTGACTTTATCAGGGCCTTTTAAAAGTGTCATACTTTCATTATTATATTCGGGTTTTTTAGCCATTAGGTCAATCCTCCCAAATTTCGCAAATTTAACCGATACTATTATACCACATCTTGAATCAAAGTCAAGCATCGGCACAAGTTGTTGATGACTATTTATGATTTATATTGATAAAATTTTACAAAAAAAGCCAAACACTTTTGTGCTTGGCAAGAAATTAAAATATAGTCTTCTTTTTTCCTTTTTTATTGAGTGGATGTTCTTTTATCCGAACAATATAATCAACATTCACCATTTCTTCACCGTCACGGGTACGGATGCTCAACCAATTATCCGAAACACCGATTACAGAGCATTCGATGGCGGCTGTGTTGCTGTTCGAGGTATATACAACACAATCCTTTCCAACATATTTGTTAAATATATCGCACATGTTTAAAATGCCTCTTTTCTTTCTGTTTCTTATAATCCGACGGATATTATGCTCTTTTTCTTCTCTAAAAAGAATAAAAATTATGATTAATAGAAAAATTATTGGAAAATAGCTGCTCAAAGAATAACACCGCTCTTTCGCTGCATTCGGAGATATGCACCGGCAGGAACATTAACCGGACAATCAATACTGAATTTCATCATGGGGTGCGGAGCGTTGTTAATTAACTCACCGTCAGCATTTTTTAAGTTCTTGACGGTTATCGAAACGGGTTTTTGGCCTTTAATCATTATTTCCAGTTCATCGCCCTCAAAGAACCTGTTTCTTTGAGAAGCATAAAGAACGCCGTTTTCCCATTCTTCCGCAATAGCAGCAACATCCCATTCACGAACATAACCGCCGTTATAGAAAATTTGGGCATCATCCATTGGTGATGAGAAATAAAAACCTGTGCAATACTGGCGGTTACTGGCCTTACGAACCTCATCAACTATCCATTGTTCGGGTTTATAATCTTCTGCATATCCAGATGCTTCATATTCGTCGAGTGCGCAACGGTATGCATTAACAGAAACCGCAGTATAATATGCTGATTTTGCTCTTCCTTCAATTTTAAAGCTGTTAATTCCTGCTTTAACAAGCTCGGGGATATGCTCGATAAGGCACATGTCGCGTGAATTCATTATGTATGTTCCGGTATTATCCTGCTCAACAGGAAAATATTCACCTGGCCTTTTTTCTTCAACAAGAGAATAATGCCAACGGCAGGGTTGCGCGCAGTCTCCCCTGTTGGAGTCTCTGCCTGTCATATAATTTGAAAGCAGACATCTTCCTGAAAAAGAAACGCACATTGCACCGTGAACGAAGCATTCAATCTCAAGATCCGATGGAGTTTTGGCACGGATTTCAGATATTTCATCAAGCGAAAGTTCTCTGGCTGTAACAATTCTCTTTGCACCCATTTCATAAAATGCATTTGCAGCTGCATAATTTGTTATGCCTGCTTGAGTTGAAATGTGAATCTCAACATTGGGGGCAATTTTTTTAGCAAGATTCATAACGCCGATATCCGTTATAATGAATGCGTCAACACCGCTTTGCGATGCATATTCAAAGAAAGATGGTAAAAGCGCAAGCTCGGTATTTCTCGGAACGGTGTTACATGTTAAATATACTTTAACACCTTTTGAATGAGCATAATTACAGGCTCGTTGCAACTCATCACCGCCAAAGCTTGCAGCTGCAGTTCGCATACCGAAGCAATCGGAACCGAGATAAACAGCATCTGCTCCGTATTCAACGGCTGCAATAAGACGTTCAAAATCGCCCGCAGGTGCAAGCAATTCCGGTTTTGAAAATTCACGCATATCAGATATAACTCCTAACGGCTGTTAACTCGCAGAACTTCTATTCCGTTTCTGTCGTGTTCAGCCTGTGTTTTTGCCATATAAATCTCACCGTATTTATCATGGCGGAAATAATAATAGTTGGTGTCTTCAGGGAATAATGCTGCCTCAATCGCATCGTTACCGGGGTTGCAGATGGGTCCGGGAGGCAAGCCTTGTGAAGTGTAGGTATCATAATAGTTTTCAAAAATTATTGCTTGATTTGCCGATACATTAGGTCTGACATAATTAGTAATATAATTTGCTGTTGAGTCGCATCCGAGGAGCGGCCAGGAAACAGAATTCTTGAGTCTGTTATGAATTACGGAAGAAATAAGCCCCATTTGGTTTTTGTTGGCAGCTTCTCTTTGAATAATTGAAGCGATAATTATTATCTCATCCTGAGTCAATCCCAGATTTTCGCTCTGAGTCTCATAAATATCTCCCCATCTTGAATCAAAAGCATCAAGAAACTTTCTTATAACACTATTTGCATTGCTCTTTTCATAAAATTCATAAGTGCTCGGGAAAAGATATCCTTCAAGCTTAAATGTTCTGTTAGAATTATCGGGAATTTTTTCAACAAAATCATAGTCAAATTCAGCACCGCTGATTGAAGCAAGCAATTCATTTTTTGAGCAAACACCGAATTCGTCAACCTTGTCAAAAATCTGGTATATTGTCCATCCTTCAGGGAAAACGAGTGTAACGGTATCTGCTGTTTGAGCCACTTGTTTGAATTCGGTTAAGTAACCTTCAAGACCGAGATTTTTTTGAACATAATAAATGTCTCCAAAATAAACGGGTTCTTTAGGCTTGGCTGTTTTGTTAATGTTTTTAACAAAAGAGAACGCTTTGTAAAACAACTTGCAGAAAAGCTTTTGTTTAACTAAACCTTCATCAGCAAGGATATCAATTATTTCATCCGTGGTGGCATCATTCGGAATATTGACCTCAACCTTTTCTTCACTTCTGCCTATTGCGAGAATATCATTTATGCATGAAATGGCAATGGCCGAAAAAGCTGTTGAAAATATTAAAACAACGGCACAAAAGACCGCAACAACCGAATTAACGGCAACTTTTTTCTTGCTGTTTCGATTGGTATACGGTTTTCTTTTTTCTGATGAATCATTACCTGAGGCTGTTGGTCTTGTGGGACGTCTGTTTGAAAAATATATCTCACCGTTATAACGCGGCTGCTGATCTTCAAAATTCAGCGATGCTGTTTCTTCGTCTTCATCAATATGAACTTCGAATTTTTTCTTGGGAATCGGAGGTGACATGGGTATCAGATTATCCAAATCTTCGGGATTAAGAAATCCGTCATCTTCAATATTAACCTTAAAAGGATTGTCCTTTTTGTTGTTATCATTATTCATTTATGTAGAACCTCCTTGTTTTTAGAGTTTCTGAAACCGTTTTCGGTTAGAATAAAATCAATTTTCATATCAAAAGCCTCGTGTGAAATACATTCAGAAAGGCATCTTTCATAACAAAATCCGACAGTTGTAATTTGATTGCTTGAAAGGAAACGATCGTAATACCCGCCGCCGTATCCAAGTCTGTCACCATAGGAATCAAATGACAGCGCAGGAACAACACAAACAGAATTTTTAAAAGAACGGATTTTTTTGTAACTGTTTATCGGTTCAGGTATTCCGAAAGCACCGATTTGCAATTCACTTAATGATTCTATTTCATAAAAATCCATCTGTTTTTTTGTGCATCGCGGAACAGCAACACGCTTTCCGCACCTGAGTATATACTCAATAATATTATAGGTATCAATTTCGCTTCCAACAGAAACATAGATTAAAATTAAATTGGAAAACTTGAAAAAATCCGAGTTGATGAACCGAGTACAAATCTGTTTGTCAAAATCTGCTTTTTCGCGTTGAGTAACCGTTTGACGGATAATTTTATATAACTCTCTCTGTGCCTGTTTTTTCATCATGAACATTGCAAAGTATCTTTAAGCTTCTTAGCTGTCAATTTATCGGTGAAGTACGAAACAATTTCAAGCCCAAAATTAATTGCACTTCCCATTCCTTTTGAAGTTATAAAATTGCCGTCGCGGCAAACAAAATCTTCAGAAATTATTGCGCCCTCAAGCTCGTTCTCAAAACCGGGGAAACAAATTGCCTGTTTGTTACGCAGCAAACCTTTTCTGCCCAATATCATGGGAGCAGCGCATATAGCACAAATCAGCAAACTGTTTTCAGAACAGAAGTCGATAAACTCATTAACAGTTTTATCTACAAAAAGGTTTGTAGTGCCGGGCATTCCACCGGGAAGAATTATGCCTTTAAGGCTGTCTGTAACTGAAATTTCATCAGTTGTTTTGTCGCAAACCACGGTAATGTTATGCGCACCGGTAATTTCTTTGGAATTAACACCGATACTTTCTATTTCTATCCCTGCTCTCCTGATAACATCAAGAGTTGCAATAGCTTCAACCTCTTCAAAGCCGTCGGCAAAAAACATATAGAGCATTTCAATCCTCCTAATCAAGAGTTAGTCCCAAATATGCATTGGTTATATTGTTCATAAGAAATTCAGCTTCACGGTTAATCGGAAGCATCATTGCGCTTTCTTTAATTTCATAACTGCCTACTGATGTTTCAAATTCGGTCGGCAACATGAATACAATCTTTTCAGCATTGTGTTTTTCAACAAGAAAAACAGCAACTTTCAAAAGGAAATAACTTGTAAAGGCAAATTCCTTGATGGTGATTTTCTTGTTGTTGACTGTGTAAAGGGCATAACCTTTATCAATTAAAAGAGTATGACCGCCATAAATTTTGGTGTGATTAAATGCAAATCTGATTGATTGGTCATCCCATTTAAATAAATCTATCCCTTTAAGAGCTGAATCTCTGATAATTTTCAAATTATAATCTTTGTCATTTTTCTCATCTATAAAAAACGGAGACACATTTTTTATTTCATCAGTATTTAATTCTAAAACCTTTTTATTGAAAGCAGAAAAATATCCGTGCTTACCATAAAAATCAAACAATGACTTTTCCGCTGGCATAAGACATATAAAATAAATGTTTCGTTCTTTTGCGGTTCTTTTTGCAAAATCAAGAAGTGAGGCCATTAACCCCCTGCCGCGGTATTCTTTTGAGGTACATGCGGCATAGAGATAATATGACGGATAATCTACACCTTTTATGCACATTTTTCCTTCAAGAAGAAACAGCATTGAGGCAATGCAACCGTTATTTTCAAATACAATAGTATTTTCGGGTTTAAACTTGTTTTTTAAAAAGAACAGAATTTCAGCTTCGCTGTCTCCGAAAGCTTCGTTCCACAGCGAAACAATGCCTTTTATATCATTATTGGTTGAAAGTCTTATCATAATTCAATCCCGAGAGCTTTTTTAACGGCGGCAAAAACAGAATCTGATATTTCTTCAATTGATAAAGGTTCGCCGTTGCGGCTGCATTCGATGCGTTCCCAACCGAGTTTTTGGCAGGCATATTCAGCTGCTGTTCGGCAGCTGTTAAGATATACAACATCCTTTTCATGAATATCTTTTTTTGTTTCGTCGCCTTTATATCTGCCGGTCATAAGCTTTTGTGAGACCTCAATCGGCATATCAAGATATATAACTGCATCTGGCTTTGGAATGCCCATTTTATTATATTCAAAATCTTCAAGCCACTCAAGGTATGAATCCCACTCACACATATCGGTTTTGGTTAACTGGTGGTATGCATTGGAGGTAGTGTATCTGTCAGCAATAAATACTTCGCCATTCAAATAAGCATTTTTCCAATAGCAATTAAAGCTGACATATCGGTCAACGGCAAAAAATGCCGAAGCTGCGTAAGCATTAACATCGCCGGGTTTGTTACCGAATCTGCCTGAAAGATACATTTTTACCGGCTCGCAGGCAGGATCATCATAATTGGGGAGTTTAATTGTGTTAACTTTTACTCCGCAATCCAGAAGCCTGTTTTTAAGCAATTCTTCCTGTGTTGATTTACCGCTGCCGTCCAAGCCTTCAATAACAATCAGTTTTCCGTTCATACTTCCTCCATTATACACTATAATTATTAACATTATATCAACAATCCATGTACTTTTCAAGTCTTATATTTTTATATTTTAAAGAGCACAACGAAAAAGAGCACCGCAAATTGCGGCGCTCACAAAATCAGATGAAAATAGGTTGCAGCTGTTTTCCCTCTAAGGAGTTTAAAATGGATACATAGGTTTGTGAAAAGTCTGCAACAACTGAACGTGGTTTTTTAACACAATCATCCTGCTTCATTGGTACTAAGTATATATTGCGATTGTTGAGGAGACGTCCGATGTTTGAGGCGGCTATTGACAGAGCGTCGTTTGTTGAAACAGCAATTAGTAGAGGTCTTTCATTTCTTAAATGTGCTTTTGCTGCAAGAGTAACAGGTGTGTCGGTTATGCCGTTTGCGAGCTTTGCAATAGTGTTGCCCGTGCACGGTTCAATCAGCATAATATCAAGTGTTTTTTGGGGACCGATCGGTTCAGCTTCAGGTATTGTTGCTATTATTTTTTTCTCACAAATTCTTTCGATTTTTTCTATATGCTCTGATGCTTTCCCGAATCTTGTATCTGTGGAAAAAGCATTAAAAGACATTATTGGAACTATATTTATACCTTTTATTTTCAGATATTTCATTTGCTCTATAGCTTTTTCAAAAGTGCAAAAGGAGCCGCAAAGAGCAAAACCAACGGTTAGACTATCCATAGTTTTCCTCCTTGAGAATATTAATAATGGCATCTGCAATAATTTTTCCTGCTGTTTTAGGTGCAACCTTTCCCGGTAAAGATGAGCATTGAACGGCATTTAATCCGAGTTCATAGGCTGCTGCAAAATCTGTTCCGTAAGGCGCCGATGCAACATCTATGATTAAACAGTCTGACCTTACATTCTTTAGTATTTTACGATTAATAACAACTGAAGGCACGGTATTGATAATTATATCAAATTCATGTGATATATTATAAAAATCGGATATCATACAGCTGTTTAGTCCTTTAACTTCAGCCGCAGCTATATCGCCGTATTTTCTTGCGCACACAGTAACATCCGCACCTATAGAAGAAATTATATCCGCAGTTACTTTTGCGACTCTGCCGTAGCCGAAAATTGCGCACTTGCTTGAATGGATAGTATATTCAATATTGTCTATCATTGTTTTCAGAATTCCCTGCACGGTAGGAATTGTATTTTTAATCGTCAATTCTTCTCGTTTGAAATAGTCATATACTTTGTTGGTTCTTTTTGCAATTTTTGTTTCAAGGCCTTTATTAAGCATACCGCCAAAAACAAGTTGATTTTCTTTGAAATTAACTGTTATATCTTCAATTTGTTCTTTGATTGGTATAATAGATGTGAAATATTTACCGTCTTTTGTTGCAGGTAACGGCAAAATAATTATTTCCGCTGTTGAAATTGCATCTTTTATATTCTTTTCGCATTTTCTGTTTTTTTCGGGCAAGCCGTAAATCATAACTTTAAAGCCTTGCTCTTCAAAATAATCAGCCATATAAAGCTGACGGCTGTCACCGCCTATTATGAGAATATTATTTAAATTTTGCAAGTTTTCACCTCCCAAGGTTTAACTATTAATATTTTATGTTAATTTGAATAAGCTGTTACCGATAAAAAATATCAATATATTGCAACTTTTACTTTATTTTTTATCAACAATGTTATATAATATAAACTGACATACAGAAAGGAAGAATAATATGTTTGAAATAGATAAACAACTTAAAGCTGTTAAGCGTATTCATTTCATCGGTATTGGCGGTTCTGGTATGTGTCCGCTTGCAGAAATTCTTCACAAAGAGGGATATTTGCTCAGCGGTTCAGACAATAACGAAACAGACACACTTGCCAGAATCCGTTCACTTGGAATTCCCGTAACAATGGGGCAAAAGGCAGAGAATATTGAAGGTGCAGAAATGATAATATATACTGCTGCTTTGCTGCCTGATAATCCTGAGCTTGTTGCAGCTAAAGCATCCGGAATACCTACTTATGAACGAAGTAAGCTTCTCGGTGCAGTTACCCGAATATACCCCAACAGTATTTGCATAAGCGGCACCCACGGAAAAACCACAGCCTGTTCGATGCTTACGCAGGTTCTTATTGGCGCTGATTTCGATCCTACGGCAGTAATTGGCGGAAAACTTCCTTTAACAGGTTCTAACGGCTTAGTAGGTCACAGTGAACACATGGTTTGTGAAGCCTGTGAATTTGTTGACACATTTCTTGATTTATCGCCTGATATAGCTGTTATTCTCAACGTTGACGAGGATCATCTGGATTACTTTAAAACTTTCGATAATCTTAAAAAGTCATTCACAAAATTTGCATCAATGGCAACAAAGAAGATTATTTACAACGGTGATGATTCAAATACAAAAGATGTTGTTGTTCCTGCTGTTGAAATATGCCAAAAACCGGTTGTTTCATTCGGTTTGAATGACGGAAATTTTTATCAAGCTGTAAATGTTGAACTCAAAAATGAATTTGCTTCGTTTGAATTAATCAGATACGGTGAAAACCTCGGAAAGGTAACTCTCGGAATTCCCGGGAAACATCATGTTTACAATGCTCTTGCGGTTATTGCTTCCGCTATGGAATCGGGTGTAAGCTTTGATCAATGCGTAAAAGGAATTGACGAATTTCACGGAGCAGGCAGACGTTTTGAAATACTGGCAAATATTGACGGCATAACCATTGCCGATGATTATGCCCACCACCCCAAAGAACTTGAGGTAACCCTTGAAACTGCGATGAAAATGGGCTATAACAAAGTCTGGGCAGTTTTTCAGCCGTTCACCTATTCCCGAACCTCAATTTTGTTTGATGAATTTGTCCGCGTTTTAAAAATACCCGATTATTGTATAATGACTGAAATAATGGGTTCTCGTGAGGTTAATACTTACGGAATTTATACAGAGCAGCTTTCCGAAAAAATTCCCGGCAGCGTTTGGTTTAACACATTTGAAGAGGTTGCTCAATATGTTGTTGACCATGCTCAAAACGGTGACCTTGTTATTACTCTCGGTTGTGGCGATATATATAAAGCGGCGAAAATAATGATAAATATGTTAAAGGAGAGGCAGTAAATATGAAATACAGCATTAACAAAACAAATTTTAATGACTTTTCTGTTTTTGAGATTAATAAGCTTGAAGGCAGAGGCTATGCTATCCCCTATTCATCAAAAGATATTTTAAAAAAGACATCTTTCAAAAAAGAACGCAGTTCATCTGACATTGTTAAACTGCTTTCGGGAAAATGGCAATTCAGATATTATCAGAGCAATAAGGATTTGCCAGATGTTATTGATACGGAAAAGACAGCGTTTGACACTATTAAAGTTCCGTCAACCTGGCAAAGAATCGGTTATGACTCCCCTGCTTATATTAACTGCCCCTATCCGTTCGATGATAAGCCGCCTTATGTTCCCAACGAGCAGCCTGTAGGCGTTTACAGAAAAACATTTGATATTACAAATACTGACAAGGTTTATATCATTTCTTTCCTCGGGGTTATTCCTTGCATTGACCTTTATGTCAACGGCAATTTTGTAGGCTATAGTGAAGGCGCTCACAATACCGCTGAATTTGATATTACAAAATATCTCGTTGCCGGCGAAAATGAGCTTCTTGCAGTTGTTCATAAATGGTCAAACGCAACCTTCCTTGAATGCCAGGATATGTTCAGAGAAAACGGAATTTTCAGAGATGTTTTGCTTTACGAAATGCCAAAAACCTATCTCAATGATGTTTATTACAGAACAAAAGAAACCTCAACCGGCTGGAATCTTAATGTTGATGTTGCTCTTGAGGGAAAAACAGAAGGTTACACGGTCAGCGTTGAAATCTATGATAAAAATAAGCTTATCGCTTCTGAGTCTGTTGATGCTTCCAAAGAACTTAAGGTCGAATTTAAATCGCTCAACGTTAAAAGCTGGAATGCAGAAATTCCCACTCTTTACACAGCTTTTGCTACTCTTTATAAAGATGGCACGGAAGTTATGTCAACCCGAAGCTACATAGGCTTTAAAACCGTTAAAATCAAGAAAGATATCTTCACTGTCAACGGCAAAAAAATAAAGATTAAGGGTGTTAACCACCACGACACACATTATAAAAACGGTTATGTAATGAGCTTTGATGATCTTGAAAAAGACATTAAGCTTATGAAGTCTCTTAACGTTAACTGCGTCAGAACTTCGCACTATCCTCCCGATGCGCAGTTCATAGTGCTTTGTGATATTTACGGACTTTATGTTGTTGATGAAGCTGATATTGAAACTCACGGCTGCGCCTGCGAACCGCATAACAATTTTGATCTTATCAGCCATGACATTGCATGGGCACCAAGATATCTTGACAGAGTTAAAAGAATGTATCTTCGTGACAGAAGCCGTGCAGGCATAATCATGTGGTCGCTCGGCAACGAAGCAGGCGGATATGCATGCCAGGATGTTTGCTATGAATATCTTCACGAAGTATGCCCTGAAATCCCCGTTCATTATGAGGGTGTTGTAAGAACAGCAAGGCATTCTTATGATGTTGTTTCAGAAATGTACACCAATCACCGTGATGTTGAAAGATGCGGTAAACACACCCGCGGAAAGAAGTATTCTCCCAAGCCTTTATTCCTTTGTGAGTATGCACACGCAATGGGTGTTGGCCCCGGCGGACTTGAAGAATATTGGGATATATTCTATAAATATGACAATCTTATGGGCGGATGCATCTGGGAATGGGCAGATCACTCGGTTTATCATCCGAACGGAAAATTCAAATTTACATACGGCGGTGACCACGGTGAGTGGCGCCATGACGGATGTTTCTGCGTTGACGGCCTTGTTTATCCTGACAGAAGACTTCACACCGGCGCAAAGGAAATGAAAAATGTTTATCGCCCTGTCAGAGCAGATTATAATGACGGAACAATTACTTTTACAAACACCAACAGATTCAGAAACTCATCTTATCTGACTGCGGTTTGGGAGCTTGTTAAAAACGGCAATATTCTTCTTGCAGCAGATGAAATTCTTCTGGATATTGATGCTGAGCAAAAGAAAGAATATAAAATTGATATCAGCATTCCTAAGGGTGACTGTGACTGTCATCTTAATATTTATTATTTTGACGGCGACAATGAGGTAGCTTTCGAGCAGTTTGCACTTAAAGAAGAATATAAGTTTGATAAGAAACTTGCCAAAGAAAAGCTCAGCGTTACAAGCGACGGAGAAAACAGTATTATCAACTTTGGCAATGGCAATATAACCTTTTCAAATAACAGTGGAATGATTGAAAGCTATGTTGTTAACGGCAAAGAGCTGATTAACGCATCGCCGGCATTTGCCAAAGGCTTTATTCCCAATATTTACAGAGCTTTTCTTGATAACGACACAAAGTACAGGGATAAGTGGATTAACGCAGGCTATGATGATTATCGCTGTATCTGCTCCGATTTCGAGGTTGAGCTTAAGAAAGATAAAGCCGAAATTGAAATTGAATATAAACTTAAAAGTAAAAAGACACTCCTTCCCCTTGCAAAGGTTGAAGTGGAATATACAGTTTATGCTGACGGGTTAATTAAGGTTGAAGCTAAATTTGAGCCTGTTGCAAAGAAGCGTCTTGCAGCTCATTTGCCCAGGTTTGGTCTTACTCTTGAAATGCCTGAAAACTTCAAAAATATTGAGTATTACGGCATGGGACCCGATGAGAATCTTTGCGACCTCTATGCGCAATCAATTATCGGCATTTATGAAACGACTGTTGAAGATATGCACGAGCCATATATCAGACCTCAGGATTCGGGCAACAGAACAAAGGTAAGATATCTTTCAGTTACTGATGATGATGGCGACGGAATTAAGTTTGTTTATGACGATGAATATTTCAATTTTAACGCAAGAGCTTATTCACAAAGGCTTCTTCAGAATGCAACACATCAGGAAGATTTGCGCAATGAGAACACCGTTGCGGTTAATATTGACGGATTTACCAGAGGAACGGGAACTGCCAGCTGCGGACCTGATATCCTTCCTCAATTTGAGGTTAACGGCAGCGACGAACTTGAATTCAGCTTCTACATGATGCCGGCCAAGAAATAAATTTTTAAGGCGGCCAAGATACATTGTATCTTAGCCGCCTTGTTTCAATTGCTTGACAAAAATATCCTTTCATGATAATATCAATTGGACAAAATAAGCACCTGTGGCGGAATTGGCAGACGCGCCAGATTTAGGATCTGGTATCTTTGATGTGCAGGTTCAAGCCCTGTCAGGTGCACCAAAAAAGCGTATCTCATTTTGAGATACGCTTTTTTACTTATTCGGTTTCATAAGGCCAATCAACAATTCCGCCGAATTCTTTAACATTTGTATAGCCCATAGCTGCAAGCTCGGCGGAAGCGTTTTTGCTTCTTCTGCCGGTGCGGCAATAAACCAAAATCAACTGCTCTTTATCTTTTAAAAGAGTTTCAGCTAATGATGAAATTTTTGTATCAGGGATTAAAGTGGCGCCTTTTATGTGCTTTTCATCATATTCTTCCTGAGTTCTGACATCAAGAATAATATAGTTTTCTTCCGTTTCCATCAACTGCTTGGCCTGCTGAGAAGAAATGCTGACATAACTCCCCTTTTTCGGTTGTTCCAAACTACCTGTACAGCCGAAAAGCATGCAAGAACAGCAAAAAATACAACTTAGTGACAATGCGGCCTTCAAAAAAGAACTTTTAAACATTCTGTTCCTCCAGCATTGTAATTATAGCCTCTTTGGGCCTTAAACCTACAGCTTGAGATGTGATCTTGCCGTTTTTAACAACAACGAGTGTTGGTATACTTGAAACACCGAAGGCAGCAGCAAGTTCAGGCTCATTGTCAACATCGATTTTGCAAATTTTATAGTTGCTGTTTTCTGCAGCAATTTCGTTCAGAACAGGCGCAATCATCTTGCACGGGCCGCACCAAGTCGCAAAGAAATCAACAAGCACGGGGCGGTCAGAATTTATAACCTCTTTTTCAAAGTTTTCTTTTGTTAAAACAATAATTGACATAACATAACATCCTTTCTTTTAATCTTTTGATTTATAATACAATAAGCAATGGCAATATCCTTCAAAATTCGGATCGGCAATCTGTTCTCTGAACTCCTTACAAATACATTTATTATCCTCTGATTTCTCAAGTTTGCAAGGACAATAGCCGCCCTTAATTTTAAGACCTTCTCTTATATTGTTTACTATTTCTTCATTTTCATTAAATCTGATACTCACAAACTCACCTCTAATATTGTACTATTCTTTAAAATAATATTAACACACTTCTGCCTTAACTTCAAGTCCGTTAAAATAAATATTAAATTCAATAAACGCTTAACGAAATTTGTGAAATAATATTTGATTTTAAAATTGACAAAATAAGCAAGGTTATGTATAATATAAATGTAATCACGCATCATTTACATGACTGACGGATAATGCGGGTCACCGCAGGGGAATGTAAATGTATACTGCCGACCGTCTGGGCAATTCAGTTTTTTAGACTGATTTGCCCTTTTTTTATTAGGTAAATCAGAAATTAAGGAGGAAAAGCAGATGAACCACCAAAATTGGAACGGTTTTGCCGCTGGTAAGTGGCAGAATGAAATCAATGTCAGAGATTTTATTCAGACTAACTACAAGGAATATCACGGCAATTCGGATTTCCTTGCAGGCGCAACTATGCGTACACAAGGAATGATGAAAAAGCTTGAATCACTTTTTGCGCTCGAACGCCAATTTGGCGGCGTTCTTGATATTGACACCGCTACTGTTTCTTCATTAACAAGCTATTCTCCGGGATATATTGATAAAGAAAATGAAATTATCGTAGGCTTGCAGACAAATCGCCCACTCAAACGCGGTGTTAACCCGTTTGGTGGAATGAGAATGGCTCGCCAGGCCTGCGAGGCTTACGGCTACAAACTCAGCTCCAAGGTTGAAGAAGAGTTCCGTTTCCGCACTACGCACAACGACGGCGTTTTCCGCGCTTATACCGATGAAATGCGTCAGGCAAGAAAATGCCATGTAATTACCGGTCTCCCCGATGCTTACGGAAGAGGCAGAATTATCGGTGACTATCGTCGTGTTGCGCTTTACGGTGTTGACAAGCTTATTGAAGAAAAGAAAAAAGATAAAAAAATGCTTACCGGCGGAATTTTCAATACTGAACAAATCCGCCTTGATGAGGAGCTTTTTCAACAAATAGCTTTTCTGGGCTATATGAAAGAAATGGCTGCTATGTATGGTTTTGATATAAGTCAACCCGCAGAAAACACGAGAGAAGCTATTCAATGGACATATTTTGCCTATCTTGCTGCAATTAAAGAACAAAACGGCGCTGCAATGTCATTGGGCAGAGTAAGTACGTTTTTTGATATTTATATTGAGCGTGATCTGGCGAATGGAACACTTACTGAAGAAACAGCACAGGAACTCATTGATGATTTCGTCATGAAGCTTCGTGTTGCACGCCATTTGCGTACTCCTGAATATAATGAGCTTTTCGGCGGAGACCCGATGTGGATTACCGAAGCAGTCGGCGGAATGGGTGAAGACGGCAGAACTCTTGTCACAAAAAGCAGTTACCGAATTCTTAATACTCTTTATACTCTCGGTTCTTCTCCCGAACCCAACCTCACCGTACTCTGGTCAAACTCATTGCCTGAATCGTTCAAAAAATTCTGTGCCAAAGTTTCATCTGATACCGACTCAATTCAATATGAAAATGATGATGTCATGCGCCCGATTTACGGTGATGACTATGCAATCGCTTGTTGTGTGTCTGCGATGAAGGTTGGTAAGCAAATGCAGTTTTTCGGAGCTCGCTGCAACCTTGCAAAGCTTCTCCTTATTGCTATCAATGGCGGATATGACACCACTTCACAAATCCATATCGGTCCGCAAATGCCTGTTTTGGAAGGCGATAAACTCGACTTCGATGCTGTAATGGAAAGATATGATATTTATATCAAATGGTTGAGCAATCTTTATGTAAACACCATGAACATAATCCATTACATGCATGACAAGTATGCTTATGAAAAAACACAGATGGCCCTGCATGATACTGACGTTGAACGTTTTATGGCTTTCGGAATTGCAGGTCTTTCTGTTGTTGCCGATTCATTAAGTGCCATTAAATTTGCAAACGTCTCCCCTGTTAAGGACGAAAACGGTTATATAACAGATTTTGTTACAACAGGAAACTTTCCAAAATATGGTAATGATGATGATCGAGTTGATTTGATTGCCAAAGATATGACTCACCGAGTTATTACCGAGCTTCGCAAAACACCTGCTTACCGTCATGCAATACACACTCTTTCGGTTTTAACAATAACTTCAAACGTTATGTACGGCAAGCATACAGGTGCAACTCCCGACGGAAGAAAGGCATCTGCTCCCTTTGCCCCCGGAGCAAACCCCATGCATAACAGAGAGGAAAACGGCGCTCTTGCTTCGCTCAATTCTGTTGCTAAAATCAGCTATGACGATTGCAGAGACGGTGTTTCCAACACTTTTTCAATTACTCCCGAAGCGCTTGGTCGAACCGAAAATGAACGAATTGACAATCTTGTATCAATTCTTGACGGATATTTTGCCAAGAAAGCACATCATATTAATGTTAATGTTCTTAACCGTGAAACTTTAATTAAAGCCTACGAGAACCCAGAAGCATATCCCAATCTTACAATCCGTGTTTCAGGATATGCGGTAAACTTCAACAAGCTTTCACGTGAACAACAGCGTGAGGTTATTAACCGCACCTTCCATGAAGCAATATGATGAAATCTGTTACAGGTAAGATAAATTCCATTCAAAGTCTCGGTGCTTTGGATGGCCCCGGAATTCGTTTTGTTGTTTTTATGCAGGGTTGTAATCTCAGATGTGGCTGTTGCCATAATCCGGACACTTGGAAGCTAAACGATGGCGAAACATATACTCCCAGTGAAATCTTGGATAAGGCCATTAGGTTTAAGGATTATTTCGGGAGTCAAGGCGGAATTACCGTTTCAGGAGGAGAGCCGCTTTTACAGCCTGAATTTGTTACTGAGTTATTTGAACTGTGCCATGAATGCGGTATTAATACCTGTTTGGATACTTCGGGAAGCATATTCAATGATTCTGTTAAAAAGCTTTTAGCTGTTTCTGACCGTGTTCTTCTTGATTTAAAATATACAACTGATGACGATTATAAAAATCATGTCGGCTGCAGCATTCATAAAGTTTATGAATTTCTTACATATCTTGATAAGGAAAGAATACCTGTTACTTTAAGGCAGGTTATTATTCCGACACTTAATGATAGTGTAGAAAATATTTCAAAGCTGAAAGAGATTATCGGAAAATACAGCTGCATTGATAAAACGGAGCTTCTGCCTTTCAAAAAAATCTGCCAAGTCAAATATGATAAACTCGGCATTAACTTTCCGTTTGCTGATATTTCGGAACCGTCAAAAGAGACCCTGAAAATGCTTGAAGACTTTTTAAATAACTAATTTAACACCCCTGCTGTATTTAGTGCACAGCAGGGGTGTTTTTGTGAGCATAACCAATTATTCAGTAAAAGCTTTAGTTTGCATCTTCATTCTGCAGATGTCATAAACACACAGTCTCATAGCATTACCAAAACCTATGGGGTCTCTTAAATAAGCAAGCTTAAGTGAAATGATGGTCTGTGGTGCGGAAATAACATAAAGCATAGTGAGTATTCCGCTGTTTCTTGCGTAAACAGCAAGTGCAGGATCGAGATAGCCTTCACCTGTTAGGTCAATACTCGCATCCGTAACAACAAAACCATCGAATCCCCATTCTTCTCTCAAAAGGTCAATCAAAAGAGCTTTGCTGCCACCGCACCACTGAGTTCCTATTCTGTTATATGCAGACATAATACCTTTCGCTTTGCCTTCTTTTACCGAGATTTCAAACGGTTCAAAATAAAGCTCGCGGAGTGACTGCTCATTTGCCCAGGTATAAAGCCCGTTTGACTGTCTGTTTGTTTCCTGTTCATTTGCAGCAAAATGCTTAACTGTAACAACGATTCCTTTAGATTGCACACCTTTTATTACAGCTGATGACATTTTGCCCGAAAGCAGAGGGTCTTCAGAATAGTATTCGTTATTTCTGCCACCCTGAGGACTGCGGTGAAGGTTACAGCCCGGTGCATACCAGACATGAGTGCCGAGTTGATTGCCTTCCTCACCGATTATTTTACCGAATTCTACAGCAAGGTCATCGTTCCAGGTGCAGGCAAGAACTGTTGCAACAGGGAAAGCAAGGCCGCACTCACTGTATAGCAAACCGCCTTCTCCTTTAATGCATGAAGGCCCGTCATTATCTGAAGTGCCGGGTATGCCCAATCTTTGAATTGCAGTTGTTTCATAACCGCAGTCGGCAATAAGGTTAATCATTTCATCAACAGTCAACTGATCAAGAAAAGCATCCCACAAGCTTTCATCTTTTGAAACATCTTTCAAAGTTATTACGCCATCTTTATACCTAACACCTGTTTTGGGCTTTTCGCCTTTAGTTGTCGGTGCGGGTCTTTTGTCACTATTGTTAACTTCGTTTGTAGCCTTATAATCTGTCGGAGGTGTCGGATATGTGTTGTCAATATCCGATCTTGAAAGATATGTCAGATTACCTTCTGCAAACTCAAAAAGATTTTTAACTTCATTACCTGAAGTCGAATCGGTTTTATAGACTGTTTTTTCAGGTACATTATATGTAAATGTCTTTTCTGCATTCCGGACATCATGTGAAACATGAATTTTGTATTCACCGCTGTCAAGTACCCATGCTTTTTCAGTAACGGAATCATACGAAGCCATATCTTCTATATTAAAAGAAATTTCGAGTGTTTCGCTTTTGCCGGGAGCAAGCTCTTTTGTTTTTTTATATGCAGCAAGCTCGATTGCACTCTTTTCGATTCCGCCTTCATAATATGGCGCTGAAAAATAGACCTGAACAACATCTTTGCCAGCCATATCGCCTGTGTTGGTAACTTTAACTTTTACATTAATACTTTTATCATCGCTGCTATATGACTTAATATCCCAGTCAAATTCTGTATAAGAAAGGCCGTAGCCAAATGGATACATAACTTTCTCAGGTGCAAATGTTTCAAAATATCTGTAACCAACATAAATGCCTTCACAGTAATTTACAAAATATTTGGGAATTCCGATAACACCTTTATACATATAATTGCCGAAATTCTCTGAAGCCGGATGATCCTCAATATCATAGGAAACAGTATCGGCAAGCTTACCTGAAGGATTCACCTCGCCTTTTAGAACCTGACCAACAACATCAGTTGCAACTTCACCTGGAAGCCACATAATCATTGCTGCTTTTATGCTTTCATAGTCTTCAAGCCAGGACATATCCATTATGTTTGATATGTTAAAAACAACAATAACATCAGTAAAGTTTTCACAAACTTTATCAACCATTTGTTTTTCGGTTTCGGTAAGGTTTAGCTGTTCAACGCTGAGGTCCTTCATTTCAGTTCCTACCCTACCGATAACAATTATTGCTGTTTGCGAAAAATCAGCAGCTTTTTTCATTGTTTTATCGCTGATTTTAGTTATAGACATTTCAGACTGACCGCCGCCGAAAAACTGTTTTAAAACTGTAATTACATAAGAAAGAATTCCAAGGTTAAATTTTGTTCCCGTGAAATTTGCATATATATTATATAACTCTTTATTATATTCAATTTCAGCGTTTGTCAAGGCATCATAAAAACCAATGGCATCGGATGAACGTACTGCGCCTGAACCTGCAGCGCCTGCAAACGATATGGAACACGATGAAGCACCGAAAACATTAACTTTATTGTTTTTTAAAGGCAGAACCGAATCTTCATTTTTCAGAAGAACAATTCCTTCCTCTTCAATCTGATAGGCAATATCGATTGATTTTGAAGTTGTTTCTTCCGAAATCAGTTTGGACGCAAAAGCTGTTACTGAAGACGAAAAAACTATTGCTAATGTCAGAAAAACAGAAACAACGGTTGATAATAATCGCTTTGACTTATTTTTCATAATTCAGCCTCCTTTAACTTCTGTTATTCCATTATATCATAACTGAATAATTTATGCAATCACAATATTCTGCTTTGAAAAAATGATAACTGCCCCCACAAAAGTGAGGGCAGAATGTTAATTTGATAATTTGTAAATTACTTATCAGTTTTAAAATGCTTTTTCCACAATCTCAACATCACCGATTTTATCACCGTTAACATACTCACCGTTTTGGTAATAAACCGATGAATTGATATTTATAACAGCATTTTCAGGTGCATATAAAACAGCCTTTAAACCTTGCGGAAGAGTAAGATTAATGGCATAATCATTGCCAACCTTTTCAAATTTCAGAGTGATTAATCCTTTCGTGCTTGGAACGGTACAGTTTATGCTGTCGGACAGAGTGTATTGAGGCTCAATTTTAACCTTTTCATATCCTGCTTCAAGTGGCATGATACCCGCGAAATGCTTACTCATAATTACAAGAGGGCCGCCACTCCATGCGTGATTCTTAGTGCCGCGCCAGGAGTCCCAGAACTCCCATAGAGTAGAGTAATCCTCACTCATCATATCCTCATATCTGTCCTTAATTCTGTCTCTCGCAATTTCATATTTTTGCATTTTGCAAAGAGCTTCAAGAACGTAATATTCCATGTACGGACTTGAATTTTTTGTGGTTGTGAGTACTTTTGTAATAGTGTCATACTGCGCTTTTTCAGCAAGTCCCGATAAAACCGCAAGGGCATTGGCTCGATCATCAGGCTTTTTAGCGTCTTCACTTTTGAAGCCTTCTTCAGTCCAAAGAGTCTTATAGCCCTTTGAGATAGTATCTTTTTTGTTTGTTATAAATGAGATGTCCTCATCTTTTCCCAAAAGCTCCGCCATTTTTTCTGTGGCGGAAAAAGCATAATAAACCCAGGCGTTTTCTATGGCTGTCATATCCGCCTTTTTGCCCCAATCAGGCCAATCCCATGAGCCGCTTCGATGAATGACAAGATTATTTTCACCGATTTCCCAAAGCTTCAGATAATCAAGTGAAGCATCATAAACCATTTCAATAAAAGCCTTGTCGCCGGTGTATTCATAGTAAGTGAGGAAACCTACGATTCCTGCAAGCTGCTGGACGGGAAGCTCAAAATAGTCACCGTTTATAGGTACAACAGTCTGAAGTACTTTTGTGTCGTCAATGTGTGAGAGCATTGCTTCCACACCCTTTTGATACAGCAGGTAGGAGTTGCTGTCCATCGAATACATTGTCATAATCATTTCGCTTGTAACATCGCCCCACCATTGAGCTCTTTCTCTGTCGGGACAGTCCATAAAATTGTCACGCATGGTAACATAGAGAGTACGCAGAGATTTTTGCCAAAGAGAATTCAGAAATTCATCATCGCACTTGAAGTCACCGCAGAATGAGCTGTCATATCCCGTTTCGCGGTATTTCAAAGAAACAACTGTGACACCTCTCGGTATTTTATAGGTAATATGCTCTCCGTTGAACCAGCCTAAAGCCTCAAACTCCTGCTCCCCTTCTTTGGTTTTATAGGTTGTTGAAACTGCGCCGATTAAAGTGTTTTCTGTTGTTATGCGAATCTTTTTTCCTGCCGGTGCTATGATTTTAAGATAGGGAGTAAGCTGTGCGTTATAAGGTATATCTACTGTGATTTTTTCGCCGAAAAGCTTGCTCACGGTATAGTTTTCATATTCCTTTGAATTCTCATAATCTTTAAGACCGTAATCTTTTAAAAAAGGTATTCCTCTCGGATAAAGCTTGCCGTAAGCTCCTTCGCCGCCGAGAGCGTATTCGGTTGCATTTTCCCAGGAGGAAACGTCATAAGCTTCATTTGTCCAATTGCCAATGTCTTTCCGTGCATCGAAATAAATGCTGTATTCGGGAAGTCTGTAATTAGGCGGGTAAAGAGAGCTGTCAACATAAGCACTGTTTCTTTTTATCTTCCAGCTTTTGTCAGAAATTATGGTTACGCTTTCGCCGATGGCTTCAAAAAGGAACCCGCCCTGACCGCTGCTGCAATAGGAATAGCTTGTTTCATCATCCCAAAACCACACCAAGGCACAAATTGAATTCTCTCCAGCTTTGAGATAAGGTGCAATATCTATACTGTCATAATAGCAGCTGCTTTTATTGGGACCTCTTTTCACGCCCCCCTCAAAAACAACGTTTTTTCCGTTTATGTAAAGCCAATATTTCGAGTCGGCTGAAATATCAGCGGTAAGTTTTTCTGGAATCTTATCAATACTCACCTTTTTATTAAAGCACATCCAGACATTTTTTTCTGTCAGGTTTTCCTTATCCCAAATCCATTTTGCCTTCCAATCGGTTTTCTCTTCGGTCGAAATTACATTGTATTCGGGAATACTGTCAGGAATCTTGTAATTGTTTGTATAAGGTATCACTGACGAATCACCACACGAAAAAATTGAAGTAATAAAGGCTGCCGCTATCGCAAGATAAGAAATAATTGTCTGTAAAATGTTCATTGTAACCTCCCTGATATTATTGGCAGATATAAAACTTGTTGTATTTGCAATTAGCTCTTTCAAAATATATATTAATTTTATTTTAACATAATCGGCTCACAAATTCAACTTGTATTAATTCTTTATATTTCCGTATATAAATCTTTAATTGTTATTTGCTTCTTTCAAAAACTTTTGTAAATAGAAAAGTGCAACAGGATTTTATATCCCATTGCACTTAATAGTTTTATTGTTTAGTTCATCAAATTGGAATTTGTCTGGCTTTTAATTTTTGGATAAGTTCAAAAATATTTCTATCTTTTCCGCATCTTTATATCCGAGCTGATACAATTTGTTTAATCCGATTTTATTTCTTGTAGCCGTTTTAATCCCAAAACAATCTTCAGGATAAAGTATCAGCACTTTACCTTGTTTTTCAAGTTCAAGAATTTCATTTATTCTATTATGATATAATGTGTGTGACATTGTTATAGCTTTTGCAATTCGAGGATACTTAAAAAGCAAAGGATTGACAAGCCATTTGGGAAAGGCTGATTTCTTATAGCTGATAGGAAGCGTCAAACAAATAATCAGTTTATCGCAACCATCATCAAATGCTTTTTTATACGGAATCGGATCAGAAATTCCGCCATCAAAATATCTTCCGTTTTTAAACAAAACAGGTTGACGGGTTGCTATAGGTAATGCACAGCTTGCCTTTAACAAAGTAAAATCATCATATTCTAAATCACTTTTATAAAAATATTTCTGTTCAGCAGTCTGTGCATCCGTTACTGCGGCAACAAACTTTTTAGGTGATTTCATTATGGATTTAAAGTCCAGTGGATTCTTACCGTAACTGTTTGTTATATCGGAATAAATATAATCAAGATTTATATACATTCCTTTGTTGCAATAGTTGCCTACACTCATATATTGTTTTTCAAAAGAATAGTCCTCATAAAAGCTTTTTAATCGTCCCCGCTGACCTGCTATGTAAGTAATAAGGTTTGCACTTCCTGCAGAAATGCCCAAACAATATTCAATATCAATAGAATTATCAAGAAGATAATCGATAATACCGCTTACATAATTTCCTCTTAATCCGCCGCCGACATCCATTATTCCTACCATGATGTACCTCATTAAATTCTT
>JAZNPT010000059.1:0-18819 GCA_045589815.1 Acutalibacteraceae bacterium
CCATTACTATTATACTTGGAGGTTTGATTATCTTTCAACCTTTCGGGCTTGCTTTGAGCTCGCCCGTTTTGGCTTTGCTGAAGCCGTCTTTAACCCCTGGTAGAACCAGGGGTTTATTTCCACACCTGAAGGCACCAATAAAAACACCGTTTGTTCTTGAAAGAACAGACGGTGTTTTCTGTTATTATGTCAACCATTCGCCTTTTCGCTTCATTTGATTTTTAAGAATAAAATACAAGGCGAACTGAACAAAGAAGGTTATTGCCCAAGAAACGGGATATGACCAATAAAGCATGGTTAATGTCCTGTCGAGTGGAAGAATGAAGTATATCCAAAACAGTCTGACGCCGCAAGCACCAACCAAAGACACTATCATCGGCTCAACCGATTTGCCGAGTCCGCGAATCTGGCTTGCCGCAACGTCCATTAAAGAACAGAAAAAATAGAACGGCATAATCATTATAAGTCTGTCAGCACCGATAGCAACAACATCGGGGTCATCTGAGAAGAAGCCAACAATGAAATCTCCGAAAAAGCAGCCGACAATACCCATTAAAACACTTATGGCAAATGTTATGGTTATGCAATAACGGTAAATCTTGCCGATGTTGACAAACTTTTTTGCTCCGACATTCTGCGAAGTGAATGTCATCGTTGTTTGCGCTATTGCGTTTGTTGCCGTGAAAATATATGAATCATAGTTGGAGCCTGCAGCAATGCCCGCCATTGCAACCGAGCCAAAGGAATTAACCGTTGACTGAATTATAACATTGGAAATTGAGAAAAGCGAGCTTTGAATTCCTGCAGGCAGACCCAAAAGCAAAATGCGCTTTAATTCTTCGCCATGGAATTTCAAGTTTTTGATAACAAGACGGCAAGCATTATTTATTCGCATCAAATATGCAATTATAATTGCAGCCGAAAGATATTGCGAAACAATTGTTGCAATCGCAACGCCGCTGACGCCGAAATCAAAAACAATAATCAAAACCAGATTTAAGACAACATTAACAATTCCTGAAAGTGTTAATATAAAAAGTGGCCGCTTGGTGTCACCTGTAGCTCTGACAATTGAAGCACCGAAATTATAAGCCATAAGTCCGGGAGAACCGAGAAAATAAATTTTAAGATAAAGCGTTGCAAGCTCCAGAACATCATCGGGAACTTTCATTAACTTGAGCATTTCACCGGAAGCAAAGAAACCAAGCGTTCCGATAAAAAATCCGCATATAATGCTCAGAAGCATTGCAGTATGAGTGCATTCCTTAACCTTTTTTTCATCGCCCTCACCGATATGCCTTGCAACCATAACACCCGAACCCATTGACAAGCCGAGAAAAACATTGAGAAACAGATTAACAAGTGAACCTGTTGAACCAACCGCCGCCAAAGCCTCTTTGCCGACAAATCTGCCGACAACAACAACATCGGCTGTGTTATAAGCAAGCTGTAAAAGACCTGTGAGCATAAGCGGCACGGAAAAAATCAATATTTTTTTCAAAAATGGTCCTGAGGTCATATCAAGTGAATATCTTTTTTCCATCTTGTCTTTTCTCCAATAAAAATGTTTTATGCATTAAGAACAGGTAACCCCTGCGCATTCCAAAGCACTCTGCGCTTTCTTGCGCTTCGGCACGGGTCATATAATGAATCAAAATGCGAATAACCGCATTCACCTTTGAAGCACACTTCATCGCGAGAATGATAAACAAAGACCCAATCTTCGTTTTCTTCCTTAACAAACGAATTATGCCCTGGGCCGTATTCGCCGTCAAGGTCATCAGAAGTCAATACGGGTTTATCAAGCTTTTTCCAATTATCAATATTCATTAAATCTGAATCTTTATCGGCATACATCAGCCCGATGCAATATTCGGGGCCTGTTGCCGAAGCGGAAAACGCAAGAAAAATCCTGTCGCCGTGAATCATGGCTGCAGGTCCCTCATTAACGGGAATCCTGACCTTCTCCCAGGCATATTCAGGCTTTGTCAGAAGCATGGCGGGGCAGGTTGTCTGCCAAGGCACATCAGGGTTGATTGTTGCAAGATAAACATTTGAATTACCGCCGTTCTGCGCCCACGCAACATAGTGCCTGCCGCTACACTCAAAATAAGTCATATCAAGCGAAAAACCTCTAAAAGCAAAGTCATCACCGTCACATGCAGTAAACTTTCCTTTATCAATCCAGGAATCATTATAAGGATCGTTTCCGCTGCACATGATTATATGGCAATCAATATCCCAAACATTGTTTTTGCTTGCGCTTGCAGCAAAAAGAACATACCATTTGCCGTTTATCTCATGAATTTCAGGCGCCCATATAAAGCGAAATGCCGTTTCGGAATCCTTTTCATTCCAGATAACCTTTTCTTCGGCCTCGGCAAGAGCATCAATCGTTTTTGCGCGGCGCAGGATGATCCTGTCATATCCTTCGGAATCCTCTGAGCCGTACATTGGATATGATGCGGTAAAATAATACCAACCGTCGCTGCCTTTAGTTATATACGGATCCGCCCTGTCTTTTATGAAAATATCAGTTTTAACGCTCATCAGCTCACCTTATTTAATTTCAATTCTGACAGTTTTGATTTCCCACGGGCGGAAATTGAGCTTTCCGTCTTTAATTGCAGAAATAACATTGCCAAGCAAATCCGTTTCCGCGTTTACTGCACCAAAAGCCGATTTGAATTCAGCCGCAGCCGATTCATCGGAATAATTGCAGAAGCGAGCCAAAATCGCTCCGTCTTCGGGATAAAGAGCAGTCAAAACAACCTCTCCGCCATTTGAATTAAACTCTGCGGCGGTTAATTCGGTTAAATTGCCCTCGCCTTTCGGCAATTTTTCAACCGTAGGCGGATATGCAAAAGACATGGCATTGCGATGAATATCGGCATCGGACAAAGAAGAATCAAACGGCAAAAGTGCAAATTCATCCTCAAACACACCGTCGAGAATTCTTGTTCCGCACATATATAAATTCGAATAAAGAAGCGGAACCGATACATGGTTGCCATGGATTGCAGCGCCCATACAGCCTCGGTTAAGGACTGCGACACCGTTTTTATCATCACGCAGAGAGAACCAATATATGCCGTGAGTATATGTTGTTGAGGCAAACGACTCCTCGGGAGGAACTTCAACATCAATGAGGATTTCGTCATCGGGATACCAGTATTCCTCTGTTTTGCGCAGAGCACCGTTCCAATCGGAAACAGAATACGGAAGATCGCGAACAATGCGTCTGTCGTTTTTGAGACAGGCATTCATAGTAAAGCAAAGCTTATCTTCGTGGTGGTGACCGTTAACGGTTAACGGAACAGGTCTGCCCTGAGTAACATCAGTTCTGCCGACATGTTCACCGTGCATTTCAAAGCGCGATTTGCAGTTGATTCTCGGATTGTTACCGTTAAAACTCATTTCAAAGCGGTAAGTAATTCCCCCGATTTCACCGTTTTGAACCGCAACAGCTCCGTTTTCGGAAACAGTAACCTCCCATTTTCCGCAAGAAACACATTCCCTATCTTCAACCCAAGCGCTGAAAAGCTCACCCTCGCCGTTATCAACAATTCGACGGTTGCTAACCGCATCATCGATATAAGCAACACCCGAATCGGTAAGCTTCAGGCGATAAAGCGGTGTAACAAGCTCACAGTCTTCATCATTCCAGGCATAACCCTCAACAGTTTCTGCTTTGTCAGCAAGGCGTTTAGCGCAGAAGGGCTTCAATTCAACATGAATGTCGTTAACCCACTCATCAACGTCAAAAGAATGCAGGTTAACCGCCAAAATTCCTTCCTCATTTCTATCGGCAAATGCGGTAGAAAGAGCCTTCAGCGATTGCTCCTTAACTTGCTCGGAAGCCGCAAGAGAAGCAGGGATAAAACGGCGCGAAAGGTCAAGAAGGCCGCAGATGGTAACATCATGATGCTGAGCGGCAAGCGCATATTTCCAAGCTTCTTCGGATTTTTTCTGAAGCGAAGCGCCGCCCAACATAACAGAAAGAGCATTAAGTTTTTCCGCCTGAACAGCACCGACTTCACTTTCACGGCAACCGTTAAAAATTTCGTTGCCGCAGTAGCCCCAGGGCATTTGGACGTGAAAATCATTATCGGTAGTTTTCAATTCATCCTTTGCTTCTCCGTAAACCTCGGGAATCTCTTCAAGAAGAAGATACTGATAGTTGTCTTTTGTTTCAATATATTCCGTCAATTCCTCAATAGGCTGAGTTAAATCATCATATCTTGAAGCAAGAAGAGGAGAATAATCGGAGAAAATTTTCTCAAAATCTTCTAGTGAATATATTCTTGAATCTCTTGACCAGCGAGAAAGAATCCAGTTATCAAGAGTTGTGCAGTTATACCCCCTGCCCTGACCGTGATATGTAGGAACGGAAGGCATTTCTGTTAAATCCTTGCCTATCCAGCGGCCCCAAGCGCTGCCGAATGTTTTAGGGTATCCGTAACCCATAACGTGCGAACGAAGAATGGCCGCCTTGTATCCGCAAAGCGAAGCAAGCTGCGGTGTTTGATTGTTGAGAGCAAATTCCGAAATAGAATAAACATCGGGAGTTTGGCCAAAATAATGCAAATTGGTGCGCACGGCATAAATCAGCTGGCGCGCATTTGATTCTTCTGAAATAGTCAAAGACAGGGGCTGACCGTAGGTTGTTGCGCCAAGACCGAATCTGTTAGGATATTTTTTCAAAAGATCTGCAATTAATTCAACAACTTCAGGATCACACCGAGAAAACTCATCAAAAGTAAACGACTCATAATCAAGTCCGATTTTAAGCTTAGGATATTTTTCAAGCCAAACGGCAATCTTCTTAAGACGAGGCTTAACCTCTTTTTCCCAAAGAACATAGCCGCCGTGGTCGTAAGTCAAAATATACATCGGTTCTTTCAACAAAATCACCTGCTTTAAAATTTATTATAAAAAGAGTATAACTCCCGAAAAAATCATTGTCAACAAAATAATAACGCTGTAATGACTTTTTTAAATGTTATATAAAACAAAACCCGAACCTGTAATTTACACAAGTTCGGATTTTTAAAACTGTTAAACGATTACGCAACAAGGAACTTATATTTTGCAACGCTGTAAAGCGGTACAAAGGGAACCATAATAGGTGTGCTTTTTACGTAAGCCTGATATTCGGGATCATCACCATAATTCCTATTCTGGCGAAGTTCAAGACGGCGAGCACCACTGAACATAACAAAAATAATGCCTATGTAACCAATCAAAGCAAGAATCCATTGACCTGCTCCTTCAAGAACGTTTAAACCTGAAACAAGAACACCGGTCCAAAAAATCATTTCACCAAGGTAGTTGGGGCAACGAACTATTTTAAACAGTCCCGTATCAACAAAACGCTTGGGATTCTTCTTTTTTGCCTTGTTCTTTTGATAATCGGAAACCGATTCAAAAACAAGACCGAAGGCCATAATTACAGCACCGATAATGCACCATATATCGGTCTTTTTTTCGTTAAGCAAGCGATAGAAAACAGGAAGAACCTGTGTAACATAAAGTGCTGCACAGGTGACCCAAATAGCACATTTTACACCAAAAGACATAGTTTTGCCGTCCTTGATTTCGGTTTTCATTGTACTTCTGTAAGCCGAGCTTTTCAATTCACGAACAAGTAAAAAGCCTCCCAAACGGCAACCGTAAATCAAAAAAAGGATACATGTTAAAGCAGTTCCCCAACTGAGCATGTTTCTGAACAAAACGAGCATCAAAACACCGAGGCCGGCAATTGAAAAACCGTAACCGAGAGAGATAAAATAAACATACTTATAAAAACCAATTGCACTTATAAGCATTGCTGCGGCAAAAAGCAGCCAAAATGATAAGGGTATTACCGAAGACATAAATATAACCTCCAAACAAATATTTCACATGCAAAATATTTTTAAATTTCAATTAAATTATAATTTCTTGAGCCAATGCCGAGAATCTCGGCCGCTTCGATTGTGTGAACTCCGTTTCGGCTTTCAATGCGCTCAATAAGATGCGGCTTACCCGGATCCGAGCAAGCATAAACCAAATCAATGCAAGCCTGATCAATCGCAACAGGATCATCGGAAACAAGAATTCCGATATCAGCGATGCAAGGGTCTTCGGCAACTGCACAGCAGTCACAGTCAACGCTCATATTTTTCATAACGTTTACATAAAGCAGATTATCCTTGAAATAGTTAACAACAGAGCTTGCCGCATCCGCCATTGATTCAAGAAAAGAATCGTGATCCGAAGTCCAAAAATCAGCAGGAACACCAACGCCGTGAATAAAACCCTTTCCGTATGATGATGCAACACCGATTGAAAGCTGCTTCAATGCACCGCCATAGCCACCCATCGGGTGACCTTTAAAGTGAGACAGCACAAGCATCGAATCATAATTAACCAAGTTTTTTCCGACAAAATTTTTCTTGATTCTTTTGCCTTCGGGAATCTCAAGCTCAAGGTCAGGCCCTTCTGCATCCAGCAAATCAACCGAAAAATGTTCGGTCCAGCCATGAATTTCAAACAGCTTTTTATGCTTCTCGGTAGTATTTCTTTCGCCGTCATAGGCCGTGTTGCATTCAACAACGGTGCCGTTTACATATTCGATAATCGGCCTCCAAAAATCAGGCTTAAGGAAATTCTGATTTCCTTTTTCGCCGGAATGGACTTTAACAGCAACTTTGCCTGCAAGCTCTTTTCCGAGCATCTTATAAAGCTCAAGAACTTTTTCGGGAGTTATGGTTTTTGAAAAATATACATTTGCTGCCATTGCGCATCTCCTTTAACCGATTAGTTTTATCAATGAATCAATTTTAACATATATAAATCCGATGGCCTCAACAAATTTGTAGAGAACTCTTTTAATAATATTTTCAGCAGAATTCTCTTCATACTCATTTGTTCTGATAATTGTTATGCTGTCAAGAAGCTCGCTGTTATCTCCTCTTCGTGTTTCAAGCTTCAATGTGTTACCCTTAAAATCAAGCGTTGTGTATGTTGTAACATCGTTTTCTATAAAGCTGTAGGCAAGATGCTCAGCAGAATAATCCATAATAACCTTTTCACAAACAGAGTTTGAATTAAGATAAACTATTCCGGAAGGATTGGTGTAAGTTTCACCGCTTTCAGCTTTGCCTGCAATTTTATTGTTTTTCATAAAATGCGAGCGTCCCTGGGAATGAGTATGACCCGTTATAACAAGATCAAGATCATAGGACTCAAAAATCGGGGTAAAAATTGCGCTCAAAAGAATCTCGGTTTCCATATCACCGATGGCGTCGCCTGCGCCGTATATTCCGTGATGAACAACACCTATCCGCCACTTGGCATCACGGTTCTTTTCAACCGCCTCTTTTGCCATTGCAATGTGGTCAGGCGCACTGCCTGATGTTGAATCAAAAACAAGATAAAGAACATCGCCGTAACGGAACCAAAAATCGCGGTCAAGTCCTCTGAAATGCTTACCATAATATTCATTGGGCATATTTGTGTAATAGTTATAGGTCATGCCCTTTTTATCATGGTTGCCGATTGCGAGCGCCATAGGAAGACCTCTGACGGACTGAGGCATAAGAAGCGTTTGCCATTCCTTGGCGGTCTGACCGGTTGAAGTGTTATCGCCGGGTGAAACAAGATAGCTTATATCAGGATTTTTTTGAAGCGCTTCTGCAAGAACATTGTTCCAATTGAAACCGACATCAGACTGTGAGGGTAAATCCTCTCGGAAATCTTCTGCAATCTGAATATCACCAATAACAAGCACTTTATGATCATTGAAAGATTTTGTTTCATATTTGGATATTTCGCTCCATCCGCCATCTGAATACCACTGATAATAATATGTTGTATTTTCTTCAAGACCTGTTACGGTTACCCTGCAGACAAGCTGCTCATCGCTTTCAGCTTCCGTTGATATGCCACTAAACACTTTTGCAGCAGACATATCATTGTTTTTTGAAATTCTGACCTTTGGATTCGCAGTTAATTTTTCGGCATGCCAGCAAAGGCTGACCCGAGTTTCATCCGCCCCCACATTAAGCATAGGAAGCGTATTATCATTAACAAGCGAAGAATACATATTATCCCACTCCTTTCTGCTCAGCTTTGCAGCATCAAAATCCGCATAAGAAACAATGCTGATTTGCAGCATTATAACAGCGCTTAATATAAAAGATAAGACTTTTTTCATTTGTTTACCTCCAACAACTTTACGGTTGTATCATTATGTATTATACCTAGTTTACAGTTAATTCTCAATATCAATATTTTCAAACACAATACAAGTTCATATCCCAGCACGGAATATAGGGATGACGCCGTATATAAAACTTATATTCGGGGTTGATTTTTGCAATTTGCAGCGGTATTTCAAACAAATCTCTGCTTTTATGATAAAGTGCAATATTGAGCTTGGGTTTTTGGTTTTTCAAGGTGCGTTCCGCCCCCTTGATTGCTTCTTTTTCGGCGCCTTCAACATCCATTTTGATATAAGTGACAGCCTTGTTATTAAACAGTTCATCAACAGTTACGGACTCAATTTCTTCGCCCTCGGAAGCGATTGTTGACTGGCGCCCCGCCTTATTGCTGAAAACAAGTTTTTTGCTTTCGCTGTAAATCGCCTTTTGAACGGCTTCTGACTTCGGAATATCTGCCAGATATTCCGTCAGCTTTTTAAAAGTTTTTCTGTCAGGCTCAAGAGCGGTTATACCGCTGTATTTATTATCGCAATAATGCAGAAATTCCGCAACGGTATCTCCCCTGTATGCTCCCAAATCAAGATAGCTTTCATCGGAATTCAAACAAAGGATATTTTGAAACACCTCGTCCTTTTGGGTTGTTATATTTTTTAGTGTTTCAAGTTCACCGCCAAACATAAAATTGACACAACCGGCGAAAATCCGTTTTGATTCTTCCTCAAAAAGAGAATATGCTTCATTGATTTGCGTATTAAATTTTTCAATAAAATTGCGGTTAAATATTTCGTTGCCGAAAACGGGAACACAAGGAACAATAACCCTGTATTTATCGCAAAGAGAATAGATATGATTCATGACATCGGGCAAACAGCTTGCAAAAGCAACAGCTATAATAAAATCGCCCTCAAACTCGGCCAATCTTTTAACCCTGAAGCCGCGAAACATCTGCCCTCTGACAAATGCGTCACTTGCCGTAACCCCTGAAATCGGGATTGACAGCCGTTCAAACTCGTCAATAACCTTATCCGCTCCGTTGCCCATACCGTAAATAACAACAGGCAAACCGCTTTCTTTTATTTTCTCCCAAGAGGATCTGTTTTCAAGCTTAAAATCAAGCATCTGATCACCGTTAAACATTACTATTATAAAAACCTTGATACAAATTAAACTGTATCAAGGCTTTTTTATCAGCCAAAAGACTTTATTTTAATAATTTCATCAAACCATGGCCCGCATTTAACCTTGAGGTTCAATGCGCTTTTAACAAGCTCTTTCATCAAAGTAACAACCGAACAGTTAATCTCCGTTCCGAAGCCGTCAACGGCAGGAATATGCTCGCCATACATATCGATAAGTCCGTTTTCCGCTGCAATATTCATTGCTTTTTTTTGAATTTCGGCGCTGTGAATAATGTCGGAATCTTCCAGAAGATATGCAAGCATGGCAATCAGGGAATAACATCCCCAATCAGAAACCGTTGCCGTTATAATATTGTCGGCCTTTGTTCTTGCAACGATGCCGCCATTGCATCCGCAACCGCAGGCAACAGGGATTTTTTCTTTGATATATTCGGAAATTGTGCTCATGCCGATTTCATTGCCTAGATCGCCGACAGCAATATTGAGCACACCCGCTGCACAAAGCTTATCAAATAAAACATCCTGCTTCGCTTCAAGCTCGCTGACCTCAACACCTCTTGCATTATGATAACAGCCCTGTTCATTTTCGCCGGGGCACTCGATGCTGATAACAGCCTTTGGAATACCGTCGGCAATTATCAAATCAGCGCATTCTTCCGCTTTCGATTTATCCTTGGTAAAGATTTTAACTCCAACCGCCGAATCGGTTAAAAATTCAGAAAGAGCATCAACTGCCGCTTTTCCCTCAGCAGGACAAATGATAACAGGTTTTGCTTTAAATGCTTTTATTAAAGCTCTCGCAAGCAAAAGTGCGCTGATAATCCCGTCCGTTTCGGCTCTGTTATAGGGAGTAAGCACGAAACCGGTCATTATAAAAACCAAATCACCCTGAGAGATTGTTTCTACCAGCTTAACCGCACTGTTAACACAAAGCGGCATGCCCGTGTATTCTCTTGAAGCTTTGTAAAGTAGCTTGCAAACGCCATATCCACGAGGGTCGATATTGGCCAAATCGTCAAGACTGCTTCCGAGATTTAAAAGCGTTATCTCCTGTTGTGTCATAAAAAACTCCTTAAACCGTCAAATAGCTGATTCCATTGTAGACATTGAGCAATACAAGCAATATCATCACGGAAACAAAAACTTTTCGGATAAGCTTATCATCAAATCTGCGGTTTAGTTTTGAACCGATTATTCCGCCCAAAACCGCGGCAGGTAATATAAACAAAAGTGTTTTCCATTGGTGTGCATAAGGCTGTATGCCTGTGTTGACAAAAAGAGTCACAAGCTTTGAAAGTTGCGAAAAGAAAATAATAGCAACGGAATAAACAGCCGAATCCTTAACGTTCATTGAAAAGAAGAGAGTAAGCACCGCAACATTAATCGGCCCTCCGCCAATGCCGAGGAACGAAGCAAGAAAGCCAAGCAAAAGGCCGACAAGGCAAATAGCGATGTTATTTTTAACATGAAACGAAAGGCGCTCTTTGCTCACGTAAAAGCTTACCCCCGCAAGCAAAGAAGCAAGAATAAAAGCCTGAATGCATCGGATTATATCTGAATGAAGAACACCTTCGAGCAAATCCATGCAGGTGTTTCCGAGAAATCCGCCTGCGATTGAACCGAGAGCAATAAATATAATTATGTTTTTTTCAAAAGAAACCTTATTTTTGATTGATTTACCTGTTGAAACAACTGCCATTGTAAAAACAGCTGCGGATGAAAGAAAATCAACCTGCATTCTCGGCTCTGCACCAATAAAATCCAAGATTGGTTTAATTATAACTCCCCCACCCAATCCGACAAAAGCGCCGAGAGTTGTTGCAACCAGGATTACAACCGAATAAACCAAAGACAGCATAATCAGAACCTTGCTGCCACGTCAGCGAACGCATCGGCAATAACCTTTTGGCTTCCGATGCCCATGGAATTGGTTTCGTGATAGTGGTTAAGGCCGAATTTATCCTTATATCCGTTGAGATAAGGCTGAGTGGGATGGAGCACGAAATCGTTGGGAGGAACAACATAACCTGTCATGTCATTTGAAACACCGAACACAATCATATCGGGCTCGCCCGCAATCTCAGCAAGCGGAGTGGGATTAATTTCGCCGCCTTTGCCTGTGGGAGAAACATCGGCTGACATATAGCCGCCGTAAACCGTTGAAACAAAGCTTTCACCGGGAAGAAGCAGAATTTTCTGGCCGCCGATTGACATATAAGTCATTTCAGTCATCATGGCAATGCCCGTGTCGCTTTCAGGGCATGCATAAGCATTGAAGCTCATAACATGGCGCATTGCAAGGAGGGTTAAAACATAGTTGCCTACCGGCAGATAGAACGGCTGCTGAAGAATTTTCATTTCGGGTTTAAGTTCAACATCGTTATCGATTTTAAGAGCAGCATCAGCTATCATTTTGGCCTGAAGCTTTATGCAGTTAACATTATCCTTATCATCAAGCTCCGCAACATCCATTGCCCCGATTGCACCGATACCGAAAAGAACATTCGCTCCGTTTTCGGCAGCAATCTGTTCACGCATAAAATAGGGATATTCACCGCTGAGCATTCTGTTGCCGCCGCCGAGAGAATTGGGATGACCTCCAAAATTGAGAATCCAGATATCCTTTGAGCCGTCATCGGGAACAAAACGAAGCCTTGAAAGCACCTCATGCCTGTCAATAAAGCCTCTTCTTGTTTGAAGGCCGTCATTAATGGTAATTTTGCCGTTATAAAGCTTGCCTGCTTTTCTGTTGGCAAAGGCTTCTTCAGCAACCTTAACGGCATTGTTCATAAGCATTTCCATATATTCAGGGTCCTTACCGTCTGACGGAATGCTTACAAGATTAGGCTTGCCCCAATAGCCAAGCGTATCAATGCCCGAATGGCTGTGGGTGCAGCTGAAATTAATGCATTTGCAGCCCTTGATTTTATCGGAAGCCATAATCATTGAGCGAATTTTGTTGACCTCAACCCTTGTCATGCCGACAATATCGCCGCCAAGCCAAAGCATGCCTTCATCATTGCCGCAGTCAAGCCATACTGCGCTGACATAAACAGGAGAAAGAACTCCCTCCATTTTGTGGCCTGAACCGTGGCCTGCAATCCAATATGTTTTTCCGCTTGTTAAATCGGGCATAATCTCCGTGCGTGCAAAGCCTGCACGATAGCATGAACCGCTGATTTCGACAGGCTTAACTTTTTCGATTTCGGGAGCTTTGCCCTGCTGCTTGCAAATCTTTTTTCCGAAGTTTTTAGTTATGGCGCAAATACCTTTTGAAGCAATATCCATAATATCCATAATATCTATCCTCTTTCCTTTTTTATTTAACAATTTTTACCGAATTTATAAATACTTTGCGATTCAATATCAAAATTAGGCAAAATTACGGGCGGTATGCCTGCATTGACAGTCAGAGATGAAATCATTGTTCTGACATAAGGGAACAGCTCTTTATAAGACTCAACATGGATAATTTCTTTTTTTGTTTCCGGATTATATGTGAAAATGCCGAGAACAACAGCTTTTATGTGAAACTTATCTTTATTTGCCTTATCGTTAACCTCAACGGTGAACTCACCTATGCAGGTGTTGTTGGGCGAATACTTTACATTATATGAATACTTATTTTCAAATTCTATTCTGGTTCCGTTTTCATGCTTGTTAACAAAATCAATCTCGCTCGCTTTGAAAGCTTTGAAAGTTACATTACTCATAAATTGCCTCCGCTTTTTCAATAACAATCGGGTCAACAGGCCTTGAAAGATAACCGCTGGCGTCATAAGTCCTTTCAATCTCAAGGAAAGCATCAACAACCTCCATGCCCTCAACAACCTTACCGAATGCCGCATATTCCGTGTCAAGATAAGTTGCATCGGTAAAGCAAATGAAGAACTGTGACGAGGCAGAATTGTAATCATCGGGTCTTCTGGCCATTGAAACAACGCCGCGTGTATGCGAAAGAGTGTTTTGCTCAAATCCGTTAACGCTGAACTCGCCGACAATTTTTTTAGCGCTGCCGCCCGAGCCGTCGCCGTTGGGATCGCCGCCCTGAGCCATGAAATCTTCAATAACTCTGTGGAAAGTCAATCCGTCATAAAATCCGCTCTCAACAAGCTCAAGAAAATTCTCAACAGTCTGCGGCGCATACTCAGGATAAAGCTCCATTACAAAAGAGCCGCCGTTTTCCATCGTAAACTTAACTTTTGATGCCTGTTCAGGGCTGTCAGACGAGCAGGCACCGAATACGAACAGCATTGCCAGCAGCAAAGCCGCTAATCTGATAATTTTTTTCATAATAACACCTTCTGTACTATTTTTAATAATTATATAGTTTTTTTAAAAAAATAGCAATAAAAACAGCAAAAGTTAATCAAATTTTTTCGCAATAAAAAAGCCGAGGTCAAAACCTCGGCTCTTAACTGATTAATAATTCTCTTTTCTGACTTCGAAGAAGCTCTGAGGATGAGCGCAAACGGGGCAAACCTCGGGAGCCTTTTTGCCCATTACAAGGTGACCGCAGTTGCGGCATTCCCACATTGTTTCCTCTGCTTTTTCAAATACTTTCTGCATTTCAACATTACTGAGAAGTGCACGGTATCTTTCTTCATGAGTCTTTTCAATTGCAGCAACCATACGGAACTTTTCTGCAAGCTCAGTAAAGCCTTCTTCGTCAGCTTCTTTGGCAAAGGTGTGATACATATCTGTCCACTCGTAATTTTCACCCTCAGCTGCGTGGAGAAGGTTTTCGGCTGTGTTTCCAAGCTCACCGAGAGCCTTAAACCACATTTTTGCATGTTCCTTTTCGTTGTTGGCTGTATCAAGGAAAATTGCAGAAATCTGCTCATATCCTTCCTTTTTTGCTACAGAAGCAAAATAAGTGTACTTATTTCTTGCCTGTGATTCGCCGGCAAAAGCTTCCATAAGATTTATTTCAGTTTTTGTTCCTTTAAGATTCATATTTTTCTCTCCTTCTTTTGAATTATCCTCCACTGCTTCAACTCTTTCAAAGTCGGAAGCAGGATGTTTGCAAAGCGGGCAAATAAAATCAGCGGGAAGTTCGTCTGCCTCATGAATATATCCGCAAATCTTGCAGCGATAATATACTTTGGCAGCCTTTTTAACCTCGGGCTTCGGCTTGATATACTTATGATAATAGTCATAAGTTACGCTTGTTTCATCGGAAAGAACTTCGCAGTCGGTTACATCTGCCAAAAACAATGTATGAGTTCCGAGATCAGTTGACGAAACAACCTTGGATGAAATATATGCGTTTGTTGATTCAGTAATATAATAGATTCCGTTTTCGCTTCTTTTAACAGCGCCGAAATCACTGAATTTATCAACATCCTTACCGCTTCTGAAACCAAAAGCCTTGAAAATTTCAAATGAAGCAGCTGTTGACAAAATGCTGACGTTGAATTCACCGGCTGAAAGAATCATATCATGAGTTTTATTGGCTTTGTTAACGGCAACGGTAATCCTGTTTGGTGAAGCCGTTACCTGAGTAACGGTATTTATTATGCATCCGTTGTCAAATCCATTTTCACGCGCCGTCAGAACATAAAGACCGTATCCGATTTTAAACATTGCATTTGTGTTCATACTATCCCTCACAGAAAATATTATTGTTCATTTATCAATAATAATATTAAAACATATTTTTAGATAAGTCAACCTGATTTATGCAAAACATTCCGTTATTTTAATTTGTTTTCCCGTTATCGAAAATTTCGATTTAGCATTCTCTGGCATGAGGAAATAATCTCCCTTTTTGACGGCACGGCTGTAATTCTCGCCCTTTAATTCGCCGCTTCCCTCGGTAACAACATAAACCGCCGCCCCCCTGGTTAACTCAAACGAACCGCCGTTAAGCGTTACTGTTCTGACTGCAAAGCTGGTTGTGACCGTTTCATCAATAACGGATTCATACTTAACACCGCTGTTTTCTGATATAACCTTGGGAATCAGGGGCGCAGGGAAGCGTTTTTTCATATCAAAACACTCCAACGCTTTTTCGCGTTCCAGACCAAGATACATTTCCTTATCGGAAAGCTTATAGTCACCGCACCAACGCTCGGGCTGAATGGTAAAATCGGTTGGCTCCTGAACCTCCAGAAGCAGGCATCCGCTGCCGATTGCATGAACCATTTTGGCAGGAATATAAATCACATCTCCGGCTTTAACATCAATTGAGCAAAGCAGCTTTTCCATTGCATCTGATTTGTTTTCACTCTCATCAATTGCTTTGGAAAAATCTTGCAAAGTTACTCCGTCTTTAAAGCCGTAAAAAATCTTGGCTCCCGGTCTTGTGGCAAGAATAATCCAACTTTCTTCCTTGCCGTATTTTGACGAGAAATATTTTTGTGAAAAAGCTTTGTCAGGATGAGCCTGAACAGGCAGCCTTATTGCACTATCAAGAATTTTAGTAAGTATTCCGATATCCTCTCTTGTGCCGAGAATTTCGGATTTATATTTTTCAACGGCATCACTCAAATACAAATCCGTTCCCTGAATTTTGGAAACGCCTTCATATTCGTCGGTGCTTCCTTCATTAAGAGCTCTGACACTTGATGCAACCCACTCTTCCGGATAAAAACCGTCTTCGGAATTATCACCGAAGAAATCAGAAAAAAGTTTGCCGCCCGTATAAACTCGGAAAACTCTGTTTTTTTCAAAGAAAATCGGTTCATTATAAAACATAATTAATCCTCCTTATATTTTATATTGCGGCACGCATCAGAAATATTCTCAAAGCACCCGCAAGCAACCGAAGCTGCCAAAGCGGCTCCGTAAGAAGCCTCCTCGGCATAAAGCGGTATCTTTATTTCACATCCGAACATTTCTGAAACGATTCTGCACAGCGCAGCGTTTTTTCGGATGCCGTTGCCGGAGCAAACCAGCTTTGCTGCCGGCTTTCCGCCGTTTTTATACATCTGATAAAGTTCATCGGCCATGCCGTTGAGAACCGAAAGGGCAATATCTGCAGCGGTAAAATTATTTTCGGATATATTGAAAATGCCGCCGCGCACAGCAGGGTCGCTTCTTGTGCCGCAAAAACGGCAATCCGCCGAAAGAGTTGTTTCTGTTTTATTCTCCAGCAGTTTATCAATTTCGGAATAGAAAGATTTATTTTTATTATCCGATGAAAGGTTGGCAATTTCTCTGAAAAGCTTTTCAACCATCGCAAAAGCTCGTCCGCCGCAAAGGGCACAGCCCGCAGCAAGATATCTTTTGCCGTCGAAAGGCCTGTTTTCAATGCCGTCGCATTCAACAAGCTTTTCCGAAAGCCATGATATCTGCGAGCCTGTTCCGATATTTATCAAAGCATCACCGGCGTCGGACACAGAGCCGATGAAGCTCGCCTGATTGTCACCCAAGGCAACGCAAACGGGAATGCCGTTATATTCCCCTGCCGATTCAAACTCTGCGGTTACGTCAGGCAGCCTCGGATTATCAATCACAAAGCGGTTCTTTTCAACATCAAAGCAGCCGAGACTTGCGGCATTTGTGACATGCATAATCGGTTTTTTCAAGCCGCAAAGCTGCATAACAGCATAATCGGCAATTGTGCAAAGATACTTTGCGTTTTCAGGAATAATTCCGTTGACTTCATTGTAAAAATCGGTTGCAAGTCCGTAACCCGCAAAGCATCCGAGCTGCTCGGCAAAGGATTTTCCGTTCTTATATTCTTTTGCGGCACGTTCATCCTGCCAGATATAAAGCGGACTGACGGCAGCACCGCACTCATCGGTATAAACTATTCCGTGCATCTGGCCCGAAAATCCGATGGCTTTCACGCTTGAATCCATCAGCTCGGAAAGCAAAGAACAAACGCTTCCCATAATTTTATTCGGGTCTTGAATTCTCTCAAAATCGTTTTCAGTTTCCAAAAATGCAGCATTCTCTTTTGTAAAAGACTTCAGAATATCTCCGCTGTCTGTGTCAACAAGAACACCGCAAATGCTTGTTGTTCCGATATCAATTCCTATAACTTTCATAAAACAGTCCTCATGCTATTGATGCAGACTTTGGGTCAAGCCTTGTTATGATGTCCTGCTGAATTGCTGGCGACAAATCAAGGAAATTAACAAAAGTTCCGTGAATTCTCATGATATAAACACCGCTCGGAGCATATTTCTTTGGCTCGGCAAGAACCTTGCGAAGAATTACGGCGGTTGTAACATTAACATAAAGATAGAAAGGTGAAACGCCGTCATTTAACGGATTAAAGAAAAGCGGATTAATAACCTTGTCTCTGAACTCAACGCCTTTGCCTTCATTTGTTTCGGATTTGAAATATTTCGGGTCAATTCCGAGATGGGAGGCATATCCGCCGTTCATCTTTTCAAACGGCATTTTCATGTTTGAAAGCATGCGGAAACCGAGGCCGTTTTCAGCGCTGCCGTAAAGCGGGTCAACACCGTAGCCGAGCATATCTCTTGATTTTCTTCCGTCAGGAGTTGCGCCGACCCAATAGCCGTAAAGGAGATGGGTTGAGGGCGAGCTGAAATCGGGTCTGAAAGAATTGCCAAGATAGTTTTTGGTTGAAGAAACTATGTCCGCAACTTTAGCTGCGATTTCGCCTGCTTCGTTATCAACGCTTTCAATATTGTTGCCGAATTTATCGGCAGAAAGCAAGAAGTCACGCAAATCCTCATAGCCTTTGAAATCGGCTTTGAGAGCATCAACAAGCTTATCGGCATCTGCGGGTCTTTCATTAAGCAGCTTATCAATCGCAGCAAAGCTGTCGGCAATAACCGAAACGCCGTGGATAAGGCATCCGCTGCCGTTATACTTTGTTCCCTGCTTATGTATATCTCTTGCGTCAATGCCGTTTTCAAGGCCGCCCATGAGGCAGGAAAGGAAGGGAACTCTTTGAGTTGACAAAGCGGCGGAAGCGCCGTTGGCCGCTTCGCCCATTGCAGCAACAAATTTTTCAACATTTTTATAAAATTCTTCACGGACATTTTGAAGTTTGCACGCATCAACATCAACAAGCTTTTCGCCTGTTATTGTTGAAACACCGCCGGTGAGAGTCATCTCCAGAATTTTCGGAAGATTCAGCCAGCTGTTGGTTGTGTTACCGTTATCCTTGCCCATAATCAGCGGCTCCTGACAGCCAGCAACGGAGTAATCAGGCAGATCTTTTTCTTCAACCTTGCCGCCCTTAAGTGCTTCAAATACTGTGTCGTCATTAAAGAATGAGGGTGTGAGCACACCGGGTGTGAACATAAATTTACCCATCTCTTTATAGAGCTTTGCAGGTGTTTTCTTGTGAAGCTTAACGCTAAGAATGGGCTGAGGCAGGTTCATGTCATAATAGGCGTCCATGATGGCATAGGTCATGGGATTGGTCAGATCATTACCATCGTTGTCACGTCCGCTGATCAGAACATTCTGAGAGATCGCCCAGGAGCGCTCGCCTACATTGTAGAACACAAGGAAATGCTTAAAGAGGGCAGCGGCCTCTTCAC
>JAZNPT010000060.1:0-23705 GCA_045589815.1 Acutalibacteraceae bacterium
ATATTCAGTCGCTCATCGACAGCGGTAACGTAACAGAAGAAGAAATTGCAGGTCTTGAAGAAACCAAGGCTGATGCAGATGCTCTCACCGATAAGATTGACGAAACTCAGGCTGAAATTGACCGTATCGAAGAGGCTGTCGGCGGTTACACGGAAGAAACCGACAAGTCAAACGATAAGGAAGCAATCGAGCAGCTCAAAGAGGATATTCAGGCACTTATCGACAGCGGCAATGTAACAGAAGAAGAAATTGCAGGTCTTGAAGAAACCAAGGCTGATGCAGATGCTCTTACCGATAAGATTGCCGAAACAGAACAGCAGCTTGAAGAAATCAAGAGTATCGAAAACAACTACAATCCCGAAAATGTTTCAAGCGACGATAAGGCAGCAATCGAAGATAAGATTGCTGAAATTGAAGCCGTAAATCCCGATAATCTCACCGACGAGCAGAAGGCTGAATATGATGAAATCAAGGCAGGCTTTGAGGCTCTTCTTGAAGAAATCACAGCAGCAGAAAAGACGGTTGCAGATATCGGCATTGAGCTTGAAATGTTTGACGAAAAGAGAGTAACAATATTCTGGGAAGACGATATTGAAGCTCTCAAAGCAAAGATTGATGAACTCCTTGCAGATGAGAATATGGGCGAAGCGGAAAAAGCAAAGCTCAACGAGTACAAGGCCCAGGCTGAAAAGCTCGTTGAAATCATCAATGACCCCTGCGAATATTTCTCACTCCGTTTCTTCTACTTCGTATGGGATTGCCTCACCTGGAAATACAACGGCATTCTCTGGCTCTTCTCAAAAATTTTCGGTTGCTGAAATTCAAATTGAAATAACCCTATAACCAACAAAACCGACGGATTAAAACCGAAATGCATTCCAAATGTTGGATATTGTGTTGTTAACAATGAATATCAGGCATACAGACCTTTAAAACATATAATTAAAAGTTGAGGCTAAACAAATGAAAAAGTTTTTATCAGTCACTCTTGCAGTTATAATGATTGCTGCAACTCTTCCGTTCGCTTTTGCGGCGGAAAAGGATACGGTTATTCTTTATACAAACGACGTTCACTGCGCAATTGACAATTATCCCGTGCTTGCCGCTTACAAGGCAGACCTTGTTGCTCAGGGCAAAAATGTTGTGGTTGTTGATGCCGGCGATGCAATTCAGGGCGAGGTTATCGGTTCAACAACCGAAGGCGAAGCTATAGTTGATATTATGAACGCAGTCGGCTATGACTATGCGGTGCCCGGCAACCATGAATTTGACTACGGCATGGAGAAATTCCTTGACCTTGCACAGAACAAGGCGGAATATGATTACATAAGCTCAAATTTCTATGATCTTACCTCTCTTTCGCCTGTGCTTAAGCCTTACGCCATTGAAGATTTCGGAGCATATCAGATTGCCTTTGTGGGCATTTCAACTCCGGATACAATCACCTCAACAACTCCCGAATATTTCAAGGATGAAGGTGGCAATTTTATTTACGGATTTCCCGTTTACCCCGGCGAAATGACAAATGAAGACCTTTATAATAACATTCAGGAAAGCGTTGACGAAGCGATAAATGACGGTGCGGATTATGTTGTTGCGGTAGGTCATGCGGGAATTATCGGTTCGAATGACGGTTGGAAATCAAGCGATATCATTGCAAATACCGACGGTATAGACTGTTTCATTGATGCTCATTCCCATGAAACAACGGAAAAAGCAGTATATAAAAACAAAGATAACGAAGATGTTTTCCTTACATCAACGGGTGAAAAGTTTGCAAACTTCGGTATTTTCACAATCAGCGGTGACAACAAAAGCTTTGAACTTATAAATCCCGATAATGTTGATATTGAAACGATGTCGTCGGACGCAAAATCAGCTTACACTGCCGTTAAGGAAAAAATTGACGGTTACAACGAAGACATTGCATATCTTTTTGAAGAAATAGGCACATCCGAAGCAAATCTTATTATCCGTGATTCCGATTTGAGCAGAGCTGTAAGAAAGAGAGAAACCAATGCAGGTGATTTTGTTGCCGACGCTTACCTTGCGGTAACCGGCTCTGACGTAGCAATAGCTAACGGCGGCGGTATCCGTGCAGAGGTTGAGGTCGGAAGCGTAACAAGAAAGAGTCTTATGGATGTGAATGCATTCAATAACAATATGTGTGTTCTTGAGGTTACGGGTCAGCAGATTATTGACATACTTGAGCACGGTGCACGCAAGTGCCCCGAAGAACTCGGCAGCTTTTTCCAGGTTTCGGGTATGACATTCGAAATCCACACATACAGAAAAACTCCCGTTATTACCGATCAGCTTGGTGATTTTGTGGAGGTTGACGAAACAATGGAACGCCGTGTTCAGAATGTCTGTATTGGCGGCGAACCTGTTGATCTTGACAAAAAGTATACACTCACAGGCAGCACTTATGTGCTTCTTCAGGGCGGCGACGGACTTACAATGCTTGACGGTGCAAGAGTTCTTCAGCAGGAAGGACTTCCCTGCGATTCCGAAATGCTCATTAAATATTTCGTCGAAACCCTTGACGGAAAAATAACTGCCGAAAAATACGGTAACCCCGACGGCGACGGCAGAATTGCAATTGTTGACGAAAATCCGAATGCTCCCGACTATGACTATAAAACAGAATACGGCGATACTCTGACAATTACAACAGAATCCTCTGATGGCGTTTTCGTTAAGTTTGCTCCCGAAAAAACAGCCAAATATATTTTCAGAACCGAATCTGACAAAGTTGACACGGGTGCTTACCTGTTTGATTCAAACGGCGAAGAGATTTTTGGCGAATATTGGGATGACACCGAAGAAGGTCTGGATTTCAGGCTTGAATATGAGTTTGAAGCGGGTGAAGAATATTATCTGAACGTTTTTGCATGGGCCGATATCACTCAAACCTTTGACCTTATTGTCGAATGCGGCCACAGCTTCGAAAACGGTGCCTGCATTGTTTGCGGCGAAGCATGCGACCACAAAGAAATTGTTTTTCTCGGTTACTGCCCCTGCGGCGAAGTCTTTTTAGGAAAAGACATCAATGACGGCGATGAATATGAGCTTGAAAATGTTGCAACCTTTGAAGTTTTCTGGTTCAGATTTACTCCCGAAGTAAGCGGCTTTTATTCCTTCAAATCCGTATCTGAAAACGCCGACCCCGATTGCTCCCTTCATGATGCAGAGGGCGAATGGATTACCGATAGTTTGGATGTCAACGGCACGGATTTTGACCTTGTTTATTATTTTGAAGCAGGTGAAACCTATTATCTTGACGTGCACAACTGTTTCTCCGAAGGCAAATTCAAGGTTGCTCTTAACCGCATAGCTCATTTTTCGGATGACGGCAGCGAGCATGAGCTTGAAATCGTTGACGGAACACCTTCAAACTGCACGGAGCACGGCTATACCAACGGACTTTACTGTAATGAATGCAAAGAATTTGTCTACGGCCACGAAGAATTACCGCTTGATGAAGGATATCATATTGATGATAACTTTGATGAAACCTGCGACCTTTGCGGCAAGGAAAATATATGGGCTGAAGAGGAATGTGAGCATATCTGCCACAGCGACCATTGGTTCTGGAGTATGCTCTGGAGAATAGGTAATTTCTTCCACAAAATTTTTAATATTCTGCCCGAATGTGAATGCGGAGAGGCGCATTATTGATTTAAGTTGAATTGTATTTGAAAAAGGGGGATATCATGAACGGTGTTACAATAATGCTAATATCTCTTGCCGTCTTGCTTCTGGCATATATTTTGTACGGCAGGTGGATTGCAAAAAAATGGGGAGTAGACCCTAAAAGAAAAACTCCGGCTTATGAGCAGCGTGACGGCGTGGACTATGAGCCTGCACCCAAGAGTGTTGTTTTCGGACATCAGTTTGCTTCGATTGCAGGTGCAGGTCCTATCAACGGACCGATTCAGGCAGCAATATTCGGCTGGGTGCCCGTATTGCTTTGGGTGCTTATCGGCGGTGTGTTTTTCGGTGCTGTTCAGGACTTTGCAGCCATGTATGCCTCTGTCAGAAACAAAGGCAGAAGTATTGGCTACATAATTGAAAAATATATCGGTAAAACAGGGAAAAAGATGTTCCTGCTTTTCTGCTGGCTTTTCTGCATTCTTGTTGTTGCGGCATTTGCCGACATAGTGGCAGGTACTTTTATGGGCTTTACCGTAACCGATGGTGTGCAGAGCGCAAACATAACGGCAAACGGTGCGGTTGCCACAACATCGGTGATGTTTATCGTGTTTGCGGTTGCTCTCGGTCTTATCCTCAAATATGCCAAATTGCCGACAGCTGTTAATACCGCCATCGCAATTGTAATGCTTGTTGCATCAATAATCATCGGACTTAAAATGCCGATTTTTCTTTCGCTTGATATCTGGCATATTCTTGTTTTTGCTTATATTCTTATCGCTTCAGTTGTTCCTGTCTGGATTCTTTTGCAGCCGAGAGATTATCTAAACAGTTATCTGCTTGTTGCAATGATAGTTGCGGCGGTTGTTGGTGTGTTTGTTGCAAATCCTCAGATTAATCTGCCTGCATTTGTCGGCTTCGAGGTTGACGGCAGCTATCTTTTCCCCATCCTTTTCGTTACTATCGCCTGCGGTGCTGTTTCGGGTTTTCATTCTTTGGTTTCTTCGGGTACGGCATCAAAGCAGATTAAGAATGAAAAAGATATGCTTCCCGTATCTTTCGGCTCAATGCTTCTTGAAAGCATGCTTGCCGTAATCGCTCTCATTGCGGTTGCGTCTTTTGCAAGTGGCGAAGCGTCTGCACAGGGCTGGAATACTCCCGCACAGGTTTTTGCAGGTGCAGTTTCGGGATTTTTGACAAATCTCGGTTTGCCCTCGGATATAGTTTATACTCTTATCACTCTTTCAATTTCAGCCTTTGCGCTGACTTCCCTTGACTCTGTTGCCCGTGTCGGCAGACTATCCTTCCAGGAGCTTTTCCTTGACGATTCCATAACCGATGAGAATATGGGTAAGGTCAGAAAAGTGCTTACAAATAAGTATTTTGCGACAGTTATTACCCTTGTGCTTGCATACGGTCTTACGCTTGTCGGCTATAAGAATATCTGGGCGCTTTTCGGTGCGTCAAACCAGCTTTTGTCTGTATTTGCGTTCCTTGCATGTGCGGTGTTCCTCAAGAGGAGCAAAAAGGTAAGATGGTTTATGTATATTCCTCTTGGCGCAATGCTTGCTGTAACCTTCACAGCTTTGGGCATGACGGTTTACAACAAGACAACTGCACTAATCATGTCTTCAAGCACAGACATTTTCGGCGACGTACTTCAGCTTGTGTTTGCAACGCTGATTATAATTCTCGGTATCTGCGTTGTGATTGAAGGTTTCAGAAAGCTTTTCAAAAAAGGCGACAGAGAAATAAAAAGTGAGGTAACTGTATGAAAAAAGCAGTGTCATTTATTCTCGCAGCGGCAATGCTGTTTGCTTTTGCCTCCTGCGACACACAAGATGCCGATATGGTTGCCGAGCTTGGATTAAATGCAGACACAAAAGCGGCAACGGAGCAGACGGTCAAGGTTAATTCTGCAATTTATTCCGTGCTTGATTTTGAAGATAAAACGGAATATAAATTTGCAACAAAAGGGCTTATTGATGCACCCGAAGAGCTTGAACTAAAGGATGCTGACGGAAATGTTATCTGGAGCCAGAAGGCATACGGCTTTGTTGATAACTATGAAAAATGCCCGGATACGGTGAATCCGAGCCTCTGGGAAAACACTAAAAACAACCACGCCTACGGTCTTTTTAAGGTTTGTGAAAACATATATCAGGTCAGAGGCTATGATATGGCAAACCTTACTCTTATCAAAGGCGATACGGGATGGATAATTTTTGACCCTTTGATGAGCGTTGAATGCACTCAGGCGGCAATGCAGCTTGTTGAAAAGAATTTCGGCAAGCTTCCTATTAAAGCTGTTATTATTTCTCATCCACATGTTGACCATTACGGCGGTATCAAAGGCATAATGACAGATGAACAGGCTGCCGACGGTACGCTCTCGCTTGATGAACAGCTTACAAGCGGTCTTATCCCGATTATTGTTCCCGAGCATTTTACCGAACACGCAGTGAGCGAAAATCTCTATGCAGGCAAGGGTATGGGCAGAAGAGCGTCTTATCAGTACGGCGTTTTCCTTGAACAGTCGGAAACAGGCAAAATGGCAATGGGAATCGGAATGGGTCAGTCAACGGGAATGGTCAGCTTTATCAGACCGACATACGAAATCAAAAACACGGGTGAAGTTTACACAATCGACGGTGTCGCAATGGAATTCCAGATGACTCCCGGAACTGAAGCTCCCGCAGAAATGAACATATGGTTCCCTGAAATGAAGGCACTTTGGGTTGCCGAAAACTGCACGGCAACTCTTCATAATCTTTATACGTTAAGAGGAGCACAGATTCGTGACGGAAATGCATGGGCGAAATACATAACCGAAGCGATTGCTCTTTACGGAAATGATGTGCAGGTCACCTTCCAATCCCATAACTGGCCGCATTGGGGCAATGAATTTGTCAATGATTATCTTGCGGATACTGCGGCTGTCTATAAATTCATCAACGATCAGACTCTCACCTACATAAATCAGGGATACTCATCCGATGAAATTTCAAATATGATCGAATTGCCCGATGAACTTGCAAAGAATTGGTATACCCGCCAGTATTACGGCACGGTTGCCCACAATTCAAAAGCTGTTTACCAGAAATATATGGGTTGGTACGATGCAAACCCTGTCAATCTCAATCCTCTTGAGCCTTCAGAAAGTGCGAAGAAATGGGTCGAATATCTCGGAGATACGGATGAGGTTCTCCGCAAAGCGAAGGCTGATTTTGATAAAGGTGAGTATCAATGGGTTGCAGAGGTTACGAATATTCTTGTTTTTGCCAACCCCGAAAACAAAGCGGCAAGATTGCTTTGTGCAGACGCCCTCGAGCAGCTCGGATATCAGGCTGAATCGGGTGCGTGGAGAAATGCTTATCTTTCCGCCGCACTTGAGCTGCGAAGCGGAAATGCCGCACAAAAGGGCGCGAATGCAAAAACAGACGGCAGCGTTATCAGAAATATAACTGCAGAAATGGTTTTTGACTATGTTGCCATTCTTTTGGATAAAGACACAATTTCAAATGAGAACTTTAAAATAAACATTGTTGTTGCGGATACGCAGGAAAAAATTATGCTTCATTTCAATAACGGAGCCTTGCTGCAGTATGCTAACACGAATTCGGATGACGCAGAGCTTACCGTAACCTGTCCTCAGAAAGCACTTGCGCTTATCATTCAGAAAGATATGGATAAAATCAGAGCTTCAATGAGGCTTGAGGGCGATGCTTCAAAGCTTGAGCTCATCGTTAACAACCTCAATCAGTTTGATTCGGCAGGCAACGCCAAATTCAATATAGTAGAGCCTTAATTTAGAGTAGTATTGACACATAGGAAAAATAAATATAATAATAGTAGATGGTGTGCCGGCCTTTGAGCCAATCATGGAAATTATATTTCCGTTAGACACACTATCTAATTAGCAGATAATTCGTATCTGTCGAATTCCATTTTGGATGAACGGCTTGCGGATTATCTGTTTTTATTACGAAATTATTGACTGAATAATAGTTAAAAAATTGAATTGTTAAAACTTAATGCACGCGGTTTTTGAACAAAAATCATAGAAGAAAAAATTGATTCTTCAGAATGATTTAGTCAACAAATTGAAAAAAGTGGCAGAAATTTTCATTCTTCTAACACGGCTTCTAACATCTTTCTAACATTTGTGCAAAATTTCTGTACAAGAAAAATGTCGTTGATGTAAAATTGGCAGACTATTGTTCACAATAAACAAATAAGCAAAATGTATAAAACTAAATAACAGTAATAAGCACCAAAAATAAAACCTCCAGATGAACTCCAAAACCGCGTGCCAAGGGTTCAAGTCCTTCTGCCCCTGCCATTCAAGTCCCGAAACCGTTGATACACAAGGGTTTCGGGATTTTTCTTTTGCTTTTTTAAAAATCATTATTTTCTAAATTAGCATCATTACCGTAAAATATCGCCGTTTTTCGAGGACTATGTGCCCCTTTTTTGTAGGTTAAAAACGCCCGAAACTCCAGACAGCAGAAGGGATTTCCCCAACTGCTGTCTTTTTTCTTGTGTATAAATTTAATTATTAACTCTTATTATTGCCTATGCTTTGTCATATTGCAGACGATAGGATTGCACAAGACACCATCGATAAAAATCACCGAAGGAGTCCGATAAATTGGAATTTGTTGTTCTGTACAAAGCAGGAATCTTACTTAACAAACGCTCAAAGAACTGATGACAGTGTGGACAGAGGTCTTGAAAAAAAGATAAAACATGATGCCAAAAAGCGGTAAGTGAGTCGCACATATCTTTTACGAAGCGCTCGAATTTTGTAAGTCTGTTGCTCTCGTCATAGCCGTTTTTATCTTTATAGACACGAACATAGTCAATAAACCATTCAATGGGATATTCATTTTCAGGTTCATCCCAACCGCTGAAATCTGAATTTATATACATTGAAAGAATTATACACATTCTGTATTGCGGCGACTCTGTTGTTTGCGCCACTTCTTTTCCGTCAACATAAAACGTTATCCCTTCGGGTCTCCAGTCCATAGCATATGTGTGGAATTCGTTCACGTAATCCATCGGTTCTCCATCCAACTCAACCTTGCTTGCCCATTCACTAAGATCAGGGTCATCCCAAGCATGAACTTTGGGTTCAAATACTCCCGGTGATTTAAAAAAGGTTTCCAAGACATCTATTTCGCCATTCTGAACAGAACCTGTTCCGTCAGGAGCAGCATCATCCTGAGTGCCAATAAGCCACCATGAAGCGTATCCGCCGCCACCTGTGTCAGGCATTTTCATTCTTATCTCAAAGTAGCCGTACTGTGTAGCATATCCTTCATAAGGCTCAACTTGAGTCTGCTGAGCACCGCCTGGATGCAGATTATTCTTTTCCCAAGTCTGAATACCGTTGGCTATCCATAGAAGATTATCGGGATCTGCCGAGCCGGGCTGTCCGCCGAAATAATCAGGTGAATCTTTTGTAATATACAGATTCAGACAACCGTTCTCAATTTTATATCTTGCAGAGGAGCCTTCTGTATTGGCAGTGCAGTGAGGTAAATATTGCGGTAACCAATACTCTGTATTTAATTTGCCATCGTTAAATTCGGTGCTGAAATCAAGCACATAACCTTCCTTTTCGGGAACACTTTCTTCAGCGGATGCGATTGACGGCAAGCTGATAAACATAGTTAAAGCCAGCAAAAAAGCCATACTTTTTCTGAACATGATTTTTATCCTTTCGTGCAAATTCCTATTTGTTAAGTTAATTATATCACACGCAGTTTCGATATTCAACAGTATGGATTTTGATTTTATTTTCATTTGTGATATTATTTATACAAGAAAGTGAGCAGATATTTTAAAAGTGAAAACAGCAGAAGGGATTTCCCCAACTGCTGTCTTTTCTTTTATGTGTAATTTTGTGTTTTTTTGATGTTAAATCAACTTTTTGGGGTTGTTTTTCAGCTTTTAAAAAGTTGTTTAAATATTCGTTCTGAAGACTTGCCGCTGCAACTTTCAAATCATTGTTTACGTGAGTGTATACATTGGCAGTGACATCGTAATCGTTATGACCCATGAGTTCCTGCGCTGTCTTTTATGTCAACACCTGCCCATTGAAGCATAGAACAAAATTTATGACGAAGTATATGAGGCGTAGATTTCTCAAATATATCATCTAAGTAAAATCCCTATTACTCTTTATACTTTTTGTCGGTTCTTTTATATTTATAATTCGTAACAGCTTGTTTTGTAACTCTTGAATTAACTGTGAAACTGTTATATAATTTCTTCATCAAAAAACGGAATGGAGAAAATATGAAGGTTATTATTGCTTGTCTTAATTCAAAATATGTCCATGCTTCGCTTTCTCCTTGGTGTTTGCTTGCGGGTGTTCGCGAATTCGCAAAAAATACATACGATATTTCGGTTATGGAAAGCACAATCAACGGTGATGCTGAGTCGTTTGCCAAAGAAATCATAAATGAAAAACCCGATGTTGTGGCTTTTTCATGTTATATATGGAATATTACAAAAACTCTCGAGATTTGCCGCATTATAAGAAGAAACTATGAATGCAAAATTGTACTCGGCGGACCCGAGGCGGCATATCGACCGAAAGATATTCTTAAAAAATATGAATTTGCGGATTTTGTGCTTTTGGGAGAGGGGGAGTGGACCTTCCCCGATTTTCTTGATAATTTGAACGGCGATTTGAGCCTTGCGGCAGGCCTTACATACAGAAAAAATGAAGAAATCATCACAATTCCTGAAAAGGAATACAGAGATAGCCCACCGTCACCGTTCAATGACGAGTTTTTTGAACATCTCAACGGCAGAATTTCTTATATTGAAACAGCAAGAGGCTGTCCTTACCGCTGCGCTTTCTGTCTTTCGGGAAGATGTTCGCCGCTTCGTTTCTTTGATTTGCATAGAGTGAAAAATGACATAATCAGGCTTTCAAACAGTGGCACACAGACAGTCAAATTTGTTGACCGTACATTCAATGCAAATACCAAAAGAGCCAACGATATCCTACTTTTTATTAAAGAGAATTACGGTAAGGGAATTCCTCGGAATGTGTGTTTCCATTTTGAAATTGCAGGAGATATTTTAAAAGAAAGCACGCTTGACATTTTGTCGTCGATGCCTCACGGTGCTGTTCAGCTTGAAATAGGTATGCAGTCCTTTAATGAGGAAACATTAAAGACAATCAACCGAAAGACGGACACAAAAAAACTTGTTGAAAACATAAAAAAACTTATAAGCTTCAAAAATATGCATATTCATATTGACCTTATTGCAGGGCTCACGGGCGAAGACCTTGAAAGCTTTAAAAACAGCTTTAATATTGCTTATTCGCTTAAAGCACAGATGCTCCAGATGGGATTTTTAAAACTTCTTTACGGTGCGGATATGCGCGAAAACAGGGGAAAATATCCATGCACTTTTACTGAAGAGCCGCCTTATGAGGTCACTTCAACTCCGTGGCTTTCGCATGAAGAGATAAAAATGCTTAAAAACTGTGAAGATGCTGTTGACAGGCTTTATAACAGCGGCCGTTTTTTACTTACCCTTGAGTATCTTACAGATGAGATTGGTATTTTACCGTTCGACATTTTTAATGATTTCGGGAATTCTGTAAACGGAAGCAAAATGAAGCTTAGTGACTATGCTGAAAATCTTTTCAATTTCTTTTGCGATAAATCTGACAAGGAAATTTTAAGAGAAAAAATTCTTTGCGATTTGCTTTGCAGTTCATCATCAGTTCAAATTCCTGATGTTTTCAAAACTAAAGATCCGCTTTATAAGAAGGCAAAAAGGTATTTCATTGAAAATGTGGATAAAAACATTAAAATTGCGATTCTTCGTTCGAAAAATCAAGTTTTTGCCGTCAATCAGAGCAAAGAAAAAAACCTTCACAACAGGTATGAAGGCATGTGCTTTGAAATTGATGAATTAAATATATTGTAAGGACGATGGCGTATCGTCACATTAATTTCATCTGCTGTTCGCTTTTTTTTGATATCTGTTCAGCTTTTTAAGCCGGCTTATAAAGCATCTGAGAGCAATAACCATTATTATATAGAGTACGGCGAGCAGAATGGGATATATTTCTATGCCAAACACCTTGCTTATAAGACTGACCGCAGGCGGAGCAAGCATAACGCCAATGTAGGCAAAAGCTATTTGTGAACCCATAATCGATTGTGATACTTCTCGGCCGAAGTTGTACGGTGTCAGGTGTATCATATTCGGATAGATGGATCCGTTGCCCAGACCTACAAGGAACAAACCAACCACAGTGAATGCACCGGGCAGGGGAAAGAGCATAAGTGCAATTGCAGGAGCGAGAATTGCAGAACCTATTCCTATTAGTTTCCAGGTGCTTGTTTTATCGGAAAGCAAGCCGGAAAGAAAACGTCCGACGGACATTCCGACATAATATACTGTCAGGGCAAGTGCACCGTGTTTTGTTTGAAATCCTTTTTCTGCTACGAGGTATGTGCTTCCCCAGACGCCGCATGCATATTCAATTGCATTTGTTGCTAACATAATAATCCATACTTGACGAACTTCGGGCATTTTTGCCATCTGCAAAAGGGTGAGATTTACACTGTTTTCATCTTCCGCTTGTTCAACTGATGAAGTTTTTTTCCAAAGAGGAACGGACACAATCAGCAATAATGTGATGGCCGTCTGAACATAAAAAGCATAGCGATAACCGCTGCGCCATCCTGCATTGCTCAATGCCTGCGACATAAGATAAGGACTTAGACTTACACCTACTCCGTAAAAGCAATGCAAAAAATTCATGTGGCTTGCTTTAAAGTGGAGTGCTACATAATTATTAAGTCCGGAATCGATTGCACCTGCACCAAGTCCAAGGATAACAGCTAACGGTATCATAATCAAAAAAGACGGAGCCGCTGAAAAACCAAGCAAAGCTGCTGCGGTCATAGCTGTACTGAAAGCGGTAACTTTGGCAGTTCCTAATTTATTAAGAATGCTTGAGCTGAACATGCTTGATAACACGGTGCATCCGGAAATAATAAACGTAAGAATACTCACAGATTCAACGGATATGTTCATTTCCGCATGAATGGCAGGCCATGCTGAACCGATTAGAGAATCCGGAACTCCGAGACCTATAAATGCAATATATATCACAATCAATAAAAAAAACATAATGCCTCCAAAACTTTTCCTGTGATGTGGGCAGATAACTATACTGTGGTGCAATACTATCGTAAAATGTCAGGATAATGTTTAACGTGCAATCATCAAAACCTTATTGCGGAATTAATTAAAATCAAGTGAGGCTTGAGTAATTCTTTGCGAATTTTTTATTCCAGGTTGTTTCGATTTCCGTGCGCCATGAAAGTGCTTTGTCCTTCATCTCTTTGCAAAGTTCAGGCAATTCATCGCAAAGATTAATCTTTTCACCCGGGTCGTTTTCGAGGTCTGAAAGAAAAATCTCCGCACGCTGTTTTTCGCCTTCAACAAGTTGACCGTTGAGTACAAGCTTATATTTTCCTTTTCTTGCGGCGGTTTGACCTTCCATTTCCCAGAAAATATATTCATGCTCTGCACTTGATGTTCCGTCAATCATCGGAACAAGGCTCATTCCGTCAAGCTCATATTCAGCTGGATTTCCGCCGCAAAGCTCAAGAATTGTCGGGAAAATATCTGTTGAAATATGGGGCGCATTTTCAACGGAACGGTTTGTTTTGCCATACCAGCTGAGAATGGCGGGTATTCTGATTCCGCCCTCAAAAAGGCTGAATTTATGTCCGCTGAACATGCCTGAAGTTCCGCCGTAATAATAATCCTGAGTTCCGTCAAGCCAGTTTCTTGACTCTCTTGAAGGTCCGTTGTCACTCTGGAAATAGATAACGGTGTTTTCAAGAATTCCCTGACGGATAAGTTCATTTCTGATTTCTCCGACGCCATCATCAACTGCGCTTATCATTGCTGCCATAATCTGACGGTCCTTTGAAAGATAGGGGAATCGTCTGATATATTTTTCAGGTGCGTGCATCGGATAATGAGGAGCGTTATATGCAACATAAAGCATAAAAGGTTTGTTATGGTGTTTCTGAATGAATTCAATGCTTTTGCGGGTTATTCTTTCGGTCATGTATTCACCGTTATCATAAATCTCCTCATCGTTTTCCCAAAGATCGTGAATCGGATTTGTGTTACCGTCTGCCATTCCCCAATAAAAAATGTGTGAGTAGTAGTCAACACAACCTGCAAGAAATCCGGAAAATTCGTCGAAACCGTTTGCGTTTGGTCTGCACTCATCTTTAAGTCCAAGATGCCATTTGCCCATAATACCTGTTGAATAACCGAGCTTTTTCAGGGCAGTCGCAATGGTGGGAACATTCGGAGTGAGTCCTGATGCTCTTCGGTGGCCGCAAGAATAGCCCTGACGCCTGCGTTTGCGGGATATCTGCCCGTAAGAAGTGATGCTCTTGATGGCGAACATACGGGGGAGGCAGAATACATTGAAGAGAATCTGATGCCGTCTTCTGCAACGGCATCAATGTTTGGCGTTCTGAAATCTGTTGCACCCATGCAACTCAAATCGCCGTAACCTTGATCGTCGGTCATTATTATAATTACATTCGGTTTGCTCATTAAATTAAACTCCTGAAAATCTGTTATTAATATAATTATACTTCCACTGGTTTCCTTTTGCAACACATGAATTAAAGAAGAACCGATAAATAAAAGTGAAACCTTGCCTTTTAAAAAAACTTTTGGTAATATAAAAGTATCAATCCATGGGAGAAATGAATATGAAGCAATTAAAGTTTTATGTAATGGCAGACCCGCATTTTTTTGATTCTGCACTCGGTTGCAGCGGCAAAGAATATGATGAGTTTATGCGTTATGAACAAAAGTGTTTCGCCGAGACTGAAAGCATAAACAAAAGTGTTTTTGAATTTCTCAAAAATGCCAATGAAGCGGATATTGTTCTTATTGCAGGAGATTTGTCTTTCAATGGAGAAAGAAAGAGCCATGAGGGCTTTATTAAACTTCTTTACGATCTGAAAAACAACGGCAAAAAAATCTATGTTGTTACTGCTGACCACGATTTTAAATGGAAAAGAGAAGATACGTTTGCTTTTGGTGAAAGCGGAAGATATTCACCGGAACACACAGAAAGAAACGAACTGTTCGATATGTACAGGGATTTTGGTTTTGGTGATGCAATAGCCGTGGACAGAGAGCATCTTTCTTATGTGGCTCAGCTTTCTGATGATGTCAGACTTATGGCTCTTAACTGTGACTTAAAAAAAGAAGGCAAGTATTACTTCTTTGAAGAACAGTTGGAATGGATTAAGGAACAGGCGGAAAAAGCAAGGGAGGACAATCAGACTATTGTTGCAATGTGCCACTATCCGATTCTCCCCGGCCAGCCTTTGTTTTCGATAATTCCCCAAATTCTGATCAGAGATGCTTACAAATTTGCAACTTTCCTTGCCGATAACGGTATACATATTATTTTTACGGGTCACATGCATAATCAGAGCATCAATGAATTGATTACAGAAAGAGGAAACAAGCTTTATGATATAACAACCGGTTCTGTAATTGCTGACCCTGCTTTTATCAGACTTGTTACTGTTGTTGACAAAAATACGGTTGACATCCAAAGCATTCCTACGCCCGATTTTGAGTGGGATACAGATAATTGCAAAAAGTATCTTACCGACAGATTCGATTCCATGATTGTGAATCTTATTACAGATATGAGAGATGATACCGAGCATGCCATGAGAAAGCTTGGCATTAAGGATAATGGCATAACAAAGAAGGGTCTGCGTCTAGCGGGCAAGGTTATATGCAAGGTCAAAGTCGGAACTCTTGCAAGGCTGCTGTTCATCAAATGCGATAAAAGCATAAAGAATATGCGTGCGCTTGATTATGCTGCAGAAGTTGTACGCGGTGCTTTTGAGGGTAACCAGACATTTGTCGAGGGAACGCCAAAGGGTGATGTATGGCTTAACCTGCTTTATAGATTAAATTTCATATTCAAAAAAATTGATATCAAGGGTTGGGACGGAAAAAAAGCAGATATTTTTGATTTGCTTAAAAACAGCGCAGGAAACTATGACATTGATGACTACAATGCGACCTTAACACTTAAATAAAAATAAAAGAAGCAGGTAACACCGTTAACGTGTGTTGCCTGCTTCTTTTGTTATGTGGTCAATATTACGAAATAAACATCATTCACTTTCTTCGATAATGCCGTAATATCTTGCAAACCAATAGGGGAGCAGATATGTGCTCGGGCTTACGGCGCTTGTGCCGTTTCCTTCATCAACCATGAACATGTTGCTGTCATAATTGTGAATGATTCTCTCATCAATTTCAAGAGCTTCCTTAAGCTGAGGTGAGCCACCCCAACGCTCCTGCTCGGTGTCAAAAACAAGGCCTTTTCGAGCTGAATTAATAATCGGTCTGTGAACGAAATCAAGCGGGAAATCACGAAGTGTTTTCGCGGCAAAATCAAGGTCGCAGGGCTCATCGGTAAATGCACCGTAGATAAGATTGAAGAGAACGCAATGTTCAGGTTTTTCATATTCCCAATGGTGCTTCATGCCCATGAGAAGATATTTTCTGATAGCGGGGTCTTTTTCAATGCGCAGAATCGTTGCCGTGCAAAGGAAGCCGAGGTTATCATCAATATGGCATGTGTGGCCGTCCGCCTTTTTATGCTGTGCGGCATTGAGAAGATAGTGCTCGTCAATTGCAAGTCTGAGGAACTCTTTTCTGTATTTTTCATCGCCTGAAATATGATAAGCAACGTCAAGGAAAGTGAGAATTTCAAGGGAGTTGATGCATTTTTCCCAAAGCCACATGCAGTTGCCGTTAAGCTGAGCAGGGTCCCAATTTGCCCAAGTTGTGGGTAAACCGTCAACATCGCAAAGCTTGTAGTTGTTTTCAAGAATGTGATCAATGATATCGCAGACGATTTCTTTTATATATGCTTTTTCTTCATCGTTTGCGCAAAAATCATAATAGAGTGAAAATCCGAAGAAATGGCCTGTCATTTCGTCGCTGGAGGTTTCTCCGAGCCACTCGCATTCGCCGTTCGGGGCGGCATGCCATTCGGAACCGTCTCTTTTAACAACCGTGCCGTAACCCGGTTCGCCTTCAAAGCGAACAGCTCTTGCCGTGAAGCCTTTTTTGCCTGTGACTTTAGCAAGATATCCCATAGCCTTCATTGAACGTCTTGCAGCTTCAAGAACTTTTTCGTTTTTGGTAACGGCATAGCAATAAGCGAGAGCGCCGATGTAGGTTTGAGTCCAAAGACCGTCGTTATCAGATATACTGGGTTTTCCGGTATTTATATCTCCGTTTTTAATGCCGTCAATTCCTGTTATATAGCCGAGAGTGCGGATGTATTTGTCTTCCGCAAGATTGAAGCAGTAATCTGCTTTTTCGGCAAGAGTCATTTCAATTTCGGTTATTTTGCTGACGCCTGAATCTGTTGCAGTCCAGATGCTGTTGCCAACTGCCAGGGCATCGTTAAGCTTGGGTTCGCATGCCCAACGGGTTGCGGGCAGATATTTGCGCGAACCGTTGTTGATTATAATAAGACCTGCTTCGGAGGAGAGGATAACTCTGCCGTCATCTGCAAAGCGGATTTTGAAAATTTCTTCTTCGGGGAGGCAGTTAATTTCTTTGTGGCCGTACCAGCCGGTTTTATAATCATATATGTAAGCGCCCTTATCCGTCCCGAGCCAGAGGAAACCAAGGCTGTTGTCAAAAGAGATGCAGTTGATTTCGAATTCAGGCATGGTTGAGTGTTCGTGGAAAATGGTCATCCAATGCTTTCTTTTGCCGTTCACAAGAATAAGGTTGTCGCCGCTTGCGGCAGCAATTCTTTCTCCACTTACGGCAAGGTCGGCAGGCATAAATTCCGTGCTGAAGAATTTTTCAAATTTGCCGTTATTAAGTATGTAAAGCCAGCTTGCGGTTATAAGATAAATTTTATCGGTTCCGCTTATTTGAATTATGTCATCTTCCAAAGTCTGGATTTGACTGATTTTTCCGTCTTTTGCAGAATACAGAATATTTCCGCCGCCGAAATAAACAGCTTCTTCCGCTGCGAATATTGCTTGAACCTTTGAACATTTAAAGCTGCCGATTGAACCGTCAGCCTTGGTATAATTCAGACCGCTCTCCGTTCCGATATAAACTGTTCCGTTTTTATCGGCGGCAACGCAAAGAGCCTTGTTGGAAAGCAGGCCGTTATCAGCAGTGAAGAATTCGCATGTGCGTTGGGGGAATTTTTTGCTTTGATAGAGTCCTTTTCTTTTCATTGGTTTTCTCCTTTTATATTAGTTAATCGTAATTGATGTTTGAAGATAATTGTCGGAATTTTTCTCACTAACAACTATTTTTCTGTTTCCTGTTTCGCAAGAATCCGTGATTTCAAAAACCCAGGTAACAAAGCCGTTTTCGTCAGCGGTTTTGTCTGCAAGCTCGCTGTAGTTTGCCTTTTTTACGGCAGTTTCATAAAAGTCGATGCTGTATTTTTTGCCCGGAGTGCCTTGAATCATAATCATTGCGGAATTTCCGATGCTGACAGGAGTTGTTTTTGTTAAAACAGAAATGCCTTTGCTGATATCATCGATTGTTTCGTTTGAAGAATTGCTTTTGTGCGTTTCTGCATTGTTTTTTGCTGGTTGATCATGCTGAGATAACGAAACCGTATTTTGGTTTTGAGGAGCAGCAAATGAATACTCAATGACATGCTTTTTGGTTGTTTCGGGGGCTTTGAAATACGTGTAATGTTCGTTTTGAGAAACAATTTCAAATTCGGTTACGGGAATTTCGGCCTGAGATTCTTTGGTGGTAATTTCGGCTGCGCTTGTCGGCGCAGATGCTGCTGTTGTTGTTTCTTCCTGCGCTTTGCCGTTGCAGGCTGAAAAAACCGTTGCGGCTGAGCATAGAGCAATTACCAAGGCTGCTGCGGTCTTTAATTTGTTTTTCATAAGTTTTACCTCAAATTTTTATAGAAATTTCGCCTGATGACAAAATATTTTGTGTTCCGTCTGCATTGATAACTATCAAATTGCATTGTTCGTTTATGTCAACTGCTTTTGCTGTGTATTCAACATTATTTTTAACGTATGCAATATCTTTGCCGATTATAAAAAGATTTCTTTTGTATTCCTCAACAATCAAAGAATTGCAGGGGAGTTCGGAATAGTCAAGAATTGTTTGTGCAATAGAATTTGCAAGCTCCGTTTTGTTGCAACTTATATTAATGCTTCCGGCAACAGTCAGCTCATTCGGAAAAACTTCTGTGGTTATATTGATTCCGATTCCAAGAGCTATATAGGCCTTTCCGTTGTTTAGAAAACGCTCGGCAAGGATGCCGCAGACCTTGCGGCCGCCAACAAAAATATCGTTAACCCATTTGATTTTTGCATCAACACCGAGATTTTTTAATGCGCCGCAGGTTGCAACGGCAGCTGACGGGGTGAGCAACGTGCAGTCATCGGGAGCAGAAAAGACAACGGTCATGTAGAGTCCCGTATCTTTGGGCGAAAAAAAGCTGTTTCCGCGTCTGCCTCTGCCTGCGGTTTGCTCGTTGGCGATTATAAGAGCAGGCAGCGCCAGTTGGTTAATATTATCTTTTGCATAAGTGTTGGTTGACGGTATGGATTCCAAAAAGATTTCGTTAAATTTGCGCATTGCACACTTCCTGAATGATATAATATATAGCTTTTAAATATTTTAATTGTACAGTATGCCAAATAAATTGTCAATAAATTTAATTTTTTATTGACACTTATAACTAAAAAATGTAAAATCTATTTTATGATGTGTGAAAAGGTGGTGTACCGTGAAAATTTTGCAAAAAGGGTTCAATTATTCTCAGGATGGCCCAGGCAACCGCCTTGTTTATCATTTGCAGGGTTGTAATTTTTCCTGCAAATGGTGTTCCAATGCAGACAGCATTTCTTTTGATAATCCCAAAGCCTCCGAAACCTGCGTAGAAAGCATTTTTGATGAAATTATCAGAAGCAGGATGATGTTTTTTGACGGCGGCGGGGTAACTTTCACGGGCGGCGAAGTCTGTGTTCAGTCTGCCGAACTTTTAGAGCTTCTCAAGCTTCTGAAAAAAGAAGGAATACACACCTGTATTGAAACAAACGCATCGTTTCCGTCGCTTAAAGAGATTGCGGAATATATTGATTATCTCATTGTTGATTTTAAGCATTATGATGATGAGATGCACAGAAAATGGGTTGGCGTTTCAAATAAAACGGTCAAAGAAAATATTGAGCATTTTCTTGCGGCAGGAAGGCAGATACATATCAGAATTCCTGTTATTAACGTCGTCAATGATAATCCTTGCGCTTTTGCTGAATATTTTGCACCGCTTAAAACGGAAAATGCTGTTTTTGAATTCCTTGCCTATCATGAATACGGCAAAGATAAATGGCAGGGTAAATATGAAATTGAAAACGGTTTTGTCAGCGCAGAAAAAATCAGAGAGTTTTATGATGAATTCAGAAACCACGGTTTAAAAACGGTTGTAACATAAGGAGAGAATAAATATGACTTGTATTTTAGACAGCAAAAGAATAACAGAAATGGCAAAAGCTCTTTTTGCGGAGAAGAGGGCGGGCATGCGTCTTGACGGATGGTTTATTGCCAAGGAAGCGGAGCTTCAGCTTTCCGAGAAGTTTGCAAACGAGAATGAAGAAGTTAAAAAAGCGCTCATTCTTCGTGAAATTGTTAAAACAATTCCGATTTATTTAAGCGACTATCAGATTTTTGCAGGAACGCAGGATGATGCCTTTGCAAGAAGCTACGCACTTATCAATCCCTCATTTAAAGTTGAGGAGTTCAGCGGTTATTGCGACCCTGCCGCGGTTTTTTCGGATATTGAACCGAACGAAGAATTTACCGCCGAAAGAATTGAAAAGGCAAGAAGTGAGTTTGCCAAAACCGAATATGCCGTTAAGCTCGGTGAGGTTTATGATAAAGCCGAGTGCTACACCAAAGAAGTTATTTTCTTTTTTGAGCAGGTAACCGGTCACCTTATTCCCGACATGCGTTTTGCCGTTAAACATGGCGTTAAAGAAATGCTTAAAAAGATTGAAGGCAAAGAGGGTAACGGCTATAAGGCATTTGCAATAGCTCTTGAATGCGCAACAATCCTTGCAAACCGTTATGCAGATCTTGCAAAAGAAAAAATGCTGACAGCTTCTTCGGAAAGAAAGGCGCAGCTTGAAATAATAGAAAAAACGCTTCGTAAAGTGCCCGAAAACGGTGCGGAAAATCTTTATGAGGCTATTCAGGCTTTTATTATTATGTGGCAGATAATGTGCCTTGAACAAACACCCAACCCCTTTGCTTTTTCGGTTGGCAATGCAGACAGAATTTTTGAGCCTTACAGAAACGGGCTTGACCGCGAAACGGCAGCCGCATTGTTCAAACATTTTCTTGTGTTCTTTAATGTTGCGGACAGAAGCTGGGCGATTTCACAGAATGTTATTGTCAGCGGACGTGACCTTTGCGGCAACGATTTGACTAACGAAACAACATACGCGCTCATGGATGCGTATTACGATATGAATTTGCCTCAGCCCATACTTTCTGTTAAGCTTCATAAAAATACTCCTGCCAAGCTTTATGAAGAGATGGGCAGATTCCTGTTTACCCCCGGTGTTCTTACTCCTTCATTTTTCAATGATGATTCGCTTTATACCGTTCTTTCATCAAAGGGAGTTGATGATGGTGACCTTGCTGATATTTCAATTGCAGGCTGTCAGGAGCCTTTGATTATGGGCAAGGATAACGGCAACACTACCAACAGCTGGCTGAACCTCCCCAAAATTCTTGAGATGACTTTAACGGGCGGCGTTTCCGCAGTAACGGGTGAAAAGCTTGTTGATATTGAAGCATGCGAGCTTGAAAATGTGAGGGAAGCATTTAAAAAGAATGTTGCTCTTTTTGTTGATGCAATGGCAAAGGCGGCAAACGGTGCTTCAGAGGCTCTTTCAACTCAGAGGGTGCCCTTCCTTTCATGCGTCATGGGCGGACTCGAAAACGGAATTGTTGCCCGTGACATACATAAGCAGGGAACAAAATATAACGGCAGCGGATGTCTTATCCACGGTGTTTCCGTTATTGCAGACAGCTTCTCGGCAATTGATAAGCTTCTTGAAGAAAGACCTCAGGATAAAGATAAGCTTGTTGATGCCCTCAAAGCAAACTTTGAAGGCTACGGGGAGCTTCACGAATTTCTGCTTTCAGCCGATAAATTCGGCAACAACATTGAAAAGGTTGATAAAGAAGCGGGCGAAATAGCATCTTATGTTGCAGATGTTGTTTCATCGGCAAAGAATTACCTGGGCAATTCCTTCCGCCCCGATTTCAGCTCGCCTTCAACTCATTTGCTTTACGGCTATTGGGTAGGAGCTACTCCCGACGGAAGAAAGTCAAGAGACATGCTCGGCTACGGCGTTGACCCTCTCTACGGCAGCGCTGAAAACGGTCTGGGCTTCCGCATGCTTTCAAATATGAAAATGCCCTTTGATAAGATGAACGGAGGCTATGCATCCCATCTCGGCATTGACCCGAAATATTTCAAATCCGAAACCTGTGAGGAAAAGGGCGTTGAATTCAGAGATAAGGTTATCAATCCGCTGTTTTTCAATCCTCTTAATGAAGGCGTTTCACCCTTCTATCTTTATGTTAACGTAACGACTGCCGAAATCCTCCGCAAGGTGCTTGCAAACCCCAAAAAATATGCTCCGAGCGGCGTTTATATAATGAGAATTCACGGTACATTTGTTAATTTCCTGGACCTTTCACCTGCAATTCAGCAGGATATCATAACTCGACTTGATCCGAAATCTGCCGCAATCTGCTGAGGAGGAAACAAGTTGAAAGTAATAGGTATTGATATCGGAACAACAAGCATCTGTGCGGTGCTTTTTGACTGTGAAGAAAACAGAATTATTAAATCTCTCACAAAGACAAACAATTCGTTTATTGTTTCGCAAAAGGCTTATGAGAGAGTTCAGAATACCGAAGAAATAATGAAAACTGTTTACGGCTTGCTTGATGAAATCGGAACAGACGGTGTGGGGGCAATCGGATTTTCGGGTCAGATGCACGGCATAGTCTATACCGATGAAAACGGAAATGCCCTGAGCCCTCTTTACACATGGCAGGATGAAAGGGCAGCGATGACAGCCGAAAGCGGAAAAACCTATGCAGAGGAAATCGGATGCTATTCGGGTTACGGTCTCGCAACCGATTATTATAACGAAAAGAACGGAATTGTTCCCGAAAACGCAAAGTATATATGCACCGTTGCCGACTATGCCGTAATGCAGCTTTGCTCGCTGCAAAAGCCGGTTGTTCATATTACCAATGCGGCAAGTCTTGGCTGCTTTGATGTTGAAAAGAATGAGTTTAAACTGAATAATCCTAGACTTCCCGAAGTAACATCCGAATTCAACGCAGTCGGATACTGCAAGGGCATTCCCGTGTGCGTTGCTCTCGGAGACAATCAGGCAAGCTTTATCGGTTCTGTCAGCAGCGAAGATGATGCGCTGATAAACGTTGGAACGGGTGCGCAGATTTCTTGGCTTACGGATGAAATAATCAACTCGAAAACTGTTGAATTAAGACCCTTTGACGGCAAAAAGTATCTTGCGGCAGGCTGTTCGCTCTGCGGCGGAAGGTCATTTGCAATGCTTGAAAAATTCCTTCGTGAGGCAGCCGAGCTTGCAACGGGTGAAAGAGTTGATTCCGTTTATCCTCAGCTTAACAGACTGCTGGAAACAAAGCTTGAAACAGATCTTAAGGCGGATTGCCGTTTCTGCGGCACCAGAAATGATCCGAATTTAAGAGGCGGCATTTTCAATATAACTGAGAAGAATTTTACCGTTGGAGATCTTGCCCTTTCCGTGCTCAGAGGAATATCTGCGGAGCTTTATGATATGTATAAAGAAAGCGGTGCAGAACTTAGCGGAATTGTCGGCTCGGGCAACGGAATAAGAAAAAAT